>VMGC01000001.1 GCA_007376385.1 Parcubacteria group bacterium Gr01-1014_8 | reverse complement strand
CTCGTACAGCCACAACCATCCTTTCGTGCCTCTGAATATGTTGAATTGCCTCATTCTCCCCTAGTTAGAGGAGTGCCAAATGTATCTGAACTTATTCAGCAAGTACGTACAGTAAAAAAGGCCGTCCCGTCGATCCCTGCGCCAAGAGCGTTGGGCGTTTTCGGCGGATTCCAGTAAAGCAACTGTGAACAGGCCCCAAGGTTACTATCTACCTGTTATTCCCCTGCCAGACATTCCTGCTTCAATAGCGAAACGGGCCGAGGTGTCGGCGACGGCGAGCCCGGAGCAGGTGTCCACTCCAACATGTATATCAATTCAATGTTGTCTGCCCGCATTGCAATGTCGTGCTGTTGATCCCATGAGTTGCAAAGATATTGCGCATAGTACGGCCTGTACCTAGCATTTTCTTGACTCCGGAGATGCAAGACATAGCGACGCCAACGAGGACTCGGATAGATGGAAAAGACTTTTTCTGGCTTGGAGAATGAGACGGGTGTGCCTCCACGAAAAAGGTCCACTTGTTCACCATTGTTCAATGTTGCAACAGCGACCAACCAACCATCATTTCTGTTCGGATTCGGAGCAAACAGATTCCATCGTTGGTCTATCCGCAACACTTTTGCCGGCATTTCGAAACCATAGTTGAATGGCACATACTGTCCCGGATTAAGTACGTTCATTGACTGCCACACAAATATATATGTGATATAGAAAATGCCGAGGAGGGATACTGTCATCGCAACGCGCCTGGAGAATCGAGTATCATCCGCCTGCCGCTCTTTCGAGCTGAACAGTCTGTGGACGCGAACACTCCATTTCTCAAGCGGGATTAATTTTTTTGAATAGATGATCAGTGAATCCCAAACCAATGGAGGTATGAAGCCGAGAAGTGTTGCAATTGCGACAGACGAGAACATTCCTAGGTGCATGCAGAGCGCGAGCGATGAGTGCATGAATATCAAAGAACCTACAGCAAATGTTCGGAGATACGGAGTGCGATACGGCGAGAACAGAAGAAACAGCGCAAAGCTTTGGAATATAAGAATGCTGTAGGTCAAAAACGTCAGGAGCTCCGGAAATTGCAGCAAGAATCTTCCAAATGGTGTGGCGTAGGTGTCTATTGAAAGAGAATAGTAGATGGCATTACCAGAAAGCCATTCCGGGCTGTGCTTATAGATAGAGGCAAAGAAATAGAGGAACGCATCCTGAAGGAGGAACGCAATGGTCCAACCCGATAGAATAGAGCCGGTTATTTTTTCACGCCTCTGCAAACTGTCTATCGAAAAAGCAGCACCAAGCGGAAGAAAGATGCTCACAAAGAGAACGGCGCGCAAAAGAACATCCTCTCCTTGCAATATGAGAGGATTGGCATTGTGAAGCGAGACTAAAAGAACCCAGGTAATGATTGTCGCGAGCCTTGTTTTATAACCGACAAGAAGTGCAACTGCTGCAAGGGCATGTGCGAAAAAAAGTCCGACAAGAAGAATGAGTGGTCCACCCCAAAGCGTATGCAAGGACCACACTAGATTCCCCGTCCAAAACGTATATATCAATTCAGAGGGGAACAAACCTGCGTCGCCGTAAAAGACGGCGATGTCCGCAAGACGAGTCGAGAGGTCTACAAGTACGATACACGCCAAAAAAATACGCACTGCCGCGAGTGAGCGTGCATCCATTGAAAATATTTCTCTAAGTCGATCAAACATACCCTATCTGAAAAAATGCCGCTGGGGAGCGGGAATGCGCCCCCCAGAGACAGTCACCGTCACTTCCTTTCGGGAAGAGGCTCACAAACCCCAGAACGGGGTCGTGCTCCCTTGTGTTTGGCCGCGGCGCAAACGCAGTGCCCGTAACCTTCACGGCAGGTAGAACGCACCCAAAGGCACGTCCCCCACGCCATGGATCCTTTCGGACCACTGGGCTCTACATCTACGACGGCCGTTCCGTCAACACAACCCAAAGCGGCGGCTTTTGACGGGGCATTTTGTGCCAGCCCCAGGGCAGTGGACAGCGTTAGTGCGGCAGCTGCCATACCGAGCGCCTTGAGGATTTGGATTCTCACGACACTATTCCTTCTGTTGTTGCAGGGAATCGCCCCTTGCGGAGCCAGCTAAACACAACGAAATGGTTACGTTCGATTGGCCAGGCAAGGAAATACCAGACAACAATACTTGCCAAAGTATAGAACCTTTTACGATCTCAAAGAACAACAGTCAATCTTTTTCTTGGTGCCGCGCCGCCCTTTCGGGGCGGCGCGGCACTGCTTTCACTTTGGAACTCCATTTCAAGGGGAGCGACGGACTTAGAAGTTTCGGTCGATAACAATCCCCTTTTCAGTGAATTTCATCGTATCCTTTGTGTTGGACGCAATTTCTTTTTTCACTACAGGAGCGACCGGAAGTTCAGGAAGTGTGTACTCCCCTTCCTTTCGCGAACTCTTCATCCCTGCGAATGCCTGCCCGGCCAGGGCGAGTGCGCCTCCATTGTAGTAGACCAAGAGGTACGCTCCGGCAACTGCAAAGCTGAGAAGCGACATCCAGTAGATAGCATTGCCAACTGGGCCGAGGTCGAAGCCTGTGTACGGTATCTGCGAGAGTGCCACGTATGCAGGAGTTGCTCGAACCACAGGCGCAGTATAGGTGTACGTCGGCGCTGTGTACGAGTAGGTCGGAAGGACGTACGCAACCGTGTGTCCCGGAGTTACCGCAGCAACCGCAGCACCACCCGTTGTTGATTGTGCGATAGCCGTGTTGTAGCTGTTGTAAGTATTGAAGCTATCGTTTATCGAGTTGTCGATGTTCGTGATGTTCGTCGAAGATGGGAAGTGAACAGTCTGACTCGGGCGACTCGGATTGCTTGGGTAACTTGGATAGCTCGGGTAGCTAGGAGCCGGTCTATTCGAGACTTGGATCGGTGCGCTGTAGGACGTCGGAGAAGAACGGAATGACGGAGCAGAGAACGAGTAACGTGCGCCGCTTGAGTCGCGGAACGAAGTCCCCTCTTCATACTCGTCGTAGAACTCATCATCACAGTAGTCATCACAGAAGACATCGTCTCCAAAATCATCATCGTAATCATCGCAGCAGTAATCATCATCACCGCAGTAGTAGTCACAACCATCATCGTCACCGCAGTAGTAATCGTAACAGCCATCATCTACGGGATTTCCGTTCGGATCGTAACCACAGTCGTAGTAACAACCATCATCAGGGTTGCCGTTCGGATCGTAGCCGCAGTCGTAGCATTCACCGCCCCATGAACCCCAATCTGGTTCGGAGTACGGAGCGTCTGTGCAACAATCACCGCCCCATGAACCCCAATCTGGTTCGGAGTACGGAGCGTCTGTGCAACAATCACCGCCCCATGAACCCCAGTCGGGTTCGGACTCTTCCGCAAACGCAATGCCTTGCGGAGCAACAACGGCAAAAGCTGCAGTAGCAGTGAGGACAACCGCAATTACAAACAACGAAACCGTCAACGCTCGCACGACACCGTCTCGATAATGACTGTACATAACGATGAAACTATGGTGTTATATTAACCGCGACATTTTATCATAAAAGATATCCTTGTCAACCCCTTGCGACTGAACCTTCTTCCGCATACGCTTAACGTGTTACTGATTAGATATATCTGATTTTATGACTGAAAATCAAGGCGGATTCGGTGAGATGTCTCGAAGGGCATTTACGAAACTGGCAGGGCTCGGAGTTGTGGCAGCTGGTGCCCGAGTGTTAGGAGGCGTCGGTTTGACCGCCGGCGCATTAGCCCTCGACGGCTATGCCGTTAACGAAGCTGAAGCTCAGTCACTGCCACCAGGTCATGAACACCTTAAGGAACTGCGCGATGTGGTGAAATGCATTTGGGACTGGGAAAAAAAGCAAACTGATTCCAGTAAGACGCCGGTGAGAAATTTGCTGAAGCTTGCTGAGATGGATGCTCCAGGCTCGCCCGCGAGAAAACTTGTACCAGCACTTACAGAAAGAAGGATTTGGCAAGCATTCCCAGCCCTTAAAGCGGTCAAACAGATCGATGTATCGATGACGAAAGTAACGCAAAAAACTACATTTGCTACCTTCATCACAACTGATGATAGCGGCAGAAAATGCATCGGATGGATGAATTTTAATTTGCCCGAAGGAGCAGCTAGACCTGCACCTAAGACACCTAATGCCGAACCGAAGGCACCTGAATCTGCGCCAAGAGCGGCGCCCAGACCTCCTGAATTTGCACCAAAAGCGGCGCCTCGTCAGTTTCCAAGGCGCGGACCAGAAGTTGACGCATAGACGCCGAAATATCCGACTGACTTAGTACGTCCCTATCAACTCCGCCTCCAATACCCAGCGGGTACTTTTTGATGTGAGCGTGTCGCAGGTAACAAGCGTGAGTCGGTTACCTGTTCGTGAGACGTCTATCAACTCTTCGTTCGCATCTGCTCGGCGGAGCGATGTAACACTGTAAATATAGTCCTTGCCACCCGCAGTGATGGTAACTATGTCCCCAGAGGTAAGTTCCGGCACGCGATTGAATGCTTTGTACATTTGGTTGTGAACGACCGGCAAGTGAGAGCTGTGGCCAAAAATGAGCACATTTCCTTTCTCTCCGAGAAGAGCCGAATCAACGTGCCGTGCAGGACCGGACTTCAATATCGCGTCCAGCGCCTCGACATCGCGTGTGCTGGGGTTCGAGACCGGAAGATCAAGATTTATTTTTGGAATGGAAATATGCGAAGGTTCGACTCCCTTTTGGAGTGGAGTCGTTTCGTCTTGAGCTATAGGCTCGGTAAATTCCTCTCCAAGTTCCGGTAGATTCGAGAGCGCAACATTCTCACGCGGCGTTGAACCATCGACGTAGTACGGAACAAATCCGATAGAATCGGCAGCAGACAGCGACAGAAAGAAAAGCATCACCGATGCGGCGACAAAAACCGATTTCGGAGCCTTTTTTGTGCCTATGTCGTGTGAGTACTGAGGCATAATGTCGCTATAATACATCACTTTTGTCAACTTGTCAAACTGATTCCGATGTGGTACAAATGTCGTGCCTCAAGGGAAACGGGCTATTAGTACCACAGTTTTGCAATAATAATTACTCATTTCCCATATGTCAGAACACTCACCGCAGCGCGCAGGTCTTATCTCGAATATCCTAGCCGTCGCTGGGTTCATCATCCTCATCGCCATTGTGGTGTGGGGCGCATTTCACTTTTTGAACATCGCATCATCTGGTTTCTCTTCCCTCTTCAACCGAAGCTCAACCGGCACCATCCAAATAACACTCTCCCAGCGGAGCGTTGCATCAGGGCAGCCGCTCGATTTGTCATGGAAATACACAATTCCGACAGGTACAGGAAGCGGCAGTTTTGCACTTTTGTATCAATGCCGCGACGGTTTCCAATTCCGCGCTATTAATGCCGCTGGCGTCGTCAGTGCGCTTCCCTGCGGCTCTGCACAGGTAGTCGGCGACTCGAATGCAAAGAACGTGAAGCTTGTTCCGGTTCTCACCGGCACTTCGCCTGTTGATGTGCAGATTTCGGTCATCTTCCAGCAGGCGACAACAACCAGCACGTCGACACAGGCTGCTTCGGTTAGAGCACAAGGAAATGCAACGGTCACGATCACTCCCGCAGCTGCGGGGACTGCAACCTCTACTCCCGTAGTAACCCCAACACAGCCGGCAGTATCACAAGGAAAACCTGACCTCGTTGTCCGCATCATTGCAGTAGGTGTGATAGACCAATACAGCGGAATGTTCGTAAATCGAGCACCATCATCCGACAACGAAGTGGTCGCAGTGAAATTCGACATAGCGAACCTTGGCGGTCCATCGGGCGCGTGGTACTTCACTGCTGAATTGCCAACGTCCCCACTCACTCCGTACACATCGCCACAACAGAGAAGCCTCGGAAAGGGCGACCACATCGAGAATACGCTTCGATTCAACCGAGTAACACCAGGCGGCGGCACATTCTCCGTATCCGTTGACCCGTACAATTCCGTCGCGGAAACAAACGAAAGTAACAACAGAGCATCACAATGGATAAACGGCGGGTTCGGATACTATCCATCGCCATACCAAGGCTCGTACTACCCATACCAGTACTGATCCCAACATTCCGCAGAAGAAATTTCTTGCTCCTGGCTTTACGTATCGCTCGCGATCATATATCGAGCGTCGCCTCCTTGGCATGAGACTGAATAAAAGACTTGCGAGACGCAACATCGGTGCCCATGAGAATGTCGAATGTGCGGTCAGCCTCCTGCGCATCCTCGATTGCTACCTGCTTCAATATTCGCCTCGCTGGATCCATTGTCGTCTCCCACAACTCTTCCGCATTCATCTCACCCAGACCTTTGTAACGTTGAACTGACATCTTTTGTTTCCTTGTAGCCTTCGCGGGAGTAACTCCTTCCTCGTCTGCCGCGGTTTCTTCTTCCATCTGGCCTTCTTCCTCAAGTGGAACATCCTTGCCTGCCAACTTTATTTTCTCGTCTTCCGAATATGCGTATGATATTTCCTTTCCTTTCTTTATTTTAAAGAGCGGCGGTTGAGCGATGTACAAATAACCGCCATCAACGATGGCACGGAAGTGTCGATACAACACTGTGAGAAGAAGCGTGCGGATGTGTGCGCCGTCGACGTCCGCATCGGTTGCGATGATTATCTTGTGATAGCGAAGTTTCGTTATATCAAATACGTCTCCTATCGCGGTTCCCATCGCGATAACAAGATTCTTTATTTGTTCGGACGATAGCATCTTATCCAACCGCGCCCGCTCCACATTCAGTATCTTCCCGCGAAGCGGCAATATCGCCTGTGTACGCCTGTCGCGACCCATCTTTGCAGTACCCCCCGCAGAATCTCCCTCTACAATGAATAGTTCTGCCTCTTCAGGATTACGGACTTGGCAGTCCGCCAATTTCCCCGGTAGAGAGAGGCCCTCCAGTGCGCCCTTTCGTAGGACTGAGTCTTTGGCGGCTTTGGCGGCTTTTCTCGCTTTCATTGCAAGAGCTGCCTTACCGATGATGCTGCGAGCGTCGTCTGGGTGCTCCTCAAGAAATGCTGCAAACGATTCACCGAATACAGTTTCAACTGCTCCACGGGCTTCGACGGAACCAAGCTTCGATTTCGTCTGACCTTCGAATTGGACTTCTCTCATCTTCACAGAGACAACCGCCGTCAGGCCTTCAAGGACATCCTCACCGGTAAATGATTCGCCCTCTTTTCCATTCCCATTTCCCTTGCTCGCGGCATTAAGCGTACGCGTAAGCGCGGTCTTGAAACCAGTGATGTGCATGCCTCCCTCGCTGTTATAAATATTGTTCGCAAACGCGGAGATACGGGACGTAATATCGTCCACATATTGCAGAGCAACTTCTACCTGTACGCCGTCTTGCTCTTTCTCAACATAAAATGTCGTTTTGTGTACGGATTCGAGGTGTCTGTTTTGAAACTCAACGAGCGAACGAAGGCCCCCTTCGAAATAAAATGACGTTGAAGGAGCATCTATCCCTAGTTCCCGCATATAAAACACTCCCACGTCGCCCGCCTGCGCGCTACGCGCGGGCAGGTCGACATCCTTCATGCCGCGAAAATCGAGTATCGAAATTCGAAGTCCCCGTACGAGATAGGCCTGCTGACGCAGGTGCGAAACTATCGTATCCCAATTAAACGTACGGTCCGGAAAGATCGTCGGGTCCGGAATGAATGAAATGATGGTGCCGTGCAATTTTGAGGATGCGATCTTCTTTGTTTTCCCAACCGGCTTGCCTCCGTTTTTGTACATTTGCTCGAATTTGCCTCCTTCCCGATGCACTTCAGCACGCACGCTCACCGAAAGCGCGTTCACGACGGACACGCCGACGCCATGGAGCCCGCCGGAAACTTTGTAGCCCTCTCCGCCGAACTTACCCCCCGCATGAAGAACAGTCATCACCGTCTCAAGTGCCGAGACTTTCGTCTTCGGATGAATATCAACTGGTATTCCTCGGCCGTTGTCGGCAACCCGGACCGAACCATCGGGCAAGAGCGCTACTTCAATATCATTCGCGAAGCCGCCCATTGCTTCGTCACGCGAGTTATCAAAGACTTCCCATATCAGATGATGCAGGCCGGTCGAACTTGTCGTCCCTATGTACATTCCAGGACGGCGGCGAACTGCCTCCAGTCCTTCAAGAACGGTTATTTGTGCTGCCCCATACGCACCCTTTTTTTCCTTAGTTTCTGCCATGATATTCAATGAAAAAACGCTCCATCGCGCTCCCCGAGAGTATAGCAGAAAAATGCTTATTCCGTAAGCAGTAAACAGTGGAAAAGTTGGCTTATTTGAGCCATTTTTCAGCGTATTTCGTACCCTTGTGTCCTGAGCGCTTTATAGATGCTTTCCATGCGGTGATTTGCGTCGTCGTCGGTCAGAGTTTTGTCGAACGATTGGAACACGAGACGGAAAGCAAATGATGTTTTTCCGCCTTTTTCAAATTGATCGAAAAGATCAATACGGATCAACAGTTCCCCCGCATGGCTGCGGATCATGGACTCGATACCTTCGGGCTTCACTCCGCTCGGTACCCAAAGCGCAATATCCCGTGTGATCGAAGGAAACCGCGAGAAAGGTTGGTAACGTTCTGTTTGCGAGACAGGCAAATTTTCCGGCATCACGTTCGCTCCGTAATGAGAAAGAGATTTCTCTTGCGCTTGTTCTTTTTCACTTATCGTGCCGACCAGAATTTCTTCCTCTCCACCGGAAGGCCACACGGTACCTATCTCAAAAAGCTTCACTTCTTTTAATCCCAACAGGTCTTTGTTGTGAATATTTCTCTCCAGTACGTCGGTCAGGCCGTCCTTAAGATTCGTGCGCAAATAAGATTTCCCACCTCCAACCTTATTTAAAACCTGTCGTGCCCCACCTCCCGCAAAAACAGACGTGTACACTTCTGAATATCCTTTCGCGATGAGATCTTCGCGTACCTGTTCGCTCGCCGCAAAATCTTGATTGACTTCCACCGGCTTCGGGAATACCGGCAGCTCTGCGGCTGCAACTTTATCGTATCCGACAATACGCCCAACTTCCTCTATGAGATCCTCTGGTATTGTGATGTCAAGCCGCTCAAACGGAACTGCAACAGAATAAGTTTCTCCACTTTTTTCAAAGGGGAGCATCAACCGCGTCAGTGCATCTTCAACTTCGCTCGCCTTCCGCGCTGTGCCAAGCAAACGATTTATATGCGACAATGTGACCGAAACATTCTTTTTTTCTTGAGGTCGGGGGTATTCGTCAGCAAATCCAACCAGTTCCCCTCCAGATAGCTTGAGGATGAGTTCGATTGCTGCGCGCATGCCATAGGCTGCTAATTCCGGTGATATCACTTGCTCGAACCGGCTCGACGCATCGGTTCGAAGCTTTAGTGCCTGTGCAGTACGACGTACAGAAACACCATTAAAATTCGCTGACTCGATGATAATGTCGGCCGTTGTGTCATCAATTCCGCTTGCCATCCCACCCTTAACTCCGGCAATACCTACCGATATATCGGCATATTTGTCTCCGATCACTAACATCGATTCATTGAGAATGTACTCATTCTCATCGAGAGCGATCATCTTCTCTCCTTTCCTCGCCTTCCGTACTTCTATTGCATACCGAGGTTTAACCTCGGGATCCGAGGTTAAACCTCGGAGTTTTCCTGCATCGAATGCATGGAGTGGCTGACCAATGTTGAACATGACAAAGTTCGTTGCATCCACGACATTATTAATGCTTTGCTGCCCCATCGCATGAAGCCGCTTTTTAAGCCAATCGGGAGAAAATCCTACCTTCACACCCTTAATATATCCTGCAACGTACCTCGCACACAGCCCTGGCTCTTCGATGGAAACCTTCACCGCGTCCGTTTTCCGCTCTAAAATGTTCGACATCGTATGTCGGTCATTTTTTAGAGGGATATTCAAGATCGCCGAAATTTCCTTCGCAATCCCGCGATGCGAAAGACAATCGTGTCCCCGATTCGGCGTCACCTTCACATCAAGCACAGAGTCGCCGCCATGGGCTTCCACGCTTTCAATCTCGAAAGCGTGGAATGTGAGCGCGCGAGAAAGTTCATGCACATCCGGCAGCGGAGCATCAAAGAAAGTCTGCAGCCATTCGCGAGAGATCTTCATATCACTTTATGAAGCGAAATTTATCTTTTTCATATTCGACGACAACTCCTTCTTGCACGAGGCTCTGCCAAGTTTTGCGTGCAAAATCGTCCACGAACCCGTTAGTGGCTTCAAGCGGCGGCCATCCTTGAGTCCGGCAATATGCAGCAACACGTTTAATTCGTTCGGTATTCAGCCCCATATTTGAAAAATCCGGCAGAGTCCCGACCCATTCGACAGTCGGCGCTACAATGGCTCCATTCCTCGAGAACACAACAAATGCCATACCTGCAAGCACTCCGTTCACATCATCGAAAAAAAACATGCCTGCACTATGGTTTGGTATCGCATACGTTGTGCAAACTGTTTGGTCATTCTTGCTCTGTAATTTCATGACGTTGGGCGAACGCTCCAGTATATTGACTGCGTTCTCGATACGAAGCGTCATATTCGGCACTACGTCTCCCTTGCGACTCTCGGGTGGAAAGTGGAAAAGAAACAATTCGAGATTATCCTTAAGATGCTTTACGTCATGGGACGCTGCCGATTCAAATGTCCGTGGTCCATCCTTCTGGAACTGAATTCGCTGTTTCTGCTCAACCATATCAAAATTGGTTAATGAACCGCAGATCTGCTGAATGCATCAAGCGTATGTCGTCAATGCCCCACCGAAGCATCGCCAGCCTATCGAGTCCCATGCCAAATGCGAAGCCTTGATATTTTGTCGGGTCAACGCCTGCATTCTTCAATACATTTGGATGCACCATGCCCGCACCCATCATCTCTATCCATCTGTCACGCAATTTTTCCGGCGCGCTCTCGCCAACGACGCGCATGTCTACTTCTACGCCCGGTTCAACAAACGGGAAAAAGCTGGGACGAAAACGAATCTCGACGTTTGCCCCTTTAAATAACTCTTTGAAAAAACGCGCGAGCGTGCCCTTAAGATTCGCCAGCGTTATATCCTCTCCGACGGCGAGGCCTTCGAGTTGAAAAAACTCCGCCTCGTGCGTTATGTCTGTTGCTTCATTTCGAAATACTTTGCCCGGAACAATGACTCGATATGGCGGTTGGATCTTCTTCTTGATCTGCGATTCCATGTAGCGAACCTGCACAGGAGAAGTATGCGTGCGCAGAACAAATCCAGGCTCGTCCTTTACGAAGAACGTATCTTGCATATCCCTTGCAGGATGCTCTTTGGGTACATTCAAATCATCAAAATTGTGCTTTTCATCCTCGAGGAGCGGGCCTTCTGCAAACGTAAAGCCCATCCCGTTGAATATCTTATTCGCCTCACGAATGAGAGAAGAAACGGGATGAATGTGACCCTTCATGTCGCGCAGTATACCCCATGAGATAACAACATCCGAAATTGTAATATTATTATAAAGTCTGCGACGAAAATCGGATTTTGAATACCGACTCTATGTTATTTATCTCACGGGGTATAACGTATCAGAGCCCCAGAATCTCGTAGTACGCGGCCTCATCTTTCACGATAAGCGCATCGTCAATGATGCGAAAATCCGCTCCTTTTTTGGGGTACAGAGAGACAACTACCGGTGCGAACCGTATATCTGATTCTGAAAAGAAGACGCCCCTCTCTTTTATCGCATATATGATGCCGCCGCCAAAATATGCTGCCGAAATTGCGGTATCAGGGCCGTTCTCGATGGCGATCTCTGAGACACATTGGGAAGGGCGTATGCAGAAATTGCTCGGGGGGAGTATGTTGTTCACTTGATTTCTCCTTTCATACACGTTGCCTTTCTCGAGAACGACGGAGAGACCCGCAACGCTCGACGCCGTTGTTGTTGCAAGCGGCTTAGAAAAGACAGTTTGCATGTCCTGAAATGCCGTGCGCGTAAGCGTTCGTGTCGTTGTCGCGGTGCTTGTCGCTGTGATTATTTTTAGCATTTCGAATTCGAGGGGAACGAGAAGCGCGCTCGTGTCTGTAACGAGCTGAGGCTCTACGTACAGAGTACGCTCCCATGTATTTGCGCCTGGCTGCTCGACGCGGATAACGTACTGCCCGGGGGTGAGGTTATCAATGTAGAAACTGCGCCGCAAAAAAGAACTCCTGCCATACAGAGTTCTATCAAAGTAAACATTGGCATTCGAATACGGTACGGAAATATAAATTCCGCCTGTTTGAACAAAGCCCGACCCAGAACGATATCGATAGCCGTCGGCAAAAAAAATAACAATGGGCAAAAGAATGACAAAAAGGAGGATAAGTCCTACGAGATAGAAACGCCTTTTCATATTTGAGAGAGGCTGCATAGGGACAGGTTACCGCCAGTTATCCACGGTAGCCAGGTCTTGAAGTGGAGACATCACTTTGGCGCCCTCATCTTTGGTGTCACCCAAAAACCGAGGTATCGGCCCGTGAGAAGGCGCATCTGCGCATCGAGTCCTGGAATAGAGCTAAACATGACCATCGTAAAGGGAACTAGTATCCATTGGAGAAAGAGCGCAACAGAGCGTAGACGAGTGTATTCAGATGGACGTCTGGGAACAAGTGAACTAGAGATGATGGCGGAAACGATGAGACCGAACATCGCGGCCGTAAGAAATCCCTTTGCGATCAAGGGTAAATTGTAGGAGAGTACAGTCGCGTTGAATCCCCTGCCGCCGACGACGATAGGAAGCCACCCGATGGCGAACAAGATAAGCGGGTGCGTAGCGAGAGACCAAAAACCTTCTAACTGGACAGCGGCTGCCTTTATCTTTCTCCAAAGGGGGATGCGAGGATTTTTAGTGAACGCAAAAAGGATGTATGCGATATTCTCGGCGCCGTATGTCCATCGGCGATGTTGTCTGTAAATGTTTTTTACGGTACCCCAAAAAGTCGGCGCAACGTTGGCATCCATTGAGACGGGATAGGCAAGCGGTATCACCCGATAATCTCCGTCATATCGCACGAATAAATTCCAAAAGATACGGGAATCTTCTGAAACGACATTGCGCTGCCAGTACCCGGCCTCATAGAGCGCAGGGAATGGGACAGCATGCGACGAGAAAGTTGCTAATTTTTCTGGTCGCTCTTGCTGGATCATTTGCCAAAATGAACTTGAATAGCCTATGACCCTAGACAACATCGGGGCCTCCCATATGTTGTTGTTGTAGAGCGGAACTGGCTGGAACGATGAGCGCTGCGGATCCTCGGCAGTAAGAAAATTCCACGTCAGACATGCAAAATACTGCTCATAGACGACGGTATCAATGTCAAACGCCGAAACCAACACATGTTCATACGGAATATTCTTTGCATCAAGAATAAGCTTCCTTGCCTCTTCTGCGGCAAATGAAATATTGGAGCCTTTGCCGGGAATTTCTCCGGCAACACCCGCAGGGTGAACGGTGATGATGAGTGAGAGAAACGTATGTTCGAATTCTGTCCGTATCCGCTCTGCAGTTTCAAGCTGTTCTTTGCCGGCACGAGACTCAACTGCGAGGACTACCGCAATATGCTTTGGGTCCCATGCTGCGCGAAAAAGCCCTTGCATACTTTCTTCTACGACTTCATATCCTTCCATATAAAAAGGAAATATGACCATATGTACGATATCTGAGTGCCTCTTGCCAAGCACGTTAAGCCGCTCGTTCCAATCGAGCGCAAGATTGTGTTTCATGCGGCGAAAATTATGCCGCAAGTGCATCGACATATAGAATGTCTTGAACAGCCAGTAGATGGAAAAAACAATAGTGAGGTATGCGGCCCACACTGGCTTTAGGAATGCAAGCCCCACAAAGGCGGCCAGCGTCGCTATCGACAGAATTCCCGGCAGCATCTCGAATGCGCGATACAGAACTCGGTCACGTCCCGTTAATTCGGTTGCCCTTGCAACATGAAGGTACCAATACTTCCCACCTTTTTGCGCTAAATCTGTAACTTCAGGAATGTTCATACCGGAGCCGCCTCCCAGACTCGAACTGGGGACCTTCTCTTTACAAAAGAGTTGCTCTACCGACTGAGCTAAGGCGGCGTGGCGCTATTCTGCCCTGTTTATTCTCGAACATCAATATCGTGCATCACCTTCCCCACGGGGACATTCCCCGGAGAAACGATATTCTGCTTTATGGAAAACTCACTCACTTGTTTTAAAAAATCCGAGCGCGTCTCGCGCCGTTCAAAATTGTGTTTGTGCGAGACAAAGTCTGCAAGCCTGTGCGCAGATTCTGCCGCCATTCGCGCGAGACGCGCAAATCCTACAGCACTCGCGGCAAGAGCCTTAAGAGCGAGGTACGCCGAGAGCGATGGAAGTTTCGAGAGAAAGATCTCCCCTCGAAGGAGCAAAGACTTAAATTTCAGTGCCACGGAATCGATGGAATCGCGCATAGAAGACACGAATGCTCGCTCTCGCTTCTCCTCAAGCACCTTGAGGGAGAAAAGGCCGACAATGCCGGCAAGAGACACAAAGAAGACTGTTATTGCACTGACCACCATACGAGTATACCTCTATTTTACCGAGAGGCGTTCAAATCGCACTACTTCTATCTTTTCGCCGAACTTCTGAACAGCCGACTCGATGAGCTGTCTCACTGTTTGAGCCTGGTCTTTCACAAATGGCTGTTCCAGGAGCACTTTGTCCTTCAAATAGCTGTCCAGCTTACCGTCTATGACCTTTTGGCGCATGCCATCAGGCACGTTTGCTGCTTCCTTCTCGAAAACCTCCCGAGCCGCTTTGACATCCGCGTCCCTCACATCTTCTTTTGTCCTGAATTGCGGCGCCATCGCGGCCACATGCATCGCAATATCGTAGGCCAGCTTTATGAATCCCTCATTCTTCGAAACGAAGTCTGTTTCGCATGCTAACACTACAACGCCAGCTACAGCGCCCCCCGCATGCGTATACGCAGCGACAGTTCCCGCGCCAAGAGTGCGATCTGCTTTTTTGCTCGCGATAGTTGCGCTTATCTTCCGAAGGATAACCTTTGCCTTTTCTATATCCCCTCCAGCCTCCTCAAGCGCTTTCTTGCACTGCATGATGGAAACACCGGTTTTATCCCTTAGGGTTTTTATTACATCCGTAGTGATAGCCATATCGAACTAGCGTAAAGCTTTTAATCAACGGCGTCCAGCCTGTCTTTCCCGCATTACTTCGCGGGAACCTTCCCTTCTTGATACGCGTCAGCGATACTCTCTGTTACGAAGCGGACGCTTTTTACCGATGTATCGTTTGCAGGTATCGGATACTGGATAAGTGCGAAATCGCAATCGGAACTTGAGAGCCCGAGAACTGGAATGCCGAGCTGATTTGCCTCGCGCACTGCTGTATTCTCGTGACGCGTATCTACCACAAAGAGTGCGCCCGGTAGGTCGCGCAGCGATACAATGCCTCCGAACCGCCCTAGAAGTTCATCGATCTCGCGGTCTATCATGAGACGCTCGCGCTTCGTGTACTTCTCGAGCTGCCCTGCCCCACGCTCTTCCATCAATTTCTCTAGCCGGTCTATGCGCTTTCTAATATTCTTGAAGTTCGTAAGTGTTCCCCCGATCCACCTCCCAGCAACATATGGAGCGCCCACTCGTTCAGCCGCTTCTTTTACAGCCGCGATGACCTCATTCTTGCCACCAACAAACACGAGCGTCTTTCCTTTCTTTGCGAGGTCGCGTACGAATTCGTGCGCACCATGGAGTCTCTTGGACGTTTCTTCCAGGTCAAAAATATCGGTGCGGTCTTTTGTGTTGAAAATAAAGGGAACAGCTGAAGGGTGGCGCCTGGCACGCGGAAGCGCAAAGTGCGCCCCGGCGTCATAGAGCCTTTTCATTTCTGCTTGAGCTGTAACCATATCTAAAAATAGAGCCCTATCCAGGGCAGGCGCGATTGTAGCAGGATTACTGGAGGGTCGCAACAGGCTTATATTCTGGGTCTAGTATGTGCAGCGCCTCGATAATGGGACCTAAATTTCCTGCCATTATCTTTGGAATATTCGACCACGATTCCTTTATCCGGTGGTCGGTGACCCTGTCCTGGGGAAAATTGTAGGTACGTATCTTTTCGGACCTATCTGCGGTCCCGACCTGCTCTTTACGGTCTGCTGAACGCAATCTCGCCTCCTCTTCATCCTTCTTTTGTTGCAGGCGGCTGGTGAGGAGCTTCATTGCTTTCTCGCGGTTCTGCAATTGACTGCGCTCGGACGTGCAACGCACATCAATACCCGTCGGCTTATGAATAATGCGCACGGCCGTCTCAACCTTGTTAACATTTTGGCCTCCTGCACCGCCGGAGCGAGAAAATTCTATCTCAAGATCCGCCGGATTGATGTCTATCTTGGTGCGCTTATATATGGGAAGGATCGCAACGGAGGCGGTTGATGTATGTATACGGCCAGCTTTTTCAGTCGCCGGCACGCGCTGTACGCGGTGCACGCCGGTCTCGAACTGCAATTCACGATAGCAATTCTCTCCCTTTATCTGGAACTGCCCTTCTTTTATGCCCCCGAGTGCAGCCCTCGATTCTTCTACCTTCTTTGCTGACCACCCACGTGTTTCAGCGAAGCGAAGATACATGAGGGCCAATTCCTCGGCAAAAAGCGACGCCTCTTCGCCTCCGACCCCCGCACGAACTTCGAGAACTACCTCATTGGGCCACTCACGTTCGTTATCTGCCCCGACTATCTTCTCAAGATCTTTCATCAGCGCTTCTTTTGCTGTCCCAATTTCCGAGAGTTCTTTCTCCGCCAAATCTTTCATCGACGGGTCCACTTCAATGAGTTCTGTTGCGTCCTTTTCCGCTTGCGTAAGTTTTTTCCATTCCGACACCAAATACGACACTCGGTGGTCGTCCGCGTAGTCGTCTGGATTTATTGAAGCCATAGGTTTTTTGTTCAGTATACAAGCAACAGCCCGCACTCGCGGGCTGCAATCGTATAGGGTGGTTACTTTGCCTTCTTAGCTGGCTTCTGCTTAGCCTGGCGAGCCTTGAATCGCTCCACGCGTCCGCCTGTGTCCAAGACCTTTGCGGTGCCAGTGTAGAACGGATGTGATGCGCTTGAGATTTCAACTTCGTGGGTCGGATATTCCTTTCCGTCCTCCCATTTTGATGTCTTAGAGGTTTTCATCGTCGAAGCGATCAAAAAACGTGCGCCCGAAGTCACGTCCTCGAAGATAACCTGCCTATAGTCTGCCGGATGGATATCCTTCTTCATGAGCGAGCACTATACTGAAAAATAACGCTTGAAGCAAGTCAACGTTTCTCTCGCCTAAGCATCTAATTTCATCGAGAACTCCGCTCTAATTCAACATTTCTGCAAATCACGAGTGCGCTAGTTTTTCTATACATCCCACATCAAGAGGCGGATCTTTTGTTATGCGCTTTCCCAATATCGCCGCTAGATCTTTCAACTTCTCTTGAGCGGTAGTCCCGAGAAGAGGTTGTTGGTCGAGCTCATCCATTTGGGAGTTACTGCGAACAATTGCCGACTGAAGGAGTCAGCATGCCATTTGTTATGCGAATGCAGTACGGTTGTTTCGTTACTGTATCGTAGAGCGTGATACCGGCAGGATTCATATCGTTTCCTAATTCCACATTGCCATTGAAATCAAGCATAAATTTGTAGTTCGGATCAGGCGTACCGTTATGCCCAGAAATACCGAGACGCTGACCAAGAGTTCCTGTCTGTTTATTCCCCGCAACTATGGTCCAAATACCCGCGCTTCCCTCCGACTGCCCTATCGCTTTGTTCGAGAGTATGAGAGAAGCGCGATGACCGAGGTTCCCTGCGTATCGCACGAGTAGCGTTGTGTCGGCGTCATCCGCGGCATTCACGTCCAGCGTTGATACCGGAGTTTTCGTGCCAATGCCGACTCGCTTGAGAGTCGGACTAATGAAAAATGTCGGCGACGTAAGAAGCTGCATGATCTGTTGTTGTAGATTCAAAACGCTTTGGAGAATGGAGGTTACTGTATTCTCCTGTGCGTGCGCGCGAAGCGGTAAGGCGACAGCAGAAACGCAAAGCATAAGAATAATAAGAAACAATCCCGAATGATCCATTTGAGCTCTTGTCATAACTCAATATTAGCGCACAAAAACGCAAATGTTCTCAATATGGGGAAAAGTTACCATCTTTCCACCCCCAGCGAGCCAAGATGTGGGAATGCGGTTTAGAGGGGCTCCGCAGACGTCGGTCGAGGATCCGAGGATTTTTCTAGCAACGACCTGATTTTCTTGACGGTATTCCGTCTTAGAAAATCGAAGTACTCTTGTGGTAGAAAGATCCGTACTCGGAAAACTGCATTCCCACATCTTGCGAGCACCCTACTTGCCTTCGAGGATGTTGATGTCTCTCTGGTAGCTTTCTGCGAATTCCATCACGTCGTCGCCATAGAACGCATAAGCAGGTTTGCTCCAATTTCCTCCCGCAAAGTATTTGAGTGCCGCTTTTCGCTCCGTTGCGTAGGTGCCGCCATCTGCTCCGTTGTCCATCATGAGAAGCGATGTTGCAAAGATGGCTGTCCTCGCCGTCCAGGGGTTTGGCGGATTTTCTCCCGTGGCCTTACCAATACGGTCCTTGTAGAGAATCCACGTCGAAGGAATAAATTGGGCCGGTCCCATCGCACCTCCCCACCCGTATCCCGGCTTTCTCGAAACTGGCATGCTGTCCGGATTCAGCCCGAGTTCAGCTGTTATCTGCGCAAAAACGGGCTGGTCGCGTGTCGGATGCATGTCGGTTTTCCAGTTTCCCGTTCCGACGTTCTCACCTAAATTCGTCTCCTCCCTCAATATCGCAAGTATGACAGCTGGCCTCACTCCCGTTTTTGCTGACGCTTCTTTTGCATATTCGTACGCTTTACCGAATGGAATTGCGCTTGAGTCGCGAAGGCCGAAGAGCGCCGAACGGATAGTCGCAGCCTGGCGCTCACGTTCAGCTATGAGCTGCTGATACGCTTTTTCCTGGCCTTTTGTGACAGTCAAAATTGTTTTCTTTTCTTTCTCGTCTTTCTCTATGGCTTGTTTTTGCAGCACCTGTATCTGACGCAGGTCCTGTTCTTCGACCTGCTGTCCCTCCAGCGCTTCCTTACGTGCCGCAAGATCCGCGCGAAGCACAGCCATTTCTTTAAAAGAAACATCGAGCGCACTTTGTATCTGCTCGAAGTTGTCTATCTCTTCAAAAAAACGCGAGACGGTGCCCTCGCCAAGCGCTAGTTCGGCAAGCGACACGTCGTCTATTTCGCGCGTGCGCCTTATAAGCTGTGCCAAAGATTCCTCGCTTTTGAGCACTCTTTGGTCAACGCCCGCTATCGCTCTGTGTTTGTCGGCAATCCCATCCCGCAACTTCGTGATCGAGATATCTCTCTGTTTGATAGAAAGACGTGCTGTTTCAATTTTTGAGTCGAGAATGGCAACATCGCGCTCTAGCGATGTGCGCTGCCTCTGGAGTTCAGTCAGATTCCCTTTCTTTGCCGCAATATCTTTTTCTATCTCCATCAACTCCTGCTCAAGTCTCGCTCGGCGCTCTTCAGATGTCTCAGCAAACGCCCAAAAAGGAGCCGCATATGCAATAAGCAGCGCCGCCACACCCGCGAACACAAAGAAAAAGCGAACGCTGATGCGTACGTTCGCGCTGCTACACTCAGTATTTCCTCGCTCGACGCTCGGTCGCAGCATACGTTCCTGCATTCTACCAGAGACGACGCTAGGACGATTTGCTTTCTTTGCCCTCCGGTGACGCGGGTGCGGCAGAGGCACCTTCTGCTGGTGCAGCGCCTTCCACAGGTGCAATGCCCTCTACTGGAGCCGCAGCGGGCACTTCAACTTTCTCTTCTCTGAATTCAGTTATAGAAATGATTATCTCGTCGGAACCGGTGAGAAGTTTCGCGGATGATGGAAGCTTTATCTGCGAGGCGGTGATGTGATCGCCGACGTTTTCAAGGCTGGATAGGTCAACAGACAGGTGGTGCGGCAATTCCGCTGGTGCAACTTCTATCTCAACCTCGTGCAGCGCTTTCACGACGATATGCCCAGCCTTCTCCGCAGGAGCTTGCCCTGTAAATTCAAGCGGGACCTTAATAGTTACTTTCTTACCCTTTTCAATAACGTAGAAGTCTGCGTGCAGCGGCCTGTCAGTCACTGGATGAAATTGCACGTCGTGAATAAGTGTCTGTTTCTCTTCGCCGATACCGATCAAATTCACGATAGTGGTCTCGCCCGCCTCGCGCCATATTTTGTCGAACGCGAGAGAATCTATAACAACCGATGTCGCCGATTCCTTAGGCCCGTAATAAATAGCAGGAATAGCGCCCCGCTTGCGCAGTACGTCGGGTGTTTCTTTCTCATCTCTAGGTTTTACTGCAAGCGATAACATGGGCTTGGATTATACTGATTCAGCGCCGTTTTGCAACGAATTACGGCTCTTGCATATTCCTGCATATGTAGACCCCTGCCGGCGGTATGTTACGAGGCTCAAAAATAAATCGCACATCTTTGAACCATTTTTTGTATATGCGCTTATAGAGGAGGGGAAATTCAGTTATTTGATTGAAGCTGCCATCCTGCTTTAAGACTGCTCTAACGGATCTAAAAAGGGCCTGTTGCGCCTCCCCTGTAAATGAAGGCACGGGGAGACCGGAGATGATGTAGTCCACCTTATCAATGCCCCTCCCTTTTAGGTAGCGAGCGAGCTCTGATACGTCGCCATGAATTATCTCAAGATTTTTGTATCGTGAGAACCGGACTCTTAAATGCGCCGCAAAATCCGCGTCCTGTTCTACCGCTATCACTCTCGACTCTGGCGTCGCTTTTTTAAGTATTTCAGCCGTAATTGGACCGGTGCCAGCGCCAAGTTCAAGAATTATCCGCGGACATGACCAATCAATCGTAGAGATCGTCGCTCGTGAAAGCCAGACACTGCTGGGTGCAACGCTCGCGATGGTTGTCCCATAGCGTAGGAACTTTTTTAAAAAAAGCGCGGGATTATTCATACTAACTCGTCCACAAGTATACCAAGCCTGCTGTGCTACAATTTCTCCCATATGCAACATGACTTTTTAGCGATAGGAGATACAACGATTGATGCCTTTATCCGCCTCAAAGATGCGCGCGTTCACTGTGATCTGAATGACGAAGATTGCGAGATATGCATGCGTTATGGAGACAAGATCCCCTACGAATTCGTCGAGGTTATTCCCGCGGTCGGGAACGCTGCAAATGCTGCCGTTTCTGCGGCTCGTCTTGGTCTGAATTCAGCCCTTCGCGCATACGTCGGCGACGATGCCGACGGCGCTGCCTGTTACGCCGCGCTCGAAAAAGACAAGGTCGACACATCTCTCATGGTAAAAGACCCCAAAAACAAAACGAACTATCATTACGTCTTATGGTACGAGGTTGATAGAACGATCCTCATTAAGCACGAACACTACGCCTACTCATTCCCCGCACTTGCTGAGGAACCGAAGTGGCTATATCTCTCTTCAATGAGCGAAGGTGACGCAGCAGTAACTTACCACGCGGAAATCTCCAAATATTTGATCGAGCACCCGAGCGTCAAACTCGCGTTCCAGCCGGGCACGTTTCAGATGAGGATGGGAAAAGAAGCCTTAAAAGATATTTATGCGCGGACTGAAATATTTTTCTGCAATAAGGAAGAAGCCCAGCGCATCTTGGGGTCAAAAAGCACCGATGCAAACGAGCTGATGCAAGGCATCCGCGCGCTCGGACCGAAAATCGCCGTCGTGACGGATGGCCGCAAGGGCTCATCTATCATGACTGATGACGGCGCATGGCATTCGCCAATGTATCCCGATCCGAAACCCCCACTCCAACGAACCGGAGCGGGGGACGCCGCCGCATCAACGACAGTCGCATACATCATTCTTGGCCTTCCACCGCAGGAAGCGATGCTTCGAGGCCTCATCAATTCAGCAAATGTTGTGCAAGAGATCGGCGCGCAGCGCGGCCTCATGCCGCGCGAGAAGATCGAAGACTGGTATGCAAAGCGCCCAGCTGATTTTGCCGCTGTCCCACTCTAGATTTTCTTTCGTCCTATCGCCTCTTTTGCCGCCGCGACAATGTGCAAGACGCCCATCTCATAGTGCTCGATCAATTCAGCCGCTGTCCCGGATTGACCGAACTTATCTTGCATGCCGATGAATTCAATAGGAGTAGGCGCTTCTTTTGCGAGAAGTTCCGCGATAGCGCCGCCCAAGCCTCCGTGTACTTGATGCTCTTCGACAGTTACAACGGCTCCGGTTTCCTGTGCGAGCGAGACGATTGCCGGATCGGGCGGCTTCAACGTGTGTACATTCGCTACGACCGATGATATCCCGTCCTTCTCAAGTTCACGCGCAGCAAGCAGGGCATTATGAACAAGAGGTCCCGTGCCAAAGATAGCGACCTGCGGTTTCTCTCCGCGCCAAAAAACATTCAACTTCCCTATCTCGAACGGCGTTTCAGCCGTCGTCATCATCGGCGTTTTCTCGCGGCCGAATCGCATGTAGACCGGTTTGCCGAGTTTCGCAGCAGCTAAAGTCGCTTTTCTTCCCTCTTCGGCATCGCACGCAGATATAACGGTAAATTTGGGAAGCGCACGCATCATTGCCATATCTTCGAGAGCTTGATGCGTCGCTCCATCGGGTCCGACTGATACCCCGGCATGCATACCGCACGCTATAGCTGGCAGGTCGTTAAGCGCGATCGTGGTGCGGATTTGTTCCCAATTCCTGCCTGGTGAAAATGCCGCGTATGACGTAAAGAAAGGTATTTTTCCGTAGTTGGCCATGCCCGCGGCGACCGTCGCCATGTTCTGCTCCGCAACTCCGACCTGAATGAATCGCTCCGGAAACGCCTTCTGAAAATGATGTGCTTGCGTGGACTCTGCGAGGTCAGCAGTGAGAACGACAACGCGCTCGTCTGCCTTTCCCGCTTCGACAACGCCTTTTCCAAACCCCTCGCGCGTCGAAGCCATGTCGGGTTTTTCGAATATATTTGCGGCAAGTTTTGCGGTAGGGTTGATCATGGTTGAAGCATTCCGGTGTTCAAAACACCAGCGACAGTGAATTGGACGTACGGAGCAAGAAGAAGTACCCAGAGAAATATCTTAATACTTCTTCGGACATGCATTAGTAATATCCATCCTGCTGAAATGCTAAGAAGCGACACTATCATGATGATAGGTACGTATGCGACATGAGGCTCTCCCCAGCCCGCCTCAGCAGAAAAACGAATCGCAAAAGGGTTAAGAAAGAAACCGTAAATCCCGACAATCGCGGTATTAATTACCGCAAAGATTATTCCGAAGATGAGTTGGGTTTTATTCATATTCGTCTGTAATTCTACCTTGTAACATTATCTTGCACTTGCCTGAAGCTCTTCGAGGAACGCATCCTTTTGTTTATCCGCCGGGACTTTGTCCGTCGGGCCCTTACCAGGAGGCGCGCCATGCCAGCGGTAGTCGTTTTCGATAGACGGGACTCCCTTGCCAGGAGTCGTGTGCGCGAGAATCAGAGTTGGTTTTTCTTTTATTGATTTTGCCTCATCACACGCTTCGATGAACTGCTGGATGTTGTGTCCGTCAATCGGAATAACGTGCCAGTTGAATGCTTTGTATTTGTCCGCGAGCGGCTCGAGAGGCATCACATCTTCCGTATTGCCATCAATCTGAATGTTGTTGCGATCCATAATTGCGGTGAGATTTGTGAGACGATACTTTCCAGCAAACATTGCACCTTCCCATGTGTTGCCTTCCTCTTGTTCTCCATCAGACATCGCGCAAAACACTCTGAAGGTCTTCCCATCCATGCGAGCCGCATACGCATACCCTGATGCTTGCGAAAGACCCGAGCCAAGCGGGCCTGATGTGGTCTCAACACCCGGAAGCATGTCACGCTCCGGATGCCCTTGCAGGCGAGAGCCGAATTTGCGAAGCGTCATACATTCTTCTACGGGAAAATATCCCGCATGAGCCATCGCGGAATATCGCACTGGACAAATATGTCCGTTCGAGAGGAATAATCTATCCCGCTCCGCCCACGCAGGATCTTTTGGGTTGTGTTTGAGTACGTGAAAATACAGCGCGGCAAAAATATCAGTCATGCCAAGCGGTCCAGCCAAGTGTCCCGATTTAGCAGCCTCCAACATTTCGACGATGGTCTTGCGAATTGCCAGCGCCTTCTCTTCGATGTTTTTTACTTCAGCGTCTGTTATCACCATAGCAATGCGCCATTCTAACGCTTTATGGGCATGGAGAAAAGCTCATACCGATGTCATCGAAACTTCGAGTCAACGGTGATTCACATGCATTTCGATCCCTCCCCCGAATAAACAGCCCACGCCCACGGTGCGGACCCGTCAAGGATACAGGTATTTGGTCCTCCGTCTCTATTCACGTCGACAAGACCTGGGTAGCCCATGTAATCGATCTCGGCGCAATTGAAATCGAGCAGTTTATAATCAGTACCGCCAGGTGCAACACCGTAGATATAACAACAGCTTGAACCGATACCGCCAGAAGGCTCAAGCGGCATTGCCGGGATGTAGACAGGGACAAGGCCTGGAATGACATCTTGCGGTGCATATGAGCCTCCCCACCAGCTTTGACCTGAGCATGTGCTTCGATATTCATACGCGGACGCCGAAGTGAACGGGTAGTGGCTATTGTCTGAATTATACAACTCAAGAGCTGTCTGTAATTGCTTGAGATCAGAAGCACGACGGGCATTCCGAGCCTTAATACGTGCCTGGTTCAGAGCCGCGAGTACGACAGAAGAAAGGATCCCGATAATTGCAATGACCACTAGCAATTCGATAAGAGTGAACCCTCGTGAAGTTTTCATCGCATGGTTAATTGGCTTGCGTGCCTGCTTTTTTTATGGGCGCGGGAAGCTGCGGCGCTCGCTCGCTTACAAGGTTCGGGACTGAAGGTACATCGGGTTTCTTATGGACAAAAATGAACAAAAAAAGCGCCGCACTGACAACAAAAACGATAAGTATATACGCCGTTTTCTCACTCCCCGCAATTCCCAATTTAACGAGACTACGCGCTGGCATCGCAAGCACGGACTGTAAAGATACAGGACTTGGATCAGGATACATTGAAGCAGTATATAGTATATTCCCAATGCCCCCGATGGAAAAAGACTGACGTTATATATTAAGCAACTTGAGACCTATATCATCGTCAAATTCGCGTGAGATATTCTCATTGAACGCGGTTAGCTGCACTTCAAGCGTTACAGCTACAATCGCTTCGAAAACATGCCCGGCGACCGGCTGATTCTCCGAGCCTGGCTTCATGCCGGAGAGTACCGCGTGAACATGTATGAATGGTTTACCGTCGACCTGTGCGACGTTACCCGTCATTGAAGCAACTTCCATTTCGTCTAGATACACTTTTGAGCCGTACTTTTTTGACGCCAGGTCGTAGTATCCTATCTTCGCCTCTTTCACAGCACCTATCGCCCTAAAAGAACCAGACAAAATCCCTTTTCGCGCGCAGAAATCCTCGAGCGTCAGCAAAACGTCCTCATCCTTGATGAGACGCAATACATATTGGCCTCGCTCTGTTACCTCGCGCTCTTTCATACAGTTCTATATGCCTTCCTAACGATAGATTCCTTCACGGGGTACGCGTACACTCCTCCTTTTGTATACACCGAGCCAATGGACGAGAGAAGAACATAGTGTGGAACGCCGCTTTTACTCTTCTTATCTGTCTTAGCAACATGCAATACGCGCGCGATGGAAAATTTTGAAAGAGGCGCTTTCGTGATACCGAAACGCTTTAAATGATCACGGATACTTACATATTCATCGGATGAGATCGTTCCGAGAAGTTCTGCAATTTTGCTCTCTACAAGAATGCCGTACCCGACAGCATATCCATGCGGCATACGGAATTCAGACAGAAGTTCAATCGCATGTCCGATCGTGTGCCCGAAATTAACAACAAGACGCTCCGCTGACTCGCGTTCATCACGACCTATAATGGCAGCTTTGATTGAAATCGACCGATAAATGATCGCTTGAAGCTCGTTTGCTGTTCTGAACGGATCATCCAGATCCAACCTTTGTGCGACAGCAAGCATGTGTCTGTCCGAAGTAAAGAACGTCTTGACTGCCTCTATCAATCCGCTTATTAATTCTTTTCGAGACAGATGCCGTAAGTGCGCAGCGTCCGCAATGACTGCCTTCGGCTGCCAAAAAGCTCCCACCGTGTTTTTCCCAAATGGCGTATCAATGCCTACCTTTCCTCCGACGGAACTATCTACCATCGCAAGCAGTGTCGTCGGTACTTGAATGTACGGAATACCGCGCATGTATGTGGCAGCGACGAATCCTGCCATGTCACCCGTAACTCCTCCGCCAAGCGCAACAATAAGAGAGTCTCGACCATATTTTCTTTTCAGCATTGCGTGCTGAAGCTTTGTAACAATCTGCTGGTTTTTGTTTTTTTCACCCGCAGGAAACGTAAAGAGCTCTGTTTTAAGACCATTCTTTTTCAGAACTGAAACAATCCGCGTAGCGATGAGCCGCGCAACCGTACCATCCGAAATGACTGCTACACGGCGATTTGCTCCCTCTTTTTTTACTACATTCACCAATTCCCGCTCGATATTCATTCCAATTACTATTGGATACGAAGCGTAAGCGGTTTTCACCTGAATTCGCTGTATGCGTTTAGACATATTCTTTTGCCACCTCGCACAGTAGTTTTTCTGTTGCGTCCCATCCGACGCAAGGGTCGGTTATTGAAAGTCCGCTTTTATCGATCGTTTCGGCAGTTTTACTTTCGATCTTTTGACATCCCTCTTTGATAAAACTCTCCATCATGAACCCCTTCACCAAAGCCTTATATTCTGGATTGACGCGCATGATGGAGAGAACTTCTTTTACGACCTGTCCCTGTCTTGTAGGCTCCTTTACGCCGTTCACGCGGCAGTTCTCATGGCTTACATCAATGATGATGGAGGGATTCTTCACTTTGTGCTTCTTTAGGAGCGCGTTTGCCTCTTGAATATGCTCCGGGCCGTAATTTGAACCCTTTTCTCCTCCTCGCAATACGAGATGCGCAAGGGCATTTCCCTTCGTCTCTACCTGATATCCATCAACGACAGCGTGATGCGGGTGTTGCGCGGCGACGATACCGTTCACTGCTACCTCTATGGAGCCGGATGTGTTGTTTTTCATGCCGACAGGACAACGTGCGCCGGAGGCAAAGATGCGGTGTTCTTGATCCTCGACGCTACGAGCCCCGATAGCCATCCACGACAATAGTTCTGCAAATCCCCTCGCGTTGTGAGTAAACAGCGCTTCATCCGCTACGGGAAGCCCCATCTCTACTATCTGTACCATCATATCTCTGCAATACGCGGCGCCAAGCGCGATGTCCGGTTCCGTGTATGGATCAACTTGATTTACCGGCCCCAGCCAACCACGAATAGTGCGAGGCTTTTGAATGTACACACGCATCACGAGTTTAAGTTTATCTCTAACTTTGTCGGAAAGTTTCTTGAGCCTCTTTGCATATTCGATGACTGCCCCCTCCGGCCAGGCAGAACATGGACCGACAATAAAAAGAAGTCTGCTGTCGCGCCCAGAAAGAATATCTGCTATTTCTTTTCGGTCTTGTTCAACGCGAGCTAACCCCTTATCTGAAATGGGATGCGCTGCGATCATCTCATCTGCCGAGGGCATCTTTTTGATGACGCGTACGTTCATTGTTTCTTCCGTTGTCATATTATTAATTTAGTGCATTATTTTTCTCAAGTTCCGCCCGAAGTAGCGCAGTATACCCAGGATCGACAATTTCTCTACCGAGCCAGCGCTTCTCTTGCTCTAAGCCTTGCGCAACAAACATCCCTAACCCTGAAATGACATTCGCTCCTTTTCGTTTTGCGATATCCTGCAATTTCGTGGGTGTGTAGATGAGATCAAACACAGTCATGCCTGGGTGCAAAAACTCTTCAGGGATCGGCAAAGTATCGCTGCTATTGAGTCCAAGCGGCGTCGCGTTGATGATGAGCCGAAATTCCACATTTTTCACATCATCTATATTCACAACTGGCGTACCGCCAAATCGTTCGCAAAGTTCTCGCGCCTTTTCAACATCCCTGTTGAAACAATACAGATCTGCTTTTTGTTGACGCAGATAATACGCGACTGGTTGTGCCGCGCCTCCTGCACCGAGAACAAGTACATTCTTGTGTTCGAGCGGGAGATCTTCCAGCGACGTTGCAATTCCGAGGAAGTCAGTATTTGACCCTTTCAACATACCCTCTCGATTTATGATGGTATTTACAGAACCAATTTCCGAGGCAACATGGTCTACCTCGTCAAGAAGCGGAATGACACTTTGTTTATGAGGAAGAGTTACTGCGACCAAATGAAGCGGCTCTTCGCGTACCGTAGAAACAAAGGAAACAATATCGGTCTCGTCGTAGCGAAACATTTCCGCATCAATTCGTTCTCGTTCATAAATTGCATTATGCAGGAGCGGACTGAGACTATGGGCAATTGGATGCCCTACAACAGCGGTTCGTTTCTTTGTTTCCGTCATACTTGTTTTGAAAGGTGCTGATGCAAGACCGCTACAGCTTCGCTGTACCCCGCTTCCTTTTTTCCCGAAATTTGAGCGATGCAGGCAGGAGCAGTTACGGAGATTCGTCTCCACGCTTCCCGGGATTTGATGTCTGAGAGGTGTACCTCAACGACCGGCAATTTCGTATCGACAAGCGCATCGTACAGAGCGTAACTGTAGTGGGAGAGAGCGCCCGGATTAATGATGATTCCGTGCGCATTCTTGCTTTCTGCTTGCAGAAAATCAATGAGAGCACCTTCGTGATTTGACTGAAATTTCTTTACGCCGTGTCCCAGCTTCTTCGTCTCATCAACGACAAGAGATTCGATTTGTGCGAATGTAACAGAACCGTATTGCGCCGCATCACGCTCTCCAAAACGATTCAGATTAGGTCCATGGATAAGAAGTAAGTTCATGGGTTATGGTTATGCTCTTGCTAAACGAGCCCTCTCTCGAGGGCTCGTTTTCGGTATCGTATCTTTTTTACGATCGCGCAAACGAACTCTCGAGTGAGAGCTCATAAAACCAAAAACCAAAGAAATTTAGTGCGCCTCGAACCATGATAGTGCAAGGCTACTGCGCCATGTATGAATTGTCAACGGGTTACTGTGTACCGACGAGATGGTGCAGCTTGTTATACATCCCAACAGGATCTTCGCTCTTTACGAGGGCAGAGCCGACAGAAAAACGTGTAGCGCCCGCGCGAGCGAACTTTTTTATATTCTTTTCGGAGACGCCTCCGTCTACCGCAATAGTGATGCGCGGATTCTTTTTGTGGAATTCTTTGACCCGCCCTATTCCTCTCTCGTCAAATGGAATGCCCTGTACGCCTATTGTTGCGATAGACATAAAAAGAACCACGTCGCAAAACTCGAGATACGGTTCAAGGGAATCGAGCGGCGTATCCAATAAGACACCGAGTCCCGCTTCACTCGCCCCTGCTTTTTTCCACATGTGGAGAGCCTCGCGCGCCGATTCGGCGTTTGAAAACGCCTCGACGTGCCCGATGATGCGCTTTACACCAGCGCGAACAAAGGCGAGACCGGTGGACAACGGGTTATCAACCATAAGGTGCGCTTCATACACGGAAGTACCAGCGTCGGGGATCTTTTCTTCTGGATTCGGTACCCAGGTCGTGTTCGGCGCAAACGAGCCGTCAGCCGCATCGATATGAAGACCGGACGCAAAGTGATTTTTTGCGCGAGCGTTCACAACATCATCGAGTGACGCAGGAACAACGGTTGGGATGATCTCAACCCCATGAGAAAATAGCCCCGATTTTTCTTGCGAGCTTTGTTTTTTCGGCTTATTCATATGTTGCGCCGACGTTCATGTGTTTTTCTCACGAGGTCAATTTTGTTCATCAATTTGCTTTACGCGGCGCACATGACGTTCTTCTCCCGGAAACGGCGTCGAGAGCCATTTCAGAACAGCGGCCTTTACTTCCTGTTCGGAAAGAAATCGCGCCCCAATAGAGAGAGCGTTCGCGTTGTTGTGCTCCCGAGTTGATGTGAGCATATCCAACTCTTTCCCGCTCATATCTGTTTGCGCGCGTTGCGCAGGTCCATAGTAGAGTGCGCAACGAACTCCCTTGAACCGATTGGCGACGATCGCCTCCCCCTGTCCCGAGCCCCCGATCACGATTGCACGGCTATCAATGTTTTTTGCGACGTCGTCTCTGAGTTTTTTTGCAGCCGCGGCGATAAGCGCCGGATAGTCGTCATGCGGATCGTTCACAAACGCGCCGCAATCCTCCGCCTCATGACCGAGGGTTGTAATAAACTCTACAAGTTTATTTTTGAGTTCAAATCCGCCGTGATCTGTGGCGAGATAAACACGCATGCTACAAGTGCTTCGCGACTTCGGCGACATGCTCCACAAGCGTGTAGCAATATCCCATTTCGTTGTCGTACCAAGCCATTACTTTTACGAGCGTCCCGTCAACAACACGCGTCATACTTAGATCTGCTATAGCACCGTACGGGAGTCCGAGAATGTCAGATGAGACAAGTGGCTCCTCGCTTACAGCAAAGACGCGCTTCCAGCGATCGCTCGCAGCAGCCTTTTTAAGAATATCATTCACCTCGTCGGTCGTTGTAGGACGCGTCGGTACGAACGTCACGTCGACTATTGAACCAGCAGGCACTGGAACGCGCACCGAAATACCGTCAAATTTATTTTTGAGAGAGGGATATGCGAGCGCCGTTGCTTTTGCGGCACCGGTCGATGTCGGTACCATGTTCTGCGCCGCAGCACGCTGCTCGCGCATATCCTTGGCTTTGCCGCCATCGACGAGACTTTGACTTGCCGTGTATGCATGCGTCGTATTCAAAACCGCGCGTTCAATGCCGATAGATTCGAGAAGAACTCCTATGAGAGGCGACGCAGCGTTCGTCGTACATGAGGCGTTGGATGTGATTTCGGACTTGCCAAACTTCTCCTCATTCGCGCCGATGAGTATCGTATCAATACCCTCTCCTTTGCCTGGAGCGCTGATGACTACGCGCTTCGCACCGGCAGAGAGATGCATTTTTGCTTTTTCTGCTTCAGTAAAAAGACCCGTTGATTCAACGACAATATCAATACCCATGCTTTTCCAGGGTAAATTCGCTACCTCCCTTTCTCCGATCACCGGAATCGATTTACCATCTACGATGATCGCCTTTTCCCCCGCTTTCACTTCAAATTTGGCGCGACCGTAGACACTGTCATATTTCAAAAGATATGCCAGATTTTCCGGCGTCCCCAGGTCATTAATGGCAATTACTTCCATTTCAGGACGACCGTGCACCGCTCTTAAAAAACCTCTTCCTATCCTTCCAAAACCATTAATCGCTATTTTGGCTGCCATATTTTAAAATTTGTAATTCGTTAATTTGAAATGAGTCCCGCCCCGTAGGAAGCTACGCTTTCCTTTGGGGTCCTTCTAAATCCATTAATGGCAATTTTTACTGACATGGCGATGAGAATACCACGGAAGAAATATTATTACAGGGGATAAGTATCGGTCATGGCGTTGTGGTCGCGGTTGTTGTCGTCGCAGAAGTCTGCCCTGCATCTGGAGCCGATTCGGGTGGAGAGATCGGAATAGATCCTGGAGGAGGTTCGCTCGCGGCGGTTGGTTCAGTCGTCGTCGAGGTACTCGAAGCGACAGAAGACTCCGGTGCAGACTGAGAAACAAAGGGATCTTTAACGATGACGAGACGCTCGGCAGTCGCGATATTGCCATCTGTGTCAGTCGCTTCGTACCGTATGTGCCACTCGCGCGGCTTTGACGTATCAACCGTGACAGGAGATCTCTCGTACAATGTTCCATCCACAAACGTCTTTACGGTGGGAATATATCCGGAGTCATCGCTCACAACAACGCCAAGATCGGCAAAATTTGCTCCGACAGGTATTTCATGCGGATTGGGCCCAAGTATCTGTATAACCGGCATGCTTAAAGTTGGTACTGCTGACGTTGATGCGCCTGCAACTTGACCGCTCGTATCCGGTGCAGAGACGTTCTCGACAACAATAGGAGGCGGCGTCACTACCGGAGTGTATCCCGGCAGAGTTTCAGTTTTATCATCGAGCAACTTCCCTACCAACCCGCTATAACTTGTTGCAACAATTTTCGGAGTAACTTGTTTTCTTTCTATTTCTTGGACCTCTTTTAGGTATGCTATCTCATGGTCAACTAATTGCTTGAATTGTTCGGTGGCATATAAACCCAAATCGCCATATTGTCCGAGAACAGGCTTTGCGACTTCGAGAACCCCATTTTCTGTAACATCGCGCCACATTGCGTCTACGACATCAATGGTCGTCAAACGGTATGAGACATAGTATTTCTCCGAGTCTTCGGTGACACCAAGTATCTCTATCGTGGGCGTATAACCCGAAAGATCCTTATTTGCGATGTACGTATTGTCAATCGAGAGAACAGACTGCTCCGAATCAAAGATGGCTTCCGGATTAGTTGCGGCAAACGTCGCGGTGCCTCCTAAGAAGACTATGGAGACAGCTATCGGGACCGCGTTGTTGTAGGAAAGAAAATGCAACAGACGCTGCATGGGTAGATTATACTATACGCGGAATTTAGCGCCGCCGATCGCACTCCTCCTTGAATCGCGGCAATGCCTCGCAAAATGCGTCCTTTTCCGCTGCACCGCTTGAAAATATCCAGTTTGCTCGCATCGCAAGTGTCTTTAAGCAGGTATCAGCAACACCATTCTTTCCTCTCTCGCAGAGAGAAATTGCAGCCTTCCCCGTCGCCCTATCTTCTTCCAGCAGTGCTTGAGCAGCCGCAATGTAGCATATGCTCTGCCATTTCTGAGGAAGAGCATCACACGCCGCACTTGCTTTTTCATCGTTCCCGAGAAGCTGTCTTCCTATGATAGTTGAAGCCGATTCGTAGCACATCTCTTCCTCCTCCTTGGTTGGTTGTCCTGAGCAAAAACTGATGGCACCAGTTCCTTTAAGAATGTCGGTGCGGAAGAACGGCCACGCTTCCCGAAGACACGCTCCTTCTTCTGGATCGTTCGCGTACGCTGCGCATAAGCGCCGGTAATTTTCTTTCGTCGGTTTTTCAGGAAGTAATTCTAGCAGAGCAAAATCGTCCGGCTCAAGCGGCTGATATGTTTGCATGAATACGCCTTCTCGGCAGACGCGCATAAAATCCCCAGTTGCACTTCGCGATATGCGTGCGCACGTATCCAGCGAGAGCCGCATGTCAGCGTTCGTTATGAACATAAAAAGGTGGCCCATGCCGTGATAGCAAATCGCTTGGTCCAACGAACTGGGAGACCAGTTCGCCCGCGGTTCGCACGCCCTCGCAAGATCAGGTATCGTTTTCTCGAGCGTTTCCTTGTCGAGCGTGTCATTGCGAAACCTGCCTACGATGACGCCATGAATGAATCCGTTGCTGCACATTCCATCACGCGGGTTCAGAGGGATCATATCCAGCCAGCGCGACGGGTCTTCTGCAACGGCCTCTTCGCCGAGCTTATGCGCAAGTACATGGCAAAACTGATACGACGGATCGAGACGACGGATCTCGCGGATGAATTCAAATAGTTCCGGGATCGAGTAAGAAGAATACAGCTTCGGCACTTCGCGTTCGTAACAGAACATGTTGTCTGGCTCCTTTTTACATGTTTCGACTATGGCTGCAGCTTCAGCACGCGAGGAAAAATTAACGTAGAAAAAGGCGCCCCCGAGCAACGCTGCCGCAGCGATAATAGGCCATATATAGACACTCAGTCTGAACTTCATAAAGCAAGGGCGCTACCCCACGAGGATGCCATTCTGCCCCAAGAGTCGTTAAAAAACAACCTGAACGGGCATCGTATACTAGGGGCATATGCGCGCGCATTTTTCTCTTTCTGTTAAGCTTTTGGCAGTTATTTTTCTTGCTGTCGCGGTTCTTGCAGGAATGGCATACGCATATCTTTCTCCGCAGACATACACCATCACAAGAACCAATACCGGATTCTCGCCTGAGAGGCTTACTATCAACAAAGGTGACACGGTCATCTTCGTTAATTCATCGATATCAGATTCGTGGCCTGCGTCGGATTCTCATCCGTCCCATGGACGCTATTCGGATTTCGACCCAACACACGCGATTCAGCCCGGTGATCCATGGGAATTTACTTTTTCGCGTGCAGGGGTCTGGCCATTCCACGATCATATGCACCCAATGGTGCAGGGAAGAATTATCGTCCTAGGATATGAAGGAGAAAGTGTCGAAGCATGTCTCGACTCCTCGACCGACACAATAAAAGCCTACTGCTGGGACGGTGAAATAGACCGTATTCTTAAGAAAGGAGGACTCGACGCAGTGTTCGACGCTTTCGAAAAGTGGAATGCTGAGGATCCGTTATTTCAGAGAAATTGTCACGACGTTTCGCACTATATCGGCATACAGACATATCAACTATACAAAGCCGGAGGCGCTGTCGCTGACAGGATAGAAACCACGTATTGCAATTTCGGTTTCTATCATGGATTCATGGAACAAGCCCTTCGCGACACAGGAGATGAGGGAGTCGCTCAAACCGTTGCCTACTGCGAAAAGATGCGAGATAGCACACATCTAGGAACGCCAACATCACGGCACAATGCTGTCGGCGCGTGTTATCACGGCATCGGACATGCACTGTTCGACTCTATTGATTCAACCAAGTGGGGTGACGAATACAAAATGGCGAAAAGCGCACTCCTCTCATGCGAGAGCGCAATTCAACCAGAGTGGGAAAGAACACGGTGTGCTTCCGGCGTATTCAATTCGCTCTCAATAGCTCTTGGTTCCGGTGAATACGGGATCTCGTTCAGGCATGACGATCCCCTCGGTGTTTGCAGGGCAGTGCCAGAATATTGGACGGGATGCGCCATAGAGATCGGTGTCGGATACATCCGCCACAACAAATACTCACTTGAAGACGGTTTCTCGTTACTAAGACAGATACCCGTAAAGGCAGCACGGCTCGAATCAATGCAAGCGCTTATAAATGACGAGGTACGGCGCCGCGTCGGTGAGCCAGAATTCACGCATCTGGCAAAAGAGTGCAGTCAACTCATGGATCAAGAAGAATGGGCAGCATGCATTCTCGGCGTTGTGTCGGGTTTCTTCCATCGTGAGACACCTGAAAAGGGCGCACGGCACTCCATTGCATTTTGCGGCCAATTTACGTTAGAGCAAGAGCTTCTGCAGTGCCAAAAGATCGTGCTCGTATTTGCAAAGGCATCCGACCCGCAGCTTGTTGAAGGGTTATGCGTCCCAAATTCCGCGGCCTGTCTGCGTGCATCGCACAGGCAGGCAAGCCGCGGGGCTTTGAACCTTTGCTGTCTGTGTCGCTCGGAAATGCGAAACCTGCACTTTCGCATTTCGCTTGCTATCCTCGACAGATAAAGGTTCCTCGGAGCAAGCTCCGAGGTATTGAACCTGTGTTTGCTCCTCGGCTCGGAAATAAAAGAGGCTCTTCATTTCTTGCTGCACAGAGATCGGTATTCCTCTGGAAATTCTGGACAGATCTCTTGCACACGCTGGGGGGTATAAAAACGTATTAATTTATTCGAAACCTCTTTCCAGCACGAAGCAGCCATCCCGGATGATCCAATTTCCTCGAGACGACATGCGCGTATGGCATTCACATACTCTTCCTGAGGAAGCCCGTGCTCGAAGAGCCCGGAAATGACGCCGATGGCACAGTCGTTCCTGGACTTCTCGCCCAATTGCGCACACGTACGCATGAAGGATTCGTACGCATTGGTGTTTGCAACTGACTGCATCATTCCCGCGATACCTACCAACAATGCGGTGCGTTGTAATTTCGGGTCCTGTATCGGAGCAATAATTTTGACAAGCTGCACAGGGTCACGTGCCGATACTCGGTCCAATTTCTGGGACATTTCGTAGTAACATGCCTTTTTCCAATCGTAATTTTGAAGCTCATCGCAAACTGCGAACGGGTGGATGTCGTTGTAGACAAATCCATACTCTTTCCCCTCCATCCAATCAACAAGCACATTATAGATCCCCTCACGACATTCTTCTTTTTCACGCACTGTCGCCTCAGAAAGTTTCTCGCACTGTTCGAGCGGCTTTGTTGCGAACGCCTGTGCATTCCCCCAATCATCGTTCGTTACTTCTTCTGTTCTCGCAAGCATAAGTCCATGCCCGCTCCCGTGATAGCAGATCTGTCTCATGTCGCCGAGCATGTGCCCGAGCCGCTCATGAAAATATGTGCATGTGGACGTTATGTATGACGGATCGGGATTATCCTGAATAAGATGCTCGAAAAAGCCGTGATAGAAGCCATACCCGCAACTTGCCGTCTCTTGCGGAAATTCCAGAGCATCAAGATCAGGATTCGCAAGATAAAATTCATAATACGCCATATCGCCCACGCGATGCGCGTGCACATGACAGCCTGTAGCTGAGAATGTGGGGTACGTGTTGTATACGTACGAAAAGACCTTCATTGCGGCTCCTATTCCATCATCTCTCATTTCCGCACGCATGATATCGAGCCAGCATTGTATCTGCTCATCTTGTTTTTCGTGCCCGGTGGAACAGGCCTCTGCCGCGCGCGCCATCCGAGTACCCGGCATAAAGAAAAACACTGCGAGCCCCACAAACAAGAATGCTGAGAGGACACTTATCTTCATATACAAACGCATATACAGCTTCCACTTTACTCGATTACGTGTACGACACCAACATAGTATGATCGGATGTGATCATGAAATGGCCAATCGCCTGCTGTATTGAAAGTGAAGCTCCATACTTCATCGCTCTCAAGAGGCCGCTTCGCGTCAAAATCAGGATAGATGTCATGACTTGGATGCAAATTTGAAGCCGGCCAGAACTGTCGCGCGGCGGTCGTAGTGAATGTTACCGTGCTTCCTTTTTTGACAGTGAGCTCACTCGGCTGAAATCCTTGTTGCTCAAGAATAATTTGCTTCCTTACATCCTGGACATCCCCTTTCTTTAGATACAGAACAGAAGTTACTACCAATACAAAGAGGAGTACGGAAACAAGAATATATGTCAGCGACATATTATCGAAAACCTGCGTCCCTCGCATGAACGCATAGTATCATCTGTCAGATAATAGATATATTTTCCCTATCGATAGTACTACTCGCACTCTCCAACATATACCGGGAGACAATCAGTGCGTATTTCTTGATCCAAAGTCTGATGAAGTTCATCCCGCATGTGAGTGAGAAGTCTTCTTCTAGTCTCGTCACGCTTTTTTACCTCGCTCGATGCTAAATCCTTTAACTCACCTGGATCATTGCGAAGGTCATAAAGCTCTTCGTGTTTACTTTCGAGATCGAGTATGTACTTCCACCCGTCTGCGGTACGCACTGAACGAAGATGCCGTGAGTTGCGATAATCCGTCTCGGTAAAAATATCGTACCCGCGAAATTCCAATCCAAGAATATACGGCACAAGACTGCGTCTCAAAGCGGTTTGTTCTTCGAAAGCTGCGCTCGGTGCGATGTTGAGGATATCGAGAATTGAAGGAGCGATATCCATTGTACTTACTTGCGCATCGACCCTTCTTCCGCCGGTCATACCCGGAACGATGAGTATCAAAGGCACATGAACCTGTTCATCATATAAAGAGTGTCCGTGATCAATGCCTTTATGTTCATAAAACTCTTCTCCGTGGTCAGACACTAAAACTATGACCGTATTTTTGAGAAGACCCCTCTTTTCGAGTTCCGCGATAAAACTGGCAAGCCGCGTATCTGCGTCTTTGATCTTGCTGTCATATATGCCCCGCCAGAATGCTACGTCCCCCGGCGTGAGTGACAATCCTCCCCATTCCAGTTGCTGTTCACGGATAATTGCCTCTTCTTCTTTCGTGCCTTTGTACGTCCCTGAATATTCAGGAACAAATTCCCTGGACGAATCGTCATCTAGATCATGTTGCCCATGCAGATCATAACCATGGAAGAACATAAAGAACTTTTGTTTGGAGTCCAGAGTATCCAGCCATTTCAAGGCATGTTGCTCGCTATTCTCAAATCCGCCGAAGGTTTTTTCGTCGGTATATATATCATACCCCTGTCCGTATCCGAACTGTGCTGAGACTCCTGCATCCCCCGTAAAGCCTCCGGTTGCGTAGCCTGCGTTCTTCATGATCATCGCGAACGTTTCGATCTCAGGATCAATATCTTTAAGATTTGTGAGTATCTTCGCGTCTTTTGAAAATTTTACGAATTTATTTGTCACCTTGTGCGCCGAGGGATACATACCCGTAAAGATCGACATGAATGATGGCACCGTCCAGCTCGATGCAGAGATTGCCTGTGAGAAAATGACACCTTTATTGGCGAGCGCATCAAGGGTCGGAGTGGTCTCACGCTCATATCCAAGACTATGCAACGCGTCCGCCCGGAGTGTGTCGACGCCAATGATAATTACATTACACTCTCTGCACGAGAGATCGTCTCCTCCTCGAAGTATGAAAAATGTCGCGACCGCGAGCATCACGATACACCCCACCACAACAAATGCATGTTTTTTAGATGGAAAGAGCAACATCATAAGATCATTTAAAAGTATTCCTGCCGTATCGTATCTTGCATTTTTAATAGATTGCGATCACTCGCCTGCGTATTCTCCCACGCGCTCAAGCGCTCCTGCAATGGCGTCGCAATGTCAGGACGCTCGTTATACAGATTCGTTGTCTCAAGAGGATCGTCAAGAAGAAAATACAGCTCGTATTCTGGGATATTTTCAATATTCCCAGTGAGATACTGCCACCATGAATAACGTGACAACGCCACTCTGCTAGTGCGATGAATGAGCTTCCATTCGTTCGTACGGATCGCGCTATCGTGATAATGCATGCGCGCATCCTCAGAGCGCAATCGCTCGTAACGAGCAGATGTCATGCTATCCCCTTCGACCGTATAGAGCGTCTCGAAAAGTGGCGTGCGCGTAAGGAATACTTCTTGCCGAGGTTCTGTTGAGGTCACTCCGGAAAGAAATGGTACAAAGTCTATCCCATCGCGCATAGCCATATCGATTCCCAACATACTTAGCGCGGTCGGATAGATGTCGACTCCAGAGATAAGAGCGTCGATGCGGCGCGAACGCGCTCCAGGCACCTTGATCATCAACGGACTTCGTATCGTTGCTTCATCAATATCATAGTGCCCAATGACACCGCGCTCGCCCAATTCTTCACCATGCACCGATTCAATAATTATGATGGTATCCCGATCCAAATGTTTTTCTTCGAGAGTTGCAATTATGTCGCCGACGATGCGATCCATGAATAGCAGTCCGTCGTCGTAGCGACCTCGAACGTATTCAAGGTCCTCCGCATTCAATGAGGTAGTTGCAGATGGTCCCCACTCAAGGAGCAGATCGACCTCTTCGGTATGTCGGGAAGAATATTCCGGCAGATGCAGAGACTGGCGGACATTCGGCATTGTCCCCTCACGTATCGGATAATATGTCCCCTTATATATCTGACTATAGGTCTTAAAACCGGAAGGTAAATTCCGCAGAAACCCGTCGTAACCTGCATCGGTAAAAGTTCGTTCTTCAAATGGATCATATGGCCAGTGCGCAGCGCCGATCGGCATCCATAAAAAAAACGGCTGCGAAGAATCTTCGGCCCAGGCAATTGCTTCCTCTACTGGAACCTGCGAACGACTGGGCAATATATCTGGATCATCAGACGTAAAAGTTTTATACACATCGAAACCTCGCATCCCGCTTTCTTTGAGTGAAGGAAAGAGTTCGTACTCTGGAGAAGAACCGAACGCCGCAGCACGATACCCCTCCGCCTGTAGGGTCTCCGCAAGTGAAGTAACATCGTCGCGCAAATATGAATAAAAACTGACGACGCCATTGCTGAAAGGATATCTGCCAGTGAGCATTGAAAATGCACTAACAGGCGTCAAATAACTCGTCGAAAAATAATTAGTGAATACCAACGCGCCCTGTCCGAAGTTGTCGATGTTCGGGGTTGTCGAGCGTTCATAACCATACAAAGCCATGTGATCCAACCTCACGCTATCCAACGTGATGATCACAAGATTGCAGTTATCACATGATACGTTGGATACGTCCTCCGGAATGGCGTAATACATTGCATAAGAGCCGAGTACAAGTACCAGCAATAAAGCACTGATGCGTTGCATGTTGTGCACATCATATTCTGCACGCCTATGTCAAGCAAATACGATGCGAAGAACGATACGCATAAATGGGTCGCCCTCATGCGCTTTATTTGCGAGCGTTGCGAGAGAAACGCAAAAGAGCACTTTTGCATTTCCGAGCCGAGGAGCAAACACAGGTTCAATATCTCGCAGCTCTGCTGCGAGACTGCGCGAGCGAAGCGAGCTCCATAATACCTCGGAGCTTGCTCCGAGGAACCTTTACTACGAGCTATAATTACTCGATGCATATCGCCCTAAGATACGCGCTGCCGATAATTCTTGGGGGAGCCTGCGGATACGTATTGTCTTTCGGCGTTAATGTTTTCATGCCTACACTACCACGAGACGGAATGCATGCTGAGCGTACATATTATGGGATCGTAACTGATCACCGTCTCGCCGATCACGTGCTTCGTGTTTCAACTCTGAGTAGCTACTCGATTGCAGAACCGCGAGTTACAGTAGAATTCGTATACGATGACGCCACGAGGTGGTCATCTGTAGAATATGTGTTCAGAGCGGGTATCATGGAAGAGAAGAGATTCATAATAGGAAAAATGATCCCCTTACCGCCCGGAGCAACCGTACGCGTGAATAGAGACCTGCAGACAATGGGGACGCTCCGCGCTACGGACATAACCATCACCAAACGTATAGGATCATGAACAGACTTCCAATCATTCTCGGCTGTCTATCCCTTGTCCTATCCGCGACCATCATCGCCGGCGAAGAACTCTATGTTTATCGCGAACGTCTTAGCGCCATGACAGCGCCAGAGAAGATCTTCGGCTTTTTAGCATTCTCGGAATTTCTCACCGTGTACTCTATAGACCTCGAGCATCGGAAATTGGTAGGGATTACGCGGATACCCAGCGTTAACCTGGATGTCCCGACTTTGTATTCCCTCGCCCCTGACTTCTTCGTAGAACGCAGGGATGTGATAATCGAGAACGGCGCGGTCGTTGGCACTAGTTCGACAACCCCGGCTACGATTGACGACGTCGTCCCGGGTACACATGGATACGGTTCTGTATATATCAACCCACAAGGACAATTGGTGCTCTCCTACCTCCTTATCGGTGAGCCGTTCCCACGACCCTAAAAGGGACCCTCCAGTCAGAGTTCGGTTATTACTTTCCGCGCAAGACTTTCATGAGACCGTGTCAGGGCGTTTTCACAATCCGCGTGCATATCGTCCTCAAGAACATCACATAGCCCTTTGCCTTTATTGACATATTCAAACAAACCCACTCCCTGGTTCAATCCGATGGCTGTTCCGTACAAACATTCACGCAGGAATGGGTGCGCCTTCTCACACGTTGCGATCATGCCCGAGAGATCGCCTGCGGACGATGCGGCTACAAAAAAACGTCCCACGCGTGCGATACATATCCTTGCATCACTCTGCGGAAACATCGCGCATTCGGAAAATGCTCCGGCAAAGTCGTTTGGATGCATTTGCATATACACCCAGCCCACGAAATAACTGCACTCTCCCCGATATTTTTCCCCAACGCGCATGCAAAGCTCGACTACAGAAAGCCCTTCGGCATCCGGCCGTGCGACGCCGAGATGATATTCGGGAATGTGTAGATAATAATTCTCCATGAACACTCCATGGTAACACCACCGTTGCTCCCATTGATGAGGGAACGCGTCACATGCCGAAAGTGATGCCTCAACATTATTGTCAGATATGAACATTATCGCGTGACCGATCGCGTGATAGCATTCCGCTGCGAGCACTCGCGTGCGGGTACTGGTGAACTCATCGAGGGACTCCGATGAAGCATATGTGTGACACGTCTCATTCCCGAGCACAGTCGGTGTCTGTGCTCCATTCACCTCAAAATATCGCTCGAAGAGCCCGTGTTGAAAACCGCTGTAATATATCGAATCATCAGCCATCTGATCTTCCCCATAGATGAGCGTAAAAGCCTTGTCTACTGATCCCGCTTCGTCATATGCCTTCATACCAACATAATGAAGTGCCAGGTGTTCGGTCTTATAATCGCTATATTTTTTAATGACATCGTGCACATATGAATATGCCTTCTGTGCTCCCTCTATTGCGGCAATAGCTTGCGCCTCGTGTATGAAGCACCACCGTACGTTTTCTTCTTTCAGACAATGATGAGGGGGTTCGTTGTACAGAAACCAGAAGACACTTCCTAACGCTGATAGAACAGCCACGAGCACACCCACTGTGAGACGCTGTATCATGTGACTCATTGTGCCAACAATTGAGTAAATAGTGTCTAAATAGAATCACGACTGTCTGGATTCGCTAAAAATTCCTGCAACGACATTTGACATGCGCTGTCAGAAGCGCCATCGCACACGCTTGGGAGAAGACCAGGTTCTCTGTCTGAAAGTGCCATGAAAATTCCTCCATAACATGCGCGTTTGCCTTGCTCATTGTTTACTGCTCTGCACGCCCCTCCGGTTTCCGAGATGCTCATACCCTGATCCGTGAATGAATCGCTCACGCCAAAAAGACATGCACTGCGATCCTCTATGACAGTCAGCGAGTTGCAGAGCACGTGCGCGGAAAGAAGCGGTCGGCGCATCCCCTGGAGAGACCAGCCCACGCTTCTGAAACATGCTCTGCGCTGCAAACGATCCGTGACAATACCGCAGGCATCCGTCTGCGTGTTGAAGATCGTATGCGGATCAGTAATGCCGTGATCCTTAAAATAGTCATATTGATTTATATACAAGAATCTAAAGCATGCCTTTTTGTAGCGGTCAGCGACCGTATTGCAGGGAGAAAGAAGATCAGTGGGGTCACGATACTCTTCCCGCTCAACATCTAAGCCAGGGATCGTGCGCGCAAATGTCCCGCCACCATTCTCCATAAATATGCCGCTGTGACATGTAAATGCCTCATCTCCTGCGATTTCATCACACATAGAAAGCGCACCTGAGAGGTCCTCAAAAAAAAGTAAAAAAAGTACATGACCGACCGCATGACATGTCGTTCTATCCCTGCAAAGCAAAGAGCCTTCCGAGCGTATCAAGTCGATGTTCGGATGCCTCCATTCTTCTGGCAATCCTCCTATCCCGGGTGTAGAGAGAAAGACTTCCCCGACAACTCCGTGTGTGCACGCGTGAACGCACGAGGCAGGAGAGCATGCTCCGAAGGCGCTTTCCACTGAGCCGAGCATCTTGTACGTTTCTTGCCCGAGAATATGACCAACAGCATGACACTGATATGGAAACGACGCTTCAACCGCACGCATGATCTCATGCGCAGGCAATTCGAGAAGAAGCGACTGTATTTTCTCCCTCACGCATGGAAAACTCTCTAATTCTGCCTGATTCTCGTGGAGACATTCCCCTAGATCTTCAACGACGTCTTCGACGACGATTGCACCTACTGGCATAGAGACTATGAAAAAAATACCAAGCAAAAATAGCCCTATGCCTCCCACGATCAAAATAAGATGTGATTTCATATGCCAGTATGTGCTACCATACTTCTACTATGACACGTGAATTGGTCATACAAAAATCGCTTGGCCTCGCCATTGTCGCGCTTGCGGTTTACTACCTTTCTCCCCTGCAGGTCGGACTCGCATTCAGTATCTTCGGCCAAGGTCATTTTCTCGGGGCATACTACTACCAATGGAAAGCCGGTAAGATGACGATGACGTGGGTCGCTGCATTCGTTACTCTTACAACTGCACTGTTCACACTTGCCATTCTAACGGATCAAGTAGCATGGTTTGCTCTCGTCGCTTCTGTAGTGTTTTTCATACATCATTTTCAGGATGAAGTGACGCTCTTCGGGAAGGAACGTTCTCTCTCTCGCGCTCTTGAACAGTTGCCGCCAGTGCTTCTTTTCACAGCTCTTATCTCAAGATATATGTTGGGAGCCACATTCTCTTCGTCTCTTGTCATGCTCGCGATCGTGTTGCTAGTTCCCTATGTCGCGAGCATTGCGATCGGAACATACCGTCCTGATGCACTGAGTGCGTATCTTTTGCTTATCACCGCAGGACTATTTGCGTTGTGGTTTTTTGACATTCAAGTTTCATCGACAAAACTCACCGGCTCGGTCATTCTGCTGCATTACGTATGCTGGTACGTGCACTTTTATTTTCGATTCGGAAGCAAGCCTGACCGTCAAAGTGCATATGTGAAGGATATGCTTGCGATCCATGCCATTGTTTTTGCTCTGTATGCGCTATTTGCATATACCGCGTGGGGTTCTATCGTACTCGCGTATGTATTCCCTCCGCTCTTCTTTTATATCTGGGCGATCCTGCATATCGTCTTTTCCATCCGACTCGCTGATTATCGCGGATCTTTACGATGGTAGTCTTTGGTTTGCTTGCAATATTCTCAGGCGTTATCGCTGCATCGGGAATACTGTTCCCGTCCATATGGCTGGTATCCGTATTCGGACTCATTCCCTTCGCTCACGTATTGCACCGCCTGCAAGAGAAACAATACCGAGATGCGTCAATACTTGGACTTCTCTTTGGCTTTGCCTACAGCGGTACTGCCATAGCATGGTTCTGGGACGTGTTGCCACTCGACTGGACTGGTTCTCCTCCGTGGAAAGGGATCATATTCGTAGGGTTCTCATGGCTCATGGTCACTCTCGTCCTCGCCGTCTTTTTCTCACTCTTTGCGGCTGGCTTTGTCCGATCCAAGCGCTCAGGTTTCTATGCCGCACTGCTTGCCGCTTCTCTTTGGACAGTATTGCAATACGCGCAAATGTGGGGATTTGCCATACTCACAGCACGCGACCTTTCATTTTCCGGCCCGCACTTCTCACCTACGATGCTCGGATATTCTCTTACTAATTTTTCTCCTTTTCTTCGATCCGCTTCCATTGGCGGCATATACATACTGACCTTTCTTGCGGTCTTTCTCGGCTTTTCTCTGTATCACGTAATTTTTCAGTATGAAAACGCGAGAAAACGAGGGCTCGTGTTCGCACTTATCCTCTCCGGAGCGTTGACTCTTGCGGCTCTTGATAGAGCCTATTCTCTTCCGAGTTGGACTTTTCAAAATGAATCTGGATCGGTGCGTGTCGCACTCGTTTCAACAAGCATGCCTGTCACCTCGCTGTATTCGTTAGAGGTCAAGCGAAAACATGCACGCGAAGTCGCAGAATACATACGAATATGGGCAAAAGAAAATGAGCCGCCGGATATCATTGTCTTTCCGGAAGCGACAGATTTTTTCGTTCATAGTAACGAAGACCCGACTGAATTCGCGAAGTTAGTTTTTCCCGATCACGCCGTTACATTCATTGACTCAGGTCCGGTGAGAACGGGTTCTGAAAGATACGTCCAGATGCGTATGTACGAAAACGGCACCTTGATGCCTGAAACATACCGGAAGATATTCTTGGTGCCACAGGGAGAATATACGCCCTGGCTCTTTGCCATGCTGCTCCGCCTTATTGGTGTGTCTGATGCAGAGCAGAGCACAATGAGGGAACGTTCCGTTGCTTCAGGAACAAAACTGTTCCCTGCACATATCAACGGAACAGAAGTCGGAGCGCTTTTCTGTTCGGATATTCTCTCGCCAAATCTGTACCAGAAACTTGCCCAGGGCGGAGCACGGGTATTCGTAAATCCAGCCGGACAGGCGTGGTTCCATGGATCGCATCTGGTAGACAACCTCGTACTTTCCCTAGGAAAGGTACGTGCGGTCGAAAATGATCGCTACATAGCTATCGCAGGAAACGGGCTGGCATCTTCCATCGTCACAAACCGCGGAAAAGTGGAGATGCGCTCTGACTCAGCTCCTTCTATACTCGCAGCATCAGTGCCGCTCAAAGACACGAAAACCCTGTACTCACTTCTAGGAGAATATGTGCTCATACTTCCCATCCTCTCGATCGTGTTCCTCATCATCAGAAAACGCGAAGTAGCCTGAAAAACTTCTTCCGCTATACTAGGGTTCGATGACAAAAAAAACAGCAGCTTCCAACGCATCTCTCGTCCTGCTATCAATTCTTTGCGCACTGCCGCAGACACTCTCGGCAGAAACTACATACACTACGATTCGCATGACGGCGAGCGGTTTTGAACCGTCGCAGGTTGAGATAGTCCAAGGAGAAAGCGTCCTTTTCGTGAATGAAGACACCGAACCTCATTGGATTGCATCTGACGTACATCCCACGCATACACAATATCCCGGGTCGGATATCCGTGAGTGCGGCACTGACGCGTATAAAGGATTCGATTCTTGCCACGAACTGCTGCAAGACGCATCATTCCGCTTTAAATTCAAACAAGCAGGAACGTGGAATTTTCATGACCACATGGACCCGGAACGTTCAGGTACGGTACTAGTCAAGGATTCGGGGAGCGGAGATCCATCCGAGCTGCCTCGTTATGGGGCGCTATCTCCTGCTCGAAAATTTCATGCGTCGCTGATGCATTTCTATTTCAGATTTTTTCCGAGATCTGGAGTATCGGTGTTGGAAAAATTGAATATGATAGAGGTGAGCAGGACTGACGCTGAACTCGAATATTGGATGCGCGTGTTCGGATACGAAAAAATGCTCGATGAACTGGTCAAGGATTCGATGGATCCTTCACAGCGTCCGGATAATCCAGGTTCGCAGGTAGCGGTGGGAGAGTGTCATTCGGAGGCACACTTTTTAGGCCGTATCGCATACGCGCTGAACGGCCTCTCAATACTCGATGAACAGATGATAGACACAAGATGCCAATTCGGTTTTTACCACGGTGTCATCGAATCATCACTTGGAAATGTCGGAGACGATGAGACCGTAAAAAAGTATGCGGCGGGGTGTTTAAAAGAGAATGCTGACTCGCTGCGAGGCATCTTCTGCGAGCACGTCATCGGCCATGGGCTCATGGTGTATCACAATTATGACCTTCCCTTGTCGCTGCAAAAGTGCCGCGATCTTGTCACGTACGAACGTGGGAAAAAGATGTGCTATCACGGCGCATTCATGGAAAATGTATTCGTCACCCTTGGATTCGGCGTACGCGGACATACGACAACATGGCTCGATAAAACACGGCCTGATTTTCCGTGCGATGCCCTCGAACTTGCTGGAGACGATCCAATGCTTGAGATCTGTTACTTGAATCAATCCACCGTTTGGAGCCCTGGTTATTTCAGCGAAGAGTCGATCAAGGGATGCCTCCGCGCCCCATCACGATTCAGGGATAAGTGCTTCACTGGCATCGGATTCAACACCGCTCTCCCATGGCTGAATCTCACTGACTCAGAAGTAGTAGAAAAATGTCAGATGGGCCCAGGATCGAACGACCAACAAAATTGCCTTCTAGGAGCTCTTTTTATGCGTGCGACACACTGGCGTGAATTTGCGGGCTTCAAGAACGACGTCATTTGCAAGGCTCTTGGATTCGAAGAGCTAGACGCATGCGACGCGTACGCGAATAACGCACTGTCATGGTTGTTGGAAGTCCGATGAAAATGAATGAACGTACTTTACCGGACTCGCCGAGAACGCCCCACGCTTTCTGTCGCAGGGTTCTTTACGCGGGTTCTTCGCAAAGGTACTGAAACGCTCTCGGAACTTTCATGCATACTTTTTTATACACGTCCCTTGAATATTGCTGCTTCGAAGACTGTATGACTCGTCTGAGGCAATGCTCCTCGTGTTCACCGCGAAGTTCGGTATTCTGACAGAACGTGAGAGCGCGTTCATATTCTTCGCCTGGTGTGCCAAAGATAAGAAAACCTACCGCGAAACCTTCTACGCACATGTTCTGCAACCGCGGCTGGACTCGATGACAAAAGGCAGCGATATATGGGTCCGTGTATTCTTCGGTCATCCTCCTTGACTGATAGATCGCAAGGTTCTCCATCGCGGGAATTGCATCCGCATCCTTCTCTAATGCCTCAACCTGGTGCGCTGCAAGCAAAAAATGCTCATGATTTATATGAGAAACTGTCGGGTGAAAATTCCGAAAGCAAGCCTCACGGACACGCACATCTGTTTGCTTCTCGCACGGAGCGTATGGATGCACCTTATCAATGACAAGCCCATTTTTCTTGTAAAGCGACATGATAGAGATCGCGTTGAAAACTCCGCCTGCACAGAGCATTTTTTCATCATCACGTCGCGCGATAGACGAACATATCTCGAGCGAAGGCTCAGACATGGTCTCAAAACTCCCCCAACGCTCTGGCCTCGTGCCGTCTGTCACCCCATGACCAAAACCATGAAGACAAGGACCGATAACTGATCTGCCGTCCGTCACGCCATCTTGTAACTTATCGCACAACTCACGAGCCTTTTTGGGGTCTCCAGTATCCGGTACCATGGCTTCCAAAAATCCGTGATAAAAACCGTAGCTGCAATAGGAAAGTTCATGAACCGCCTCGAGTGGTTTTCCTCGTTTGTACCGCTCATATGCGCCTTTTCCCATTTCGTGCACTATTGGATGGCAATCTTTCGTGAAATCCGGCTCGTCGTAAAGTTCTGTAAATGACTCGAACGCAGCCGCGATCCCCTGCACATCTGCCATCTCTTTGAGGACAGCGCCCAGACATTCGTTGCGATGGACTCCGGTACACTCAGCAAATGGGTCCACATCGCCCCACACCTGCCATCCCATAAAAGCGAACGCTATAAACACAATTACTACGAGAAATAAACGGTTCATAATTCACGTAATTCCGGCGCGAGGCCTATCTCATTTTTTGCATACGCCATACAATATGCTCTCTTGTCTCCTTGAAGATCTTCGCACACCAACACAGCCTGATCTTCCCCGCCATCAATGCCAAAATGATTCGCGCCGACGGAGCGACAATATACGCTGCTCAGAGTACCCGCGCCTGCGGCGTCACAAAGCCTCCGCGCCTGCAATGGCTCATACTCCGCCTCATCTTCGACAATATTTCCCAAGCCTTCAAAACATGCACGCAATAACTCCGGTGTTTTTGCGAATTCTCGGCAATATGAACCCATTTTCGCATACGCTTTTTCCGAAGAGACCCCATCAAGCACTGTCACAAGCCACCATTGTGGCTGCCAATATATGCAACCTTGAACAAATTCAGCCGCAAGCGAATCGCATGGCGCATACACATTTCCTTCGTACTCTCGTACCGTCGCCTGCTCTGCGAGCATTGTGCGTACGTTGTATTCCATAAAAATGCCTCCATAACATCCTCCAATGGGCTCCGTTCCCGGCAGACCTTTGCATATCTCGAGCCCTTTTTGGAGAGCTATATCATCATACCCAAGCGAGGCGAGGACCCCGTGACCAATGCCGTGCGTACAAGAAATGGGACTTACGGATGACGCATCAAAGCAACGTGTGTTCAGATCCGGAACACGCTCGATACCAAGCGCCTGTATCGCATCTCCTAAGAACTGATGGAAACAACCAAACGAATATCGCGCATCGCATATGAAAATGCCACCAATACCTTCCGCCTGGAAAAGCGCAGCGCCGAACGAGTGAGCCAATTGATGCTGCGTATTCAGAGATAATGATCCGACTCGGACAGAAAATGCAGTGAGAGCGTTTTCGGCACCTTCTTTTTCGATGAGATGTTGCCAATACGCACGTTGTTCTTCGAATGGTGCGTACTCATGCGGCACGAATAGATCGCCCCCAGCATACAATGAATGGAACAGGAAAAACGAAAAAAGAGCGGCAAGCACTCCTCCGCCCATCCACATCAGAAACCGCATACTAACTACTTTTTGAACATTTGGTCTCGAGACGTGCGGGGATCTGCGCGCATAGCTCATCTTTCTCTGCTCCTCGCATATACATCGTCACTTCATCGGCGAGTCGTTCGAAACATGCATCTTGCAACGTTCCATCTGCTGCGCCGCAGAGCCTAAACGCTGTTTTCGGATCTTTCTCCCCACCCCAGAATGCGGACGCAACCGCATCCCCCACACACGCATACGTTCCTTCGACATCCCCTGCAAAACTGCACCAATCGATGACGGTAGAGAGTTGCCTGTCTGAATACGATACATCATCGCGAATATCGCGCGAGGCTACGAGCGGAAAGAATTCTTTGCCAAACCCTCCGTAGCAGGCACCGCGAAGTTCTGGGCGAGAGCGAGGGATCGCATCGCAATACGAGAACGCAGTTGCAAACATATGAGGTGAGGGGTTTCCCATATCAATACCTGCTAATTCCCACAGACGAGGTGTCAGATATGTAAGGCACATTATTTTCGCTCTTTCCGGCACAGCGCTGTCCATACACGGCGAGAGCGGTGAATGCGGGTCGAGATATTTCTCCCTCGCCGCAAGCCACGCCTCCCTATCATGCCCGCCTCCTCCCATCAATTCCATCACCGAACCTCCGACGCATTCAACATATTCTCGTTCGTGGTATTCGGGAGTCCCGGTCTTTCTGCAAAATTCAGCGGTTTTTGAAAGGTCATAGCTGTAGAACGCGAACACGCCATGGCCAAGTCCGTGATAACACATCGTGTACGCTCCGCTTCCGCCTGGAGCCTTTTTGCACGCATCGCTTATGAGAGGTAATGCAGCCTCACCGCCGAACTCATTCAAAGCGCCGATAACAATTGCATGCGAGCAGGCGTTTCTAAAATCCTGCGTGCAATCCGCAATACCATCGACACCTTTCTGTTCGTATAGAATGTTTCCGACCTCATGTCCCAACAAATGCAGGTCAGTATTCGGCGGCAATTCAGCGCGTTTCAACACCTCGAATGCATATGCTCCTCCCTTTTCGCGAGCGAGATCGCCGAAGCGCGCCGCGAGCTCTTTAAAATTTGATGCTCCATCCGCGATGGTATTTGCTTCAGAATATGCAGGCCCGAGAGGAACAAACCAGTACGCAAGAAAACCTCCAATAACAAGAGCGGACACGGCGTAAAGCACTGTGGACCTTTTCATATCGCGCTACTATGCAATAACATCTCCTCTATGTCTACATAAGTCGTCTGTCAATTGCCGAACAAACTAAGTATCTTTCTCATATATGTAGATATCGCGGGTTGGATCGTCTGCGGATAAATGTCCTCGTGCAAAAACCCTCCATAGAGCACGAAGACGCTTTTCTCGGGATCTGTACCTTTTTTTACCTCGACCTCGATAGGATTCGCTTCGATGTACGGATCATGACGGATCCCCGTGACCTGCCACGATACGCGCCCGCGTGGCCCGCCACCCGCAATCGTAAAGCGATTTCCTGAGATTTCATCCTTAATGTGCAGATCAGGCTGCGGCCCGCCAATGGGTTTTAGTTGGTACCGAAATTCTTTGTTGAGTGCCATAAAATACGCGGGAAGCCGAATGACTGCTTCGCCCTTTGTGTCGAGCGTTGCTATACCGTCGTAGAAATTCTTCACGTCAGGAGATTCAACGAACGAGTGATAGAGCAGCTTATTTTTTGGATCGAGCGGATGGTCGATGACGAATGAACCGGAACCTTTATTAATCGTGCCCGCGACGGTGAAATTAGTTCCCGCCGTCGCGTTATTGCTAAACGTCGTCACATATGTTCCCTGTGAATAGTAGGTCGACTGCGAGTAGTAGGTCGACTGCGAGTAGTAGGTCGACTGCGAGTAATACGCACTTTCAGCGTAGCCCGCGAAAGTTCGCATGGGGAAAAGAATCGCCAACACAAGTGACAATACGCCACACACCGTCGCACTCTGAACAGCGCTCATTTGCATAACGGCTCAAACAGACACATACCCCTCGGCACGACAGTCGAGTTTGTTTTCGGGACCTCAACGATAATCGGATTTGCGAGAATAAACGCATCGTGGCGGATACCCGTGACTTGCCACGATATTTCTCCGCCCGGCTTTCCTCCAGCTATGATGAATGAGTTGTCCTTCACTTCTTGCTTCACATAGAGACCAGGCATCGCTTCGAAGTGAGGAAAGAATTGATAGCGGAAATCTTTGTTCAGTGCTTCAAAATAATCGGGAAGCTCGATTGCTACCTCGCCCTGCGCGTCAAGTTTTGCAATACCGTCGTAGAGATTCTTCACTTCCGGTGATTCAACAAATGAGTGGTACAAAAGATGCGTGCGCGGCGTGAGCGGATGGTCAATCACAAATGTGCCGGAGCTTTTTGCTAAAGTACTAGTGATGGTTAAATTGCCGGCGAATTTAACATTTCCGGAAAGTGTAAGAGTCGCAGACGAAACGTACGTAAGAACAATCATCCCTCGTTTACCGATGCCTCCAGATGCGCATCCGCCGCCGCCGGCGCCCCCAAAATTCCCTCCCGCTGCGCCACCGCCCGCGCCCGTTGCTCCGCCACCGCCTCCGCCGGAACCGTGTACAGAATCGTATTCGGTACCCGCACCACCGGGATTATTTGCGGTCCCACCTGCACCGCCGTTTCCAGCATCGCCACTACCGCCAGTTGTTCCCGAGCCGTTATTACCTGCACCATTTAGTCCAGCAGCACCTCCGCCGCCGCCGCCAGTGCTGCTTCCAGTTCCGGCGCCATTTCCCCCACTAAATTTGGTGCTTCCAACGCCGCTTGCGGATGCACCGCCAGATCCTCCAGTGCCACCGCTGGCGCCATTTCCGCCCTTCGCACCTGCCTGCACGGCAGTACCAGAAATGGAAGCGCAGTTCAACGTCGAATTACAAAAATACGTATCACCCCCTGCCGTCTGTTCGATACCGCGATCACCAATAGCGTAGGTAACCGACGCACCGGCCGTAAGCGAGACGTTCGCGGCTTTTGAATATGCGCCGCCTCCTCCTCCGGCGCTACAAAGAGCGCTTGGAGTACCGCCGCCGCCGCCGCCGCCGATAACTTCGATAGAATTGTTTGAAGAGTTCCAATCTCCGGGGATGACGAATGATGTTCCTGAATCAAGATAGATTTTTACCGTGGGCGCGGCTGACAATCTCTCTACAGGAAAGAGAAGCGCAAGCAAAAAAGAAATGCCGACGATGAGTGCAAGAGCCCACCAAAACAACGAATATGTCGAAAGTTTTGTGTGCATGATAATTATATGTTCATCTGCAAAGGAGTTCAAAGAGACACTCCCCCTTTAATATCAGTGCTTCAGCACCCTTTTCAACTTCGACTATAATAGGATTCGCGACAATGAGAGGATCCTTGCGTATACCCGTTACCTGCCAGGAGATAGTGCCGCCCGGTACGCCCCCAGCTATCCTGAATGTAGGGTCGCCTACAAACCACTCTCTCCGAACTCCGCGCATGAGATGCAGATTCGGCATAGGCCCGCTCATTGATGTCGCGAGATACCTGAAATCCTTGTTGAGTGCAAGAAAATAACCTGGTAACGCGATCGTGGCCTCTCCGTTCTTGTCGAGATTCGCGACACCGTCGTAGATGTTCTTGACGTCAGGAGATTCGAGGAACGAATGGTACAGGAGCGAATTTTTCGGGTCAAGCGGGTGATCAATCATGAACGTACCGGAACCCTTCGAGAGCGCTCCGACTACACTTACATTGCCCGTCACGACAGTGTTTACGGTCATGGTCACCGCGAAGGCAGCTGCAGGCAGAAAGCAGAGAAGTGCGATGTAGAAGAAATCTCGCTTACGCATTGTCAATAAGTATACTCATGAATTGCATCTCTGTCTCTGTTTTGGACTTTTCATTTTTTAAATCATCTTGAACTTTAAATATCGTTTACTGAAACCATGCTAGCAGTTTGAAGAATGTGCTGGTCGCAAATTCAATGGTACTTGTCGCGAATGACGAGATCTGCGCGATAGCGCTGGTCGCAGTTACTACAGCCGATACATGCGACACTTTGCTCTCATCCCTCGCCTGCTCGCCTGCCTTTGGCTTCGAACTAATTACATGCGTGCCCGTTGTATAGCCGTCTTGATCCGGCCGTAGATTTGGCCACTTTTCTGTGTCGTAGCGCCTCGCGGCGAGGCGCAACCACCACCCCCGAGGTCCGACCTTGATATGACCTTGATATTTGAGATATTGCTGCCGGTCGGCAACAGTATCTCCATTCCCATCGCCATCGTCGCCATCGAGGTCGGGCCTTGATATGGGCCTTGATATTTAGGCACCGCGAGTGAAAATACAGAAGATGAGACGCATACCGTTTACTGTCGATGAGACGTATCATGTCTACAACCGCGGCACTGAAAAACGGAAAATCTTTACCTCTGTACCCGACCATAAGCGCTTTCTCGCGCTTTTGTTTCTTGCAAACGGCGAGAACACCGTGCACATCAGCAACGAAATCCAGACCTCTCTTCCCCATCTTCTCTCGCTTGATCGGGGAAAACCGCTCGTGGACATATGCGCGCACTGCCTCATGCCGAATCACTTCCACCTCATGCTTCGTGAGATTAGGAACGGCGGTATTTCCCGATTCATGCAGAAGCTCCAAACCGGGTATACGATGTATTTTAACACCCGCCAAAAACGAAGCGGCGTCCTTTTTCAGGGGAAATATAAGGCGACGCACGTGGCAGACGACCGATACTTCAAATACCTCGTTTCGTATATCCATCTGAACCCCGTCAAGCTCATCGAGCCGACTTGGAAAGAAACCGGCATCGCAAACCGGCGCGCGGCGGAAAAATTCCTCGACGGATACCGTTGGTCGAGCTTTCACGATTACACTCGTGAGAAACGTCTGGAGAGCCGCATCGTGAACGCCGCAGCGCTGTCGGAGTACTTTGATTCGCCTCTCGACTTTAAATCGCAGGTCTCGGAATGGCTCGACTTCCGCGTGGAATCGGCGGCACCGTGACACACAAGCGTATCGAGGTCCGACCTTGATATCGACCTCGATATGACCTTGAGATGCTTCACCTCGGCCGGAGTCAGCGCACGATTTCCGAGTATCCCAAACAACATATTTTTCACCATAATTATTCATTGAACCACGATGAGACGGCTTCGGTTGCTGTAGCTGCCGCTCGGAGCACCCCTCCCGGCAATTTCGAAGTTATATTGTGCGTGCCTTCGGTATTTCCGTCCTGGTCAGGACGAATGTTCGGCCACGTTTCTGCGTCGAATCTGTCCGCGATGAGCCGCGCAGAAACAAAGCCGGACTTGTCGGCGTATATTGTCAGAGAGTTCTCGACGATATCTTCTTCGTAGAACACGCGGCCGTCGAATGCCGGCGTCAAGTTCACGACGAGATGCTCCCATTCAAGTCCGAATCGAGTGATCTCATAGAAAAGCCAAAGGTCGCTTCCCTTTTCCAACTCATCGAAACGAATTGTTGTTCGATACAAATCTCGAGCTTCGTCATACTCGTTGACTGCCAGTTTTGCCGTTACCTCTTCTTTGATACCAACGGTTGAATGACCATACGTCGCATACTTCGTGCCGTCTATTGTATAGACCGGGTCAATCGTACCGACATCAAGTTTACCAATTATCTTGATGTCACCTTGGAAAGTCGATGTCGCTGTTCCCATTCCTGTTGCACCGCCTGCACCGACATAGAGGAGACTCGAGATGGAAAATTGTTTCGTGGGCGTCGTGGTACCAATACCCACATTGCCGTTATCTTGGATGTTGAACGTCGGAGAATCGGAACTGTTGGTTGTCATGAACGTATATGCCGTCGATGCAGCAGAACCCTTCACACCGAGCGTCGCGAACGGTGTCGAACTGGCCACGCCCAATTTCGTTTCAACGATCAAATTACCCGTCCCTGCTGGCGTCCCGCTCGGACACGAGCCGCCGGTACACACCCAAAGATTGTCCGCATTCAAGAACACATCGTCGCCTTGCGGATTGATGGTGAGATCCCCAACAGAGTCTGTAAGGAGGTCAGTCCAGCGCGTCGAGTCGTACGCGATCGCTTGCTGTGCGGTCGATACTGCATCCGTGATAGAAAGTTTGCGAAACGGCGTCGTCGTCCCGATGCCGACGTTGCCGGTAGAATCAATCGTCATCCGCGTGTTGTTGACGCCGGTGCGGAACTGCAAATCTCGTGCCGAACCGTTGCTGTTGTAGAGAATGCCGGCATCGATTGCGCTCGTCGGCGTACCAAAGAGAATTCCGTTTGCGGCGTTGCTCGCTGTGAGCATGCTCAAGTAGTTGGCCGTGTTGCTCTCCATAGTGAAGGTCGTGCCTGCGTTGGGCAAAACTCCCGAAGCACCGGCCACAGCGTGGAGAATCGAACGTGGGCTCGTCGTCCCAATGCCGACGTTGCCGGTCGAAACTGTCGCGCCGGTTGAGAGGCTGGTGCCGAAGATGAGGTTGCCGATGTTGAGTTGATTGGAGCCGGCGGCGTTCGGGATCATGAGCTGGTTATTGCCGATGATGATATTGTTGTCGCCCGTGATGGCGGTGTTCGCACCGGCACTGTCTTTGAAGCCGGAGAGATCGCCAAGGAATATACTGTTAGTGCCAGTCGTGACCATATGCCCTGCCTGCGATCCAAGTGCCACGATGTCGTGTCCGGTCGTGAGCGAATCCAAGGCGCCATACCCGATTCCTGTAATACCGTAGGCAGTCGTCGCTTGACGAGCGACTTGGTGGCCTACCACGACATTTGCCGGCGTCGTCCCTGCCGGGCCGCAACAAATCATAGCGCCGAGCGCGTTGTAGCCGATGGCAGTCACGTTGTTCGTGGATGTTGCCGTCTGCAAAGCCCCGACACCAAGTGCCACGTTGAAAGCGCCTGTCGTGTTGGCGGTGAGCGCCGAGGCGCCGACGCCGACGTTGTAGTAGCCGTACGTAGTTGCCGCCAAAGAGTCGGAACCGACGGCCGTGTTGCGTGCGTCGTTGCCGTTACTGTTCGCTTGGTTGGCGAGTGCATTAAATCCAATTGCAGTGCTTCTACTAGACGATGTCGCTGTAGTAAGGGCACCGTACCCAAACGCGGTGTTGTACGCACCGGTTCCAGACGTTTGCATCGCGCTTCCTGCGCCTTGTCCACCAAATACCGTGGCATTCGTGCTCGACGCATACAGTATAGTATTCCCCGCCTGCTTGTAGCCGGAGAATTGGTCGGTGTTGATGAACCCCGCGACATCGAGTTTGTAGGAGGGGGAGGTGTTCCCGATGCCGAGACCGGTGGTATTCAATGTCATCTGAAGCGCATCATTGGTGATGAATCCGAAATTAATGTTGTGCTCAGCACCGATGTTGAAACTATTTGCTCCCGCCAATGATGTGTTTGCCCCAGAATTCATCTGCATGAATCCATGATATGTGCCGTCGTTTCGAAGATTGATGCTAGCGCCGGCAGAACTGCCAGTGTTTGTATTTTTCACAACAATACCCTCATCGTTATTGTGCGCAGTGTTTGAGTTGTCATTGACGAGAAGGTTGGTGAAGCCCGTCGCGACCGCGCCTACGCCAAGCGCGCCAGTGAGGTACCCGCTTCCCGATACTGAAAGCGAAGTCGCTGGACTCGTCGTCCCGATGCCGACGTTGCCGGAGGAGTCGATCGTCGCTCGGACGGTGTTGTTGGTACCAAATTGCAGACCGTAGGCATTGTTGACATTCATGACGCCAAAATAGCCGGTCGAACCGACCGCAAGTGATCCGCCAGCACTGTTTTCGCGGCCGATAAGCATATAGCCGCCGTCGTTGTCGATCCGGATATCAGCTCGCTGTGTGCCAGACGTTTGCTGTATGAAAAGCGTTGAGTCATTCGCGGATGATGCAATATGTAATTTGTTGGAAGGGCTCGCCGTCCCAATGCCGACGCGGTTGGTCGAGTAGTCGTACACGAGGCCGGAGGTCTCGACTGCAAGGCCGCCAGCAATGGTCGACGTCGCAGTGGTTGATGTCGCATTAAATGACTGAAAGCCGATAGTAGACGTTGCGACGATGCTCGTACCGTTAAATGCAAGAAGCGCATGGCTGCTGAAACCTGTCGCATTTGTGCCTCCGTAGGTGGTGCCAATCGTGTTGCCTTGATAGGTTGCGCCTGAAATCACGCTGTCCGTCACATCCCATCCGCTCGAATTGACGTCGATGCGGTCGCCGCCGTTCCCGATGGTAAGCGTGTTTGTCGTATTCCACGTACCCGACACCGTGTTCGTCCCCGAAATCACGCCGCCGGAAATTGTGAGCGCATTCGTAACCTGTGCATCTGTCGCTGAACCAATGAGGTCGGAGAAATTTACCGCAAGCGACGACGTTGCTAGATCAGTCCATGTTGTGCCATTCCAATACAGTAAGTCACCGAAGTTTTTCGTCATCGCAGCAACGTCGTTCAATGCTTCGATGGAAGAATCGCCAACGCCCGAGATACAGCCCGCGGGCGTTGCAAAGCATCCGCTCGTGAGTGAGAAGCCCACATTAGACGTTGATGTTGCGCCAGCGCTGATGTTTAGCCCTCTCACGGTTGTCGTTCCTAATCCTCCGCCCGCAATCTCAAGCGCGCTTATCGATGTCGTTGCGGTTCCTGCAACGGTAGTTGTTGAGAGATACAAATTCCCGCCTGCATTCCTAAACGTCCATTGCGCGATGCCCGCCCCCGCCGAAAGGGCAAGTTGTGATGCGCTTGCCGAAGTCGGATTCAAAAGCCACTGCGGCGTCGTCGTCCCGATGCCGACGTTGCCTGCTGCTGTAATCCTCATCCTTTCCGAACCATCGGCGTAGAAAGTATCATAATAACCGCCGCTAGACGTACCACCTATCCTGACCTCGCCTGTATCTATTGCTACTGTAAATGTGCCTAGCGTATTTACTCCATTCGTTATCTTTAAGCCAGAAACATTACCGCTACTCGTTTGATTGAGGGTAAGTACAGGATTGGCACCAGCAACAGCAAGTATCGACACGGGACTGGTCGTCCCGATACCGACGTTGCCGGAAGAACTTTGGACTGTGAGCCGCGGCGTGCTGCCATCAGAGGCGGTGTATATCTCAAGGTTATCGTTGGATGAGTTATGCTTGAGTGCGCCTTTGAATGTTGCCCCGTTGTACCAGTAAAAGCCGTAGCTTGGCGTTGCCGCGAGAATACCGTTTACATGCAACGCCGTTTGAGGCGTAGTCGTCCCGATGCCAACGTTGCCGCCGAGAGGATTGAGGAGCAGTGGATAGGATGTACCGCCATTTGTGCTGTCTTTCGTTTGCAGCCACGCGCCGAAAGGTGTCGTATCGTCTGCACCCATCGCAAGTTCTACACCAGTACTAGCGCGCATCGTCCCTATGCCTGTCCATGATGTTAACGATGGATCGCTACTGTTCGCCTGGAAATAGAGGGCGCTGCGCGGACTCGTCGTCCCAATGCCGACGTTGCCGCTTCCTAATACCGTCAGCACATTTGTTCCCGCGCCGGCTTGCGTCGTGCCCGTGTCGAGCGAGAGAATTTTGTTGGTAGAGGCCGTACCGCGAATTTTTACCAACAGCCCGTTTGCATCCGAATTGGCGCTTGCGTTATACAATCCTGCACCGTAGCCGGAGCCGTTGTTCGCCCAGTTGAAACTACTTGCGGTCGAGAGCCCCGTGGAACCCGAATCCAGGTTATTACTCGCGGAGTTGTTTGAAAGTTGATAATTCGGTGCCGCTGTTCCAATACCCACATTACCCGTCGAAAGAGTGTCCGCCGTGCCGAGACTGGTCGCGAAAATCAAGTTGCCGATGTTGAGCGCGTTGCTTGTTGTCGTCGAAACCAAGGGAGATGCGGTCGAGCCGATGTCGCGCCCGATGATGATGTTGTTTGAGCCAGTAAAGACGGTGCCGCTGTTGTAGAGATATTGGCCAATCAGTATGTTGTAACTCCCGCTCGACATGGCGCTCCCAGCCTGCCGACCGATAGCGATGTTGTCTGCCCCCGTGAGCGACGCTCCTGAAAGCGAGGAGTTGCCGATACCTATATTTTCGAGGGCGGCTGTACTTTGACTCACGGAATTGTAGCCAATTGCAATGTTATCGCGGCCGGTCGTATTGCCAGTGAGCGCGCCCTGGCCAAATGCGCTGTTGAAGTATCCGGTCGTGTTGGCAGCGAGAGCATCAGAGCCGACAGCTGTGTTGTAGTAACCGTACGTTGTGCCGCCGAGCGCTTGGGAACCAACTGCGGTATTACGCGCATCGTTGCCATTGGCATTCGCCTGACTTGCGAGCGCTGAAAAGCCGACCGCTGTGCTTCTGCTAGACGACGTGGCGCTCAAGAGCGCCTGATAGCCAAACGCGGTATTGTAGAGTCCGGTTCCTGATTGCACTTGACCATTGCCGGCCTGGTAGCCGCCGAACATCGTGGCAAGCGTCGAAGATGAATAGAGAATGGTCGTGCCGTTCTGCTTGTAGCCGGAGAATTGGTCGGTGTTGATGAACCCTGCGACGTCGAGTTTGTAGGAGGGGGAGGTGTTCCCGAGCCCCACGTTGCCGTTCGTGTGGATTCGCATATTTTCCGCGGCTCCAATGCCGAACGCAAGAGGCCAACTTGAATTATTTGACCACAGATGGGCTACGCCCGCTGCGGAGATTCCGAAATTCGCGTTCGCTTGCGAGTTGCCGACCAAGATGTCCGTGAGAGACGCTGCACCAGAGTCAACCGTGAGGAGTGCCCCGGGACCCGTTGCACCTGCTCCGATCCCTACGTTTCCATCCGTGTGCACTCTCATTTTCTCTGCGCCACCGACACCGAGCACAAGCGGCCACGAGGCATTGTTCGTCCAAAGGTGGGGAACTCCTGCCGCGGAAATACCGAAGTTTGCATTGGCCTGTGAGTTGCCTACCATGATGTCGGTCAAGACCGCACCGGAACCTTCGACGTCTAACTTTGCTGCGGGAGAGGTGGCACCGATCCCAACATTGCTCGCGGTCGAGACGAAAAGTGTCGAGGTCGCCGTCAAAGTCGTGCCGTTGGCGGCATAGTACGGAAATTGTCCGGTGGTGCCGCTTCCGACGATGCCGGAAGCGGTATTGGAAAGACACGTCCCATTCACCGCAAAGCATCCCGTATTCCCCGCCGCCGTGAGCAAGTTAATCCCGCCGCCTTGGAAGGTGGAGGTGGCGGTCGTGGAGGCAAAGAGGCCGCTCGTGCCGGCGATGGAGAGGAGGGTTGCGGGAGTGGTGGTCCCGATGCCGACGTTGCCTGCGCCAGTAATTCTCATTTTTTCGGTGAGTGCAGCGCCCGTATACGTCTCAAATTTCAAATTGGCACCGCTTTCCCTGATGCCGGCGTCCCCGCTACCGAAGTACAAGAACTGGTCGTCGGTGTTGATATCAATAGCGCCGTTAACAACTTGCAATTTTTGACTTGGTGCAGCTGTCCCAACACCCACATTCCCTGCAAAATACGCATTCCCCGTCGTCGTCGCGCCTCCTGAAATGGTGAGCCCCGTCGCTTGTCCTCCCGCGCCGATGGTGGATGATGCAACAACGATGATTCCTCTCGTTGTCGTTGGTGCAAGGTATCCGTTGCCTTGTACTGACCAATCGCGGAGTGCATTGGAGAGGTAGTCAGTGCCTTCTGTTGCAGAGGAGACAACTCCTGCGGTTGCTTTGAGTAATCCAGTGAGTGAAGTGGCAAGTGTAGTTTGACCGGTGACGTTCAAGGTGCCGCCGATGGTTGCGTTGCCAGCGGAATCGAATGTGGTTGATGCTGTTTGACCGACTTTGAGCCAGTTCGCTGAGAACAGCGTCGACGATGCAGAACCAAAGAAGTTCTGCTTGCCAGTCCAGATGTTGGCGTTGCCAAGGTTGAGGGAGGCTGTCACTGCCGCTGTCTCGCTGCCTGAGTTGGAGATGGTGAGTGTTCCTCCGCCTGAATCTGCGAGTGTTGCAACGTAGTTCCCTGTTGTGTCGGTGCCGAGGGTGACGGCGTTTGCATCGATGGCTGCAACACCGCTGGTGTATGTGAAGTCGCCGTGATCGCCGTCTGCGATCTCAGCTGCGCTAATAGAGGTACCAAGGTCAACATTGAACGCAGAGCCGGTGTATGTGAGACCAGTGCCGGCTGTTGTTGTTGCAACTCCCGTCCACCCGCCATTCGCGTATGCAAGCATCTGCCCGTTGGAACCGGTGAAGAGTGAGGTGGTGGCAAAGTCAGTCCACGTGCTGCCGTTCCATCCAAGAAGGTCTCCATAGTTCTCCGTCATCGCAGCAACGTCGTTCAAATCTTCGATGGAGGAGTTCCCAACGGGTGAGATGCAGTTTCCGTTCACCATGACACAGCCACCGGTTAAGGTGAGCCCGTTTGCGAGCGTGCTTGTTGCTGTTCCTGTCTGTGCGAAGTTGAGAACAGAGATGCCTCCTGCAAAAGTGGAGGTGGCTGTTGTGGTGGCATTGATAGCGCCGACGTAGAGGGGTCTGGTGGAAGTAGCAGTGATGGATGTTCCGTCAAAGTAGAGGAGCGCGTTGGTGGAGTAGGTGGTGTTGTTGGTGCCTCCGTTGGAGATGGGAAGCGTTCCGGTGATGGCGTCAGTGTCTGCAAGGTTCAGTGCTCCCCAGGCGTATGTTGATGCACCAGTCACACGGAGTATCTGTCCCACCGTGGATGAATCAGTGATGGCGGTGAACGCCGACGTGCCGTTTCCTTGGAGAAGGCCGGTGAGCGTGGAAGCTCCGGTGCCTCCTTCGGTGACTGCGAGATCGGTGGCAAGCGTGAGGACGCCGGCGGTTGAGAATGAGGAGGTTGCGGTTGAGCCAAAGTATGCAGGGCCATTCACCGATAGAAGCGTCGACGACGCCTGCCCGATCCACACTTTCTGCGTTGTTGTCGGTGCAAGGAATCCGGTAAAGCCGTTACCGTCGATCTCCCACGCTTTTCCAAATGTTTGTGACAGTGTCGCGTAATCCGTGCCTGCGACCGCTGCAACGACTCCACCGGTTGATGTGGTCTTCAAGAGCGAATTGGTGACGCCAGTAATGCCGAGGTTGGTTGTAGTAGCTCCACTTTGTGCAACAGAGAATACGGTGGATGAAGCGTTTGCAACGACTTCAAATATCTTTGAAGCAGTGTTACCCCAGATCGTGGTGGTGGCGTAGGGAGTTGATGTGCCGATGGCGGCATTTGCAATGTTGTTGTTGTAGATGTTGTTTCCGGAGATGGTCCACGGTGTATTGATGGTGAGTGCAGTGCCTCCAACGAGAGAGCCGGCAGTTCCAGAGAACGTGACACCGGTTCCTGCGGAGAGTGAGGAGGTTGCGACAGACGAAAGCGCGTTGGTTCCGTTTCCGTAGAGAAGTTGCGAGGAGGAGAATGTGGTTTGACCAGTGCCGCCTCGTGCAACTGCAAGTGTTCCCGTGGTGTCACTGATCGCAATCCCAAGCGATGACGTCGCAAGATCAGCCCACGCGGAGCCATTCCAATACAAGAGATCGCCGTAATTCTCCGTCATCGCGGCGACGTCGCCAAGTAATTCGATCGAACTTGCGGTATTGAGGTAATCGGTGTCGGGTATCGCAGCAACCACTCCTCCGGTAGATGTTGTTTTGAGCAGGGAACTTGCTATTCCCGAAATTCCGAGATTCGTTGTTGTCGCGCCTGATTGGCCTATTGAAAAGATCGTTGTCGAAGATGTGTTCACTGCCTCAAATAGTGAGGCGCTCCCCCACAACGTTAACTTTGAGTAGGGGGAGGTGGTGCTGATGCCAACTTTTCCTGAAAGATAGGCAATCGTCGTATTCGGGTCAAACCAGTACTCCGCAGATGTCGTCGCCGTGGAGCCGATGGCAACGATGTCGGATGCATTGTTAGGGTAATTGATCAACGTGCCAGAGACTTGTGAGGTAGTCGTCGACCATGTGCCATCCGCGCCACCTCCGGAAGTCAAATCAGTTCCCCACGTCGGGACACCTCCCGATATTTTTAGAACCTCTCCCGCACCGCCGATCCCGAGTTTCGAGAGTGCGGCTGCGCCGGATGCGTAGAGAATGTCACCCGTTGAATACGAGGTCTGCCCGGTTCCGCCGTAGATCGCGAGAACAGATGTCGTCGCACCGACGACGCCGGCGTTTGCGTGCAAGGGACCATTGAGCGTGCCGAGAGTAAAAGTACTGTTGAATGTGTTCGCCCCCGTGAACGTGTTTGCTGTGTATGTCTTTGGAATTGTGGTTGACCCATGTATGTATGTGTCTACACGGTTGTCCGTATAGAAAAGCCTTGAACCTTCGATTATGTCGGTCGTGAGAAGGTTTAGCGAAGAAGTGGCGATCTGTGTGACCGTGTTTCCTGCGCCGCCAAGAAGAAGTTGGTTGTTGGTGATGGATGAGAGTCCTGTACCACCCCGTGTCGCCGCCAGCGTTCCTATGGTGTCAGAGAGCGCGATGCCGAGCGTTGATGTCGCGGAAAGCGTGTAGCCGCTCGAAGCATTTCCGACGAGCAGTTGGCCGTACGTTGGTGTCGATGATAGCCCCGTGCCTCCTCTCCCCACGGCAAGTGTCCCAACGGTGTCTGAAATGAATATTCCAAGCGAACTAGTGGCAGTATCAACCCATGCAGTCCCGTTGTGCATCAAAAGGTCGCCGTATGCGGCGGCGGTGATAGTGACGTCGCTAAGATCATCAATCGAAGAATTTGCGACAGATGCCAAGCAGCTCCCTGAGGGTAATCGGATACAACCATTCGAAAGCTGCAAACCATTCGCAAACGTCGATGTCGCAGAACCAGTTTGGTTAATGGCGAGCACATTTAATCCACCAGCGAAGGTTGACGTTGCGGATGAACTTGTAGCGTTGAAGTATGGAGCGCCTATTTGTCTCCACGCTTCTAATCCTCCGGCGAATGTGGATGTGCCGACGCCTGTGACTGCGATGTTTTGCGTTGTTGTTGGAGCGAGAGAGGACTGGCCGAATGTGTTTGTCGTAATGTTCCAGTCTTTGAAGGCTGCCGTGAATGTCGAGAGCGAAGAAGAAGAGACTTTGTTGTTGAAGAGCGTCCAGTCAGCGGAAGTGAGATAGCCGTCTGTGCTGCCATTCGAGGCTGCGATCGAGACATTGCCTGCGAAAAATACAAGTGGGGCTGAGAATGTGGTCGTCGCGGTCCACGTCGGCACTCCCGAAACAAGCGCGAGCATCTGGCCGTTGGTGCCGGCGCTCGTCGTTGCGATAGCTCCCGTGCCGTTCCCAAGCACGATCGTGTTCGCTGCGATATTGCCCCATCCCGTGCCGCCATTTCCAGCAGGAAGAATGCCGGTGATGTCGGAGGCGAGATTGATGGCGGCCGTTGCGACAACGCCGGCGGTCGCCTTGAGGAAGCCTGTTATATTCGAGAACGTAAATGAATTTGATGCGACGAGGGCAGATGACGATGCGGTGCCAGACACTGCCAAGTTTGTCGTCGTCGCATTGCCCTGCACCAAGAGATTCCCTGTCGTCGTCGCGCCGCCGGAGATCGTGAGTCCTCCCGCTTGTGTGCCATTGCCGATCGTCGTTGAAGCGAGCGAGATCAAACCGCCAGAGAACGTGAGTTTGGTTGTGGTTGCGTCCGATGGGAAGAGATACGCAAATGTCGCGCTCTGCAGACATGCCCCGCTCGCGTCGCGGAAACACCCGGCAGAGAGCGAGATACCGTTTGCGAATGTGCTGCTCGCGCTATTCGAAGTAACGTTCAAGGCAGTTGTCTCGATACCAGCCCCGAAGGTGGAAGTCGCGGAGCCGAAGATGGTCGTCGTCGCCGTTCCGCCGACATACAGGCGATCAAAAATAGACTGCAACGAAGATGACGCGCTCGAGAAAGAAAGAAGATTGCTGGTGCTGTTGAAAGTAAATGTGGAATCCGCACCGAAAGCACCGCTATCGTTAAATTGCACCTGCGTGCTCGAGCCGCCGGGTGTTCCGCCGACACCCAGCGATGAGGTCGCGACGAGATCATACGCACCGCTCGAATTTCCTAAGAGAACTTTTCCATACGTAGGAGCGCTAGAGGTTCCAGTGCCGCCGTCAGAGATTGTGAGAGGGGCTGAAAGAGATGAGATCCTCACGTTCGTCAACGTGCCTCTCGTAATCGTTGGGTTTGTAAGATCAAGATCATCTAAATGTTCAATACGACCCATTTGGCCGACGGTGTTATATACCTGGGTAATGCTCGTTGCGTTAGAAGAGGTGAGCGACAACATGCGAGAAGAAAGTTTGGTGTCGAGCTCAAGCAACTTGGATGCTAGGAGCTCTTCACTGATCCCGCCGAGCGTGACAACGCTCTTCGTCTCTCTGATGCGTTCCACTATCGGTTGATTGATGACAGTTGTTGGAGCTGACACTGCTGTTCGGATCAAGGGAGCAGGTGCCGATCTTGCTGCAGGCGCATCGCTGCGATACGGAACAATTTGAATATCGACGCGGCCACGCGCAGATGAGAACGCGAAAGAACCCATGCCAGGAATGTTCGGATAAATAACTCCGTACAATAAGTCATTAACGTGAAGGTTGAAATTTCTTGCGGCAGATGACATGAATGAAGTAATGGATGATTCAGCTTGGTTTGCCGACTGAGCTGTCTGCAATGCAACAGCTGCGAGTTGCGCACCTGTATCTGAACCCCAACGTGCTGCATCACCTCCCCAGACCAATTTCGGGACAGCAACAACACTCCGTGAAGCAGAGCGTATAGAATCGAGTGCAAAATGAGCGTAGTCCGCATTAACAAAAGCATACGCGCCAAAAGTCAGTACAAACGCTGTAATGAGAGCAGTGAGTTTGTGCAGAAACTCAACGGCAGGCGTCACAGAAAAAAACGAGGGCGTATGAACGCGGTTCGCATGCGCCAGAACCTTCAAGTCGGCGCGGCGAGACATTGCACGCGCGAGCATCGCCTTAATAGCCGCATGTCTCTTGTTTTGCTTTGCAGAAACTGATACAGCATCGGCAAAAATAACTGGGGCAACAATATCGCTCGATCTCTCGTCCGTACTGCCAACCTGCTTGCGGTATTCGAAGACTCGCTTCTCCGCAAGCTCCTTTCTACGCTTTCCCTGCAAGTACTCCTGCTCAAGGACAAACGTTTGAACTGAGCGAAATTCGACGTACCAATTCTTTCCTATTTGTCGGCCTTTGACTTTGCCTATTCGAGCAAGCCTCGCAATGTAATCTCGCGAAAAACCTAACGACGTCGCAGCTTCCTGCGCCGAAATATATCGAACACCATCAAAAAAGATTTCATCAGACATGGAGTATCATCCCGCACGACTTATCTAGATTTTAATAGCGATGTCGGGCACCCAGACACCCATATCCACTATCCATGGGGATAAAATCGAACGATTTTGGTGATCCGAACTTATGCGACGGCTGTATTTGCGCTAACTCTCATGGCTTTACATCGCATTTTATGCACTTAATTGCTGCAGAAATTCGTATTTTTAGATGAATTCAATTGCTTTAGACTCATCGTATAACCAATATCTTAAATGTCGCGATTATCTCGGACATCCGAGATAATCCGTGTTCACAGCCTATTTTGGGGAATTTGCGCTGGTTATGGCTCAGTAATCTAGAAATCGGGCTTGTATGAACCTCGATTGTAAATGACTTTATTCCCTAACAATTCATGAGCGAGATCCGCAAAGTCCGCTGCGACGTTCATAATTATTCCCGCAAGAGCCGTGTTTTTTAAAACGCCCGACTTGTTGGTATTCGCGAATATCGGGACAGCGTTTAGTATATTTATATGAAATGCGATGACAATCACTACAGTCACCAGCACGGCGGATAAGCTACCATAATATAAGGGTTTTCTTACTCGCAACCGCACGGAGCGAGTAGCAGATCGAGCTGAATAGCTGCTTGTTGCCGGATTTTGAGGAACACGCACAATACGAATCGGTATTACGTGCTCTAACTCGGCCGCATCCTGCTGAATATTGCTGCCTGAGGCATCTTTGCGAAGGAGAGACGGCAGGAGTTCCCTCTCATCAGCTGTATATGTGAAATGCACCTTGTAGTTGTCGGCATCGGGACCGCTCTTTGCAGGGCGGACAAGGCCCACTGATTCACGCTGCACCGCAGCCAAGAGAGCATCTTTTTCGGCTTTGTGAGCCCTTAGACCTTTTAATTCGACGAACCAACGCGCTCCGACTTGCTTAGACAAAATCCTGCCGGTACGTGCTAGCTGCCCGATATAGTCTTGGTGATATGCAGTCTGCCTAGCCGCTTCTGATGCTGAAACATACTCTTTTCCATCAAATGAAATAAGGGTGTCAGCAACCTTAGAGGCAGAAGCGTATGAATCATCCATCCGAGGTGGAGTCGCTACATAAAGTTCTGCCACAGCCTTATAGTTGTTTAAAGACTCTTCGAGAACATACCAAAGGCCTCCAATTCTTCGTGCAATTATCTTCCCCGCACGCGCGAGTTGGCCAATATAATCTTGGGCATATCCAGTAATCTCGGCTGCGCGCTTTGAAGAAATGTATGTCGTATCGCCGAGAACTATCTCATGAGCCATATGCCGAGATTATACTAGCCCTGACGGCTACTGTCTTCCATATCTGGCGTACTCTGTGGAGATATCCTCAGAGTCTACTGCCGTGAAGGCGACCGGCTTTACCTACAGAGTCTTACACAACGCTTTCTAAATACGTCAAGACGCTACTGTACCAGATTCACTCCGGCATAGATTTTATGAGCATGTGCGTCTATTCTTTAAACTTTGACCAAAGTTTCAAGTACGCGCGCGCATCTCTCACCCTTCTGATGTAGGGCGGAAATTCATGCGGCGTCGTGATGATAAATTTTTGAGAGGTATATTCATTTGCGCTCGAGTAGCGATAATTCATTGCCCTCAATATGTGTGTTGCAAGTCCGCTCCTCTCGTTTGTCGAATCCCATTCTTTGTCAAAGATCTGCGCAGGATTTAAATGAATATAACAGAACATATATTTTAGATGCTCGGCTGATCGAGCTGATTCCGCCTTATATGAGGACTGGAATATGCGTCCCATACGCTGGTACTTGCTATTGAAGTACATCGTGTATCCAGTCTGAAGCTTCTGCATGAATTTCCCCATCCCCCCATCGACCAGAGGCACAGCAAGCAAGTGAAATTCATGCGGCGTGATCGAATAAGCTCCGAGTGCTATTAATTTATCGCCTCTCCCCGTTTGAAATATTTCGTTCTGGCGATTGCCTGTAAAAAAATTAGCCGCACGCGGGCTTTCAGTGGAATTCAGCAGATACAAATATGCTTCAAAGCGGTCAAAATCCTGCTTGGAGCTGAATAGTATTCGCCTATCAATTCCGTCGTTATGCACGTGATAGTACTTATCACTATCAAAGGGTGCTATATAGGCGACTTTTCGTCGTTTTGCCACCAAATCAGTATAATACGCAGATATAAGCAAGGTCCGACCTTGCGTGGACAACCGCCGACCTTGCTATGTTAGCGCTGTTTCCCCCCGCCTTGGGTCGCAATAATTAGTCAAAAAAGTCAAAAATGGCTGTATTTTCGACCAAAATGACAGGATTTCAGTAAATTTTGCAGCCTTTTTCATGACTTTCAAGAACGTATATGCACATGGACCAGGCCCGAATAAATACGCATCAAAGACGTCCCTGCCGAATTCATTTAAGCTTCGAGTAACACGTCAGAAAAACTCAGAGATAAACGAGACTTACACATGAATATTATTAAGTAAGCCCCCAGTGCAATTATGCGAGCTATAAGTGTATTGCCGTATTCGTGCATGGCCAACAATTCAACATGTACCCCCATAAGTACATATAAACACGGAGAGTGAATATTTCTGCGTGGTGAAGTGATGGAATTGTGTGGGCCCACATTATCTCTTATGTCTTTCATGTCGGCCAAGGTTCGAGAAGCCGCTAACTTAGTTGCACGAATCAAGGCAATTCATTTATTCAGCGTTGGGAAGATACATACACAAACAAACATTGGTGCAACAACAGCACGGACGGTCAACGAGCTATAAGAAGTTAAGTAGCGCTACGAGATGAGATTGTTTGCATCAATATCACTCTTAGCTCCGTCGGTTCAACTGCACCTTTGAGCTCTTTCATGCATTGTCCGATCAAATATTGAAGCGCATTCTGCTTCCCGGACAAATAGTCCGCAACTACTTCTTTATTCCTTGTGAGAACATTGTGAACCGCAGATTCGACGTCCAGTCCGGCCGCATCTATAAGAAGACCGCGCTCCGACGCAACCGTTTCCGGATCGCGGCCTTCCTTTATGACCAAGGATAGCAGGTCCTTCGCACCCCTCGACGAGATCCTTCTATCACCGAGCATACGCATAATCTTTGTAAAGTTCATAGAGGAGATAGGTATCTCGCCTCGCAAATCCGTATCTCGTTTATTGATGTCTCGGATAATGCTCACGAGGTCGTTCACTATGTAGTTAGTCGCACGTTGTATAAATGCCTCATCCTTGATGTTCCCAACTATCACTTTGTCCATAAAGTCTGCCAGGCGTGGGTATGCAGCAAATTGCTCAGCATCCGCAGCTTTAATGCCTGCATGTATATACCGCTGGCGTCTCTCACTGGGCAACTCGGGAAGGGTCTTTTTAAGCGCATCTTCTGAGAATTCCTCGATCTGCGAAAGTTTGAGGCTCGGCAGATCTGGATCTGGAAAGTAACGATAATCCGCACTACCCTCCTTCACACGCTGGCTGAACGTCGCTTGTTTAGAGTCATCCCATCCGCGAGTCTCTTGAGCTATTTTTTGCCCCATATCGAGGATATCTGTCTGCCTAGCTATCTCGTGTTCAACCGCGCGCTCCATAGCCCGGAAAGAGTTAATATTCTTTATTTCGACCTTCGTGCCTAGTTCGTCGGAATTTGAGACAGAAATATTTGCTTCAAGTCGCATGCGCCCTTTTTCCATGTCAGCGTCTGATGCACCTAGATAACGTAAGAGCAATTGTAATTCTCGGCCAAAATCACCTGCTTCCTTTGCGCTATGGATCACTGGCTCCGTAACGAGTTCCATCAAAGGCACCCCCGCGCGATTGTAATCAATAAGGGTTTCCCCTGTCATCTCGTCATGAATTGAACTCGCTGTGTCCTCTTCTAAGTGAACTCGCGTGATGTCTACTCCATTTAAACTTCCGCCTGACACAAGGGGAAATTCATACTGTGATAATTGGTAGCCCTTAGGCAGATCTGGATAAAAATAATTCTTGCGGTCAAATTCCGTGTAATCTGCCAACGTACCTTTAAGCGCAACCCCGACGCGGAGCACCTGCCGCACCGCTTCCCTATTGATGACAGGCAGCGTACCCGGATGCGCCAAACAAATGGGGCAGACGTGGACATTCGCTCTTGTTTCGTCGGCGTTGTTCTGAGACGAGCAAAACATTTTTGTACTTGTCTTCAATTCTGCATGAATTTCAAGCCCTATCGTTGCCTTGTATGACATGCCGGAAGCATACCCCGTGAGATAAATTCACGCCACTTTTTCAGGAATCTCATATGTTACTACTGAACTATATGCATCACCGATCTAGATGATCTATCTCATGGGGCATACACTATTTTCTTACGGAATATAAAGGTTCCTCGGTCCCAAATTCCGCGGCCTGTCTGCGTGCATCGCACAGGCAGGCAAGCCGCGGGGCTTTGAACCTTTGCTGTCTGTGTCGCTCGGAAATGCGAAACCTGCGCTTTCGCATTTCGCTTGCTATCCTCGACAGATAAATTTAAGCGGCGGGACTATTTCTGTACGATCTTCCACTCCCCTCCTGCCAGAAGCGGCTCTGCTTTCTTAAATTTCATCTCTTTTGTTTCTGTACCATTTGTGATCGTTACTTTTTCGTTTCGCTCGTATTTCTTCTCATCATGGCCTTTCTTGGTGTTTGTAATTGCGCTTACACTCTTAGCAAAGAAACTTTTGGAAGCTGCGGGACGCACAGCACCATCTTTCTGTGCCTGTAGGACGTTCGGGAGCGACTGGACAACATTGGCGTCGTAGGAACCTTCCATGGTCTGGAACAATTTCAAGCCTTCCTTCTTATATTCGACAAGCGGATCTCGCTGCCCATATGCGCGCAAGTTCACACTTGAGCGCAAGTACTCCATTGCTTCAAGATGCTCCACCCACAAAAAGTCTACCGTTTGTAAGAGAAATCGCCTCGAGACTCTGTAGAACATCTCCCCCATTTCTTTTTTCCGCTCATCCAATGCGCGCATAACATCGGAATCGGGCTCGACAATGCGCGCGAGTTCATCGTCAACTGCGTCATTCCCTCCCGTCAGAAGCGCTCTACGACGTGCGTAGATCGACTGGCGCTGAATATTCAACACATCATCGTACGACAAAACATGCTTTCGAGCGTCAAAGTTCAACTCTTCGATGCGAGTCTGGGCCTTTTCAAGCGACCTCGTTATCATGGAATTGAAGATGGGTTCATCTTCAGGGATCTTGAACGTGCCCATCACCCGTTTGATGACATCGGAGGCGAATATGCGCATGAGTGAATCTTCTAAAGATACAAAAAACTGTGTCCCACCGGGGTCCCCCTGACGCCCCGCACGACCCCGAAGCTGATTGTCGATGCGGCGCGCCTCGTGCCGTTCGGTTCCAAGGACAAACAATCCTCCAAGCTCTTTCACGGCTTCGTACTCTTCATTCGTGGCAGGATTCCCCCCGAGCTTTATGTCAACACCTCGACCTGCCATGTTTGTCGCAATGGTTACCGCACCACGTCGCCCGGCCTGGGCTATTATTTCTCCCTCCCTCTCGTGATTCTTGGCATTCAATAGCTCGTGCGGGATGCCTTCCTGCCTAAAGTGAACAGAAAGAAGCTCGTTCTTTTCCACAGAGACAGTGCCTACAAGGACCGGCTGGCCCTTTTCGTGCAATTCTTTCACTCGCCTGGCGATTGCTTTCATCTTGCCGTTCTCGGTTTGCACGATAAGGTCCTCGTGATCTTCCCTTTTTGGCGGCACATTGGTCGGCACCGCAACAGTATTCAGACCATATACTTTATAGAATTCCTCCGATGAGGTTGCTGCAGTTCCGGTCATTCCCGCAAGCTTCTTATATAACCGAAAGTAGTTTTGGAATGTGATGGAAGCGAATGTTCGGGACTCTTGCTGAATTGCAACCCCCTCCTTTGCTTCTATCGCCTGGTGCAGGCCTTCACTCCACCTTCTGCCGGGCTGCATGCGTCCAGTTGATTCATCGACAATGATGACTTCACCATCACGAACCACATACTCCTGATCTTTTTGGAAGAGGGCCTTAGCACGCACTGCTGTTTCCAAGTGATGCACCAACTTTATTCCGGCGTCCGTGTAGATATTCTCGACGCCGAGCGCCTTTTCGGCTTTCTCGATGCCTGCATCGGTAAGAGCTATCTGGCGGTGTTTTTCATCAACCGTGTAATCCTCTTCGGCCGCAAGCCCTCGCGCTATCGCCGCAAATCTGTCATAGAGCCGCTCCGCATCCGAGACTGGCGCAGAAATAATAAGAGGTGTTCGCGCTTCATCGATGAGAATGGAGTCTATTTCGTCGACAATGGCGAAGTTGTAGCCTCCTTTATCGGGAAGCCGCTGGCGGAGTTTTTCCGGCTCGTATTCCAAGTTGTCCCGAAGATAGTCGAAACCAAACTCGTTGTTGGTTCCGTAGGTGATATCGGATGCGTACGCTTCGGTACGCGTGCATGGCGCTAAAAAATCATGCATCACTTTAAAACTCCCTAGCTGGTCACGTTCCTTATCCTCTTCCTCTATCAAATCTTTGGACACGTGTGCAGGATCGTATCGGTATGATGCTTCATGATTCAAAATACCAACTGACATCCCGAGCGCATAATAGATCTCCCCCATCCATACTCCGTCTCGGCGGGAGAGATAATCGTTGACTGTCACGACGTGCACACCGCTCCCCGTAAGCGCGTTCAGATATGCGGGCAATGTAGCGACTAGGGTTTTTCCTTCGCCCGTGCGCATCTCTGCGATGCCGCCAGTGTGCAACACCATGCCTCCCACAAGCTGAACATCAAAATGACGCTGCCCGAGAGTGCGGCGCGCAGCTTCACGAACGACCGCAAACGCCTCCGGCGCCAAGACCTCCAACGTTTCGCCCTTTTCTATACGCAATTTGAATTCTGCGGTCTTACCCCGCAGCGCATCGTCAGAGAGCGCGCGAATACCGTCCTCAAGGGCATTTGTACTTGCGACAATGGGCATCGCGCTTTTTAGAGCGGCGGTACTCGTATCGCCAAACAACCCTTTCCAGAATGCCATACAGAGGCACATCCTAACACTAATGACTGATTTTCGCAGTCTCTGGTCGCGCACGAAAAGACCCTCCGCAATGGAGGGTCTTTTCTTTCGAAGCACGCCTGACTAGCGTCTCTTCGATCGCTTTGCCTTTTTCTTTGCTTTCTTTTTCTTTGCCATAGATTTTTTAGATGCCCCTGCGACTAAACATTCGACCCGCACCATTCGCAGATTCAAGTTACGCGAGATGCGTTTTTTTTATTATTGCACTCATTGCGTGATTAATATGTTTTATTCGACGATACTGTGGATAACTTTATATATAGAAAGTGGAAGTTAGAAATTAGATTTAATAAGCAAAAAATTATTTTGTAAATTTCTTTTGTCTAATTTCCATTATCTAATGTCTAACTTGCAAAGACCCAATGCGGAAGGCGGGTGCGAGCTCCAAAGTGAAAGTCTATGTGAGTGCCGCCGCCCTCCACACTGGGTCCTTATGCAAATAGTGTACCCCATGAGATAGCGCATTAGAACTGTCGATGTAATCAGGTGTTAGCAACAAAACCACCCACGAGCAAAATGTATATATGTTGTATCTCACGGGGTGTATCATCCAAAAACGTAAATCTCCGAGTCACTAAGTATTTTGTCGCGATGCCGCTTCAAAATACTATGTGCACCACTACGAGTACTTCCAGTTTTCTAATTCGCTATGCTCATAAGAAAACTAGGTCGCTCGTAGGCACGCCTCGCCTCCCCGCACGCGGGGATCCCAGCTGCGGCCGGATCTACCTTTTTGTACTGCCTCACTCGAACAATGTTCGGGCAATGTACAAAAACGTAAATCCCCCCGGAGGGGGAATCTACGCGACTTTCTAGAGAGACGCCATCTTTTCTGCCTGTGCGTACTGCACGCAGACAGGCAATGGCACTCACCGCGCAATTATATCATCTTTCTATCTTTGTCTACTGCTGACCAACCTTTAACGTCCCGTTCAACATATCTGCTATCAACGAATCTGCCTGTGCGGCAGCACCTGGTATGACGCGTTTCAGCTCTTCCAGGGAGCGAACAGCGTCTTCCACATTCCCTATTTTATAAAGCGCAGCGGAGTACGTCACATGCGCTTGAACATCGTCTGGATGCATTTGTATCTGGGCGGCTGCAAGCGCTGCGATCTTATCGTATCTGTTTTTTGAAGCATAGGCCGAGAGAATACGCGGCTCCAATGCCTGATCATTCTCAACCATGACGCGTATCATCTGATCTTCAACTGCTTGATCATCCGTGTGGATAGCAACAGCAGTGTAGAATGTTCGCGCTTCCGCAAAATTCGATGCTAGTTTGTATGCGCTCTCAAAAATGCTGAGTGCTGCCGCATTATCACCCCGAGCGAGTGCATTGAGGCCCAGCTCAAATAGTATCGCTTGTTTATTGGGAGAGAGTTCTCTCGCTCTTTCGAGCGCCAGCTTTGCATTGTTATAGTCCCCCGCTGAGTCCAGAAGTACGCCTAGAAAAAATGGAAAACGCGCATTGAGGGGCGAGTCCTCGGCCTGCGTGCTCATCTCCTTTGCTGCCGTCTCTAAAAATCCCCTGCGTACATCGAGAGGAACCCCCGTGCTCTGAATGGCCTGAGCTGCTGTCTGCGATAAATGCTCTCTCGCTTCTTGCGTCCCATATGTTCCGTACGCGATAGATGCTTTGAAATATTCCAAATTTTTTGAAGCGCCCTCCGAATGCGGCGAGAGAGCAAGAATGATGAGCTTGTTCGCCAAGAGCGCATGTGCGTTCACAGACCATGAAAGACCTGATACAAGAAAAACTGCAAGCACCGCGAAGAAAGGAAGCGTGTTTTTGGGAAGTATCTGATCAAAGATCGGCCTCGCGTCAAAAGAAGAACGCATCGTGATGTACGCGAGAAGGGAAACAAACATAAGATAACTTGTAATGTTATCGAATGTAAAAATAAGATAGAAAAAGTACCCGGCAAAAAGCCCCGTAAGAATGGCGCGTTCGTATTGCGCGAATCCTCCCGAACGCCAAATGGCAAGAAGCGCGAAGACATATATGCCAAGATACAGAAGTAGGCCAAGCAGGCCGCCAGCAATGAGCCAGTCGAAAATGATATTGTGTACGCGGTCAAACCATGGCTCCTGCCCGAACATCTGCGGGTCATAGTATTTGTCGAACACGACCGCATAATTCTCTTGGCCCCAACCTAAGATAGGCCTCTCTTTAAATCCCTGCATCGCCATCCCCCAGTTCATGACCCGCGCACCGGGAACACCCTCGTCAGCGATGGACGCCAGGCGGTGCAACGGCTCGATCCCTTGCACCCATGCCTGATCTTTCACGAGTAAAAACATGCCGGCAAGGACGACAAGCCCCGCGATAGCTGCCCCCGCATACCACGCCGTGCGTGATTTCGGCGAAAGCACAATAAGCAGCGCTGCTGAGAATAAGACGCCCCCGATGAGACCGAGGATGGCACCGCGTGTCGAGGTGAAAAACAGTATGAACGTATCAAGAATGATCAGTGCGCCGTAGAGCGACGAGTACATGAAGCGCTCGCGGGGATGCTCGTTCCATGCACGCGAAAGAAAGAGCGCCGCAACAAAGACATTGAAAAGCATGTACACGCCGAGATATGTCGCATTGCCAAAAGTTGCATCGAGCCGAACACCCCCCTGATTGATAGTTATGAATCCCAAAAGCTGAAAAAGTCCGTGAAATGCGACAAGAACTGAAACGCCGAGCGATGTATGCCACCACCGTTTCCATAATTGCTCCGTGTTTAGAATTGATACGGCCGCAACAAGATACACCAGGAGATGAGCAAGCGTTACCCATCCTTCCATGCGCTCATAATTGCTCCAAAAGCTCTTGAACGGATTGACGCCAAATGCATCTGAGATCCCTATCAACACGACAAACAGCGTAAACGCCAGCAAGACCCATGAGCGCCTCGGCCTATAGAGCGGGTTTACGAGCGCGAGCGCCACCCACGCCCCGCCGACTATCTCGACAATAATGCGGAATGCAAAGTTTTTTCCGGTGATGAACGGAAAAAAGAGCGAGCGCGAGACGATGAGAACAATGAACGGTAGCGCGAAAATCCCGATGATCGCGATCCAGCGTAGCACTTTCTCGAGAGTCATAGGTGTCGCCCATTGTAACACTGTCATTTCTCGAGCGTATAGATCCGATATACTCCCGCTGAATCGAGCTTTGTTGCATTCAGAGATCCTATCAACTTCGGGGTTAATTCCTCTGTTGAAATTACGTAGTCAACACGATATTTTTGCATCTGTTCTTTAAGCGGCACCTCGGCAAATGTTTGATATTCACTCTCGAGCGCTTGCATGCGACCTTCGATCCATGGAGTTGCATCGTGACCGAACATGGCGTTCCAATCCGGATAGAAATCTGCTCGCACATCTTCGGAATGCATACGTAGGTATTCGAGGGCCTGCGTCTTATGTGTGCCATCCAAGACCATACGAAGAAGAAAATTATGCACAAGGCGTTCCTCGGGGATGCCGGCATACGTTACCGCCGAAAAATATGTATTGCACGCGGTATACGCCGGAATTGCGCGAGCGAGAAACTCTTCGTTCTGCACGTCCAGCACGACGCAATCCTCCGGCGCATTCTCGTTCAGCCATGCCATCAGGTCCCCGTACCGCTGGTCTCCAGCAAACCATAGCGGTATATCCCTGACATAACTTCCTATGCACGAGACTCCATAGGCGAGACTCACAACGATGATACCGAGCATGCCGAAACGCAAAAGCCGAGGCATGCTGAAGCGCAACGTAAAGTATGACGCCGCAATAACAGAGAGCATTGATAAGGGCACGGTGTATTGCACGAAGTGGTGATACCATATCTGCCGACCCGTTATCACTTGTTGATTGAACGCAAGCCACGACGCCCCAAGAAGCGCGAATATAAAGAGCCAGCTGCGCAGAAACTGCTTATTGTTCTTATATACGTAAGTGTACAGATAACAAAGCGCGACGAAGGTAGTCGCAAGAAAAAGCGCCTTGTTGAGGACAAGTTCGTGGGTAAAAAACATGCCGTTGCGCATCGCCAGCGCCTTCCCTTCCTCGCCGCCGATCGAAAAGAGAACGTTATACCATATCCACGCATCAAGAAGTAAGGAAATGACCCCGACATATGCAAATTCACGCGCTACCGCAAATTCCTTGCGAAGAAGAGCGATAAAAAACAGCACGCCAAGGGTCGCGAGGCCCATACCGAACGCGAAATAGTAACCGATCATGAGCGCGAGGAGAAAACCAGCTGCGACGAATGCATACGGACGCTTTCTTTCCCAGATAAACCAGAGTAACGTGACGAACGCAAAGAGTTCAACACCGCCCGTTATGGGATTCACAAGGCGCGTCCACATGACCGGGGCGTGTTCTTTCCCGGCAAAAAACCACGCCATGTATGTGTAATCGACAAATACAATACCGAGCGTTGCGACAAGCCCCGCTGCGATCGCACATACTTCAGCTAACTTGTCTTCTTCACCAAGGAGCTTCCGGCTCAAAAGGTATATCAAGAAAAACAACCCAGCGGGGAGCAGAAACTTGCTCGCGACAACGACGGCTGAGAGCCCGAATAAGAACGCTGGAAGAGCATAGAGCCATTCGTTGATGGGAGGCCATAACATTGCAGCATCCTTATAGTCATACAGAAACGGTGACGTAACGCTATAGTGCCCGTCGAGGATCTCGTGAATGCGGGCAAGATAAATGTCCTCGTCATTCAGAGGAAGATAATGAATGCCCTTGTAATCAGCGCCAAGGGAGATCGGCGCCAGAATCATCGGCATGACCGTCACAATGCCAACCACGATCGCAAGCCCGAGCGCGAGAGCGTGAGAATGCAAATACTCTTTCATATGCCTAACGTTTGCGAACAACGCAGTACAGAACGGCGGCAACGGCGTGCGCCTCGGGTATATGCGCGAACACGATGTCGAGATACTTTATTGGAAAGAAGATGAACATACTCACATTCGTAATGAGAGAATTGAGTGTGGGTGTACCGAAGGAAAAAAGAGTGCCGGTAAAATGACAAAGGAATGCACACAGCGCCGAAAAAGGACCTGAGCGAACGCCCACCTCAATGATCTCAAAGTTTTTGAATAGCTCTCGATATCCTCCCACAGTCCACCGCTGATAATCATACGGCGAAAAATGGAACGGATACAAGAAAGGGATGCACACGTATGCAAGACCGTTGGACTCTAATAATCGTTCCATCTCCTTTACGGCAGCGATCGGGTCTTTAACATGTTCGAGGACATTATCGGAGACAATTCTCGATACGCTTCCATCAGGCAAAGGTACCGCGCAGACGTCGGCTAGTATAGAAACACCGGGGTACGATTCAATATCGACGTTCGTTACTCCACTCCCCAGAATACGCGGACCGCTGCCTAGATTCAGAATGGAGCCAGTGGTCGGATATCTCCGCAAGAATTTTTTTGCACCAAGACCAGTAAAGAGAACCGGACCGAACACGTACGCAACGGCGTAATAGAAATTCGGCCACCGTTTGAAAAAATACCGCACATCAAAGAGTGCAGCCTTTTCACTCATATCTTAATGAATTTGAATTCGATCTCATCAAAGCCGCCGACCCAGAAACACCAGATGCGGCTCGCGAGGGCAGGCGATAGGTTTGCGAGACCTGACACAACAGAATTTACCCCTCGCAGGATCCGTATGAGGATCGGACCATATCCCATGAATGGCATCAAATGAAAGAACGCAAGCCATGAAAGACGCATTGATCGCAGTGCAAAATCTACGCCATAGTATCCGTGTGCTGAAAACTTCTTGTCAAAATAGAGAGGAAATGTGACATCGAAACCGTGCTCATGTTCCGCATGTGTAAACCCTCGGCTAAAATGAGGGACTTTTACGTGGAGTACGCCTCCCTTCGCTAGCAACCTGTGCATCTCTTTCATGACCATGAATGGTTTTTCTAGATGCTCGAGAGCGTGATACGCCTCGATCAAGTCAAACGAGCCATCCTTAAATGGATACGGAAATGCATTCAAGTCGTGGACGACATCCGGTTTTAATAACTCCAACCAGTCCAAATTTACATACCCCTCTTTCTTATCGCCGCCGCAACCCACATTAAGCTTTCTTGGCATGGCGGCATTCTACCTCACATTCGGCCTACTGACCTCACATTCACGCTGCTGCGCTCAGTACTTCCCCTCTACACCGCTTGGTCACATGTAGCGCTGATACCACATCTGAAAGACCATGAGGTTCCAGAGCTCTTTGCGATTATCTCTCTTTCCCTGCATATGCATGTCTTTCAGAACACCGACGTATCGCTCGTCGAAAAGACCATGTTCTTTGAGCGATTGCTTGGAGAGCAGTTCTTCGCAGAGGGGCCTAAGCGGTCCAGCTAGCCAGCGCGCGAGAGGTATGCCAAATCCCTTCTTTTTTCGATTCACGATAGAGGGCGGCAATTTGTCCCGCATGAGCTGCTTGAGAATATATTTCGTCGTTCCGCGATGGTACTTAAGGCTGTACGGCAGAGACAAAACAAAATCTACAAGCGTGTGATCCAGAAACGGAGCCCTCGTCTCGAGTGCATAGTGCATGCTTGCTCTATCTACTTTCACCAACACCTGGTCCATGAGATACATGCGCATATATGTAAAGAGCAACTTATTGTGTTCACTCCCGTCAAAGTTGTCTGCGTGGCTGTCGGGAATGGCGAATTCGTTGGAATCTTCGACAAGAGGGAGAAGAAGCGGGCCGGATACTTTCCGCCGAGCGTCCTTCCCAAATGTGCCGAGCCACTCAAGATGCCTGTGCACGCTGTTCTCGGATGTGCTGCCCACAAATTTCTTGAGGTTGTAAGAAAGAGGAAAGTTCTTGTGCGACGCAGGGATCCTTCCAAGCACGCTTACCACGATGTCTTTCACAACATCAGGCATCATTCTGTATATTTTCGAGAACGTATCCGCCTGAAACGTAACGTACCCGGCGAATAACTCATCGCTGCCATCCCCACCGAGAGCGACGGTCACTGACCTACGTGCAAATTTCGAGAGAAGCATCGTGGGAATCACGGAGGCATCCGCCACCGGCTCGCTGAATACATCCGCTATGCTCGACACAAGCTCAAGTGCATCAGCGCTGGAAACTATTCTATCGTGATGTCTCGTACCAAGAAACTTCGCAACTTCTCTCGCATACTCGGATTCATCGAACGATGGGTCATCAAAGCCGATTGAAAAAGTGTCAATCGAATGCACGGCATGTTTTGCATAGTACGCGACTGTCGAACTGTCCAATCCACCGCTTAAAAAGACCCCGAGCGGAACATCTGCGACGAGCTGGCGCGATACGCTTTTTTGGAGAAGCACATCAAGTCTTTTTACTGCATCGTCTTCGCTGATATCGCTCTCCCCCTTCGGCTGCCAAAATGGACGCATGAATACCGTGCCTCGTTCAAGAATGAGCATCGTCCCGGCCTCAAGTTTGTTGACACCTTCTATTATGCACAGCGGGGTCGGCACGAAATCAAATAATAGGTACTGCTGCAGTGCTTCTACATTCAATCGCTTCTCTATACCGGAAGCAAGCAGACCTTTTAATTCAGACGCAAAACGCAAACAACCTTTGTCTTGTTTCCAGTAAAGAGGCTTCTCACCCATCCTGTCCCTCGCAAGAATAAGCTTTTTATTCTTCTCGTCATAGAGCGCGAACGCGAACATGCCCACGACGTCGCGAAGCATATCCTCACCGTGCATCGCATATAAATGGAGAAGAACTTCCGTATCCGAATCGCTCATCAACTGCCTTCCTGCGTTCTTGATAGACCTCTGCAGCTCTCGATAGTTATATATCTCTCCATTCAGAATTATGACGACGCGCTTATCAGCCGAGAGCATGGGCTGGTGACCGCGCATACTGGTATCGATAATAGAGAGGCGCCTGTGCCCAAATCCTACATCTTCCCGTATATGAATGCCGGAATCATCCGGACCCCGATGCTCGAGCGCCTTCAACATCGCATCGAGTTCTTTTCGCGTCCCATTCCCCACGTACCCCGCGATGCCGCACATGTTAGATATTCATAGTTTCTCGAATGCGATATGGTCGCTCTTTTTTTGCCTCATAGTAGGTGCGCATCTGCATTTCACTGAGAACTCCCATCATGATGAGATTCATACCCATAATGAGAAGAAGTGCTGTGAGCGTCGGAAGCGGCGTCTGTACCATGTGTAAATCGTAAAAGATACGCAAAAAGATGGCCGCCGAGCCTGCAAGCCCTCCCAGCAGGAAGAGAAAAATGCCTAGACCTCCAAAAAAGTGTATCGGTCTATCCATGTATCTATCGAGAAAGCGAACCAATAGAAGGTCGAGGAGAACCCGCAGTATGCGCGAGAAACCATAATTGCTTTTGCCGAATTTGCGCGGTGAATACCGGACAGGCACTTCCGTTACTTTTGCTCCTTGCCAGGAGGCGTATGCCGGAATGAATCGATGCATTTCGCCATACAGCGGCACTCCTTTGATGACCTCTTTTCTGTATGCCTTTAAGGTACAGCCGTAATCGTGCAGATGGACGCCGGTTATCACTGAAATGAGCCAGTTGGCAGCGATTGAAGGCAATTTGCGCGAAAAGAAACTGCCGCCCCAGCGATCTTGCCGCCACCCCGAAACAACGTCATATCCCTTTTCCAACTCTGCAACGAGCTTGGGAATATCTCGCGGGTCATTTTCCAAATCGCTATCCATCGGGATGATGATATCCCCCAGTGCGTGATCTATTCCGCCGAGGATGGCGGCAGTCTGCCCATAGTTCGTCGAAAACGACACAACTTTGACACGCTTGTCTCCCTCGGCAATCTTCTTCAGAACCTCAATACTATTGTCTCTGGAACCATCGTTTACGAAGATGGTCTCCATATCTTCATAGTCTTTGTACAATTCCTTAATTGCTGCATGTACCAATGGCAGCGAAAGGGCTTCGTTATACACGGGAACAATGAGGGAGACTCTCGGTTTGCCCATACAGTTAGTCCGCAAAGCGGAATATCCAATACTTATACACGAAAAAATCTATCGCACCAATGAGACCGTAAATGAGTGCTTGTGCGAGTATATGGTTGAGGTCAGCTATATCCACGAGCACATAGATAAGCGCAGTGTTGAAAAACAGATTGAAAATACTGAGCGCAAAATTTTGAGCTGTTTGCCGAGGAATCGTACTCACGCTTGTCTCCTTGAACGTCCAGAATTTTTGAAGAATGAATACAATAATGAACGTTATGAAGAACGCTAAAACGCTGGAGGCTACATACCAGATTCCAACGATGTCCGTGAGCACATACAAACTTATGATGCCCGAAAGAGCGGCTACACTGCCGGATATGCCGAAACGAACAAGCTGAAGAAAATGTGTTCGTATATATGACATGAGCCAAGACATTGCCCCATGCTAGCACCCTTAGCGGCTATGCTACGATTGCGGTGTGCAATTTGCCGGCAACTGGAAAATTCCTCTCATCATATTCTTGATCGCACTTGCAGTGCGCATCTCATTCCTCCCTTTTTCCATATTCGATGAAGGACATTTTTCCCCTGAAGCTGTTGCATTTGACGGTTACTATGAACTCAGCGAAAACATTCTCGCTGGTAACGGTTTTACCAGGAGCAGTGAGGCTCCTTTTGTTCCAGACTCAGTACGAACACCTCTGTACCCATACCTGCTCGCAGGCATCGCACTGTTATTCGGAAATTATGAACCGATCTTCTTTCTCCAAATACTCTTAGGAAGCATCAGCACGATATTCGCGTGGCGTATCGCACGGGAATTCTTAACACCGCGCGCAAGCATCATCGTTGGCGTCCTCTCTGCTGTTGAGCCGCTTACTGCATATTTGACCGGCACAGTCATGACTGAAACACTGTTCCTGTTCCTATTTTTTCCCTCCGTGTGGCTGCTTATTCGTTTTTTCGACCAGCAAAAGCTCTGGACTCTTGCAACGGCATCGCTTCTTCTGGGCATTGCAACGCTCATCAAGCCAACCATGCAATACGCGCCTATTCTCTTGATCCCTCTTCTCATCCTCATACACGGCAAGAACTGGAAGCCGCTCGTGTTTCAATCTGCTCTTTTTGCCTCAATCTTTGTGCTCATTCTCTCCCCGTGGATGTATAGAAATTACACGACGTTTGGAACAACAAGCCTTGTCGTACAGCCGGTGAGCAACCTGTATGCATATCTTGTACCCTCCACGATAGCTTTCGAAAAAGGAATTACCTATGAAGAGGCGGCTGAAGAATTCTTCGAGCGCGAGAATGTAGGGAGCATAGAAGACATCAACCTCGGGAACGCGGTTGTGTTCAAAGAACGTGCGGTTGCTGAACTAAAAAAACACAAAAAAGGTTTTGCGATGTCGGCAGGCATGACGATATTTGCATTCTTTACGCACGACACGTACGCAACGATTCTGGATAGATCTGATATCCGTATGTCTTTTGAACATCCGCCAATCTCAACACTGCTCACCAGACCCATCGAGGCTATGCGCTTCGCGCTCACACTCATGCAAAGACCGGAGGCGTTCGTGCTCATCGGAAGATTGTTTTGGATAATCACAGCACTCCTCTCTGCCTATGGAGTCACTCGTTACACCTTCATCAACGGTATTTCCCCTAAGTTACTGTTTGTCGCGGGACTCGTTGGATACTTTGCCGCCACAACTATCGTGATAGGACTTGCGGTAAACGGTCGCTTTCGCGTGCCCATTGACCCGTTCATATTCGTGTTCACGATATTCGCGCTACAGTCTATTTTTCAAAAGCGTCCAGACCGCGATGAACCAATCGCGTAATCGGATCTTTTTTCCTTCAGCGACCGAGCGAGGAGCGTAGCTGATGGGCACCTCATAAATAGGGATTCCGAGTCGTGCGATTTTCGCCGTAATTTCGGGACAAAATTCGAACCCTTCAGCAGTAAGCCGGATCTTTTTTAAAACATCTCGGTGGATCATTTTGTAACATGTCGGCTCATCGGTGATTCGCGTTCGATAGAGAATGTTCGTGAGAATCGTGAGAAGAAGTCCACCTGCATAAAAATACCAGGCTCCTCGATTTGGTTTCTCGTTGGCTCGCGGCAAACGCCTTGAGCCGTATATCACCTGCGCCCCCTTTTCCTTCGCACACCGGAGCATCGCTCGAAAATCATTCGGGTCATACTCTAAGTCTGCGTCCTGAACGACAACATACTTCCCTGTCGCTTTTTCAAAGCCTGTCCGCACAGCCGCACCTTTGCCGCGATTTTTCGGATGGACAACAACAATAACGCCTGAGCGTTTTGCAATAGCACTCGTCTCATCCTTAGAGCCATCATCCACGACGATGATTTCCTTTTCGTATCCTTCCAATTGAACACTCTGTACGCGCTCAATAAGCGTGCCGATTGTTCTCGCCTCGTTATACGCCGGTATGATAATGGATAATCTCATTCGGGCTTAAAAATATGCGTCCGGTACGTATAGTAATTGAGGCACGCGAGAAATACGCCCGCAATAAGTTGGCCCAGCATATACCAGAGTCCAAACCATTCAACGAGGATATACAGAGCAATGGTGTTCAGAACGAGGTTAGTAAGCCCGAGTGTAACGTGTAATGGCACCTGAATGTGCACTCTCGCGAGCGAGCTGTTCTCAAACGTCCAGAATTTCTGCAGGATAAAACTCATGGTAAATCCAACTGCAAGCGCGATACTGGCTGAAAGCAAATACCACACTCCCGCATATTCTGTCAGAATGAAGAGCGTCAGAAAATTGGTAGTCGCCCCTGTTCCGCCCGACACTAAAAAACGAACAATACGGCCGTGCGATGCGTAGAGCTGGCGAACGAAATCAACGAGTGACTGCATACTCTCGCGCATCGTAGCACGCTAGAAACGCTTAAAATCGTCCTGCAATCGCACGATATCCTTCTCATTGAACGAACTTCCAAGCGCTATCTCAACGAGCGTACCGCCTTTTTTTGATTCGAGTCGATGAACGTAACCCTTCGGAACAGTGAACGCCTCGCCCCTCTTCAGCTTCACACGGGTTAATTTTTCGCCTTTCTTGCCGATTGTCGCGGTTGCATCCCCTGAAACAAGCATCCATGATTCACTGCGCTTGTTATGATACTGGAGACTTAGTCTTTTGTTCGGACGCACATAGATCGTCTTCACATACCAGTTTCCCCCGGCATCCCAACCATAAAATTCACCCCATGGGCGAACGCTACGCGCCGTGTGCCTCGCCGCGTCTTGTATCATCCACGAAGACGATTGCACCTTGCCTCCGCGACCAACATTGAAGACCACCCGTGTGCCATGCTGTATGCAAAAATTCTGATCCGCGTTCAGTGAGGATGTCTTTTTCTTCGCATCTCTTGTGTCACGATCCCCGCCGTTGGCGAATATATGGGGCTTCACGTGTCGGAGCGCACGCACGACAGAACGATCAGGATCTCCCTTCTTGTGGTCTGTAACCACGACCTGATCGACAAACGGCAACGCCTCGATGAGTTCTTTGCGCTCTTTTTCCGGCATGAACGCAAACCCTTTTTTATCCTTCAGCCAATTGTCGTTGTTGAGGATCACAACGAGCTTGTCGCCGAGCTTTCGCGCCGCCTCAAACATTCGCACGTGGCCGATGTGCAAAGGGTCGAATCCGCCAGAGACCGCAACAACGCGCTTCTTCCGTTTGTTTTTCATGACCATGGCAATATACAGTCGATTGGGCTTCCGTGCTATATTCGTCTTTATCTATGTCAACGAGCGAAAAAATGGTCATCGTTGGTTTCGGCTGGGTGGGACAGGCGAACGCTCTTGCTATGAAAATACTCGGATATGAGGTGTCATATTTCGATCCGGGAAATCCGCCGCGACATTACACCGGACATACTGCGCTATACGATGCAATTCCGCGATTACCGGAGTTGAAAGAAAAAGATTCCGAACACACGTGGTACATAGTGTGCGTTGGTGATCGCGTTTCCGAAGACGGCACCCAGGATATCTCCAACATCCAAAAAGCGCTCAATTCCCTTTCGGGTGTACGGGGAGGTGTGATGCTCCGCTCGACAATTCTTCCGGATTTATTGAAAAATCTGAAGTTCGATTACTATGTGCCGGAATTTCTGCACGAGAAAATGGCTGTCGATGAGTGCGTCAACCCCTATCTTCTTGTAATCGGCTCTCTTCCACATCCACGACCCGAACCATCGATATTCAATATGTGGCGTTCTAAATCCAGAAAAACATTCGAGGGTACACCACATGACGCATCGCTCATAAAATACCTTTCCAATCTGTGGAACGCGACCCGCATCGCGTTCGTCAACGAATTCGGCGATATGATAGGCAGACCCTCGACAAAAGAAGAGCTTGCGAGCATTGCAGGTGTCATCGACTTTCTTTTTGACGGCCGCAGTTACCTTCGGTATGGCCGTTCATTCGGAGGGCACTGCCTCCCCAAAGATTCCCGCGCATTCGCGGCGTGGTACGGCAAAGGCGATGTAAAACCCCTTCTTTTAAAAGCTATGTATGTATCGAATGATCAGCATCGTGCGCTCGAAGAAAAATATCCTCTTATGCCAGAGTGGTACTCAAACTGGCCTGACCCTCATATTTCCGGTTGGCATGCGCTGAGAGAGCTGCGTCATTCGCTCCTCAAATATGTTTTGAACCCGGCACTCATTGCTAAACGATTTACGAAACGCGGATAGACGCTATCGATATGCGCGTCACGTTCGTTACATCAAAAATCAATCTTGAATCCGCGGGCGGCTCTGTACCGGACCTCGACCTAAAAGTCCGCGATATGCAAGCTCTTGGCGAGGACGTACAAGTAGTTACGGTCTTTTCGGAGCTAAATAAACTGGAGAACCTGCCATACACAGTCATCGAGGAATCCATCTCTTCCCCAAAAACGCTTCACAAGATCCATTGGAAGATACTTCAAATCCTCCGTAAACATCAGCAGAGTACGGACGTATTTCATATTGAAGGACAATTTGCCTACGGAGGCGCACTCTACCGCATACTCGGCGGCAAGCCGGTCGTCGCATTTTACAATCGCGAATCTCTCGCATGGAACGCAAGCACATTCCGCGCACGCATACGTCAATACATAGAACGATTTTTAAACAAGTTCCTCGCACCTCATATAGACCACTTTATCTTTACCACTCCACAACTCGCCGCACGCTACCGCGCATTCGGCATCCGCATCCCCTCGTCGAACCATTCCGTGATGCCTGATTTTGTCGACAACACTCTATTGCAGAAATTGCCGCACGAAAAAAAGGATAATGTCGTGCGTATCTTCGCATCGGGACGCATGATCCAAGATAAGGGATTCAACCTTCTCGTAGATGCGCTTGCGCTTCTTCCGAAGCAGCAGCGTGAAATGATAGCGGTTACCTTAAGTGGCGACGGCCCAGAACGTGAAGCACTTCAAGAACAAGCGAGGGCGCGCGGCATCGGGAACACTGTTCATTTTCCAGGGTGGGTGTCAAAACATGAAATGCATGCAACACTCGCCAATTGCGACATATTCATCTATCCGCGCTTCCACAAAGAACTTTCATCGGTACTCCTCCTTGAAGCACTTGCCGTGCACCGTCCCGTCGTCGTCCCCGAAGGAGGAGGACTCGAATGGCTCGCAGGCGAGGCGACTCTTACGTTCAAAGACAACGACGCCGTGTCGCTTGCTAAAGCGATAGAAAAACTCGTAGAATCACCGAACATGCGCGAAACACTTAGTCATGCCGCGGCCAAGCGAATATCTGAATTTGACCATCGCACCCTCGCGGTAAGATTACGAAAAATACTGCAGACGGCAGCGGAAATATGAGTACTCACGTTGTCGTATCAGGCGCCGCCGGCTTTATCGGCTCTCACGTGTGCAGAAAGCTCTCTGCCGAAGGACTCAACGTCACCGCGCTCTTACACGAGACTGCGACCATCCCTTCTGTAAAAAACATACGGACGAACCTGCTCGATGCTGCATCGGTCGAGAAAGCGATAGAGAATTGCGATGTGTTCATCCATCTGGCCGGCAGTATCGATATCAATGCTTCTTTGGAAGCACCCCGACAGAGAATAGAACACAACACCTCGATACTGATGAACGTGCTTGAGACATTCCGCAAAAAAGAAATGAAGCCGCTTATTATCTTTGCATCTACAGATCGACTCTACGGAACATACAGCGGAACAGTCACAGAAAAGAAACGGCCTGTCCCTATAGAACCCTATACAGCGGCAAAGATTATGTGCGAGACACTGCTTGAAACCTATCAACGCCTGTACGATATTCCGTACATTATTCTTCGACTCGACAGCGTCTATGGGCCGGGTCAGCCACGTTCGATGTTCATTTCAGATGTCATTCAAAAAATGATATCCAGCGATACAATTACAGTCGGCGCGCTCACCATACGAAAGAATTTCATTTACGTTGAAGATGTTGCCGATGCATTCCTCTGTGCCATGAGGGCACCGCAAAAGGTTCAGAACGCGGTATATAACATAGGCGGCCGATCCATTGCTCTCAAACAGATAGCCCAGACCGTAAAAAATCTATTGGAACATCGACTGGGAAAAACAATTACGATAGTATCCTCGCATGCCGACACCCGCCCGGCACGCATTGAGGTTTCCCCATTCAGACTCTCGACTGCCAAAGCAAATAAGTTTCTATCATGGAAGCCGCGCACATCGCTGAAAGACGGCCTGGAAAAGACGATTACTCACTTTCTTACGCACAATGAAAAAGACAAAAAATAACTCCCGCACAAAACTGAACGCGCTGGTTAAAACGATCATGCAGGAGAAAAAGCATGACAATGTTCCCGCCCCCGGCATTGTCACCATCAGCTGGCCCGTTTTTGACCATAAGGAGATAACAAATGCGCTTCAGTCGCTCATTGACCTCAGGATCTCACAGGGCCCAAAAGTCAGGCAATTCGAGGATGCATGCGCGAAATATGTTGGCGTGAAGTACGCTGTTGCCGTAAATTCCGGTTCTTCAGCTAACCTGCTCGCTCTCTCGGCGCTTGTCGCATCGGGAATTGTCCCCAAGGGTTCTGAGGTCATTCTTCCTGCGACGACATTCGCCACTGTCGCTTCCCCCATCATCCAAGTCGGACTCATCCCCGTCTATGTCGATATCGATCCGACCTCGTGGAACATCGACCCGAAAGGGGTCGAAAAGGCGATCTCGCCGAAGACGCGCGTCATCATGCCGGTGCATACCTTCGGTAATCCCGCGGACATGGGTGCCATCATGAGCATCGCAAAGAAACACGACCTGCTCGTCCTTGAAGATTGCTGCGAGGCGCATGGCGCGGCTATCGGCGGAAAAAAAGTCGGCTCGTTCGGTGATATCGCGACACTCAGTTTTTTTGTGGCGCATAACATAACCACAGGCGAAGGCGGCATGATATTTACCAACGATGAATCCATGCGCGACCTGCTGCAATCGCTGCGTGAATTTGGCAGACTCCCTCCTAGTATCGCGAATGCGAATCGGTTCACGTATAAAGACAAGGTCCTTTCAGGATTTGACGCGCGCTATATCTTCACCCGTATCGGCTACAACGTCCGTATGACCGACATAGCCGCTTCCCTCGGTATCGAACAAATAAAAAAACTTGATGCGTTGAACGCAAAACGTATAGCAACAATACAGATCTACAACAACAAATTCCAGAAATATGAACAATTTCTCGAGCTCCCAAAAGTAGCGAAGGGAGCATTCCACAGCTATTACGGGTATCCGTTCGTAGTAAAAAAAACTGCCCCGTTCTCTCGTCTTGAATTCGTCCAATGCCTCGAATCAAAGGGTATAGAAACAAGGCCTTTTTTTGGCGGATGTCTCCCCGACCAGCCGGCATTCCGAGACGAACCGCAGCGTATAGTGGGAGAACTGCCCGTCGCCCGCACAATTCGGGACCAGAGCGTTTTCATCGGCTGTCACCCCGCATTAACAAAAGCGCACGTAGTCCATGTTATCAAGGTCTTTGCATCTTTTTTTGATGCGTATCTCTAGCGAGAATCTCCTTTCGGATTCAGAAGGTACCATTCCACAGTCTTCCTAAGACCTTCCTCAAGAGTAGTTTTCGCCTCCCAACCGGTATCGCGCTTTAACTTTGACACATCAGGGAGCCGTCGCTTCACGCTCCCCGCAGGAGACAATTTTTTCTCAAGTGTCTTCGGGTGCCACTTTGCAATATTGAATATTTCCTGAACCAGCGCTTCCATGCTTAATTCGTTCGGATTGCCGATGTGGTATGTTCCTCCATCCGTCGCGCGCGATCCCATAACTACCTGCATCGCTTCCACCGCATCGTCGATGTAACAAAAAGAACGCGTCTCGTCTGCGCCGGGAAGCGGGAATGGATCCGTCTTCACTCTGATCTTTTCCAACGTCCCCGGAATAACATGTCCATAACCTGACCGAGGTCCGTAAAAATTGTGCGGCCGCACTATCACCATCCGGAAGTTATATGCCTTGGCGTAATGAATAAAGAACAGCTCCCCTATCAGCTTCTGTCCTCCATACGACCAACGTGGGTTGTACGTGTCCGCGATAACAAGCGGCACATTCTCCGGTGTGGGAAGCGGAAGCGAGCCATACGCCTCAAGTGCGGACGCATACGCCTCATTGCTTGAGGTATATAGGATTTTTGCATCCGGCACGCCGTTCACTCCCCGAAACCAGTCCAGTGCATGCATCGTACTTGCAACACCAATACGGAGTACTTCATGAGGAATTTCATAGAACAGGTTTGTGCCGTTGATACCGACGAGATGGTACACCTGATCGTATCCCTTCCCAAGGGCGTTCCATGCGTCTTTTTGCGATAGATCAGCCTCTACGAGATGAACGTTCGGATTTTTTAATAGCGCCCCCAGTTCAGCATCCCGCTTTCCGCGGAAGAAATTGTCCGCAATCGTTATATTGTGTCCCTCTGATGAAAGTCTTTTCGCCAGATGATACCCGATAAAGCCGGCTCCTCCTGTAATCAAAATCTTCATACGGTCATTCTATCAAACGTATCTTCGCAGCGAGCACATCCGCAAACTTCTTGAAACCTACGCGGCGCTTTTCTTCGTTTTCTTCTATCTCCCACAAATACATCAAGTCAAGCGACGCACAATCCGCAAAAAGAGCAGCAAGGAATGCAAGCAATTCCTTATCATCTGTTTGCACGCTAAGTTGCTTCCGGACAAGTTCCGGCAATTCTTCAGGCACACGGTATTTTCCAATGAATGACAAGGCATTGTAAAAAACGTGGCCGAACGTGATGACTGGTTTTTTGAGAAGGGCGGCCTCCCAGCCCGGCGTACCGCTGATAACAGTCACCAATCTGCAGTGTTTGATGATCTCGAAACTCGAAAGCGCGGGATTCATGAGACGGACGTTCGGTATTTTTTTTAGTCTGCGATAGAACGCGCGCGGACGGTACGGGGTCATGCCAGGGTGCTCTTTCACATACAGAAGCATGCCTGCAGGAAGCGAACAGGCGGTGCGAGTAATCGTCTGCACTTGATCTGTCTCGTTCGGAGCGAGGAGAAGCAGCGTCGTTTCAGGCTCGTACTGTAAGGGAAAAAACGCGTACGACTTCGACGTATCGAATACATCATAGAGATCATTGAGTCCGACGAGGTTGCGTAATTTTCTCTTTACATGGTCATACACATGAAAAAACGGGTTCACAGTCGAGTAGTCTGTGCGGCGTTCGCTATCGCGCATCCATTCGATAAAAATGTGGAAAAAATTGAAGTACAGAGTCCACAACACCTGCCGAGGTCTTAAGAACGAGAATTGCGCAAAGCGTCCTCCCTTCACCCGAGAAACAACGACTTTCGTATAGACAAAGGGTTTTCTGCGGAATTCTTCAAGAAAATCCCGCGCTTCGCTGTATGATTCTATCTGCTCTAACGGTTTCTTTAGATTGTCGCGGAACCTTTCTTCGACTCCGGTGATACGCTCGTACGAACCGGTTACCGAGACAAGATCGCGCGTCGAGGGAACTATTGTCGTAAGAATTGGAATACCGCGTTTCTGTGCCATGTCATGGAGAAGAAGCATGCCGAGACTGCCGAATATGTAGCCAAAGACAAAATCCGGCTTCTCTCTATCAAGAAACGCTTCGATGTTCTTTGCATACACTTGCACCATGCGGAGCATTTCTTCGTGCGTATATGGCGAGCGGTCAAAAGGGTACTCACGCACAAGTTGTCCGTGACTGATGACGCGATCCACATTGATATATTTCCAAAGCGTGCCGTACTCTTCTTCAAGTTTCGCAAGATATGCGATATCAAGTTTTTCATCTCTGTACTGTTTCTGTATGTCCTCATCAAGAATTAATCCGGTATAACGGATATCGCTCTGGCCCTTCAGAAATCTATAGCCGTCGCGTACTTGCACGTACCCGCAAAATTCATCGGCAACACCGTCCGCTTTAAGGAATTTCGCCATCTCATGGCCGATGTACGCAAATCGTCGCTGCAATATAAATAGGCCTTTCATACAAACATTACCGAAGTATTGTTTCAACTATTCCTGCCGTTGCCCCTGCCGACGATGCCGAGGATCCATATGAAGTCTCCTGTAGAAATGCGTCGAAAGCACGCTCCAGCCCACCTGCCGAGGATACAATTTTTATCCTCTCCGTTTCCACAGAACCTACAAGCGGCCCCCAAATCTGCAACTGAATGTCTTTCCCCAGCCCCCGCTCTGGAAAGGCGAGGTATATGCCGTTACTGCCTCTCAAAGGCGCCATCTGCACATCTGTGGGAATAATACCAGCCACCACATTTGCTGCATCTGCACAAAGCCCAAACAAGCGACGATCGCGCTCTCCGTCAGTATCGGTTGCAAACACAATCTGAATATTTGGAGGCATATCATTCGCGGTGGCTCTCACCACTCTCTCGAAACGAGCCTTTTCTTCATCGCGAGGGTGCGGCCGCGTAATGAAGGCAATTTTCCGATTGCGGTTCTTCTCCTTCTGCGCCCATGTTTTCAGGACATCAGTCGTTTTTTCAAATGTCTCGATGTTCGAATTAGGGTTATATATCGAGTGGCCTTCATAGTCGCGCGCTCGATCACCAATATAAAATACGACAAAACTGTCGCTCGATATCTTAAGCTCTTGTCGAGCCTTTTCCCGATTCTCTTTCACACGAGAGGGGTCGATATGCTCTGCAACAGGGGAACCGAGTGCCTGTATACGTTGCTCTGGAAAGTTAGGATATGCACGATGGATAATGCCCTTTGCGAGATTATCGTTACAAAAGATACCATCCATCTTTTCCATTTGATCGGTCGGTAGTTTGAATGCGCCTCCTGGACCTCCCCACGCATCAACGTACATATACGTTTTCATTCTTCCGAACCCAAGAAAACCCTTTTTACCGAACACTCCTTTGCCTGCGAAGAGCAGCGATGTTTCTGGACCGTCTTTCGCAGAAATGGACACAAGCGCCACATCGAATGGGTGTTTTTCTGAAAGATCGCCTAACTCTTCAAAGATGCCCTTCAGTCGCTTTGAACCATCGGGTCTCGTTTCTTCATCGCGCACATGAGTAAATCCCGGACATTCTTTGTCGAAGTTCTCCATTGCTTTGCCGGACATAAGAGCAACTACCCCACTGCAACGAGAATCGTGCATAAGCGCGCGAACAATATGTTGCATCGCATTGAACGCCCCGGGGTTATCCGCTGACACTAGAACACGTTTCGATTTCGGATCCGCATCTGGGTTCTCATAGGTGAGAATGTTGGTTTCTAACGCCTCGATTTCCTCGGGAGAGCGGAGACGCATTGATACATTATCAAGACTCATATGCTGTTGTCTCAATATCTCAAGAGCCGAAGTGACAAGGGTTCTCCACGTTTGATGTTTTTTGCAGCTCGCTTTTTGAGAACGCGCGTTAGCTCTTTCGGCGCAAGACCATGCCCCGGCCGAATAGAGCGGACATTTTGACTGGTGAATCGTTCTCCTTTCGCGATATCTTTAACAGCAAACAACGAGCGGCGGAACGCAAGATTCGCAACCTCTCCTTTTGAGCGCTCGAAGGATGGCTTTCCTATTGCCCGCTCAACTTCGCGCACAGAGGCAACGAGTTCTTTGAATTCGTGCGGCTCAAGAGAGAATGATGCGTCAGGTCCCCCATCGGCACGCCGCAGAGTAAGATGCTTCTCGATAATGCATGCACCGAGAGCAACGGCCGCGACAACGGTATCATTGGAAAGGGTGTGGTCGGAAAGGCCAGCGACTACTTTAAATCTTTTTTCGATATCCGGAATATTCGAAAGATGCATGTCTTCTGGCTTGGCGGGATATTCACTCACACATTGGAGCACTGCAACGCTTGGAGCACCCGCTTTTTTTAATGTTTTCAATGCAAGAGAAAGTTCAGAAGTTGTGGCCATGCCTCGTGACATGATGACAGGCTTCTTGGTCTTTCCGATCCGCTCGAGAAGAGGAATATCAACCACTTCGAACGAAGCGACTTTGTAGACGGGCTGGCTAAGTTTTTCCAGAAAATCGACAGCCGTTTCATCGAAAGGCGTTGAAAAGCATATGAGTCCTCGTCTTTTTGCGCGTGCAAAAAGTTTCTCATGCCATTCCCACGGCGTTTGCGCCCATGCATACAGTTCGTAAAGCGTCTTCCCGTCCCATTTGCTGTTCTTCGAATGAACCTTGAAATACGGGAGGTCGGAGTCGATGGTCATCGTATCCGGCGTGTATGTCTGCAGCTTCACGGCGTCTGCGCCCGCATCTGCCGCCGCGTCGATGATATCGAGTGCACGCTTGATGTCGCCATTATGATTGCCCGACACTTCCGCAACAATAAACACCGGCGCTCCCCTGCCTATGTCCCTTTGCCCTATTTTGAACATTATGGCGATGCTATCACGGCTTCCTTTCAGTCGCGAGAAGATTCCATCAGGGTGTAGACTTTCAACTTTTCATTCATCGAACTATCGGATTTTTTGAAAAGATCCTCCGATATCTTCAGATGTTCATCCTCATACCCTACCGTACCTGGCGGATAATCAAGAAACATGAAATTTCGGCAGCCCCGCTTCTGGCAGGCATTAAAGAAGCGGTTCTGATAGTCCGCCCCAATGTACATCAGAGTTCCGCATTCAAAGACAAATGTATGCGAGAGATCGATTTCCTCGCGCTCAAACCTCTCGGTTAATTTTTCGACAGTAATCTGCTCATAGGTCAGGTTTGAGAATGGCCGAACCCATTTTATGCGCCCATACGGAACGATATCGATGCCCCACAACTTAAGCTTCCGGTCAAACGGTATGAAGCTACGGCCCGATGCACAACCAACGTCGAGAATGGTATCAACATGAGCCGGCAACTGTATGTTCGAGAGTTCAGGTATCGCATCCGTGATCCACGGACTTTTTCCTGTATTTGCTTCATAGTAGTGCTCCCATCGCTTAGTGAAATGACCTGTCCTCATAAATTCTTTGATACGCCAAAGCGCATGGTAGATCGATGGAAACGACGAACGAAGAGTCTTTTTTAGCATATACCCTACTGACAGATTGGTCATTTGTACCATCTTCGGCCACATGATTCTACCTGAATTCCAAGAAGAAATTGCGGTGTAAACACTCACGATCATATTCGGGTCTCCCAGACGACCATCGGCGGTCCATCAGCGCCAGATTCTTCCCGAACAGAGCGCAGGCCGAGCGCTAGCGCAATTTTCTCCGACGCGATGTTTCCTTTGCGTATTGAGGCACGTAATTTCGACGGACTGCCGAGAACTTCCATCACGAAGCCGACGACCATCTTTTTTCCCAACCCCTTTCCGCGACACTCGGGTACTACTGTCCACGATAGTTCCAATACGTCGCCAATCCGATCAGTGCGAACAACACCAATCTGCTCGTTTTCAAATTCCGCGATGTATATCTGACGATCCGAATTCTGCAATGCCGTTTCCAGCCATTGAGTATGTTCTGTAAATTCGAGCAGCTTCCCGTTCCGCGAATTTTCCCGGGTTACAGGGTCGTTGCGCCATATGAAAAGCTGTGCGCTATCGCCCATTGTGGCACGCCGATATCGCATCTCACCTATTGTCTGATGGTGCTCCATAGACTCGGGTTCACTACCGCACGTTCGATGTTGCTGAAACTTTTGTCAATTTCTTCCATCCATGCGCTCTCCTTGGCGTGTTTCGTCGTCGCGATATTTTCCGCAAGCTGTGTGACACTCTCAGCACCAAAGACTATGTGCTTGGCTTTCGACCGAATATACGAGAACAACAACGCTGCTTGAGCCGGCGAAAGGTTATTCTCTCCCGCAATGCTACGGAGTTTTTCGACATGCGGACGGGCATATGCAAGGTGCGGCGGTATGTGTTCGGGTTCCATCAATAGAAGTCCCTGAAGAAACGGGCTACGCGCGAATACCGTCACATTATTTTTCCGCACGAGTTCCCAAAAAACTGTCTTTTCCATGCGCTGATCGAGCACGTTAGACGGAATCTGGATATAGTCGAGCGCGAGTTCTGCGCCCTGCAGGGCCTCGTGTTCGTCGTAGACGGATACGCCGATATTGCCGACGAGTCCCTGCTCCTTCGCTTTATGCAGACCCGCAATGACGTGCGCAAGATACACATACGACGGGGTGTGCAGAAGATATCCGTCAAGTTTTTTGAGCCGCAACCGCTTAAGAGACTTTTCAATCTCCGCAAGGACAATGTCTACCGCCTTTGTACCGTCGGGATAATCATTCAAAACATGCGGCTTCATTTTTGAGATGACGAAAATACGATCCCTCACATTCCTGCTCTCGATCCATTCCCCCATAACATCTTCGGCAGTGCCGTATGCATAGGCAATATCAAACGTGTCGATACCTCCCTCCAGAGCGGCATCGAGTATTTCGAAGGCCTGCTCCTTCGACGGCTGACCTATGCTGTTGTTTAAGCCGTAACGCATGCCAAGCTGCGTCGTGCCGAGAACGAGGCGTGATTTAGTCATACGATTGTGTCCCTTCCACACATTATCACCCCACTATAGCCCGCTCCCATGAGTAATTAAAACCGAGCTTTCCTGAGCGCCTTCTCGAGTTCAGTCGCGACATATGACTGCTCACGATATGTAATATTCGGAAAAAGCGGAATAGACAGCGCCGAAGCTGAGAATTCTTCCGTCGTCGGGCATTGCGTTCCACGATATCCCAGAGACTTGTAATACGGATGCGTATAGACGGGCAGGTAGTGGACCTGTACACCTATCCCCTTTGCCCGAAGTGTTTCGAATACCATGTCACGCACAGTTTTATCGACGCGCACCACAAAAAGGTGCCATGCGGACGACGCGAGCGAAGAGCGCGGAGGCAGCGTGAGTCCCTCAATATGTTTAAGCAGAGAAAAGTACCGGCGGGCGGCCGCATGTCGTTTCGCAAGAAATGTTCGTATTTTTTTCATCTGACTCACTCCGAGTGCCGCCTGAATATCGGTCATCCGATAATTATTCCCGAGCATGTGCATTTCTTGATGCCATGCGGCCTTCGTTGTATCTGTTAACTTCCTAGGATCCTTCGTCATGCCGTGCGTGCGATACATTAACAAGTAATCGTAGAATTTTTTGCTGTTCGTTACGACAGCGCCACCTTCTCCCGTCGTGATGGTCTTCACGGGATGGAAACTGAACATGGTCATGTCAGCCTGTGTGCCAACCGGCTTCCCTTTGTATATGGCTCCGAGGCTCTGTGCTCCGTCCTCAATAAGAATGAGTTTATGCTTTTTTGCAAGCGCGCGACATACTGTAAGGTCGGCTGGCAGCCCCGCGTAATCGACGGGTACGATAGCTTTCGTGTGCTTTGTTATCTTTTTTTTAGCATCCCGCATATCCATATTCGCCGTGGACTTATCAATATCTACGAACACAGGCGTGGCTCCGAGATACAGCGCGGCATTTGCCGTCGCGGCAAAGGTAAGCGCCGGCATGATAACCTCGTCTCCTTCCCCAATACCGGCCGCCGCGTACGCACTATGAAGCGCTGCAGTACCGCTCGAAAAAACAACAGCATACTTTGCACGACAAAAACGCGCTAATGCCTTCTCGAATTCCGCTATCTTTGGCCCCTGTGTGATAAAAGGAGATTTTAGCGTCCGTATGACCTCACGGATATCATCCTCGCCGATTGTTTGCCGCGAGTACGGCAATTTCATACCTTTAGCACTTTCTTTACGTGGGAACGTGAAAGAAGATATTTCGGATGATTGCTGACATATACCAGATCTTTTGGAAACGACTTTTTGTTTGCATACATTTTTTTTGCGGTCCACGGGTGGAATTCCGGCACAATGACATACATATTGCCGAGATCTTTCGCGCGTGGCGCCTCATGCTCCGTCATCAACGTCTCATGCATTTTTTCACCGGGCCGCATACCGACTATCTTTATGATGCACTCAGGTGCAAGCTCACGCATGACATCTTCTATACGAAGACTGGACATCTTTGGAATGAATATCTCGCCACCCTGCATCAAACCGATAATGTTCGTTACGAGCTTCATGATCTCATCGATATGCAGCCAGAAACGAGTCATCCCCTCGTCGGTCAGCATCAATGTACCGCTTTGACGCTGCTTTCCGATGATCTCAACCAGAGAACCGCGGCTTCCGATAACATTGCCGTATCGAACAACACTGATGCGCGTCTTGCCATGCTTCCCGCGATAGGAATTTGCGGCAACCGCCAGACGTTCGGCGCACAATTTTGTGGCGCCGTAGAGGTTTATCGGCTGGACCGCTTTGTCAGACGAAATGATCAAAACTCGCTCTACGTTACGCTCATGCGCGGCATCTATCACATTGCGAGTCCCGATTATATTGGTCTCAATCGCCTCCGATGGATTGTATTCGAGAGCAGGAACCTGTTTGAGAGCGGCCGCATGTATAACAACATCTACATGATTAAACGCACGCTCGAGCCGGTTACGGTCGCGTACATCACCTATAAAAAAATGGAGACGAGGGTCATGAAATTCACTCTCCATGACACTCTGCTTATACTCGTCCCGGCTGAACACAATGACACGCTTTACCTTGGGCATCGCAAGCAGGTGCTGTACCATTGCACGCCCGAACGTACCGGTCCCGCCAGTTATGAGAATTGTCTTGCCGCGGAGATAGCTTGCAGACATGAGCGCCCCACTGTAACGCCTCTTCGCCGGCGGGTCAACGAAAACAAGTTGGGAGTCGACACCGAAAAAACAACGCACGCTATCAGTTCAGACGCTGAAAATGCGAATGGACCGGAGGGCCTTGGAGACGCTTCTTCACGTCCCCCTTTTTGAGCGCGTCCGCAAGTATGCCGAAAACTTCGTCCACCGCTTTTAGATACTGCCGAATGTGTTGCGGTGTATGTGTCGCTGACGGAGTGAACGCCGTTGTAGCGAGAAAACCACGCCGCAGCATCTCCTGATTAAAAAGCGTCTTGAGGGCAAGAGTATCTTTCTGGTCAGTAAACGTGAACGAACTGTACGGCAGGGACCACCCGATGGCGATAGAAAGTCCGTGCTTCTTTGCCAGGCGCACCCACCCGGCACGCGTGATACGCGCTATGCGGCTGATATGCTGTGTGACATTTACTCGTTTCATTTTCTTCAGCGTCGCGAGCGCCGCACTTGGGCCTGTTCTGTCGGTCCAATAGGTACTTGAGATGAACGAGCTTTGCGCCGCCTGCATCACTTCCCTTCGGCCAATCACTGCCGCCATAGGAAAACCATTACTCATCGCCTTGCTGAATACCGCAATGTCGGGGTTGACTCCATACAGGAGATGCGCCCCTCCGTATGTCAGTTTCCACCCGATGGATATCTCGTCGAATACAAGAACGGCACCGAGCCTGTCGGCCATCCTTCGCACTTTCTTTAGAAAATTATTTTCCGGCGGTTCGCTGCGCACGGGCTCCATAACGATTGCGGCTACTTTCTTTCCGTATTTCTTTGCAAGAGCTTCGAGCTCATCAATGTTGTTATAGTGGAACGGTACTATTGTGCCCGCAAGCCCCCGCGGAACGCCGCGTGGCTCGAGTCCCGGCAATAAGTGCCCGTCGAGCGCCTTATCCGATGAGAGATTCGCGGCCAGATACCAGTCCGACCAGCCGTGATATCCGCAGAACAGAATAATGTCGCGTCCTGTGTAAGCGCGCGCGATACGCTCAGCTATTGCCATGCTCTCGCCTCCCCCTCTCGCGTAGCGCACCATGTCCGCCCACGGATGGATCTTGCAGAGCAGTTCCGCCAGCTCAACTTCTTCGGGTGCGTTCAGAGTGGACATCGAACCGCGATCAACTGCTTCTTTCACTGCCTTATTCACATCTTTGTCAGCATAGCCGAGAAGGCAGCTACCGACGGCCATACTGCCGACATCCATGTACCGGCGGCCATCGAGATCCCAAACGTACGGACCGCTCGCTTTCGAATAGTACGCGGGCCAGTTATCCGGCAGAAACATCTCCGCCCGCTTGGAAAGAAGTTGGTTCCCGCCAGGTATGAGCGTCTTGGCCTTCTTCCAGAGCTTCTGCCCCTTCCCCTGCAATCTGTCAGCCGGAGTCTTTTTCATCGTCATAATTATCCGAGCATATCACCAACTTTCTTGTTCGTCGCGTCATGCCGTCTTGAAGTGCACATTGCGCGCAACATCCGCATTCAGAGCCTTCACGTCAAGATGAGAATCCAGAAAATCAATGATTTCCTGCATGGAGTAATCCATGCGCGGCGAGAAATATTCCGCAACTTTTTTCAGTAACACGTAGTCAGATGGGTAATCGAGTGTAAGCCGATACTCGTCCTGATTTCGTTTGGGATTCACATACTGTCCTATCTTGAAGATCTGCGGATTTTTCCAGAAATAAAAAGTGACGTGCTCGCGATGCGACTGACTGGTCGCATCGTTCCACGCCTTTTCCAGGGCCTCGAAAGAAAATACTTCAGTATCCATGCCGTCAGGGAATGAGTATGGCTCAAGATTGTTTGAGGCGTAGTCAAAATCATGTTGACGATAAAATCTGACCGTCGCATCGATTTCTTTGGGATCGATGACTGGACAATCAGAGGTTAAGCGCACTATCATGTCTCCTGCCTTGGCTCCGTATTTTTTTGCTGCATTGTAGTATCGGTCTAGCACATCCCCTTCACTGCCTACAAAGAAAGACTGCCCTATCGCCTTCATGTTCTCGACCAGCACGGCATCCCTTGGATTATCAGTGGTCGCAACAATGCTCGTATCGACTTCTGTACTTGCTGAAACACGCCGAAGCATGTATTCCACGACTGATACGCCGGGTAAAAGGTCAAGCAGCACTTTGCCCGGCATGCGTGTTGAGGACATGCGTGCCTGAATGATTGCGATAACGCGAGGGTGCCGAGACATAGAAATTATGATGCATTAAACATGCGCCGTATTTTCTCAACAACTTTCTTCTGACTCCCGACATTCTTCATCAACTTGCCCCTCCCGTCAGCGACACCGATAATGCGCCGCGGGGAATCAATATCATCCACGATGACCTCCCCTTTTTTTCCAAGGAGCCCGAGCGACACGAGGCCCACATTGCCATCCTCGAGCACGCGCCGTCCTATCGATCGCCCATAGTGTAATTTCGTCTCAAGAAGCGCCGAAAAAATATGCTTTTGCGCGATGGACACATCGGCACGGTATATGGCGTATGCATCACTTCTCACTACATCATCCGAAAAACAGCCTTTTCCCGCATCGATCAGGATGGGCGGGCGGGCGATATTCATGAATTTCAAATGATCGTGTTTGATAATGCCCTGGCTGTCTGCTGTTGCGATAACTGCGCTCGCACCTTTACACGCATCCGCTATACTCCGCGCCGCCCAGATGGACGAAAGCGTGTGTTCTGATTTTATCTGATTGAGACCCGTCACAATTTTCCGCAGCTTCCCTTTGTCCCTCCGGTACGCACGGACATGAGCTCCTCGCTCCACCAATTTAAGCGCTATTTTTGCACCGAGATTCCCGCATCCGATCACGGCGACAGTCGTTCCGCCAATATCAACGATAAGCTGACCGAGAAGAAAGTCGATTGCGTCTTTTGTCAGGTCGTTGCCTTTGTAGGTAATTATCTTCGATTTCAATATGACGCCGCGAACCATCCGCTCGATGTTGCCGACATCGTTTTTACCATGATACATTGTCTCGATCTTCTTTTCCGCATCAACAAATACGTAGTCCGTCTTGCCGTCTATCATGCGCGCGACAGCTCCGGCGGTAGCGACATCACGAACGATCACACCGCCGTAAATGAGTGTACCCGTCTCCCGGATAGGAATCGGATACAATCGGCCTTGTTTGAAAACTCCGGAGGTGTTTCCGATGACAAAGCCTGTCGCGCGGCGTTTGGAACCGGCGCGTATCTTTCGTAAAATATTCTCTATGACGGGACTCTTCATACATCGCCCCACTGGATGGGGTGATCCCTCTTGATACTGTTTCGAGCCGTCCTCCCGACAATAACGTTGGCATATTTCGGCAATATCCCTCCTCCCGGACCCTTTATGGCAAGCGCATCCATTGTTATTTTCTGGCCCCGACGTATGTCTTTCCGTGCGTACAGACATTTCTTGAACCTATTGACGGTTTCCGTTTCGCTCGGAAGAATTACTTTCTCTGGCTTTCCCATGATGACGGGAATAAGATGACTGAGACGCACAAGCTCTCTCATTTCATCCGGGTCAGACGACAGAATGTGATCGGGCCCCTCCATAAATCTATCGAGAGTAAAGTGCCGTTCGATGACACGTGCGCCGAGTGCGAGCGCAACAGTCGCGGCCGAAAGACCGATAGTGTGATCGGAAAAACCGACTGGCGTTCCGAATGCCCGCCGTAGAGTTCCCATAACTGCCATGTTTACGTCCTGTGCCGCCGCGGGATACATTGAGACGCAGTGCAGGAGGACAAGATTTTTATTGCCGGTTTCCCGGATGGTATTGACGGCATCCTCGACCTGACCGAGCGTTGACATTCCCGTCGAAACGATCATCGGCTTCCCTGTCCTTGCGACTTTTTGTATCAACGGCAGATTCACAAGATCCATCGACGAAATCTTATAGAAGTCGCACCCGAGGGATTCCAGAAGATCGACGCTTTCAAAGTCGAACGGTGTTGAAAAGATCTCGATTCCTTTTTGCTTGGCGTACGCAAACAGGCGCACGTGATCTTTCGTAGTGAATTCCAGACGCTTGAGCATATCGAATGTTGTTTCTTCCATATCTACAAGCTTCTCGGCGTATCGATTGCCCTTCACTTCCTTCGACACTCTGTTCCCCGCGCTGTACGTCTGAAACTTCACGGCCGAACAACCGCACTCAACCGCCCTATCGATAAGCTCCATAGCGAGCTTCATGCTCCCGTTATGGTTGAGCCCGATCTCGGCAATGATGAACGCGGGCGCGGATTCAGAAACTGTATGGCGGCCGAGCGCGAACGTGTTGTTAAAGCCGGTCGTAAAATCTTTTTTGACAGCTTCTCCCGCATCTTCGTCCAGTTCAGGTGACGCAAGCCGCTCAGCGAGATCAAACCCTCGTAAATTGAGTATCTGCAGGTCATCGTACCGGAAATCGCCCCCGGTGCCGATGCAATAGAGCTGCTTGAATGCGCCGAGACGTCCGCGCACATCAACGAGTTCGTGTTCGCTTCCGCGAACCAAGAGAGGGTACACGTACGGAAGGGAGACCATCATCGCATCCTCAACCTCATTTTTTTTGGCGAGCCCGACACGTATGAGACTGCTCACAGCTCGATCCAGTATCTCTTTCTCGTCGGTTGTATCCAGCGTGTCCCCTTTTGTGTATGCGATCTCACACGAAAGCACAGTTTTGTTCTTTGGAAACCCAAGCGCGCAGAATTTCTTCTGCTCACTCACCCGATGAAAAATTATTTCCGGTGCATCGTAGTAAAGAAAATTGAACTTGTCGGGGATTGCCTCTTCCTTGTTGAGCGCGACAAATACAATTTTCGCTCCACGATATTTCAAGGTATTTCTAACGCCAAGATACTCGGCCATGACAGGTATCGGTATCGTCGAAACAACCGCATCGTCGGACGAAAGTCTGATTTTCTTTTCGTCAAGTACGATGTTCTTGATGATGCCGTTTGAGTGCTCGATCGCCATGACGGGACTCCCGAGCATAAGTGTGCCACCTTTTTTTTTGAATCTATCGGCCATTCTCTCCAGTATCCTGCCTGACCCGTATTTCCCGACCGCGCTCCATTGACCTGCATGAAAATGTTCGTCTTTCGTCCTGAATGTAACACGCTTGGGGGCCCAGTTTGCCGTCATCTTATCTATGGAAACCCCCCATAATTTTTGAGGGTAACGGATAAAAAAATACTCCATCAGCGTGGGACCGACGAGTTCCCGTACGTAATCGGCATAACTTTTCGCCTTTGCGAGCTTTGTCTCGTCGAGATGAGACAGTTCATGCATGATCTTTTTTCTCACGTCAGAAGGAAATTTTTTTAGTGATTCGAATGACAGTGGGTAGTCAAAATACCGGTCGAACTTCTCACCTTTAACGTTCTTTCCCCAGAACTCATTTTGATGGAACAGATCGCCGTACTCCTTCTTCCATATCTCTTCCAGTTTCTTGTCGGGTGTGTGGTAGATATGCGGTCCGTAATCAAGATTCTTGAAATCGCGCCATTTGAAACTTCCCGCGAGTCCGCCGACCTTCTTTTCTTTTTCAACGAGGGTTGTATCGACGCCGAGCTCTGCAAGCCGAAGTGCGGTCGCAAGCCCGCTCATTCCCGCTCCAAGCACATATACTTTTTTACGGGCTTTCTTCACCATATCGTAAAGCCTCCGTCGACCGCGATATTCTGTCCCGTGATATACGCCGCCTCATCCGAAGCGAGAAACGCGATAACACCCGTAAGATCGTCTGGCGCCGCCATTCGCTGAAGCGGCGTCCTCTTTTTATATCGTCTGACGAAAAAGGATTTCTGGCGATTAAAGACGCCGCCTGGACTTACGCAGTTCACCAGAATATTGTGCGGCGCAAGGTATGCCGCAAGATATTTCGTCGTCTGGATAATGCCGGCTTTCGTCGCGCCGTAGATCTCAGAAGAATTCCTACCGGAATCGCCGTACATTGAAAAATCCGGCGTTGTAATCCCGTATATAGAACCGATATTGATGATCCGACCCCCTTTCCTCTTCATCATGCCTGCTGAAAATATCTTGGAGCACAGGATAGTGCCCTTAAGGTTTACCGCGTACACGGTATCGAGTTCGTCGGAAGTTCGCGACTCAAACGACGTATATACGCCAATGCCGGCACAATTGACAAGTACATCAACGGGACGCGTCAGTTTCCTATACACGGCTCGTATCGACTCCTCGCTCGTCACGTCAATCGTGACGTACCGGTAGTTATCAAATTTCGCGCGCTTCAGTTTTTTTGCGAGATCGTCACTGATCTTTTTCCCTTTGTCGGCGATATAGACAAACGCGCCGTCTTCCAAGAATCGCATGACTATCTCCCGTCCGATCTGGCCGAGAGCACCTGTAATGAACGCTACGCTCTCTGTAAGTGCATACGAATTCTTACGATACATTTGTCATTTTTTACATTAAAAAAGCTCACCAGTCAATGCAGGACATTTCGAGTGGCACACCACTCCCCCCTCTCTCTCTCAAATGCAAATATGTTTGCGTCGGAAAATAAAGGTTCCTCGGGGCAAAGCCCCGAGGTATTTTTGGAACTCGCTTCGCTCGTTCTGACGCGCGGCAAGCCGTGCGGTATTGAACCTATTTTGACTCCTCGGCCCGGAAGTGAATGTGAGTACACATTCACTTCTCTCGCTCTACGTCGTCAATAAAAAAATCAACGTTCGAGATTCCTCTCGTAGAGATACTCACGATACCTGCCACTGCCTCCCTGCCATGGAGAAATTGCACGATAGATCTCGCGATAGATTTTACCTATGGGAAAATCCCTCGCGAGAACTTCGATATGCCGCGGTGAATTGGGAAAAAGAAGGATGTTGCTGTTCTGATGAAAAATATATCGGGGCTTCCATACGTTGTTTATGAATTTGAAATACCCGTCGACCGTTTCTCTTCCCATCTCGGAAAAGGAAAGGCCGTTAAACACCAGATCTGCCTTTTGAATTAACTTCTTTCGATTCGCAGGAACAAGAACAATCGGGGCATCCGGCCATGTATCTATGGCCCATTTCACGTTTAATCCCGCTTTTTTGAGAAAGTAGTACGCGACATACAGAGTTTCCGGCAAATCGCAGTCTATATATTTAACATTCGAACGTCGTGACAATTGAAGCGCCAGCCCGCCGTATCCGCCTCCTATTTCGAGAACGGTTTTCGGACCGAGAGAATGTATCTTCTGAGCGCAATAATCATGGCGCGGCTGGAAAGGCGCAACGAGCACTCCCCCGACCACAATACCGTGCGGATTCCCCACATCAGGCATCGAGAGCGGGGATATGTCATTCTGCTCCACGAATTCGTTCCATACGGCAAGGTCGGCACGTATACCCGCCTGTAATGAATCTGTCTCGTATGTGTAAAATCCGTAGGAAGCGTCTTCCTGAAAAAGATTTGCGAGTATCGCCGCGAGAGCATCCGGATTGTTATCGCGCAACGCTTTTATATAATTCTTTTTTTTGTTCTCATTGATCCACTTCCACTCGCCGTCGGCCATAAAAACCTTCTTGAGTTTTGAGTGAATTCGCAGAATTTCTTCCGCTATCTCCCTGTCCTTCTTGTCAGGCGATCGTCTCGCCTTCTTTTTGGAAAGAGCTGCTTTTTCCAACGCAGCTGATTGTTTGTTCGATGATGCCCGCATAGTTATGTATTCGCGCGGAGTTCTGTGTTCAGCTTCAGAGCAATATTTCGAAAGGATTCCGCTTCACTCATATGTTCGGTCTGCCCGATCAGATCGTGAATAAAAGCACGTACTGACACAGCGTCAAGCGCTTTCAAAAAAGCAATCACGCCGTCAGTAGTCAGCTTTAGACCCCCGGACTCGATTCTCGCAAGCGCTACCCTGCACTCATCCACATTTTCTACTCGCAGAGTTCCGGGGCAATCCCGATACCACGGGTATCCGAACACGATCACGGGAATACTGCGCAGAATCGCTTCCCACCCCGGAGTTCCGGTTACGACGGCGACAGCCCGCGCACCGCGCGTCAACTCGAACGTGTTGGTGAATGTATCTACGAGAACCGTGTTCGGTATACGCGCAAGACGCTGATAATAGCCGCGGTAGCGTGCGCTCGAGTAACGCGTTTTCCCACGCAACCACCACTGCGAAGGATGTTCTTTTATCACAAGCATCCAGCCATCAGGCAACGATGCGGCAACTGTTTCCGCAACGAGGATCTGATCCTGAAAAACACCGCCCTGCGGCGAGGTTGAGCGCTCGGGCTGCATATTGAGAGGAAAATATACATATGGCCGTGACATGTCCGGCGCAGACACGACTCCTCTATATTCGTGTGCAAGATTTCTGACAAACAACCGCTTGAAAAATCTCCACGCGAGTACGAACGTCCTCCCGGAAAGCAGACCAGCGCGCGCTATCCTGACTCTGTGGCGAAAGAGCCCCCAACCCGCGCCCAGTCTTTTTTGCTGGGCCATATACGCCGGCTGTGCCTCGGTCTCTTTAAATCGTTTCAAATATGCCGCTAAATCTCCGGACAAGTCGGATAGCTTCGCATCGGACGCACGCCCGAGCGCATCACGTAGTTCCTCACTTCCTTCCCAGAAATTCTTATAAAATAAAAGGCGTGACGCAACATACGTATCTTCAAAGCACGGCGTAAAAAGGCCGCGCAGACGCGCGAGCTCATAAAGAATGTAGTTGTATACCGTGTGAGGAACTATAGCGAAGACGACCGCATCGGGCTTGAGCATATCCAACACTCCCGACCAGTAGGACAACATCGAATAATAGATATGCTTTCGCTCATTCACGGGCGCCGAATCGTAATGCTTATCCATCATAGAAAGCACAACTGACTCTGTACGGTACAATCTTTCTACCAACTCTGAAGAAGCGGGCGGGAATGTGACGTTCTTGAATACTTCAGCCGATTTGCCGTCCCACGCATCATAGTGATCGTGAAATATCGCGCCTTTAGGGGTGTTCTTCTCTCCGCTATGTTCCCCGACCCAATAGACGATTTCGTGCCCCGCTTGTTTGAGGTCATTAAAAAATATCTCTATCTCCGGCACTGCCCTCGGATATACGACAAGTATCCTCATATCAGGCGTAGTCGATGGCTTTGAGAAGCTGTTTCAGAAGTTTCGAATTGCTTTCTATAGTGTTAAGCGGCTTCGCCTCGCCTTTCAGACACTTGAAGAAGTGAAATGAATCGTCCATATACATCTGCTCAGCCCATGTCGTCGTGATGTTATTGTCGAAATTAACTCTCGAACCCGATTCGTCGAACTTTGTCCACTTCTTGGTTCGACGATCATAATATTTTACTATCTGTTCTTTGTATTCCCACACGATAACACCGCGCTCACTTATGAGCTTCACCGCTCTGCCGTACGGCGATTGAAGCATGTCGGTATGCAGAACTATCTGCGGTCCTAACTTGAACTCTAGAATGAAATCAATGATGTCATAGGTATTGATTTTTAGGCTCGACTTTTTCGAATACACACAGTTCATCCTGCGGATATCGCCGAAAATATCGACAAGCCAGTCGAGATCACACATCGCGTCGATACCGCCGCCCATTTCTTTTTTGGACGGATAGTAATCGGTATACGGTTCGTACGGATGCCAATCAGGCAAATATTCGCCGACTTCGGCTACGCCCGACAATATCGGTCCAATGACATCATCTCGAACAAGCTGCTTTATCCTCTGCGTCGCTTTCAGGAACCTGACGTTGCAACTGACGTTCGCCACCAGTTTTTTCTTCTTCACTTCCCTTTGAAGCACATCGAGTCCCTTCACCTTATGCCACACTGGATTCTCCACCATAAAATTCCAACCGTTCTTCACCGCAAGCTTCATGTAGTAATAGTGTTCGGCCGGAGGCACACAAATGAATAGCGCATCGAACTTTGAGTTCTCAAAATCCTTCTGACTCTTCACCGTTTGTATTCCGAACTTTGATTCGACCTCCTTTCGCCTGTCCGACCTAATATCCCAACCCGTGATGTCTGTATATCCATACATCTGAGAATGTTTTATTCTCCGCCTCCCCATCGAACCGTTTCCCACAACGCCAATTCTCGCCCCGTTAGAAATAGCGCCCGCGCTAGCGCGCCCGGAGGGCTTGGGCGAGTTATTTTTAATGGGGCTCATACAGATGCCCTGCTCAATTTTAAATCCTTATATGCGGTGACTACATCTGTAAAGAGATACGGATGTTTTTTATTCTGCGACTCCAACCGCTCGATGATGCGGCGATTTCGCTCGAGGTCCTCCACTGTATCAATCGAAAGATACACATCCGAAAGATCGACTCCTTTTGATTCGATTGCTATAGCAGGAAATGTTTCCTCGTGTTCGCGGATGTACGGCGTCACATGCTCTTTTTGGGATTCCGTGGTCGCATTACGATAAGCATCTTTCAGAGAAGCGAAATCAAATAGCTCGAAATAAAGACCATACGGAAAACCCGGCTTGAAGCTATTGGACACCAATCTATAGTATGGATACGTGGAATCAAAAAAAGTGACGAGCGCATCAATGATATACGGATCCATGAATATATCATCGGCGGTAATTCGTACGATGATGTCAGAATCCTTGACACCGATAGACTTCGCTGCCTCATAAAATCGCTCTAGTACGTTTTCCTCGCTTCCGCGGAAACAGGTGACAGCATTCTCCTTCGTAAAATCGGCTATCACGTCATCCGCCGTATTCATTGTGGTCGCGACGATAATATCGGTGAGCTGTTTCGAGGGTCGGATATTCTCTATGAGATGCCACAGCGCCGGTTTTCCCGAGATCTCCTTCAGAATTTTCCCGGGCATTCTAGAGGAATTCATTCTCGCCTGAATGATAGCTATCCTCTTTTTCATAGTGATTTATTCAGCGAGAAAATGTGGCTTAAATACGAGCCGGCGGTACGAAGCATCGCTTCAGGGCTGGCTATTGGCTCAGCTACCGTGCCTTCTTTTAGAACAACAAGCTTATCCGACTCCAAGATAGTCGAGAGACGATGGGCAATAATGACGATAGTAACCGAACCCTTGAGTTTCTGGATGACCTTCTGCAAACGCGCCTCTGATTCACTATCGAGCGCGCTCGTCGCCTCGTCGAGAATGAGGAGTTCCGGCTTTCGAGCAAGCTCACGCGCAATGACGAGCCTTTGTCTCTGCCCTGCTGAAAGTGTTACGCCTCTGTCCCCGACCATTGAATCGAGCCCCTCCGGCATCGCGCGAACAAAATCTTCCGCATCCGCCATCTTGAGAAAGTGCCACACATCTGCATCGGAAAGCGCGTCTTGTCCTCCGTTTCCTTTAAATTGAAAAAGAACGTTGTTCCGTATCGTATCGTGCAACAGGAACGGTTCTTGTGGTACATACCCCGTTTTTGCGCGCCATGATTGCAGTGAAATATCGCGCACATTTACACCATCGAGTGTGATCGCCCCGTTCGTCGGCTCCAAGAGCCTCAGCATCAAATCGACCGATGTCGTCTTCCCTGCACCGGAAGGACCGACAATACCAACCGTTGAGCGCCCCTTAACAGTAAATGACACGCCTTTTAGCGCTTCGCGACCGTCGTCGTAGGAAAAATGAACATCGTCAAATCGAAGTTCCTTGTGGAAGGCGAATAATTTATCTCCGCCGATGTGCTCTTCTTTCTGTCGCGATTTCTCCTCGAACGCGAGCACGCTCTGCAAATGAGGGACGAGTTCCTGAATACCCTGCAGGTGGTCCTGCCCTTGCTGAGCGTACAGCGAGATGCGGTAAATGAGGTAAATAATAGCGGGAAGCGCGGCAAGCTGGATGAAATCAGTACGGTACGCAACACCGAATATGAGCGCGATATATAGAATCCCGGCCGGCGGAATAATGAGTACGGCTACCTGCTGTACAAGGGATATGCTTACAGAAATATTCCTTAAACGGGAAAAAAGATCCACACCGCTTTCCGCGACAACCTCCTCAGTGCCGGATGCCTTTATCGCCTTCGCGCCCGCCGCGTATTCCCCCATGTAGTGGGCGACTTCTTTGTTGAGCGCGACACGCTCCGAACTTCTCGCGTGAATCATCGTCAAAAAGTATCTGAAGAAAAGGAGCCCGCATACACCGACGGCGAACGTCAGAAATGTAACGGCAGGAGAAATATTGAACGCCACAATGAGATACATTATGAGCCCCGTCGCGAGCGTGATGAGATTGCTCAACTTGCGGAGAAGATTCGTGCTCGCCGGAGCGTCTATCATGATGATAGTCTCCAGATGTCCGAATTTCCTTGCCAGATGATGCGACCACGAAGAACGCAGGAGGGTTTCGAACACGCGTACTCGCGTATCTCGCTCATAGTTGAATGATATGACCGTCTGAATATACGAGAGCGCGTACATCACCGCAGCGCGCGCAAGGAACATGATCACGATGAACGCGAGCAAATATTTGGGGGCGAAATCAATGCCGATGAATGTGAACACTGACCGCAGAATATTCGAGATCGGGTCAAACGCCTGCGCGGACTCCGTAAAAATGAATGTCAGAAGCGGGACAACCGCATTGATGCCGATGCCTTCAAGCAATCCGCCCAAAAAGCCCAGGGCAGCAAGCGCCGCTATTTGCGTCGAATATGCACCATATGCCCGCCGAAGCAGGCGGAACATATTCCCGAGGCGCCTAAAAAACCGCATAAAGTCTATGCTATCCCTTGCTCCCCAGTCTGTCGAGAAATTGTGCGATGTCGGCAGCGCGACCACGCCATGTGTATGTGTCCGCCTTTTTCTTTGCCTGTTCAGCTCTGGAATGTGCGTCGTCCGGCAATTTGAGCACGCGGCCGATAACCTCCGCGAGACTATTCGAGTCATCGGCCTTAAAGAAAAAAGCTGTATCCTCAGAAAGTACTTCACGCAGACTAGGCACATCGGACGCAACAATTGCGACGCCCGCGGCCATGTATTCGAACAGCTTCAGCGGCGAGGCGTGTGAGCGCGAGATTTCCGCCTTTGCGCTGTTCGGAAGAACGAGCACATCCGCGCTTTTCAGTAAGACAGGTATCGTTGCGCGTGATCGATGCGGCGCGATGTGCACATTTGAAGCGGCATATTTCTCTCTAAAGTCGCGCAGCTCGTTATCTACACCTCCTACTAGGACCGTGTGCACATCAGATGGGAGCATTTTTCCAGCGACCGCCAAGGTATCGGCTCCTTTCCACTCGTAAAAATGACCGGCGTATAACACAACATTTTGTGACGGCTCGACACCAAACTGCCTCCAGACGCTTCTGTCCGCCGGAGCCTGTGCAAATGGATCCAGATCGACCCCGTCATGAGCAACCTTAATTTTTTCTTCTGCGACACCAAGAGCGACCAGTTCCTTTTTCACGCCCTCACTTATCGCAACGATCCCGCGCACCCGTCCTAATGCACGGCGAAACAAAAAACCTTTGCTGTGTACCGTGTGCACTTCCAAAAAAAGATTCCGTGCCGGAAGTGTGAGCGCAAGCAGATATTCACGGGTGTAGATGGCTGTGTCCGCATCAAATCGTACTGTTCGCAACGAGATCACGAACGCAAGAAGATCGAGGGCAAAGTGAACGCGCGATGTCGACAGACTTTTTCCAATCCAGTCACTTGCCGAAATCTTTTCTATGGTGAATGTCCTCTCGAGTTTGTAGTATTCGAACAGGTCATCTTGCAGACCATGTTCCCTCTCCGGCAATATCAACCTCACATCATGCCCCGCCTTCCCCCACTCTTCGCAGAGTTTGGTGATGGCATAGCCATAGGCCCGTTCTGACGGTATACGCGCACTTGTGATGTATACAATGTTCATGCGGCTTTTTGTCCTGCTGCGATGCTTCTAAGCCCCTTCTCCTCTTCTGCGGTATTTGAGAAGTGAGTGCTGTGAATGAACCCGCGCTCGCCTTCAAGACAGTATTTACTCATTCGATAATACTGCGAAAGAAAATGAATTCGTGATTGAAGATTTTCTCGTGCAATAAGTTTCTCGAGCGGAAAAACAGTAGTTCCCCAATCAGAAAGAGCCGTGAATTTTCCCGGCGTATCTACCGTACCCTCGCGCGTAAGCGTCGTTTCCGAAAGGTCAAATTTCCCTCCCATCTTATCGAGCATCTCGTGTCTGAAGAATTCGAATGACCCGCGCAAATGCAATTTCTTCGGTAGCCTTAGCCATTGCCGCAAACGACGCTGAGAATTGCCTGTTGAGTTCGAGAGTACGAGCCAGTCTTTTGTATCCTGCAAAACTTCCACGAGCATTTTATCGGTAAGTATCAAATTATCGTCGTGCGTAAAAAGAAACATTTCGTACCCTTTGTAATCATGTTCCCCGAGCCATTGATTCGACATGCCCCAATCGCCTATCGTGTTCGGATATTCCTTGTACTTCCACCCAAGCGCGCTCATTGATTCGATAGTTGCAAAATCCTTGTAGAGAACCCGGTCGAGTGCTTCGCGATGACTCCAACCGAGGTTTGCTAGGATTTCTTCTTTCTCCTCTTTAGAATGCTTCGGGTCGCGATGAGAGACGCAAAAAAACTCAACTTCCCAGCCTTCAGGTATTTGCTGACGAGACATCGCTTCATAAAAACCTAAGGGGAAATGCCATCCGCCAGCAACTACCGCAAGCCGTTTTGTCATACCGTTTTATCCTAGCATCGAAAGCGAAGGAAAATTCTCATCAATAACTTTGAATGGCGCCTTTGCATCTCCGATGGGCCTCTTATTGTACTTTGATATCCACTCAACTTTATCCCGGTCATTCGAACCGCCCTCAAAAAGCACAACGGCACCTTTTTCAATTTTATCTTTCACACCAGCATATACCGCATCAATCGTGTCGCCCGTATTTGATACGTCTACATACATGAGATCAAAATCTTCGGGCGCAGCAAGCCATTCGTCGAGACCCTTTTTTGCGAGAGTGACGTATTTTGAGAGTCCGTACTTCCCGATATTTGCCATCGTGCCATCATACGTCGGGTGCTTGTACGGATACTCCTCAAATAAATCGTATGCATTGATATGCCCCCCGCCTAACTCATCGAGCGCCATCGCCATAATGGCAGTCGTGTATCCGTGGAGGGTGCCTATTTCCACGATTTTCTTCGGTTTATGCAGAAGAACTTGGTCGTAGAGCGATTTCCCGATGGTACTCGTATGGTACGCCGTATCGATGTCGGGCTCCGTGTATTTCATCGTTGCGAGTATAACAGGGATACGATGGTTGGAACATTCAACGCGTCGCACACAAAAAAATCTCCTCCTCCACCCCTGCGAGCGTAGGGCGAAACAGCGTTCTGTAGGGGCTCTGCAACGCGACGGCGTGAAGCCCGAGTAATTTTTCAGCAGAAAAATTACGTACCCGGAAGAACGCTGTTTCGCCCCTAGCGAGCCTCCTTTTACATTACACGACATTTATGCAAGAATGGCAAAACTTATGAAGATACGGAAGGCTATTATCCTCGCCGGCGGCTCAGGTACAAGACTCCGCCCCCTCACCCTTGCGACTAACAAGCATCTCCTCCCCCTGTACGATAAGCCGGTCATATACCACGCCATAGAAAAATTGGTTGAAGCAGGTATCAGTCGCATCATGGTCGTTACTTCGCCAGACCATATCGACAGTTTCGTCCGCACGCTTGGCAGTGGTCAGCATTGGAAGCCACGTAATACGGACGAATCGCAGATACAAATTGCCTACGGTATCCAAAACGAACCAGGAGGAATCGCTCAAGGACTGTATATTGCGCGCGACTACGTCGGCGATGAGCCATGCATTCTTTTCCTCGGCGACAATTATTTTGAAGACGACCTTAGCGCGCATATCCGAGACTTCACAGAAGGAGCAATGGTTTTCTTGAAGAAAGTCCCAGACCCTCATCGATTTGGCATCGCGACTTTGGGAAAGGAAGGCGAAGTGCTTAGCATCGAAGAAAAGCCGAAAAAACCAAAGAGTGATCTCGCTGTCGCGGGCATCTACCTATACGACAACACGGTCTTTGAAAAGATGAGGGACCAAAAACCGTCTGCACGTGGTGAATACGAAATAACATACGTCAACAACAAATACATCAAGGAAGGCAAGTTGCGAGCTACACACCTAAAAAAGAAGTGGAGCGACATCGGCACGATAGATAGTCTCATAGACGTATCCCATCACATAAAAAAGAAACATGACCGCCACAAGAAATAAATTCGCAAAACGCATTCTTGTCACCGGTGGCGCGGGATTCATCGGCAGTAATTATCTCAATTGGGCTGTGCGAAAGTACCCGAAGTATTTTTTCATCAATGTCGACGCCCTAACCTACGCCGGCAGAATTAAGAATGTGCAGGTCGAATCAGAATCGAATTACACGTTCGAAAAAGCTGACATCCGCGACCTTAAAACAATGGAAAGAATTTTCAAGAAATACAGACCAACGCACATCATTCACTTTGCGGCCGAGAGCCACGTCGATGTCAGCATTTCGAACCCCGACATTTTTATAGAAACAAATGTCATCGGCACGCACAACCTGCTTATACTGGCGAAAAAATACCAACTGAAGCGCTTTCATCACATTTCGACTGATGAAGTATACGGCTCGCTCGCCCCACACGCCCGCTCATCGAAAGAGGACGACGGATTGTTCCCGAATAGTCCGTACAGTGCATCAAAGGCGAGCGCGGAAATGCTCGTGCGCGCGTACAACAAAACATTTGGTCTTGACACTGTTATCACGCGCTCTTCGAACAATTATGGGCCTTTTCAGTATGAGGAAAAGATAATTCCGCTCTTTATCACTCATCTGTTAGCGAATAAAAAGGTGCCGCTCTACGGAAACGGAAGAAACATCCGCAATTGGATATACGTCGAAGATAATGTCGAGGGAATCAATAGCGCGTTCCACAAAGGCAAAAGTGGAGAAATATACAATCTCGGAGGAACAACAGAGCTTTCCAATATAAAACTCACTACAATACTGCTTCGCGCGCTTCATAAAGCCTCGCGTATGATAACGTACGTAACTGACAGACCCGGACACGATGTTCGTTACTCCCTCGATTCGTCGAAGGCAAAAAAACAGCTCGGCTGGAAGCCGCGCACATCCTTTGCTGAAGGATTGAAAAAGACCATCGAGTTCTACAGAGGTTCCTAACGAACGTACGAATTCACCGCAGCAATGATCGCGTCAACCTCTTCGTCCTTCAACTCGGGAAACAGCGGAATAGAAACAATGCGCGGAGCAGTACGCTCCGTGACCGGATAGTCTGCTGGGTTCACGTTGAGAAACGAATATGCTTTCTGCCGATAAGCAGGCATCGGATAGTGGATGGCCGTCCCTATTTTCTCCTGTGTCATGTGTTCGATGAAATGTTCCCGGTAATCAACTTCAACAACGAATAGGTGCCACACGCCCTTCCTCTCCCCCTCGGTTTGTTTTGGAAGCGTCACGGCCGGATTATCGATTGACATAAGATACTGCTCGGCTATCTGACGCCGGCGTGCATTGCGCACTGGAAGACGGGATAACGAGTACGTGAGAATGGCAGCTTGCAGCTCATCAAGGCGGCTGTTCACCCCCTCTTCAACTGATTCATAGCGTGCCTTCTCGCCGTACGCGCGCAGGCGTCGCATACGCTCTGCAAGATGTTCGTTATTCGTGGCAATAGCACCGGCATCGCCAAGTGCGCCGAGATTCTTCGTCGGATAAAAACTATACGCCGCTATATCCCCCCACCGTCCCACCGTTCTCTCTCCTATAGTTGCGCCGTGCGCCTGCGCAGCATCTTCAAGAATAGGAAGTCCACGCTTTTTTGCGATACTCGATATGCGATGCATGTCCGCAGGAAATCCGTATAAATGCACGGGAAGAATGGCTTTTGTCTTTGGCGTGATACGTCTCTCCAGATCATTCGGATCCATGGTATAGCTCGTATCAATGTCAGTGAACACGGGCGTTGCACCGGTCATGCGTATCGCTGCTATCGTCGCAGTCGCCGTGTTTGCGACCGTCACAACTTCATCCCCGCTTTTTATATCGAGCGCGCGCAGCCCCAAAAAAATCGCGTCTGTTCCGGAATTTACGCCAACCGCATACGGAACACCGACGAATGATGCAAAAGCTTTTTCGAACGCCGCCACTTCACTATCGAGCACATATCGCCCCGAAAGAATCACGCGCTCAACTATTGCCTTCAAATCTTCAGCGGATTCAAGTGCCGCGCGGGAAAGGTCGTTAAATGGAATGGACATACCCGCACACTAATTCTGCGCTTGGCGAAGACTTGCGACTAAACGAGTCATAAGATGTTTTCGTGCTTGACCGCGCAGCTTAAGCATTTTCTCTCGCCTCAATGCATCATCTTCAGCGACGTAAGCTTCATAATACGCGAGCTTAAATGGTCTGCGCGGTGCAGTAGCAAAGGATTCGCCTTCATCATGTTCGGCAAGTCTTCGTCGAAGATTATTCGTACACCCAACATAAAGATTCTTATCTTTCGTACTGAGGAGAGTGTAAACGTAGTGCATAAAATCTTAGCGCAAATTTAGTGTGCGGGCATATTTTTTGAATTCCTCGTAATCGCGAATGTAATCCGATTCATTGTACGGCAAACTCGCGGCGACAAGCGCCATACAATCCGGCGTAAAGTCGCTCATATAGTGCCAGAGCATTGGCGCAAGCCGGATGCCTTCATCCCGACTCGTAAGCCTGATGGATTGCTTCGTCTCCCCATCATCTAAATGCAACGTGAGTTCACCTTGCACGACGAACATCACTTGATCCGTTTTTTTATGTGCATGGTCGCCCCGCGTCACACCTTTATCGACGCCGCTGATGACATACATCCTGCGAATGGAAAAAGGAATATGCGGGTCTTCTGCCGCGAACAGAGAGCCTCTCTCCCCCTCTTCTTTATAAGTGCGCGGCACCAAACCAGAATTTTTAACTCGAAGTTCAATTGTCATACCCCGTTAGTAAATGTGCCTTTGCGGCAGACGCCTGTCGGCTGCCGCGGCGTGGTCGGGTAAAGTCCGACTTTGTTGATTTGTTCTTTTTGGTGATTTGCTTTCATACGTTGCCCAAGCCTAAGGCACATTTCGTTACGGGGCATATTATGAATTCCAATCGAAATTAATATCCGGCGAGTTAAACGGAATAGTGCCTATCTGGTCCTTCCGCCCCGCATCATACGCCTCCCCCGCATGATAGAGCATCCCAACGGGTTCATCTCCCCTCACGCGGTATCCGTGTGCAACTCGAGGAGGAATGGAAAGCACGATAGGGTTTTCTTCCCCCGCTTCGATGACCTGTGTCTCTCCCTTAGTCTTGGAGTTTTCCCTTCCATCGTACATAACAATTTGCGCGCTCCCTCGAACAACGACCCACGTTTCAGAGTAATCATGAAAGTGGAATGCTTTGATAACTCCTGGCAGTGTCAGAGCGTAACTTGTCTGCGCTATCTCGTGGTAACCCGGCTCCCCTTTTTTCATCAGCTCCGCAAAATAGCCGCGCTCGTCGTTGTGCCGAACTATATTTTTTATGTGTACGCCATCTATCATAGTATGTAATGTTTCAAAAGCGTGTGCGCATCTGTAATGCCGAGAACATCGCACATACGTGAAATATCGAGGCTCGTATCCGCTGGCACCCATTCAGGCTTTTCAATCGTTTCGATATTGGGCTTGGTACGCCGCGCATATTCCTCGAGCGTATTTCGGGGACCGCCGACGTTCATAATACCCACTTCACTGCCTTGAGCTAGAGCAAGCACGAGCGGCGCTATCTCATCCACATACAATTTCGAATTCAATTGGTCTTTGTACACTTTCTCCCATGGAAAAGGCCTAGGACCGAACGACAGACGAAGGATCAAACTGTTTGGCAAAAGCGCAACACAAGATTCTCCTCCAAGCTTTGACCACGCAAATTTATACGGCGGGAGCATAGGCTCGTTCTCTGTATGCGGTCCTTTCCCGCTATATAAGTAGTCGGTTGAGGTGTAGACCATTCGGACGTTTCTTTTCAGTGCCGCGAGCGCGACATTCGCTGTCCCTATGATGTTGTTCTCAATACCGATCGCGGGTGTTTTCTCATGTTCTGGGGGCTTCGTCGCGGCGGCAAGATGAAGCACTGTATCAGGCTGATATTTATCAAAAGCCATTTCGACGCTCGCCTTATCAGTGATATCCATCTCCGAATGAGATGGCGAAATGAGCGAAGACTCGAGGGCGAGAATATGTCCGCCGAGCAGACCGGAACCACCCGTAACCAGAATCTTCGTCATAGAGCCATGATAGCGTACCTCTAGAAAAGATGTGGCTCAGGTACGTGCGTGACCAATTTCCCTCCTGCCTTACGAAATTCCTGAATAAGAGGCAGTTTTTCTATCTCGACAAGATGGTTCCACGCAAAAAGCACCGCAACATCAACATCTTTGAATTCTTCCTGCGGACGAACCGGTATATGAACCCCTGGGTAGTATTTTCCCTGCTTTGCGGGCGTGTTATCCGTGATGAAAGGAATTAAATCAGGACCTATCTCGCAAAAATTACATACGATGACTCCTTTTGAGGATGCGCCAAACCCGCACATTCTCTTCCCGTCTTTCTTGAGACCAACGAGGAGCTCCCGCATACGACTCTTCGATAGAAGAATATTCGCCTTTAGGAGTTCAAGTTTTTGAGGGAGGTCGGTTTCTTTCTTCTGCCATTCCTCAACGACTGACTTCACGGTATGTGTGTCTTTGTGCCCCACATACATGCGCAACTCTCCCCCATGCACAAGAACATGCTCGCAGTCAAAAACATGATATCCAAGAGGTGCAAACATTTTGTTGATGAACGAGATCGTGAAATACCAAACGTGCTCATCGTAGACTTGGTCGTAGGATGTCTTTTCGACGATATCGAGAAAATACGGGTCTTCAAAAACGAACACGCCCTTTTTTCCTATGAGCTTCGCAATGCTTTTGAAATACGTTTCTATATCCTCGATATGGCACGAGACATTCGCGCCAAACACGAACGACACTTCTCCACTCGAAAGTATTTCGTCTGCCACCTTTTCGCTCATGAACTCTGTTATGACCTTGTGGCCGCGCGCTCGCGCCGCCGCGGCAACATTCTTAGAAGGCTCGACCCCTATCGCCCGCACGCCTAGATCTTTCCATGCATCCAACATGATGCCATCGTTACTCCCCATCTCAACCACAATTCCGCTCCCGGCAAGAGGTTTCAGTTTTTCCGCAGTCTCGCAAAAATGCTTTTGCATTCCTTTTGAAGTGGATGAAAAGAACGCGTAGTTCTCGTGGAACATTTTCTCCGGCGGAACGGTGTTCACTAATCCGATGGCATCGGTTTCGGCATCGTACCCGACCACCATATCGAAAAAATATTCACCCTCGAATTGTCCAGGGGCAAGAAAAGCATTTGCGATTGGCATTCTCCCAAAATCGATGACTGGTTTGAGAGGTATTCGCATACGTTAATTTGAAGTGCGTACAATCGTTTTTAATTTATCGATTGTCTCTCCTATCGCAACACTAAGGTCTCCTTTTGGCACAAACCCTTTGCTTGCAATTTTGTCGGCGACTACATCATAAGACAGCTGGTTCATTATCTTTGAATCAACGTATTTGACGCGAAGCGAGGGAACAAATTTCTGAATGCCTTCGACAACGTCGCGCACGGTAAAATTCTTCGTGACGACATTGTATATCTCTCCGTCGAACAAATCGTACGTTCGCGCTGCTGCGCTCAGTATTTCCTCGCTCGACGCTCGGTCACTCTCGATGACATGATTAAATACGCGGACACAGTCACCAAGATCGAGATATGGGCGCTTCTGTTCCCACGCTGTCTTCCAGACCGTTATCTCCTTCCCGTTCACCGCCTGCCAGATAAATTTATTGACTGCCGTATGAAAACGAATTCCCACTGACCAGCCGAATATTGTACCGAGTCGGAGAGTGACGAACTTTAAGCCCGTTCCGCGCTTCCCCGTCAGGTATTCCTCTGCCTTCAATTTTGAGACAGCATATGGGCTTTGAGGCTGAAGGTCTGCGCACGTCTCGTCGACAACTGCTTCCTGACTGCCGTACACACTGGTCGTCGAGGGAAAAATGAGCTTGGCTCCTGTCTTTTCGCACGCGTCAGCAACGCGTTTCAAGCCTTCAAAATTCACCGCCTCTGTTTCTTCCTCTTTCCCGACAGTCGCTTCAGCATTCGTAATCGCCGCGAGATGCACCACTACATCAGCACCTTTGAAAATCTCTCCGAGATTCGCCGTCAGAATATCCTCCTCATAAAATCGGACTCGCGGTGTTTCGGGCAAATCAAAGAGTGAGGGGTATCGCTGTGTTGCGAGGTTATCAACTATCCGTATCTCATTCACAGTGGAGCCGAACGAACGGATAAGGCGCGAGCCAATATGCCCTAAACCTCCAGTTACGACGATAGTTTTTTTGTCCAACATATTTAAAGTACGGCGTGAAATGAGCCGGCCTGCCCCGTAGCCAGCGCAAAGCGCTGTGGTATCGGGGTTACGACTATGTTTCTTTCCGCTAGAGATGACATGCTTCGTCAGTGTAGGCAAATAGCTGCCTAAAATCAATTCAACGCAACCATCTGAACAGAGAGCAGACGACCCAATTCTTTGAGCGAGTGTTTTTGCACGACAAGAGCGCGAATGCGCGAACGAAGTTCGTCTTTTTTGTTTTCTGGCATTCCCAAGAATTGTTCAAGTTTCTTCGCGAGGTCCTCTGCATTCTCAAAAAGAAATTGTTCCCCTGCCATGTCTGCATAGTCCTTGCTCGCAGTTAACGGAACCGCGCCGCATGCCGCGGCTTCAAATATCGTCTTATCGAGCATCCCGCTTTGCGCAAGATTCACGTACAGCTCGAACTGATTGAAAACACGCGGCACATCTTTGTGCGGTATCCCCTCATGAAATGTGACACTGTCTTTCAAAGCAGATGTATTCACTTTCTGAATAAGCTCCTCGCGATATGTACTATCGGAAGGAAGGTATGAGCCGTAGAGAGATGCTTTGAAAGAAATCGACTTTTTCTGCACTATCGACAACGCTTCAAGCAACATATGCGGACGCTTGGAAGGTGTGATGCGACCAAGGAAAAGAATAGAACGCGCTCTACGCTCAACATCCCCTCCTGGGGCGAATTGTTCAACATCGACACCGACAGGCATGGCAACCGAATGCTTGTATTTTGCGGTATAGGAAAAATGTGAGGTATAGAAAACCTTTCGCGAAAAGTATGCGGCGATATCGGTGAGGATATTTCCTGCATAGTGATTGCGCCACAGGTACACAGGCTTTCGAAGAAGCGCCCACAGAAATCCTGCGCTTAATATAAACTCCTGACTTTGATGCACGAACACTGAATCGTATTCACGGCGCAGAGACCAGCTGTATTGAAGTAAGAGCCAGATGTAGCGGAACCGTACGACAAAGCGCGGACCTCTCACCGATTCCTTTCCAAGAGAGAGAACTCGGACATTTGAAGGAAGATAATATTCGCCGGCAGAGAGGCTGATGACGTGGACGCTGGAAAAATGACTCGACATTTCTCGGAGCCATTCGACAAAAAAGCCATTGAACGGATCTTTAATATCTACCGTCTGCGCGCATACGAGTAGGTTTACCCCATGAGATAGTCCGGTCCGCATTCCCTCCTCATTCGACGTATCATGACTCATACTAGATTTAGAATTCATCGCTGAGTGAGTTATCTCACGGGGCAAGTACTTATTTCTTCCTTCGGAAATTCTCTAGTTCATCTCCGTATACACCGCGCAGGAGTTCGAGGTCTTTGTCGCTCTCAAGAAGCAGCTGCACATTTTTCTCCTCGAGTTTACGGAAGGCTGCGATTCCGGCAGTATCATCCGGCAAAGCTTGCTCATACTCCATGCGAAGTGCGGCAAAATCTTTGATGAAACAGTGACCTCCCGCCCCACGACCCGGATTAGCTCCAGGATGCCCGCTGGCGTGGATCGGATCTAGGTGCGACCTTCCAACGCGCGGGTCCGCGGCAAGACCCTCTCGCACGCTTTGATAATTGATATGCAAACGCTCTGAAAGGTCGTACAGCATATTCGCGTATACGACTTTCATATACAGCCACGCATTCCCCGCGTACTTAATAAGTTCCGCTTCTCTCGACGTTGAAATGAGCTCGAACGGAGCAGACGGCAGAATGGAAAGAACGTCCTTTGCACGCTCTCTGTTCTCGGGCGAATCGATGGCAAGCCCGATGACATTCCTATCCGGTCTCGCAGCATCAAACGCCGCCGTTGCTTCCCGCAGAAATTCGGGAGAGTGCATCACGATGACGCCCGGGAATTCTTTCTGTATCTTTTCTGTCGTGCCCGGGGCAAGCGTGGATTTGATGACGGCAACACTTCCCTTCCCGACAAGACCGACAGCCTCTCGCACAATCGAATAGTCGAACCCTTTCGGTGTGGTCGGTGTTGGAACGGCAATGAAAACGATGTTGCGATCTTTTATCTTGTCTTTATTTTGCCGATACGGTTCTTCGAGAGCATACCGTGTGACCGAGATACCGCGTCGCTCGAGGTCATCCGCGTAATTCTTGCCGATGAAGCCTTGCCCGATAAAACCTATTTTCAACGCCTTTCTCGATGCCGCTTTTGGCGCGGAGGCAGAACTCTTCAGTGCCAGCGTAAGCGCGATCTGTGAGTGCCATAGGTCACGATATTCCTGTTCGCTCGGCAAAGTAAAAGCGAGTTTCCCACGGCGGCCTTCTGATAACGTGGCAGCCGCAGTGCTCGCAAGAACCTCTGGAGTCACGATTATGGCACCTGCTTCGCGAGCGACGCCAGTATCGAACGAGATGACAGGACATCCTGCATAGAGCGCTTCTACCACCACCATCCCATATCCTTCGTAATCAGAGGTCGAAAGTAATAGATCTGAAGCTTTGTAGTATGGATATGGCTTTGTAGAGCCTGCAAAAGCAACGCGTTTCTCAATGCCGAGCTCTTTCGCAAGACGTTCGAGCTGCTCGCGCAAAGAGCCATCGCCGACGATGACGAGCCCGGTGCCCGGCTGCGCTTTCAATATGTCCGGCAGAGCGCGAAGGGCGGCAGTAACATTCTTTTCCGGCTCGAGTCTGCTGACGACTAGAATTATTTTCTCGAAATCGGGATATACGCTGCGTTTCTGCAAAGGTTGCGCCGCGTCAATGACCTCCGCATCAATAAAAACCGGAAGAACAGAAACCGGGACACGAAGATGCAATTTATCCAATGAGCGCTTAATGCGCTCCGACACGACGCGAACGCAATCTGCTTGCGAGAGAACGAAACGCGCGAGCAGCAATCGAATTCGATTGGTGAAAGAATGCGCTGCAAAATGCGGGTCAAAAAGATCGGTGTGTATCTGTATATGCAGTTTTGCTCCCCGCACTTTTGCGATCTTCCAGGCAAGAAGTCCTAGAAAGAATGGGTCTTGTGAAGAAACGATATCCGGTCTTTGCATCCTGAATGCGGACCATAACATGCGAAACATGCCTCGCAATTTGCCGGGACCAAACCCGCGCATGGTCCCGTTTCCTGCGATATGAATGGTCTCGTCGGGCCCATGCGGCATGAACACATCGAACCGCTCTACGGTTGAAGCCTGCAGACGCTGGCGTCTCGCGACGGCACTGTCTTCACTAAAGACGTTCCAATCACTGGAAATACTTAAGATGCGCATAGTGCGTTTGGCTCACTCTACGTGTTTTTGAGCCGTTTTTCAATGACGCGTGCCCTTCGAAAGTACGTGCCCAAAAACACCAAGATGCTTCGTAACGACATCGTCCCAACTATTCTTAAATTCAATGCGACGGCACTTCTCGGCAAAACTCTGGTACCTCATCTCGTCAGCAAGCATTTCCAGTTTTTGGCGGATGTCTTCGACGGATGCCGGGTCGAGCATGTCTGGCAATTGGTCTCTAAAGACGAGAAAATTCTCTTTGGTAACAAGGATCGGAATGCCGAGCGCGATGGCTTCACTGACTTGGTTCGGGGCAATATCAGTCCAGCTCGGCAACACAAGCGCACGAGAATTCTTTATCCTTTCAAAAAGTTCTTGCTGCCTCATGGGCGGATATATAGATACCTTTTCTTCGAGCTTTAGCGCTTTGATAGCCCCTCGTATCCTCTGTTCTTCCGGACCTTCTCCCATCAGCACAAGACGAAATGGAGTGCGCGCCGTCGCATATGCCGCAAGGAGCGACGTGATGTTTTTCATCGCTATGAATCGCCCCGCAAACACCAGTTCATTGTTCGGTTTCTCACGCACAACTCCTAGCCAACCCTTCTCCGGCATAGGATTGTGTATGACGCCGGTCCTCTCCTCTCGTAGACCATACAAGCGGCGGTACATATCCCGCTCCGCATCGCTGTTGAACACGACGAACGCGCGCCTCAATACGACGATAATTATCCAAAAAAGTATTCTTTGATGTTTATACAGGCCGCGTTCATTGAACTCGGCAAGAGGCATCGGAGACCCGCCGGACTGCAGATATTTTTCCCAAATGTAATCCCCGCCCACGCGGATGACGACAGGGATATTCTTTATCATCGCTGCAAGAGTGAGAGGGAGGCCCGCAGCTATCCAATCCAGGCTATACGTGACATCTACTCCAACCAATTCCGGCGAGACTGCTCGAAAGAAAGAATAATAATTCGCGAGCTTGTATTTTCCTCGAACGACTCGTATCAACCGAAAGGGATATCTTGAGTCAAGATCGTGTTTTTTCTTATCAGAATAAGTAATAACTGTAACTTCATTGCCCGCTTGGACCAGTTTTGCCGCTATTTTGGGCGTGTATGTCGCTGGCCCGCCCGCTTCAGGTTCAAAAATTCCTGTCGCGATAAGAATGCGCATTTGAATACTCTAGCGCACTGCTATAAATGGCGCTATATTCCTCGCGGGTAGAGGAGGAGACCATGGGCAGAATTGTTCTCAAGGTATGCATCTGGTACGTTATAGCGAAGTTCTTTGCCCGGTTCGGGCTACACCAGGCTCGCCTCTGGGCAATTGTCGCACTTACGTACTTGATGACCGTGCAGGGAATGACGGCGCTCTCGATTCTTCTAATCCTCCTGTGGCTTAGGTAACCACAGGAGAAGGGAGCTGCAGCAGTGCGGCTCTCTTCATTTCGAGCGAACTTCAAACAATCTCGCAAACACTTTCTCCCACATATCGCCCGCGATAATATCCCAATCATACTTCTCTTTCACCGTCTCCCGCGCCGTCGCGACTACCGCGCGCACTTTTTCCGGCCGCGAGATGATCTCCTTTATCGTAAGCACTATTTGTTCCGGCGAATCCTTGTCCACTGCCCACCCCGTCACTGGCTTATCGGGATCCCTACGCTCGTCGAATAGAAAATCGGCAATGCCGCCTTCTTGTGTTGCGACGACCGGTAGCCCCACCGCCATCGCTTCAACAAAGGAGTTGCCCATGCCTTCAGAGCGCGACGGACGGATAAAAATATCGCACGCCTTCAAATATTTAGGCAAATCGGCATGGCTCACTTGCCCCACAAATTGAACCCGCTTCGCGACATTCAGATCTTTCGCCAGTTTTTTTAGTTTAGCTTCGTCCGGTCCGACGCCGAGAATAATGAACTTCACATTCTCTTGGAGTTTCGGAAGCGCTCGAATGACATCGTCCACGGCATTCTTATGTACCAAACGCGACGTTGTTATCACAAATACGTCCCCCATTCTCTTACTGAGTCCATCTTTTATTTCATTCACCAAATACAGCGGCGGTTCTTCGGAAAAATGCTGAATATCAACTGCATTTGGAATTATTTCCAAGGGTCCTTTGAAGCCGCGGTGCGTCGCCCATTTTCCAAGAAACGTCGAGATCGCCTGAACGATATCGGCCGAGGTAAACGCTCGTTTGAAGAAGGGCCACAGAAGCCACATCTTTCTCTCAATATAGGCAGGCGGATCACCTTCTTGGAGCGTTAGCACGTAGGGCACATCCATATTCCTCATTTTGAATATCGCGGCTGGCACGCCGCATGAATGCGCCATCATCGCCCACAGTGCATCGTACTTATATGTTCGATGGAGCTTGATCGCTTTCCACGCTGCAAGAAATTGATACAAAAATTTGTTGAGGTGCAGCGGCCACCGGCGCAGATCAGCTATCGAAGGCCTCTTCGAACTGATGCCGATGCGGTGTACGAGTATGCTGCCGATTTTCTCTACCTTCGGCAGTGTCGAATCGTAGCGATTCGTCACCATGTGGAACTCGATATCTGGAATGCGCTGCGTTATCTCTTTGATAGCGACTTCTGCGCCCCCGACGGCATTCGGAAAATATCCTAGGGAGAAAATTAAAACGCGCTTCACCCCATGAGATATACCCTTCGATTCAGAGGAATGAGCTTCATTTTCTTTCTCCATATCAGCGTTTCTTCACGGTCAAATAGTTTATCTCACGGGGTTCATGTTCCCGCAGAGATAATGTTCTTGATGTAGTCCTCGACGCTGTGCTTGACGCTCCATCCGATGGCTGATGCTTTTGACGTATCAACAGAAGAGCTCATGCGATTCCCGGCCCTGGTCGGGAGCATTTCGACAGGGCCGCCGAACATCTTTGCGATCTCAAGCACCGAATATTCCCGCACATCGCCAAGCCCAAAATCATCTCCTTCTCCTTTTTCGCCGACCAGGACTAATCCCTCGATAATATCGTCGATATACGTGAAGTTCCTTTTTTGCGTTCCCGGTGCAACCACGGTCAATGGTTCTTTCTTCAAGAATTTTTGTCTGAATATCTCGATAAGAGTTCCATACGCCCCCGCCCTCTCTCCGGGGCCATACACATTGTAGAAATATGTGATGGCATACGGCAGCTTGTACCAAGCACCGTAGTTTCTTGTAAGTTCAGTATTCGACGCCTTCGTCCATGCATACGGACTTTGGTCGCGACCCATCCCGCCGTCGCCGAATTTCGTCGACGAGCCTGCATACACCAGCTTGCAGCCTTTCTTGCGCCAAAACTCAAGAACGCCGAAGGTGCCGGCTTTGTTCAGATCCCACACGAGCGCAGGCTCATTCAAACTTATCTCAACACGGGAATATTCGCCGAGATGATAGATGAGGTCGGGTGTTTCTGTAACGTGCTCCTCGATATCCTTCGTGTGTCCTTCTCGATACTCAACGCCCTCGACATGATTTTCTTTCGAGCCAGTGAAGTAGTTGTCGAGCGAAATGACTTTGTGACCATCTCTCACAAGCCTACGGCACAAATGCGAGCCGACAAATCCCGCGCCTCCCGTAACGAGGATCGTTTTCCTCTCTGTATTTCGCATTTCCATACCTTACACCACACCGCAAAACTCGTCGAAGGCGTAGGTATTTTGCCGTTTGCGCAGGCCTGACGAGGACGAGCCTGAGCGCTGGCACAACAGTGCCAGATAGCGACGGCAAAACACCTGCGCCAAAAAAGAGTTTCGCATACACTACTCTTTTTCCTCAACAATATCCCATTCCTTTTTTCTGCTTCGCTGTAGAAAGACTACTGCCCCTGCCCCGAGGGCTGTAAGCGTGACTGCTCCTCCCCACCACATCACGTTATTCGTTTCCGTGCTCGCTACCGCAGCGGCCTGATTGCTATCGCTTATTACGCCCTTTGTATCGGTGGCCTCAACAATGACCTCCTCTTCAGAATTCTGCACGGGGTCTTTTTGAGCAGAAGGGGTGGTTTTCTTTGCTATCTTTTTTGGAGCCTCATCTTGTTTTTGCACAGATGGAGCTGTTGTAACTTGCGAAGCAACATCCGCGCTCGGATCTTGTGCGGGACTCTCTTTATTGTCCGGTTCCGATTTCTTTGCAATTTCTTGCTGTACTGCTTTTTGTTGAGGTGGCGGTTCTGACCGCAATTCAGGTTCAGGAACAGCAAATGCAACAACTGAGCCCGAGCCCGGCGAAGGCTGCGCCGCAATGAACGATGAACCGCTTTTCGCGAGCGACGCGCCGTCTCCCGCACCTCCCCACTCGCTCGAATACGTCACCGAATCCTTATCGCTTAGCTCTTTTCCACAGCAACGCAGAATCAACTGTTCACCGGCATTATTCAGAGAAAAAGAAGAATCAAATAATATTCCCGAAAAAGAAGGCCAATCGTTTTTAAATTTTGCCGGATTGTCAGCGATAACTGCATACTCGCCGGGGGCCAGCGTTTCAGTTCCTACTGCGTTTATGCCATGGTTCGTATTCGCTTCTAACAACTTCCAGTTTGTAAGCTCTATGGGCTCTGTTCCGCTATTCCATACTTCTATCCATTCGCGCCCTGTATCAGAGCCCTCAGAAAGGTCGTACATCAATTCGGTAATGACGACTTGCGCGGACACAGCACCCGGAACAAACAACGCTGCTATTGATAACAACAGAGTTCTCTGCGGAATCATACTGGATCGTTGCCGCGAAGGATCCTTTGCAGCACTTCCGGTGATATTTCTCCTTCTCGCTGTTCCTGCTGCGCCGCCTTTGGAGGCGATTGTGCATCAGCGCCGTGCGATGAGCGCGCTTCCTTCGCCGCCTTGCGTGCGCGAAGGATCTCAATTGGCGTCTTGCCATTCATGTTCGGCGCCTCTGTCTTGGCCGCACTTAATGCCGCACGCAAGGCGGCGCGATCCGCACTCGAACCCTCCTCTCTATGTGGCATCTCCGCCTCATCCGGCCTTTTTGCCGCTTGCGCCTTCTTCCTGTCCTGTTTGGAAAGCGGCGCAAAATCCTCCTGCCGCTTCAATACAAGCGTCTCCATTTCCGCCCGAGGACGCCCGTATGTTGCCCGCGAATAATGCACGACATCTTGCCGATACGAGACAGAAGGCAAGTCTATGGGAGGTATCGTCTCCGCAGAAAAAGGCTGTGAACCGACTCCATCTATCATGAGCGTCAAATAGATGTGGCCAACGCCTAATCCCACAAGATCCTCTGGCGTGAATGTCGGCTCGAAAATCGTCTTTAACACTTCCGCGTCAAACGGGCCGACACGGAACGCTATCAACGTTCCCACGTTGCCAAAAACCGCGTTACGCACATTTTCTTCCATCTGTTCGATGTATTGGTTCGCGAGAGTGAGCGCAAGTTTATATTTTCGCGACTCGGAAAGGATGTCGGCAAAAGCCTCATTCATCATCGATTGGAACTCATCAACATAGAAATAGACGCGCGGCAATTGTGCGAGACGCGAGGCGGGTTCGTCTGCGCGCGACATGGCAGCGAGATAGATCTTTACCGTAAGCATGCTGCCCAGAAGCGACGCGTTCGACTCGCCCATTCTTCCTTTCGAGAGGTTGATAATGAATATCTTTTTCTCATCCATCATCTTTCGCAGGTCAAATGATGATTTTGGCTGTCCCACAATATTGCGCACCAACGGGTTCGCAGTGAATTGACCGACCTTGTTTTGTATCGCGGGCGTCGCCTCTTGCGTATAACGGTCGGTGTAGGTCGCAAATTCTTCTTTCCAGAATGTTTTGACGATAGGGTCCGAGATCTTCTCGATCACCGCTTTCCGAAATTCTTTGTTCGAGAGCATCCGATTCACGTCGAGGAGCGTTGCGTCGGGGTATTCAAGAAGTGCAAGGAGAGTATTCTGGAGGATGTATTCCATCCGAGCACTCCACATATCTACCCAGATACGCTTGAACGCACCGATGAGTCCTGAAACGACAAGATGGCGTTTGTCATACCCTACGTCCTCCATCACGTTAAAGCCGAACGGGTAATCGGTATCAAATGGCGCAAAATACACGACATCCTTGATGCGCTCGTAGGGTACAAAGTCGAGAAGTTTTTCTGCTGTTGCTCCGTGCGGGTCGATAAAACAGATGCCCTCGCCATTCTGTATGTCCTGAATTGCCATATTCTCCATCAGGGTCGACTTGCCCATACCGGTCTTTCCAATGAGGTATATATGCTTGCCTCGATCCTCCCCACGAATGCCAAAAAGCTCGCGCTGGCCGCGCGTATGGGTGGACGCAAAATAGGTGACACGACGGTCCGGATTATTCTGATCGACGTGCATCTCCGAAGTATATCACCGCTTCACATTGCTCATTTCCGAGAAATTTCAGTTATATTTCGAATCGTACGTGCATCTAAGGGTGGCAATTCTTCGGGCGCTCCTTTCATTTTTTGAATTCGCAGCGCTCCTGTTTCGAACGTTGATCGATCGTTCGTTCCTTCGACGAATTGAAATTGTATCCTATCACCACACTTCGCTTGTATTGCTTCGGACCATGGCTTAAGGAACGGTTGCATAGTAAGCGGAACCTGCAGAACGAGCAGGCCGACGTCGCTTAACTGCCGGTATCGCCGCTGTATCCATGCACCGAGCGTATACGGCTCTATAGGAATGAACTCGAACCCGTCCAAAAGCCGTTGAAATCCTACATCCACTTTTTCCCCCCCTAACCATTCGTCCACACGTTCTTCCGTCTCTTCCCACAACATATTCCCAGTTATGACAGCATGGTGCCGTTTGGCGTCAGATTGCCGCACTTCTTCTTTTCTATAATCCCTGATTGATACGCCAAGCGACTTTTTAAAAAAACCGGGAGTGAAGCCGGCAAAAAGCCTTGACGCAGGGCCGCCAAATTCGATGCCTATAACGCCGCCTTTCTTATGCTCAAATGTGCGCTCGATATATCGTCGCAAATTCCTCTCGTGCGGCAAGGTCTCTACCGGAAGAACTCTCTTGAACGTCTCATCGAACGACCCAATATGTGCCGGAGGCAGCTCTAATGGAGAATCGATATACGCCCAGTCATCATGGATGGTCTCGCTTTGTGCTGCAGCAATCGCTTTTGCATGTGCAGCAGACATAATTTGCTCGCGAGCCCGCCGGCCCGCTCGCAATTTTTCGTTGGATTTTCCTCTGGCCCAGTCAAATAATCCCATACCTACTGCGACAGCACTTGGCGCAAGCTATCGTATCTATTCGCAGGATCCCAGAACATCCATGAGTTGAGTCCTGAATCGTGGGTCGCTTTTATCTGTTCCTGCACCATCGCTGGAGTATACGCAACGGGGTAGTCAAAATCTTGGAGCCAAGGGCGCATTTTTTGCTTGTCATACACTGGTTTTTTATAGACGGCAGGTGTCGAGGTTCCCATACGTTCGTACGCAAGCGCTTCAACTGGCGTTGTCGATGCGACTGTACGTCGCACTGATTCGCTCATTGAAAAGTGTACGATGCCATATGAGTTCGCATTCACATTCTTGTACCCATGAAAACCCGTTGGATAGTGAGATGGATACACCATCGGCGCGATGTAGTCGAAATACGGAAGAGTACGTTCTAAGACCTGCCCAATATTCAGATCATCCGTATTGGTCGTCGTCATCCCGAAAAGGTCAGCGGAAAGTACCGGCATGTGGTCAGGCTGGTCAGCACGAACTGCTTCGCTAAGTTTCTTGAAGAATTTCTCGAGCATTTCCGGATGACTCCCCTCTGAATGCGCATACTCCGCATCCTTCATGTCCCCGTCCGATGGATATCGAACGTAATCAAAATTTATCTCATCGACGCCAAGGTCATGCCCTTCGCGGGCAAGTGCAATGATGTACGAGTGAAATGCACTAGAGCCGACATCCACGAACGAGAGGCCTTTTCTATCTTTCCATGGCCCGTTCCTTGAAACGCTTTGTACCGCTTCTTCAGGGTGTGCTTTTGTATATACGGGATCTTGGAATACGGTGAGCCTGCCGATGACATAAATGTTGTTGTCGTGCATTTGCTTAATTAAATCTCGAAAATCAGATATTGTGCAACCACCTCCTTCTAGCGCAACTTTCGATGGGAACGATACGGTACCGCTGTAATCCTTGAGGTCGAGAACAATAGAATTCAGCTCGGTGTTATTAACGAGCTTGATAAGGCCGGAGCGGAGCGACGGCGTGCCTCCGTAGCACTGTGTCATGTACACTGCCTTTACTTCTTTAGGAGTCGGAGCGTGCTCGACTACAGGTTTTGGGGGAAGAAGCGGCTCACTTTCGGGATCCGGATCAGCTCTATCGAATGAAACCGTCGGTGGAACCAGAGTATCGTATGCGCCCGATAGAGCTATGGCGATGCTGGTACTCCATCCGCTAAAATACAGGCCAACAGCAAGAAAAGCTGCCGCACATGCGAGCATAAGCCCGTATCGGCGGGGCTTTGGCCTACGGCTGCCTGCCCGGTCACTAATTTTGGCATTATTTCCCATGCGAATTGATATGTAGAAGACGTAGTACGATTCTAAGCGTCACACGCCATTGTCTCACGCGCTGAAAGCAAGGCGAAAGCCATGCCAAAATTTAGTGCATGGGTTCATGCCGAGAAGGATCCAGAGATGATTTTTCTGCTGAGGCGTGCGCATGCGGACCGGCCTGCCCGGCTAGGGAGCCGCCATTCTTTCGAGCAAGTCTTCTGCGCACGACGATACCAAGAACTACAAGCAGAATACCGGCAACTAACAACATGATAGTGTCCCAACTGTTCGGAAACCCCAAAAAAGGCAGGATCGCAACGAATGTACCAAGAAGCATTATGAGAGCATCTAGTGTCATGTCCGGTAGTATATCGCCTCCTGGCGTTACTCTCTAGTAGGCTCTACAAGAACAACAAACTCGCCGCGTACGGCATCGCGCTCCTGCAGTGAGGCTGCCACTTCGCGTGCCGTTCCGGTCACAATTTCCTCGTGAATTTTAGTGAGTTCCCTCGCGATGACAACATGAGCTTCGGGGATCAACTTCTCCAATTCAGCAAGCAATTTCAGGATACGATGCGGAGACTCAAAAAGAACAACGGGTCTCTCGCTTGAAGCGATTTCTTTAAGTGCAGTCTGTCTTCCTTTCTTGTGCGGCAAAAATCCGCGAAAGAGGAATTCGTTCATAAGAACACCTCCGATTGATATCGCAGCAGTCAGGGGTGAAGCGCCTGGAATTGCTTCGATCTTCACCTCTGGCAGTTCTTTTCGAACGTGAGCCACAAGGTAAGAGCCCGGGTCAGAAAGTCCGCCCGGCGTTCCCGCATCAGAGACATAGACTACCTTTTCTCCCCTCTCCAAACGATTGATAACTTCCGGCGTTTTTTCTCGTTCGGTAACCACATCAAGCCGGAACAGTGGTTTCTGTATCTCATACCGAGCGAGAAGTTTTGATGTAACACGTGTATCTTCGCAGTAGATGACGTTACACTCCTTGAGTATCCGTAGAGCTCGGAGCGTGATGTCTTCGAGATTGCCAATAGAGGTCGCGACAATTGAGAGTTTTCCCATGCGAGCTTTGTAACATATATGAGATCGTGGCGGAAATCGTTCTGTTCTGTAAGATGTATCTATGAACCGTCCCGAGTCGCGTTCATTTAAAGATTTTGATTTGCCGAATGGAACTTTTGAAGAAAGAGTGCGTACGGTCGTTCAATACTGGGACAGGATAGCAGAATGGGTGGTTGAGAATGCGGGCGGCCCTTTGGAAAGAACACCCCCTCAAGTATTGAAATCTCAAGTTCTAAATCAGGGCGCGAAAATTCTTCGGGGATACGCGCTCTTTTTAGCTGCTGTAGGACAAACGAAAAAACATCTCGTCATTAGAGAAGCAGCATACAGAACAACAAAACAACGGCTCACGATGTGGCGTGATGGACTAAAAGGATTTTTGGTCGACAAAAGGATGGACGGGCAAATCTGGAAGGACGAACCGTGGTTTCTGGATCAGATTACTTCAGCTGAAGATGCTCTCCACGATCTCGAAATTAAATATGGAAAACTTATTGAACAATAATTTGTTCCGAAACTTTATAAATATCTCCGGCACCCATAGTGATAATCACCGTATTTCCCGGCTCAAGCGAAAGCGCCTGTCGGATCGCCTCGAATGATTGCAGGGCTCGTGCATTGCCTTTTCGCATTCGAATTTCCTCTGCAAGAACATCGCTTGAAATGCTTCCATCATGCGCCTCACGCGCCGCATAAATGGGAGCGATTATCGCATCGTCGGCTGTTGCAAGCGCATCAGCAAACTCTGCAAGGAACGATTTCGTTCGTGAATATAAATGCGGATGAAATGCAACGACGATCCGCTTGTTAGGGTATTTCTCACGCGCTGCTTCAATGGTCTTCCGGACTGCCGTCGGGTGATGCGCATAATCATCGTAGACGAGCGCCCCATGCGGTGTCTCGCCTTTGTATTCAAATCTGCGCCAGGAACCTTTAAATTCAGACAGTGTGTGTATGGCAGCTTCTTGCGAAAGAGATGGTTCGGCAGCAAGAGCACCAGCAAGAGCGGCGCGCGCATTCTCACGATTAAATTCACCGATAAGTTTCAATTCACCGACTGCCTTTTTCGTGTAATCGACAACTCGCGCGCTGATATGGGAAAGTATCGGCGCAATATTCGAATTCTCGGGATCCGTCACGATTGTTCCATGCTTTGGGACACGTTCCACTGCAGAGTGAAATGTATTTTGCATAGCGGAAAGCGATGGAAAGAAATCTGTGTGATCAAGCTCTATGTTAGTAATGACGAGTATTTCTGGTTTCAGTTCCAGAAGGTGGTCCCGGTATTCGCACGCTTCGATGACATAGAGATCCGACCGTCCGGCAAGAAAATTCGAACCCCCTGTCCGGCCGGGAAAATCACGGACAATAGAGCCGACTATAGCCGTTGGCTCCTTGCCTGCCGCTCTAAGAATTGATGCAAGCATGCCGGTAGTCGTTGTTTTTCCGTGAGTTCCTGCAACAGCAATGGTTGTCCCGGGCTCGCTGATTTTCCCCAACATCTCAAAGTACGATATCTGCTTGATGCCCATCTCCCTCGCTCGCACGCGCTCCGTGTTATCCGCATTCACCGCGTCGCTATAAATAAGAAGTCCAGTATCGGCAGGAATGTTGCATTGGTCGTGGCCCACCGTAACCTGTATTCCTCTATCTCCCAGCATCGCGGTCGTTGGCGACTCTTCCCTGTCGGACCCGCTTACGTTCTTGCCTTGGTGGACCAACAGTTGCGCAAGGGCTGACATGCCGATTCCCCCCATGCCCACCATGTAAATATTGTTTGATGTCGTCATGAAGCGCAGTATACGACCTTACAGGACAACGTGGTACGATTGAGATACAAAACTGATTATGCCACTCATTACAAACGCGCTCGAGCGAATGTTTGGCAAATCACAGAACACTCCCCTCGCTGAGATGTTGTTCAGGCTCTCCGACGCAGCCGCTCTGTCCGCTAAGCGTTTGCGTGAGACGAAATGTTCAGATCTTGAGCGTATTACAGAATTTGAACACACTGGTGACGAAACGGAGGCTCAAATACACGAGATCCTCGACAACTCATTCATTCTCCGATTCGACAAATCCGACGTGACTCATCTTGCAGCGGAACTCGACGACATGCTCGATGGCATGCGTCGCGTTGCTAAGCATGTACACATGTATGGGAAAGTCTTATCGCCGCTAAAACCGCAGGCGTTGGAATTTTTGGATATTATCGCTTCCATGACGACAGCCGTGCGAGATCTCGTCAAGATGCTTTCGGAAAAAAGATTATCCCAATCTCGCATAAAAGAATGCGTCAAGCGACTAGCACATTCAGAGAGTATAGCCGATCGTACATTAGAGAACGCGGCAATCGCGCTTATTGCCGAATTTAATATCCCCGGCAAAAGCGCCATAGAGTTCTCTGCGTGGGACAAGCTTTTCAGACTGCTGGAGGGCATTACGGATAGCGCGGATCATTGCGGACGGCTTGTCCTGTCTATGGCCCGAAAGGAAACATGACGGAGTTGATACTGTTGTTTGTTGCACTTGCTTTGGTCCTTTCCGCAGAGTTCATCAACGGCTGGACCGATGCACCAAACGCAATTGCCACCGTCGTCTCGACAGGAACACTTCCTCTCCATTTTGCAGTGCCTATGGCAGTGTTTTTGAATATTGCCGGCGCGCTCTCGGGGACTGCGGTAGCCGCAACGATAGGCAAAGGCATCGTCACAACGGAATCAGTTACCGTTCCTGCGATAGCCGCGGCTATGGTGAGCATAATTTTGTGGGGCGGATTTGCCGCTTACAAAGGACTACCAATAAGCAAATCGCATGCCCTCATAGCAGGACTTGCGGGGGCAGCTGTCGCGGGAAACGGCTTTAATGCTCTTCTCTGGAGTGGATGGGAGAAAATATTGATTGGGATGCTGTTATCAGTCATAGCTGGATTTGGAATTTCATTCATCATCGGCAGACTCATCATTATGTTTGCAGGGAATGCTTCCCCCACAAAAGCTGCACGGTTTTTCGATGTTGCTCATGTATGTACCGCAAGTGCCATGGCATTTGCACACGGAATGAACGACGGACAGAAATTTGTGGGAATTTTCACGCTCGTTCTTGTTCTCGGCGGCAGTGTCCAGGGTTTTAATATTCCGTGGTGGGTCATCATCCTTTGCGGTCTTACCATGGGACTTGGTACATCGCTTGGCGGATGGCGCATAATCGCAACAATCGGCAAAAAAATGGTCACTATCAAACCGTGGCAAGGATTTGCAGCGACGGGCGCCGCATCCGCGACGATCATCAGTGCATCCATATTTGGCGTACCTCTTAGTACCACCCATACAATAACCACATCGATAGCGGGAGCTAGTTCGTCTCGCCGTGTGAACGACGTCAAATGGGGAGTCCTTGGAAATGTCATACAAGGATGGCTATTCACATTCCCCTGCTGTGGAGTGCTCGCTTTTTTCGCAGCGCTCGTTGCGAACGCGCTATTCATTTAAGAAAGGGGAACGATATCTTCTATCTTGATGGGTTGAAACAAGATACAATCAACCTTATGAACGTTATAAAGAAAGTCGATAAATTCAATTTCCAGAAATTGAAGATGGACGCGACAAGCGAAGATCCTGCAGTGCGTAAAAATATCTTCATCGAATACTTCGAGCGGTTCGAAGAATTTCCCTCCTATCTGTTCGACAATAGTCAGGGCATCGATAAACTACTTTTTGATACCATCCAAGATCTCACGAATGATTCGAAAACCTCAGACAACATGCAAAAAGGGATCACCATCCTGATGAGCAGACTTTCATCTCCACGTTAGCACTTTATCCGGCTTTCACGTGTGCATCCACCAACTGAACGAACTGGTCACCCCTGTCGAACTCGTTCTTGAAGTATCTTCCGAACGATGAAAAAGCGGGGCTGAACAATAGAGTCTCCCCCTCCTTCGCGACTGAAAAAGCACGCTTAACCGTAGCCTCCAATCCCTTTTCCTCGTAGACGTCGATTTTTTGACCCTTCATCGCAAGAACCTGTTCGCGTATTCGATCGGTCCCCCTCTCTTTGAACATAACCACCCCCTTGCACCACTTCGGGATTTCTTCCACAAGCTTGGACATATCCAAGTTTTTGTCATCGCCCCCGATGATGAGCACGATATTTTTCCCATCGCCCAGAGCACGAAGGGCTGCAATTGTCGCTTCGGGAGTTGTCGCATTGTTGTCATTGTATATTTTTACACCCTGTGTTTCGCCCAGATACTGCAGACGTCCTTCAATACCCCGAAAAGATCCTAGACTTTCATGAATGACCTCTTCAGAGAGGCCAAGCGTATCGAGCGCAGCTGCAGCGAGTGCAGCATTTTCTCGGTTGTGTTCTCCGAGAATTTTCAGCTTTATCGATTTGGAAAGCAACGGCGACAGAGGATCAACTGTCGGCTGAGCGCGCAAGATCTTTTGTTCGACCTGGTCTCCGGCGATGAGGACATCACCTTTTTTCTGATATTTAAAAATATTCGCCTTATCATTGAAATACGTCTCCATGTCCGGATAGTAATTCAAATGATCAGGCATCAAATTCGTGAACACGGCAATATGAGGACTTATCTGCAGGTCACCGAATCCCTGCAGCTGCCACGAATCAAGTTCAAGAATAGCTATATCGCCTTTTTGCATCTTCGGAAGCAGCGCGAGCGTTGACACGCCTCGAATGTTTCCGCCAAGATGAGCGCGTTTCCCTGCCTCGTGCAGCGCGTGATAGATGAGATGCACGACCGTAGATTTTCCCCGCGTACCGGTGATGCCGACAATGGTAACGCTCATTTCCTTCGCAAATTTCGCAAAGAGAGCAGTCGACATATACACTGGAACACCTGCTTTTTTTGCCGCTGCAATATACGGTGAGTCCAGTGGTACACCAGCCGCTTTGATAACCATGTCGCAGTTTGTAAAATCTTCTTCTCGTTGCTCTCCCAATCTAAAAGTTATATTCGGATGCTTTTTCAGACGAGCCACCGATCCTCGCAATTCGTCTTCAGATTTTCGATCGGTGATGAGCAATTCTTTGCACAGAGGCGTGATAAATTCAGCGTCCCCCACCCCGCGCCCCAAAAGACCAAGACCCAGCATGGTTATGCGTTTTCCAGCAAAAAAGGACTGGTACTTGTTGGTCATATTTGCGCGTGTCAGTCGCCTTTCTGCTGAGAAATTTCTCCCTCTGGCAAAATGTTACGAAGCGCCTGCGTCATTTCAACGAGGTGCCTGGCTGCAACTCGAACATGTCCGTAATTAGTTTTAATCCCGCTAGCGAGAGCTGCTGTAAGCTCTCGCTCCAAGACATTCATGAGCGCGACGACGTGACCCAATACCTTAATCAAGTCTTCGTGTGTCAATGATCTATCGGAATCCGACCCGAGAAGTGCACGAATAATTGCAGGTGTCGTTATCTTCGAAAGTCGTAGCGCGATGGGGTTAAGCTTTGTACGCAGTTCCACATGATAGAGACCTACGATATTCATGACCGCAAATACTACGTGTTGTATGTATAGTTCAACCAGTGTTCGCATATTTTTTCCGTCGAGTTGACCTCGCGCTAAACCCTGCATATTCTTAGTCAGTGATCCAACATTGAATAAAAAGTCTCTGATATGTTCTTCGCTCCCCGCTTCTTTCTCCCACCCTTTCTGAATATTTTTAACTGCGGATCGCAGTCTGGTCACCTCACTCATGAATTGCGAGATTGCTTCTCGATCTCTTTTTACTTGGGCTAATGAGACAACGCTTAGCCTTTCCGGAGGAATTTCTTTTAGAGGAACGTCTGCAATATCTTCGTAAGGAGTTATTTCTGCTCTCTCAGGTAAAAGCAACCGTCGCACTCTTTCCCGAACAGGTGGAAGTGCATCTGTTCGAATGGGAACACCGCAAACCATACCAACAAGTGTTAGCTCGCCCACGCTGAGGGGGTGGTCTAAAGGAGTTCCAGTTTTGGGATCCCTAAAGGAAGTGCTTGTAAACGCTTTATATATTTTTGGGAATGGTATTCGCGTTTCTTTCGAGATATCTGCGAGGCTCTTTTGACTTTTGCTCATTGCCGTTCGTAGTGATCGCCAGACTTGCAGTCCATCCCCCTTAAAAACTCTAATGTCTTCGTCATTCAATATTCTGGGCTGCCATGGAGAACCCTCTGCTTTCTGTGTTCCGGGAGCTTGACTCATTCTCGCCTCAAACCGCTCTAGAGCAGATTTTATTCGGTTTGCAACCTGTCTTGCAGGCAATGAGAGCCCCTCTTCATTCCGTGCTATGAGATCATATATAACCCGATACGGAGCAGGATTTCTCGTTGAGCTAAGAAATTCAGCAAGCACTAATCCTTGCACCGCAGAAAAGAGTTCAAGTGCTTTCGTTTCCACTTCTGAAAGTTCAAGCTTTGACCGTAGTGGCTCAAGTATTCCAAGACACATTCGAATAATTCCTCTTGGATCCTTGATTTCATCAGGACCCTCCGGTGGCCCTCCTGGCGGTCCTTGCCGTAGTTCACTCATATGAGAGAAGGGCGTCCCGAAAAATCAAAATGTCCGCTCGAAAAGAAACGGTCCGAATCATAAGTACTCACATTAAATCACGGGCACCCTGGCTGCGACAGGGCAATCATGTTATTTGAATAGTGTATTTGGCGTCCGGCCAAAGTTCGGCGACACGCTTCCTAAAATGATCAGAGTCCTTTGAGATTTTGAACGCAAGTTTTCCACGACCTTCCGTGTGAAATCGTTGCGCAGCCTCCTCAGCAACTGCTTCTGCTGGATCTATGTATTCTACCTTTCCAAACATCTTCTCCGCTTCTCTCTCAATAATGTCGCGCGCGAGTGGATAGTGCGTGCACCCGAGAAGAACCAGGTCGTACTGCCTCCCTTTCCGTTCTCGAAAAGAACTTCTCACAATGTCTCGTATCGTGGATCTCGAAGCGCCGAATTCGATAGCGGCAGCGAGCTCTGCGATGGGGAGCGGATCCAAAAGCACTATTGTCTCAAGAGCGTCTGAGTACAGACGAGAAATGATTGTTGCCGGGGTCGCAAGAAGCAGTACGCGTTTTCCCGCATATTGTCTCATTGCTCGCGCTGTCGGGCGCGTCATATCTATTATGCGCGCGTGCCCCGCCGCGCCCAAGAGTACGGAAAGAGCAGCACTGTTGCAGGCACTGATGAGTTCGTCTGTGCCAAAATTCTGCAGCATCCGAATGCCCGCAGTTGTTAGCGACGCAAGCTCTTCCTTGGACCGCGTCCCGTAGGGCGCATTCTTGATGTCGCCGAAATACACAATATCTGCATTCGGCGCCTTTTTTCGAAGTGCATCCAGTACTGTGAGCCCGCCCGAACCGGAATCAAAGAGCCCTATCATAGGTTAGAATGTATATCAAAAAAGAGGGAGCCGCTATTCTCATGAGTATTCTTAAAAAAATAGTGCTGCTTCTTGTCATCAGCGCGATAGTAGAGTCGGCATCATTCGCTGCGTACCATTATTTTGCGACTGGCCCCTTAAAGGAGGCCTTTCTCTCTCATGAAAAAGACCTTCGAGACAACGTACTTCCTCCTGTTGAATCTATTGACCTTGAAAACGGCGAGTGGACAAAAGTCGCGCGATTCGAGAGTGCATTCTATGAGGTGAGTCTTGTCGTCGGTATCTTGTTCTCGTTTTTCATCGCGTGGTTGATCATTTTTGGGGGCGTAAGCAGCGCACTCGCGAATCTTGCTAAACGCCTCTATAGAAACGTGCATGCACAACGTTCCTATTATCTATTAGGAATGGTTCTGCTATCAACGTTCATCGCGCTCCCAACGTATGTATCCGATTATTACATTGAGCTTCTGCGAGGAACTTCAAACATAACGCCCCTTCTCGCAGTCGAGGATCTCGTGTTGAACCTCTTTCTCGAATTCGTATTCGCGATCGCGACATTCATACCTCTCTACTGGATAATGGATAAATATCCAAGAGCCTGGTGGGCACTCGGTGCGGCATTTCTAACCTTGTTTAGCATTTTCACCGGGTACATCGCTCCCGTCGTGATAGACCCGCTCTTCAGCAGAAATGTCCCGCTTGAAGATAGCGTTCTTAAGGAAAAGATAATTACGCTCGCCGATTCTGCCGGAATATCTGTCGACCGCGTCTTTGTCGAGGACGCAAGTACTCGCACACTCGAGAGCAACGCATACATGACGGGATTGTGGAGCACGAAACGCGTCGTACTCGATGACACATTGCTCACGTATTACACAGACGACGAAATCCTGGCAATCCTTGGACATGAACTTGGCCACTATGTAAAACACGACATGTGGAGAGGTATCGTGCAGTATGCTATCGAGACATTCATATCGTTAGGACTCCTCGCACTCATTCTTTGGTACGTGCTGAAAAAATGGGGTAAACGCATTGGCTCCACGCGTGTCAACGACATCGTGCTCTACCCGTTCCTTGGCGTTATTCTCTCGACCATGTCGCTGCTTGCTGCCCCTATCGATTCCGCTATCAGCCGCGACATCGAGCATAAAGCAGATGTGTTCGGTTTCGAATTAACGCATGCGACTAAGCCCGCTATCACATCATTCAGGAAAATGACGTACCAAAGTTTTGTTGATCCCGACCCGCCAAGATTCTTACAGTGGTGGTTCGGCACTCATCCAACAATGAAAGAACGAATAGAATTTCTAGAAAATGCTACATTTTAGTGCTTTAATGCCCCCCGATAGCCCAGCGGTATGGAAACAAAAAACAGACTGACATTCATCGATAGAGTGAACGAGTTGTCGTACAGTGTGATTTTCCTGTTCTGGGTCTCAAGCGTACTTATATATGCTGCTATCTACATCGCCTTGAGTTACGTACCAGGAAATGGACCGAGCGGGCTAAGTGAACTTCCCTTCCTCGGCCGGATGCTCAATAGCCTTTACTACAGTGTCATAACAGCAACAAACACGGGGTACGGCGATATCGTCCCTCTAGGATATTCACGATTTTTTGCTGCTCTGCAAAGCGTCACTGAGCTGTTTCTTTTCGCTCTCTTCATCGCAAAACTCGTATCTTACCGGCAAGACAAGTCAATAAAAGAAGTCCATCAGCTATCATTTGAACTAACGTTCCGGAGTATTCGAGAAGATTTTTATGTTGCACGCAAGGATTTTGATCACGTCATTCAACTTGTTGAGAACAACAATGCGCTCACGGACGCTGAGTGGGAAAGGCTCACCATCGCGTACCAACAGATCTCAAGCCTTCTCAAAGAAATACCGAATTTCTACGACGTCATAAGTGATCTGTATGTTATCGACCCTGGCAGAGAAGTACTCCTTCTCGATGCCGTCCAGCGCACAACTGCGCGTATAAACCGTATGTTGAACATCATGAACGATGCGGATATCTCCTGGCTTGAACACGAAGAAAGTAAAGCTGAACTTGCCGGTATGCTTGCCACACTAAATGAGTTGATACCTATCTGGCAAACCCACTCCCACCACGAAAGCCATGATGCTTTTCGGAAGATAACCGACGCCCAGGCACGTCTGAATGCTCTGGTGCACAAGTCACGTTGAAAGAAGACACGATGTGAGGCATCATGCGTTCATGACGAAGACGCATACCGTGCGCGATGACCTGGCAACGGAGCGGACACGCCTTGCAAATGAACGCACGCTTCTTGCATATGTCCGCACAGGAGCCGCCCTCTGTGGCGCCGGCATTGTCATGTTGCACTTCGTACCTTCACTGGCAGGTTTCATCGGAGGTTGGTTTTTTATACTCAGCAGCGTCCCAATGGTTGGATACGGTATATGGCACTTCAAAAGAAATAATAAGCAGCATCGTTAAAGTCGATAGCCTAGCCGATGAATGGTCTCTCTCGTTCATGGCTGTATCAATAACCTGATTGACGAGAATCAAAGTGCGTTGCAGGGCGATTTATCCACATTGCACTGTTCACGCATTGGAGTACACTCCTTTCTACAGTTGTTTGTGGAAGTCGGGTTACATCCCCGCACTGTGCCGCAACGGTAATGTTCGCCAGTTTGGCGAAACGAGTCCGGTCGTCAAACAACTGAAGAGTGGGTCCGAAAACCTGCTTCCTGAAGCGAGCGGCACGCAATCGAGGCGAGACGAAGTGTCGGAGGACGAAGTGTGCCGGTGGCACATTGAGTCCGAGACACGAGTTGTAGCCCGATTGAGTGCAGCGCAGCGGGAATGAGGTTTGCGGACACGCTCATATCCCGAGCAGGAAGTTGGTGCATACACCAATGTTACTCACCTTCTCCGCTCGGCGCGGATTTTTTTATATGAAAAAAATGTATCTAAGCGCCGGAATACTCGTAGCGATGATCGTGACGGTTCTTACTGCGTTTGGCGCAGGCTCAACGACGTATACGATTTATTCCCCGAAATCGGACTCCAATGCTCTAGGTTCGACCTCGGACACCAGAAACATCCCCAATCCAGCAACCACGACTATTTCGACCTACGAGGTTGATATGGCCGAAACGAGTTCGAGCAAGGTACGTCCTACTTCAACTCCTGAAAAAATCGAGACCGCAACGACTGTTGCCGACCCGCAACACGACCAAACGTCCTACACATTCGCTGCAAAAGAATCAGGAACAGTGCTCGCAGCAATGGAAGAATTTGCGAAAAAGTCACATTTCGAATTCAAGACGAAAGAGTTCCCCGGTCTCGGCGTGATGGTAGAAGAAATTAACGGACTACGGAGCGACAACGGGTATTACTGGATTCTTTACGTAAATGGAAAAACTGCAAATACAGGGGCGTCGACGGCGAAAGTTTCTTCGGGAGATTCAATCGAGTGGAGATACAAGAAGGGGTATTAATAATTTACTAGATTACATGATTTTCATGATTCGAAAAATAATTGCAGGGTTCGTGACGGTTTCTCTCCTTTCTCCTATGGGATTCGGCATTGCACAAGAAGCGCTGGCCGAACCAGAAACAGGAAAAGCAACCATTACGATCCGTCATGGCACCACTATTGTGTGGACTGGCGAGGCATCGTTTCCCCTTTCTGACGCAACGACAACAATCTCTTCAACATCAGGAGACGCAGTTTCTGCTCCGGCCCGAAGTTTGCTTTCAGCTCTCGTTGCTACAGATGCCGCCGAGAATGAGTTCGCTATCTCAGACATCGCATATTTCAGTTCCTTCGACTCGTTCCTCATTAATTGCATCACGGCTCCTGCGGTGTCCGCAGAGCCGCAGTGCCATAACTGGCAGTACGTTGTGAACGACACGTATCCACAAGTCGGTACCGACGACTACCTATTGCAGGACGGTGATACCGTATTCCTATACTTCGGTACGCCGCGCAGATTTTCCGTCGCGCCGGAAGAAACCGTTCCAACGATTCCCGTTCATGTATCTGTCGAAGAATATGATTACACCGACGGCTCTTGGCATCCTCTTTCCGGCTCCACTGTCGGCGCAACACTTCCGAACAGTGCTGAGCCATGGAATCCCACTGTTGTGAAAACGGCAACGAGCGATGAGAGTGGCATCGCGAGCATCAAACTGGATAGTGCCGACACCTACAACATCGGGCTTGCGGAAGACTTCTATGCATCCACAACGCCACTTGTTGTACGCGAACTTGCCGAGAGCGAGGTGATCGTGCGCATCAGAAACGGCGATGACCTCGCGTACCAAGGCGTGACGACGATAGCGCCCGGCACGACCACGATCCAAACAACGCTCGGCACAAGCCACGATGTTTCGGGATCAAGCGCCCTCACGGCGCTTTGGAATGCGGACCAGGCGTCCGAAAAATTCTCGATCTCGGACCTTCAATACTTCGATTCATACGGTTCCTTTTATATTCGCTGCATCACACTTGCCGCAGAGGCTTGCGACAACTGGCAGTATGCAGTGAACGGCTCCACGCCCGGCGTCGGAGCAGATTCGTACACGCTTTCGGGCGGCGAACAAGTTTTCTTTTTCTTCGGCTATCCGCGCCGTGTCTCGCTCAGCGACAATGAAGTCGCGGTCAATGAATCATTCACTGCAACTGCAGAGCGATACGTCCCTTTGAGCAATTCATATGCGCCCGTAGAAGAAAGCTACACGATAGGTATTACAGAAACGAATCCCGATGACCCATTCACGCCGCTTGAGATAGCAACGTCGTCGGTGAACGCATCCGGGCAAGCCACGTTCTCGCTGAGCATAGCCGGAAATTACGCAGTTGGAATACAAGAAGATTTTTATTTCCCCAGCACTGCGCTCGCTGTTACGGAAGCAGCCGCGCCGCCGAGTAGCGGAGGTGGTTCGACAGACGAGTCCCCTGGCGGAGGCGGCCCCGGCACACCAACATCTGCGGAGGTGAATGTTGGAAGCGCGCTCGCATTTCTCGTCGCGGTGCAGAATGAAGGCGGATCTTTTTCGACAAGCATCCTCTCTGATTGGGCAGCAATCGCATTTATGGCGGGAAACGCCTCGCAAAACGCAAAAGACATCTTAAGACAATATCTGGGCACTAATTCCACAGGGCTCTCGAGTGTCACCGATTATGAACGTCGCGCAATGGCGCTCATGGCACTTGGTGTAAACCCATACAGAGGCGCGTCGATTGACTACATTCAGAAAATTCTTACATACTTTGACGGAACACAGTTCGGTGACATCTCTCTCGTGAACGATGACATCTTCGCGCTCTTCCCCCTCCGAAGTGCAGGGTACGGCGCAGGAGATGCAACGATACAGCAAACGACAGCATTCGTACTTTCAAAGCAGCGCGCAGATGGTTCGTGGGAAGGAAGCGTGGACCTCACCGCTGCAGCAATGCAGGCTCTCGTACAAGTATCGTCGTTGGATGGCGTGGCTCAGGCCCTTGAAAGAGCACGGACGTATCTGCACTCAAAACAACAGACAAGTGGCGGGTTTGAAAATGGCCAGTCAACAAGCTGGGCGTTGCAAGCAATTGCGGCATTGGGAGACTCAATGTCGTCGTGGACTATCAACGGAAAAACGCCAGAGGATTATCTCGCGTCTCTTCAACAGACTGACGGAGGATTGGAAACAATGAGCACAGATCCTCACCAACGCCTCTGGAGCACCGAGTATGCGATTCCCGCGGCACTTGGAAGAACGTGGGATTCCGTCTTGCAGGATTTCACAAAACCAAGTACCAGTTCAGCCCTTTCGGGTTCGGGTTCAACTCAAGCAAGCGGAGGACAAACCACGACTTCTACAACGTCTGCGGCAACTTCAACACCCCCAACGAACTCGCAAGCATCGACTACGCCCCTCGTGCTTGGCATTTCGACATCAACGGTTTCGACAAGCTCACCGCAAGCAATACCCGAGATCATACTGATGCCACCAGTTGTAGAAAAGAAAGCGACCGTCGAAAAAGCGACAATCAAAAAGGATGCTCCGAAACAAAAGATGGCAACGAGTACGTTGCCCGTTCCCCCGCCCCTTGCCGTTCTTCCTCCACCATCCAATACTGCTCAAGTTGCAGCAGCAGGGAATGTCGAAACATCCGGGCTCGGATCAAAGGTGTTTGGTTTCTTCAAAAAGCTTGGTTCATTCTTCTACAACCTACTCTTTTGAGTTCAGCCTGTGCGGGGACCGAGAAACATGCCGATATCGTACATATCATACAGAAGCGTTGCGATATACCCTGCAGAAGAACATATGAGGCCGAGCAGTATGAAGCGTTCGATAGGTACTGAAATCAACATTAGCAGGGTGAAGGAGACAAGAAACGCTTCAAAGGCAAAATAGACGAGGTGGTACAAACCGCTGATCGGAGGACGGCCGTTGGAAGCTGTAAATGCCCAGTCCCATCGCAGAGTTCGCATGTCACCGGTTTCAAAACGCCGTTTGGCCTGCGCGAACCATGCTCCCGTGATGACGAGCGCGATCAGAGCTGCTGCCACAAAATAGAGTGTGCCGAGATGATTTCGTTCCAAAGAAAACAGGCAGATGGCAAATCCGTTAAAGAGAGAGGCAAATAGTAAGTCGCCAAACAAAAGTGTTTTGTATCGATCCCAGTGAAAGAATGATCTTCCCTTCCACTCCACCTCACCTCGCCGCGGTATTTGGCCTCTGCGGATCGCAAGATACTGGAAAAATTCAAAGCCGGGATACACCGCGAAGACACTGACTCCTACAACGATAAGGAATGTATTCCAGTCCATGTACTCATTTTATCTCGCACTTGCGACTTGATTCAAAAAATACTCGTGGAATTTCGTCGTCGTGAGTTCGGGATGAAATGAGAGCGCAAGGTAGTATTTGTCGCCCACCCTTTGTTCGCAAGCAAGAATCTCGCCACCATCTTTGGCAAGCACAGTGACACCTTTTCCTACATTGTTAATGTGCGGAGCGCGGATGAATGTTGCGACCATTTTTCCGAGCGTCGTTCCTATTTCTTTTTCGAATGACTCGTTCTGACGTCCGTATGCATTTCGTTCGACCTCAATATTCATCAATTCGATTGTCCGCTGATTTGTGGCTTTATTCCTTACTTTTTTGGCGAGCAGTATGGCACCTGCGCACGTGCCAAATATATTCTTGATTTTTTTCATCGCAGGAAACATTCCTTCTCGCTCACAGAGTTTTTGAAGCGTCGTACTTTCACCTCCTGGGATAATAAGAGCATCCAATCCATTCAAATCTGATCTCGTCCGCACTTCAGATACTATAATCTTTCGTTTCAGCTTTTCAGCAGCCCCTTTTGAGGCACGGAGGTGCTCGCTGACATCGCCATGAAATGCTAAGATACCAACTCGCAACATGCTAGATTCCCCTATGGGAGTATCGAGTTTCTAGTTTCGACAATTCCTGTCCTTTCATTGCATCGCCCATATTTTCGCTTACCTGCGCGATCTTTTTTGCATCTCTAAAATGTGCGACCGCATCCACGATAGCTTTTGCACGCTTTTTCGGCTCTGCACTTTTGAAAATACCTGAGCCGACAAATACGCCGTCAACGCCCAGCTGCATGCAAAGCGCTGCATCCGCAGGTGTCGCAATACCGCCCGCAGCAAAATTCACGACAGGTAATCGTCCAAGTTTCGCCGTTTGTACAACAAGATCGTATGCGACTCGATATTCTGCCGCCTTCTCTCGTAGTTTTTTCGTGTTGCCGCTCTTGTGAAGTTTCTGAATTTCGTCGATCTCTGACCGAACAGTACGAATGTGACGCACCGCTTCCACGATATTTCCGCTCCCCGCTTCTCCCTTCGTCCGTATCATCGCCGCGCCCTCCGAGATCCTCCGCAATGCCTGGCCCAAGTCTTTCGCACCACACACGAATGGCGCTGTGAATTTTGTTTTATCAATATGAAATTGTTCATCTGCGGGGGTTAGGACTTCGCTTTCATCGACGTAGTCGACGTCGAGTGCCTCAAGTATCTGCGCTTCAACAAAGTGCCCAATGCGGCATTTTGCCATCACAGGGATTGTCACAGCTTTTTGGATCTCTTTTATCATTCGTGGGTCCGACATACGCGCGACGCCGCCTGTGGCACGAATGTCCGCAGGAACACGCTCCAGTGCCATCACCGCAACCGCCCCTGCTTTTTCCGAGATTCTCGCCTGTTCGGCATTCACGACATCCATAATGACGCCGCCCTTTAGCATCTGCGCGAGGCCGGATTTAACACGAAATGTGCCAATCTTTTTAACCATAAAGAAGGCACACTATATCAGCGAAGTATTGGGCAGAAAAGGGACACTGATTACCGTCTCGTGAGGAGGATACCTAACTGATCTATTATTCACGCGCAGGACATCCTGTCGGTACTTCTCCAATCCTTTGAGGATTCACTAATTTCATCGCAACACTGTCCCACGCATAGGACAAAACGTCAGGTCCGTTTGTGATAATCACGTTCGAGCCGTCTTTTTGCATAACCCGAGGATGTACAAACCCCGACATAAGGAGTCTTCCCCAGTCGTCTTCCGTATTTATCTTACTATCCCAAAAATAAATGGTGCCTTTATGGAAGTTGCTTCGAATTAAGCCCTCAGGAGGATACACGTACGCATCGTGAGGATACGAGTCACCCAACCCGACATCTGCCCATCGAGGACATGGATCAACGGTGTAATAGCCCTCATATCCAAGAACGCCCGTGAAAGGAGAGCCTTGGTCTGCAATTCCAAGCCATTTCCCTATATGCGAAATGGGGTATGAATAATAGTAATGCTGCGCTGATTCCTGGTCTCCATACATGCGGTAATGTGTGCCAGTATGCCAATGAGGATTGGAACTTAATACGCCGGGAAACTGACTTTCAAACTCTGCTTTACTTGGAAAACGTGAATTCGCTGTATAGAAATTCTCGATCCATTCAACGTGTTCAGGCACTTGGCGAACTATTGGGTAATCTTTAATTACAAAAAATACAGCGATTCCCGCGATAAGCAAAAGTAGGCACACGAGCAAAAACCCGATGACTCTAAGGAACGCAATCATTCTCGGACTCTAACTGAGTAATATGTTGAGAGCAAGGAAAGAGGAGGAACGCGGATTATCTAGGAAATCTTCTCTCCGTGTGATTTCCAACGCGTGTAGAGTTGATACGCTGCCGCAAGATAGAGGAGCGCGACGATGACAAAAACGATATAGTTGCTCGTTATGGACATGCCGATATTCGTGCCGAGCAGCCCCACGATGCCAAGATTAATGCCGGAAATGACACTCACGAAGAACGCAACGTTATCTTTCATGTCATTACCGCCGAATACTTTCCGCCCCCCGATGTACCATCGGTAGAGCAAGTAAGCAGACGCCGCACCTGAAACAATCCACGCAAGTTTTAAAAGAACTATGATAAGACCGTACAGAGCGGGAATCGGCAGAAGATACAATGCTGGCGGGATCCCGCCCAGAAGAAGCGCCACGGCAGCGATGACGAGACGAACTTCGGACCAGAGAAAGCTATACCGCTCGAGTTTCGCTGGCTGTGTGTGCTCCTTGATGTCCATGCTGACAGTATAATGGGCCAATGGGATTAGACGACCTTGCCAGGGGGATAAGAAGAACGCTCGGGGCAGTAGGCATTGTGGGGGGTTCTCGCTGGGTCGGCGGACGCGCAGGAGAAAAAGATGCTCCTGAAACTCCACGAGCAGAAGAGCTGATTGAGAAGCCTTCAGTCTAGCAAGGAATTCCCTTGCCCGAAAAGTATTTCAAAATAGTCGACTTCGTCGCGGCGACCGAAGGCACGCAGGAAGAGCGACGGAAATTGGCTGAGGAACTTTTCGCTCACGTTTTGCAACACGGAATTCAAGTTTACCCAGATACTGAGCACATCAAAGAGAAACTTTTTCCACTACAACTTGCAGGCGAGGATGTTACGGTGAGAATTTTGATAGTCAGCGGCGATCACAAAAAAAATGAGGGTGGTGATATTTAAAGGAGGGGTAACTCCGGTCGTCGTAGTAGATGCTGGCATGACAGGAACGCCTTCAGGATACAAACTGCCAATACAAGAAAAGGGAGTGCCAAGACCTCAGGGCTTTGCCATCTTCGGAGAATATCCGCTGGCGAACAGAGTGTATCTCGGAATTCCGCGCCAGTTAATGAGCAAATTTTGATGTGCCGCGGGGGAGACTCGAACTCCCAACCCCTTGCGAGAACTGCGTTCTGAACGCAGCGTGTTTACCAATTTCACCACCGCGGCCTGCCTCGATTATGCGTAAAGATCGCTGAATCTTCAAATGCTTCCGCGTTAACCACGGAATGCCGCTAGAATAGTACATACCTTTGGCTAGTATCACTGCTTCTTTCTTTGAGAATTTGAGTTGAATGTACGGCTTGTTACCACTGCGGTCGAGATGCCCCTGAATGTGTAAAAAATCACTTATCTTTTTTCTTAGCCAATGAATATAGACGGGACTTGCCGACATAAACGATATATAGAATCGGTAACTTTTTGGGAAGATTGAATCGTAAAAAGAATAACTTGTGCCATCTCCATCGAAGTAACCTCTGAGAAAATCCAGAAAATATTCATCAGGAACAAGCACGTGAGAGATTGTTTTTGATTTTGCAGGAGATAAGCCGATGCTAACAAGAAATGCATAAAACAAAACATCGCCAAATTGTATGCGGTAGTACTCGTTTCCGATCCCAGAATGTTTGATGCCGATCTTGGCTTTGAGCTTTAAGCATTTTTTGAACGTTGCAACTTGCTCTCGATCTTTTGAAGTAAAATCAATGTGTCGGCCATCATTAAGCAGACAACCATCGGCAGTAATTAATCCAATGACGTAAGCAAAGTCCGATGACCAATTTGTACTTACCTGCCCTTTCGGTTTCGGTCCTCTTTTCACATTCTCAATTTTATCCTGAGACTAGTAGCGTCTACCAATTTATCCACACAGTAAAAGCTCCATGCTAAATGTCCCGTATAATTCCTCTATGCCTTTCGGCAAGCGGGGCTTGAAGAGAGAGGATATTCTCTACTACGTCGCGTGCGTAGCGATACTTGCAGTAAGTGCGCTCGCATTCTTTTATGTCGGCCACACAACAAACACCCAGACCTACGAGCAGTTGGTGAGGCGCGTGCAGTCTGTTGCTACTGTTCTTGAGCCTGCGGAGATGTCTCAACTAACACTGTCTGAAGCAGACCTCGACAACCCCGTATACATCTTGCTGAAGAAAAAGATCACCGCACTAAAGGATGCCAACAAAGACCTGCGTTTTGCGTACTTGATGGCAATGCGGAATGGCCGCGTGTACTTCATGCTCGATTCGGAGGACCCTTCGTCCGAAGATTACTCTCCTCCTGGGCAGGAGTATGTAGAGGCATCTCCGGCTCTGATAAATGGATGGAACCCCAATGTTCCCTTCGTCCTAGAAATATACGCAGACCGCTGGGGCAATTGGATATCTGCCCTGGCACCTGTCGTGAATGCCAGCGGAACAACAGTTGCACTCATTGGATTTGATCAAAATGCAGACACCCACCGCTTAGTTTTCTACCTGCAATCGGGTCTTGTACTCCTAGCAACCATCGCACTGCTCTCGCTCGTCAGCATGCTATACGTTTTTAATAAGAGAGAGCAAGACCTCGTCAAAATGAAAGAAGACTTCGTAGCCGTCGCATCGCACGAACTGCGCTCACCGCTCGCTTCTTTGCGATGGAGCCTTTCGACACTGAGGCTGGACACCTCGCTGAGACCAGAAATGCGAGACACATTGAACGACATTTACCTCCGCATATGTTCGCTCATCGACTTGACCTCCACGTTCCTGCTGACAACGTCAGCCGACCACGGTCTCATGCGTAGGGCTGATTTCAAGCCGGTCAATGTTGCCCGTGTCCTCAGAAGTGCTATCGCCGACGGGCTTTCCTTAGGAAAAGCCAAAAATATCACCATTCAGTCCGATATCGGGCCGGACACGTCGGCGATGGTTATGGGCGACGCAGAGAAACTGCGCCTTGTATTCGATAATCTGCTATCCAATGCAGTTAAATATTCTCCCCCCGGTTCAGTGGTCTCAATCTCCTATGTAGACGATCAAACATCCAGAATGTTCCAAGTGCACAATCGCGGCATCAGTATTTCAAAAACTGACCTCGACTCGATATTCAAGGGATTCCGAGGCACCAATGCCGAAGAGTCAGGCGCGATGGGGACTGGATTCGGCTTGTATATCTCCAAAAAAATAGTTGATTTTCACAGGGGCACTATCACGTGCAATTCGTCAGAAGCAAACGGCACGACATTCACTGTCACGCTTCCTGCCAATGTATAATGTCTCGAATGAAAGGAAAAAAGGTGCTTATAGTTGATGACGACCCGCGTGTTATTGACGTACTCTCAAAATTATTCGCTGATGCGGGTGCTGAAGTTGAAGGAGCGATCTCATACGAAGCAGGTCTCACAGCTATCAAGAAAGATTCTCCTGCCGTCGCTATAGTCGATCTAATGCTCCCTGAGCGCTCGGGTATCGAGCTTGTAAAAGAAACTCGCGCATCCGCACCTGAAACATTCTTTGTCATTTTAACCAACTCGATAAATGCGGAAAATCTTGCAGATGCAATGGAGGCGAACATTACACTTTTCGTACAAAAGGCTGACCACGACCCAAGCGAGATAGTCCAAATGGTTGCCAGTCACTTCGAGAAAAAATAGTACCGGACGCTTTTTAATGGATTCCCGAGCACGGCGATAACACCCCACACTGCTGCCGCGTATCCACGTTCGTAAGCAATGTGCAGAAAGAACGCCACGAAAAGAGGTCTTCCTTTGTATCGCAATGTGACATATAGCCGTCCTGTACGCCAAGAAGGGCGTTCTTTTGCGATCGTACCCCAATTGAATTCAAAAAATTTGCGGCCTCCTCCGCACCGCCGGAATCAAGCAATATTCTGACACTCATGCCTGTCACCGTACTAACACACTCACTGCGCGCATGTTCCGTAGACGCTACATTGCATTTCTGTACACTGCCGAGAGGGTTATCTGAAGAAAATAAAAGTTTCGATAGCTGAGAATAGCACGAATCCTGATACCGTGCAGAGAGTCTCGAGCAATACGCATAGGGCTTGTCGACATAGAAACCTTGGCTCACCAGATCGAGCGGCTGAATTGAAAGGCCGGTATTCGTATCATACCCGTCAACTTGGGCCCCCAATTCACTAAAAACACCTCGATAGCAATTGGACAGATCTTGTTCAGGACCTCCAGTAAGAGAATCACAGTATGTGAGTGATCCGTGTATATCTTTTGTGCGCTCAAAAATGCTATGTCCGACTCCGTGATAACAGGGACCGTTCTGTATATGTTCATTTTCCGTGAACGCGCAAAATCGCCATATTTCCGCTTTATCTCCCTTTGACGCAATTTCTGCCTCGATGCCATGCACAAATGCATTAAGGCAAATTCGCTTTTTATTCACGCCAAGCATGCTCTCAAAATCAGAACCGTGCTCTTGATATGCCTTATGCCCCACGAGGTGCAGAAGCAAATGGCAATCATCTATAGTGATCATCTTCTTTTTAATAAGAGAATCTACAACATTTACAACAAATGCCGCACCTTTTTCATCAACTATGCCCGGCAAATCGCGCCGCATCATGTCCATCACATCACTCTCACCTTTTACCGAAAATACATACCCTTCGACGCTATTGTGAAATTGGGAGATGTGCGCAACACCCGCAGAGAATACAAGCAGCGCGACAACAGCAGCACCAAGTCTATGCGACGGCGTCATGATTCGGAAGAAATGAGTAGCCTTTCGGCACAACAAGTGTATTTGCATCTTTCCCATCCCAACGGATTAATTCGTGCACAACCATGTTTGTGATCTTGGGTTGCCATTCGTGTTCCGCCGCTTGCACGACTTTTGCTATTGTCTCGGCGGTCATTCCTTTTTCGAGCGGTACGCGATATTCGAAAAATATCGGTCCGCGGTCATATTCTTCGGTCGTAAAATGCATTGAACATCCTGAGTTGGTTATCTCCCCTTTTTCCAACGCTTCAGCGACTGCTTCGTGAATATGGTGGCCATACATACCGGGGCCCCCGAAACGACCATGATCGAATGAGAGGAGCGCGGGATGGATGTTGAATGTACGCATCGGATCGAGTCCTTTCACAAATTTCAGCCAGCCAGAGAGCATGACCCACTCGGCACCGCTATCTTTTACCACACGCTGATAGTGCTCTGCTTCCCATGGTCCGCCAAAATATATGAATGGCACTCCGAGTCTGTCCGCACGCTCACGTACCCCTCCGTTCTCATGATTCGAAACTACACCCACGATTTCCGTGCCAAGCGCGCCACTCCTGCTTGCTTGTACCAAATTCTCGAAGCCCGAACCTCCTCCGATTTTGGTACCGGAAGCGAATATCAATAATTTCGGTTTACTCATTTTTTGTCAGTCTGTTGTTTATACCACTTCTTCAGCTTCATCGCCCCTGTGTGTGAGTCAGGTACACCCGCTTCCTTTAACTTATGTTTTATGAATTTTGTGACGCCCCCTCTATCACTTCCTTCCATCCAACTCCCGTACATGCGTTGCCATTCTTGTATAGATAACGCGTCTACGACATTACGCCCCCAAATACGCGCCGCGTCCTGGGAGACCGACAACAAACGCTTCGGTACAGACGAAGCTGCCCATGCCTCGAAAAAGACTTTCTTTTCCAACTCCTCTGTTGGTTCAATGCCCCATAATCTGTTCTGAAGATATTCTTCTCGGTACGATGTACTATATTCTGTGGACGGTCTCGCCAATACATCAGGATACGTAGTGGTTATTCGATGTTTTAAAGATGTATGCGCCAACCCGTAAATCACAAGAATCCTAAGTGGCTTTCGGTTTAGCAGTTCCGGTCGTTCTGTTAACGCTTTTTTAACAAGTGACCTAAATTCAGCTGCAGCATGTTCTTCACGTGCGGTGTGTAAAGTCGCATCTTTATCTAGGTTGTTGAGAAAAGTCTTTTGCGCTTCCTCGAGGCTCAAAGGTGGTTCGTGGAGCAATATGTGCTCCATTATTTTATCAATTATATCTTTTTGTAACGCCACAGACTCTTCACCCAGAGGCAAATCGAGGTGGTAGATCGACGCTCCGGTTTCAAATATTTGTTCTAGTTCTCCCTGCTGAAATTTAGAATAGTCGCTGGTAATTGTCTTACCTGCGCCGACAGCATCCAATGTTCCCGCACTTACCTGCTGATACACATCGGTTTGTAGTGGAGTCCAGTCCAAACGTTCAGAAAAAATAATATCAGCTTCTTTTGAGTACTCTCTAAACCGACGCGCATCCTTGCGTAGCGAGTGACGTCCAAGATTAAACTCCATTTCGCATGAAAAATCATCCCCAATTGGTACCCCTTCGTTACGTAACCAGTCCTTTAAAAGTACAGGGTGACGCTGCGCTAATTCTTCTCGCAAGGTCAGTCGTTCTGCCATGACTAAAGTATACAGCCCATGTTATTCTGGGTCATGACGAGATTCGGAACACCCCTGAAACCATCAGCTACCAGAATACTCCTGCTCGGCAGCGGTGAACTTGGAAAGGAGGTCGTTATCGAGACGATGCGGTTGGGGGTGGAGGTGATTGCGTGCGATAGATACGAGAACGCGCCGGCGATGCAGGTGGCGCATCGGTCGCACGTGTTTAACATGCGAGACGGGACGATGATCCGAAAAATAGTCGAACAAGAGAAGCCGGATTTTATCGTCCCCGAGATCGAAGCAATCGCGACGGATACGCTCGTCGAACTGGAAAAAGAAGGTTGGACCGTAATCCCGACGGCGCGCGCGACGCGTCTTACGATGGACAGACAAGGCATTCGGCAACTTGCAGCCGAGACGTTGAAGTTGCCGACGTCGCCGTATCGGTTTGCGGGAAGTTTGGAAGAGCTTGAAGCGGGAGCCGAGGCTGTTGGATTCCCCTGCTTTATCAAGCCGACTATGTCATCGTCCGGTCATGGACAGTCTCAAGTCAAAAATCCATCGGGATTAAAGAAGGCGTGGGAGCATGCGATGGAGGCAGGACGCGGAAAAACTGGAAAAGTTATTGTCGAGGGAAAGATAAATTTTGATTATGAGATTACGTTGCTTACCGTTCGCCATGCGGGCGGGATAAGTTTCTGTGCGCCTGTCGGGCATATTCAGATCGATGGTGATTATCGCGAAAGCTGGCAACCGCATCCGATGTCGAAAAAAGCGCTTGCCCGGGCGCAGCACATTGCAAAAAAAGTCGTGAACGAACTTTGCCTGCCTGCGCCGCGTGCGTCGCGGCAGGCAGGCAGAAAAGCAGGCCGCGGCATTTTTGGCGTAGAGCTATTCGTCAAGGGCGATATGGTTTGGTTCTCGGAAGTGTCCCCTCGCCCGCATGACACCGGCATGGTCACGATGGTCTCGCAGAATATGAGCGAGATGGAATTGCATGTGCGTGCAATTCTTGGTCTGCCGATTCCCTGCCTGCGCCGCGGGCGCGGCAGGCAGGCTGAAATTCCGTGCTGTCCAGGCGCAAGTGTCGCAATTCTCGCGAACATGAAAACGGATAATCCCGTATATATTGGCGTCGAAAAAGCGCTCAAAACCCCAGGCACGTGGGTACGCATTTTCGGAAAACCGTCTTCCCCTGACCACCGCCGTATGGGAGTTGCTCTTGCAATTGGAAAGGATGTAAGAAAAGCGCGAGAAAAAGCGATGAAATCAGCTAAGGCTGTAAGAGTCACGTAAACCTAAATGACGCCCCTTTATTGCCGACCCCAAACATACAGTACATTCGGGCTATCGTCTGACGGTTCTGACATCGCCGCAAAACCCGCTCGTTCAAGTGATTTTCTTGCAAGAACGTTATCCTCCCTTGTCATCGCCCAAAAACGGTCATAACGATTTGAAAGTTCGTTCATAATCCTGGTGAGCGCCCTACCGCCGATTCCCTTATTCTGATAATGAGAATCTATTAAACGACCAATTTGGGCACTTCGCGGCGCGCTAAAATCTCGTGTTATGTAAACGGCTCCAATCAACTCCTGTTGATCAAAAATTCCAAACAGATCGCTGCCTTCTTTTGGCGTGAGAACGTCGTCAATTTGCTCTTCGACAGGAATGCGCGCTTCGTGCAGACCAAGTTCTTGGAGCCGAGAGAGGTTTGCTGTATATAGCGCAAGAAGTTGAGCGCCGTCCTCTTTCCCAAGCAAACGAATACTAAAATTCGGCTCTTGCCGCAACTTCAAGTCTCTGTCCATACACCTTAATCAATCGCTTCAATGTTTGCACCGAGCGACTTCAATCGCTCGTGCAAATTCTCATATCCGCGGTTTATCGGATACACATCATAAAGTGTTGATTCGCCTTCGGCCGCGAGCATGCCGATGAGGAGGATAGATGCAGGACGAAACGCAGGCGGCGCTTTGATATTTGTGCCATGTAACGGCGTGGGACCTTTGACTAACACGCGATGCTGGTCTAGTTTTTTTACATCTGCGCCGAGCTTTGCCATTTCCAGATAGTAGGACGAGCGTATCTCGTAGACCCAGTCATGGATAAGCGTCTCCCCTTTTGCTTGCGTCGCAATAGAAACGAAATACGGAAGGTTATCGATGTTGATGCCGGGATATGGACGCGGAGCTATTTTCTCCGGCGGTGCATGCAATTCTGATTTATTTATCTTGATATCGCATAAGGTCGTGCGCCCATTTTCGGCCAGATATTTTTTTCCCACTTTGTATTTCAAGCCCATATGTTCGAGAGTAAGCAGCTCCAGCTCAAGAAAATCAATGGAGCATCTTTCAATAGTCAGTTCCGAATCGGTTGTTGCGGCGAGGGAGATGAAAAACATTGATTCAATCGGGTCCTCGCTTGGCGCATCAACAACATCGAGACCAATGTCTTTCACTCCGTGAACAACCAACGTTGAAGTACCGATGCCCTCAATTTTGACACCGCATTTTTCCAGAAAGAAACATAGATCCTGAACCATGTAATTTGCACTCGCGAATTTAATGACCGTCTTGCCGGGAATTTTAGCAGCAGCCATCAACACATTTTCTGTGCCTGTGTCGCTCGCCTCATACATGATTATTTCTGCCAGCTGCTTATCTTTAACTTCAGTGTGATATGAATTCTTTTTTTCATCCCCGCTGATGTAAATACCGAGACGCTCCAGTGCGTCAATGTGCGCACCGAGACTTCTTTTGCCCAAATCGCATCCGGCTGGCGCGGGGAGGTCAAAAGAATCCATCACGTGAGCAAGGGGGGCGATAAAAAGCGCTATGCTTCGGGTTTTTTGCGCAGCGACTTTGTCTACATTCTTCAGGTCGAATTCTTTCGGAGGCATTATGGTCATTTCCTTGTCGGTCCACTCTATTTTCACGCCGATACTTTTCATGACCTCGATAAGTCGGTTCACTTCCTCTATCTTCGGCATCCTCTTCAGCGTTGTAGTTCCGCGATTCAAAAGTGATGCCGCAAGCAGTACGACTGCAGCGTTCTTTGAAGTATTGGTCCGCACAGAACCAGAGAGTTTTTTCCCGCCGATGACGTGATAGTTCATAGATATTGTCGCACTCAGTGTACACTGAGTGCGTCTTGAGTCGAAGTGTGGTCACACATGGACTTGTGGTCAGGAATAATTTGTTTGTCGTCCCAAACAAATTTTCCCGACCCGGCCTCGCGGTTGCGCGTACTCGCGCAACATCGCTCCGGCTCCCACAAAAGCAGAAAACCTGGCCGTTGCGGCAGGTGTTTCTGTCTTTTGTGCGCGTTGTAGGGATTGAACCTACGGCCTTCCCCTTATCAGAGGGATGCTCTACCACTGAGCTAAACGCGCGTTATCAAACCAATCTACTCCAAACCGCGCCTCGCTGCGACCGATGTGTCTGTATCATCCGCCGGAGCTAAACGCGCTTGTACCCGCGATGGTAGCAAAACCATGGCTCATGTGCTACTTTAGCCGCGGCAATGATGCCACGTTGAGAGGTACGAAAATGGGCCATCGCGGTCACAACCATTCGGAGGCGAAAGCACGTCAGGCTTCCAATTGGAATCCTCGTTGCGGGAAGAATGCCGGCAAGAGGAAGAAGAAACAGAAGCACGGACGTAAGTAGCCCTCGCGCTGGATACCCACTCTCTGGCAACAACCAGCACCGCCGACCCTCCCGGGTCGGCGGTGCTTAGTTGGGACACGTTCATTCAAGCGCTGCTGTGCCTAAGAATTGTCTCGGTGTTTTTTATGTTCGTATACACCACTCTACTTTAGTAAAGCGTGACAAAGCACCTACATACGTGCTACGTTCGACGTGGCAGAGGGAATCCGCTCTTTGCAAATGCTTACTCGAACATAGGGAGTGCCGAATGGGGCACAGGACAAGTACTCGAAAGAAGAGGCGCGGGCGCAAGCCCAGCAACGGAGCCAACCGGCGGTCACGCCAGTGGGCACGAAAAACCGTAGCCAAGCCAACGGCTTTTGAGAAACGACCAACCCAGTGAGGGAAAGTCTTCCTGGCGGCAGTGCCTGCATTGCCGCCGGGAGGAATATCAAATCCAAATCAAAAAAACGCCGTGCTCATGTTGAGTCGGCGTTTTTGGTTGTAGCATTTTCTTCAATACATCCCGACGCTTCGGTCGGGATCCCGACCGCTCTCGCGCGTCGGGACACTCTTTTGTTCCGTCCATTCCCCCGCCTTTCCTAAGGTCACACATATCTTTACTATGTTTCTATCTTGATTCGCGGCCGTTCCAAAAAGTCCTGTGGTATTTTTCCTTTTGTAACGATTTTCTCCGTTTTCCTAAAGTAAGCCACTAGCTCAAGGAGTTTGCTGAACGATATACTGAGAAACTGCTTGCCGTTTACGTTCACCGTTAAATCTATCTTTGCGTTGCTGCCAGCATAGTTTTTCGGTAAAACCGTGATGCCTTTTTTAAACTGGAAGGAAATCTGATCTACCGAGTGTTGACCGATCACTCGAAAACAATCTCGGATGAAATGATATGCTTCCCGATGCTTCTCGCGGAAATTCCGCTTCCAATCAAACAACGTGATCACATCCGTCTGATATGGAGACCCGGATTTCTCGCTTGAATATTCATACCGTTGTAAATCGCAAATCGTAAGATCGCTCATGCAATGCGTCGCCACGGTGAGAAAGTGCAATAAAAATCCATGTTTTCCGGTATCGCTTCTACTAAGGGTGTTTTCCAATATGTTTACGTCGGATTTCAGCGACAATCGCGAATACACTCTAGAATAGTTTATAACTAATTGTTCAATCCCACGTATCAGTGTTCCGAGCGTGTGATCTTCAAAAGCTTGTCGGTCGTCATCTGACTTGAACCGCGGTGGAACGATGCTAGCTTCAGAGTAGAGATCATCGAGTGACTGTTTGGCTTGACCTCCTAAGAGAAAAGCTATCATCGTGATAGCCGCACCTTCATCTCGCGCTTCTGAAAGGTCTATCGGTTGTTGATTTGCCCTTGCAATTTGAGCCATGAGGTGACTCACGTCGAAAGATGTGCTGCCAACACCCGGGAGAATGTGCTTATAATTCTGGAGCGCATCGAGTGCGCTCCCTACCGCACGCGTTGCTGACGTCATTGACTTCAATGCATCTTGCTGATTTTTCTGTTCCCTGCGCTGCAAACAATTCGTAATAACCATGAATTTATCCGCGACACGGAGATTGGGAATACTCATCAAAAATCCCTCGTACATAGGCCCCAAAAGATCGAATGAAGCGATGGTTACGGGCTCATGTGAGCTCTGTAAAAATTCCTCGACACTTCCTTCGAAAATGGAGACAGATTGGCTCAGCACCTTCGTTTGGATGAGTGCCTTGAGGTTTTTTCTCATGGTTTTCACAACATCTGGATCCTTCTCAATACACACAATATTTTCTGGTCGAATACCTAGTGGCAAATAAACTTCGGTCACCTCTTGTAAAGCTTGTCCGGGAAAACATAGGACTCGAGCACGTTGCAGCTGCTCTTGAGTAAAATCGTTCTTTATAGCATTGAAGATTTTCTGCCGCCATGCACGCTTTGTAAAATTGTCATACTCTGTTTCGATTTTCGGTGGAGCGGGAGGTAGTTTTTCAAATTTTGCCTCTAAGCTTAATTTACCATCGCGCTTTTTATACGCAGAAACTGCCCCAATCTGCTGCACGTTCGTACCATAAAATATTGCCAATTGCGTACGGCGTTTTTTCGCTTTCTCTGGTGTGTCGTACGTATCCAATTCCAAGTCTTGCCTGATATGATCTTTTAATTCTTCTGTCAGCTCCGCTTTCTCCTTTACTGGCTCTTCAGAAGAAATGTCTGTTACTTCCGGCTTCTTCCATTCTTTCAACCCGTCAGTCATATACAAAAAGCATATCACGATGTATCAAGAGCGGGAGTGGTTTCAACTTCTCTCATGTGAACGCTGCAACACAAAACCACCCTTTCGGGCGTTTTGTATTTGCTGCAAGCTGCTGGCTACAAGCTACCAGCTATTCTTCATACACACTCTTTTCCCTGCCGAGTTAAAAGAATGACCCGGTTGTGAAATATATCAATAGAAAAACACCGAGAACTATCGCGGTCCCTAGTATCAGAGCAAAATTTACCGGTCCACCAACAATATACATTAAAAAATCATCGAGACGGCTTCCATACCAACGCCGCATCAATACATTCTCATAGCGAGGTACATTTTCAGGAATAATACTTTCGAGTATTTTTGCAACTCGAAACGCAATAATTACAGTTAAAACAGGAACCACGAAAAAAGCGACGATTGGAGACATTTCCCCAAACTTTTCAAGAAAAATCACAACAAGGAGCATGAGCACCCCCCACAGTGTAAAAACTCCAAATGGTACGCCTCCCATGGCATTAATCTAGCACACGCAAAAACGCCGTGCTCATATCGAGTCGGCGTTTTTGTTTGTTCGCATTTCCTACAAGCTACAAGCTGTAACCTATAACCTGATCTATATACACACTCTTTTGTTCCGTCCATTATCCACTTGTCTTTCCAAGTTGTCCGACATGTTTGAGGATCAATGTCATACCTTCTTCTGTACTCGATCGAGATACAGAAATCGACTGCTCCGATTATCAGGCGAACCTGAAAATCGAAATCAATTTTGAATGAATCCACGACCAGCTTCCGCTAGCCGTGCCTTGTTACGACTTACTCTTTGTCACCGAGTTTGCCTTGGTACATAACGAGTATGTGCTTCGGACACTCCCGGCTTCCCTGAGTTGACGGGCGATTATCTTCTTGAATCTAAGAATTGATGTTCCCACGTAGCGAGCGGATTTCCCGCACTACGCGAGCTCAATGCATGCGTTGTTTCAACTTAAACAACTCTCGTAGTCCTTTTTCCGTTCGATGTGCTTCTTTTTTGAGAAGCTCCATCATCATGCAAAACACTTCAAAGTCGTGCCGTTTTGACGCGAATTTGAGAACGTGCCGCTTGAAGAACGGAATGATTATCGTTTGAAGTTCTTCCCACCGGAAGACCTCGTAACGATAGCAATGTTGATGATTCGGACGATTATCTTTTTGGAAGTAAATACTTCCACATCCGAAGAAATCTCGAAGTGCATAGAGAATATCTTTGTCGCGTTCGATTAGTTTTATGTAGAATTTTGGCTCTACAACCACTCTTCGAGCGACTTTTTTCTCTATGTCTGGATTTCTTACGTAGACAGTAAAGCTTCCTTCACCATCTACGAGTCCAACAACATAATCTGGACTAAGATTTTGCTTTGAGTGAGTCCTTTTTTGCATATCTGCAAATACTATGACTCAGCTGACTTCTGACGCTGCGTCAGATTCATCATATCCCATCTTTGGGATAACAGCGTCAGATCTCCACAGGTTATGTGCGTATCTGTTCTAGGCATCCATTTTCTTGCCTTTCTAGGACCTTCCCTATCCTCACCACCCATTGACAGGTCGGTCGGCTTTTGTGCGAAATGGCTGCTCTTTGCATTAGGATCCTCCATTATCATCCTCGCGGATAACAACTATCCTTCTGCTACGCTCTCTGTACGAAAGAGAGGTGCGGATTTTAACCGCATAGATATGTACACTGCTGTGCGCTTTTATTGTGAGTACAAGGCTTGAGAACGTATTCACCGCGGTGTGGCTGACCCGCGATTACTAGTGATTCCGGCTTCATGAGGTCGGGTTGCAGACCTCAATCCGAACTGGCGCCGCTTTTGAAAGATTTGCTCGGTCTTACGACGTTGCGCCTCGTTGTAACGGCGATTGTAGCGCGTGTGCAGCCCAGGACATCAGAGGGACATGCTGACTTGGCGTCATCCTCACCTTCCTCCCCCGTGAGGGGGCAGTCTCGCCTGACAAATATAACAGGCAACGAGGGTTGCGTTCGTTACCCCACTGAAGGGAACGATTCAAACCACGAACTGACGACAGCCATGCATCACCTGTCCAGCACCCTCGAAGGCTACTAAGGTTTCCCAAAGTATGCAGCTGGATTTCTAGCCCTGGTAAGGTTCTTCGCTTAGCGACGAATTGAGCCACACGCTCCACCACTTGTGCAAGCCCCCGTCTATTCCTTTGAGTTTTAGCCTTGCGGCCGTACTACCCAGGCGGATCGCTTAACGCGTTAGCTTCGACTCGGAGAGGGTCGATACTCCCCAAATCCAGCGATCATCGTTTAGGGCGTGGACTACCGGGGTATCTAATCCCGTTCGCTACCCACGCTTTCGTGCTTGAGTGTCAGAAAAGTGCCAGTGAATTGCCTTCGCTTTCGGTGTTCCCCATGATATCAACGGATTTCACCCCTACACCATGAGTTCCATTCACCTCTCACTCTCTCTAGTCATACCGTTTCGCCCGCGGTTCCACAGTTGAGCCGTGGGTTTTAACAGGCGACTAATATGACCACCTACGCACCCTTTACGCCCAGTAATTCCGGGTAATGCTTGGGGCCTCTGTATTACCGCTCCTGCTGGCACAGAGTTAGGAGCCCCTTATTCATGAGGTACCGTCAAAATTTCTTCCCTCATAAAAGGTGTTTACGCGCCGAAGCGCTTCATCCACCACGCGGTATCGCTCGATCAGGCTTTCGCCCATTGTCGAATATTCTCGGCTGCAGCCTCCCGTAGGAGTATGGACCGTGTCTCAGTTCCATCGGTGGGGGTCACCCTCTCAGGTCCCCTATGCGTCATAGCCTTGGTGAGCCGTTACCTCACCAACAAGCTGATACAAAGCAGGCCGCTCCGGAAGCGATAAATCTTTACTCTTGCGAGACCATCGGGAATTATCCAACCTTTCGGCTGGTTATGCCCGACTTCCGGGGACGTACCTACCTGTTACTACCTCGTCTGCCATGGGTCTAACCCATTCGACTTGCATGCCTTATCCATACCGCCAGCATTCACCCTGAGCTAGGATCAAACTCTAAGTAAAAATGGTTTTTACACCACTTTCAAGAATTTGAATTGCTTCAATATCTCTAGGATGGACGAAACAAAAGAATGTATATCTCCCGACTTTCACGATTCATTTGAATCGTAGAAAGTCGCAGTCCCCTTGGGGGATCTTTTGTCTCGTTATTACTGTTTACTTACACATGAGATCCTCCTGGAACCTCAATATGTATTTTCTGTTTTCTTGCTTTTGTGTGTGTCTTATTGTTCCTAACTTGAGAACAACAAGAATTCTTATTGCCCATGCGAGCGAGCGAAATGAAAATAAATTTTCAATTCCGAGCGAGCGCCGGCAACAATTTTACTTACCAATTTCTTTTTTGGTTTTGCGTACAATTTTTCATATTCAGTTGTCAAAGTTCAAGCCTTCTGTCCCTCCTCACAGGAGGGTCAAAAAAACCACCGAGGTCGGTAGTTCAGGACAGTATAGTCGACTTGCGACCCCTGTCAAGCGACGATTTTAAGGCCTCATTTGCCCTTTGCACGTTCTATGAAAAGCTTCACTTTTTCAAGGTCCTTTGAGCCATCCGAGTTAGTAACACCGGAGTTCACGTCTACCGCATAGGGCTTCACGACCCGTATTGCTTCCTCCACATTGTCTGGATTCAGTCCCCCGGCCAAGATGATCGGTTTGGAATAATCACCTGCAATTATGCGGCTAATATTCCAGTCATGCGTAGTACCAGTTCCGCCGATTTGGCCGCCCTGTGCTGTGTCCAAAAGTATCGCGTCTACGATACTTTCATATTTCCTTGCTTCATCAATCGCACTCTCATCTTTCACATGGATTACTTTCCACGCGGCGATATTCGGTAGCTCATCTTTTATCTTTGCAATTGTCTCCGGTGACACTTCACCATGGTATTGAATTGTTGAAACGCCAGTTTCCTGTGCAAGTCTTTTTATTTCCTGAGCATCTGTTGCAGTTGTAACCACCACAGTCTCGCCAGACGGCAGCGCAGAAATAATTTCACGCGCCTGCTCTGGCGTTATGGAAGTCTTTGATCCAGAAACATTCACAATGAATCCAAGCATATCTGCACCATACGAAAGCGCGGCAAGCGCAGTTTCCTTGCTCGTATTGCCGCAGATCTTCACCTTAACCATGAATGCTCCATCGTAGACTGCAAAGGGCTAAAACGCTAGGTAAATTCGTGATAATCACTATAATAGCCGAGCATGACAGTACTCGATGAAATAGTATCTAATACCCGCTCCGAACTGGAAGAGAGGATGAAGAAAGTGCCGCTTGAGGTCTTGCGAGCACGTATATCGGAGCAAAAACAATACCGAAAAGCGAGACCATTTCGCTCGCGATTTAGCGACCCCGGATCAAGCGTTCTCATTGCAGAGATAAAGCCGCGCTCTCCTTCCGCCGGTAAACTCATCGATTCCCCGCTCAAAGTTGCAGAACTGTACGCCGAAAGTGCAGCGGACGCGATTTCCGTTCTTACTGACAACAAATATTTCGGCGGGAGTCTTGAATTGTTGCAGCACGTGCGAGAAAAAGTTCCGCAAGCAATTCTAAGAAAAGATTTTATCGTTGATGAATACCAGGTCTACGAAACACTTGCCGGGGGTGGCGATGCGTTTCTTCTCATCGCAGCGGTGCTTGAGAAAGACAAGCTCGCTGAACTCATATCCCTTGGAGAATCGCTTGGCATCGGAAGTCTCGTTGAAGTGCACGACGAAGAAGATGTGAAAAAGGCGATAGAAGCGAATGCAAAACTCATCGGCATCAACAACCGCAACCTCCGAACTATGGAAATAGACCTCAGCACAACAGAAACGCTGATGAACTCCATCCCCAAAGACATACCCGTCGTGAGTGAATCAGGAATTTACACGGCTGATGATGTGCTTCGTGTTCGCAAAACCGGCGTCCGAGGAATCCTTGTTGGAACTGCGATTCTGGAGTCTAATGACCCCCTCGAGAAGATACGAGAACTTCAGAAAGCAATGATATGACAGAGCGTGAGACATTCGGCGGAGCATATATACCCGAAATGCTATGGGAGACCCTGCAGCAGCTTATCGCCGCATTTGAGAAAGCAAAAAGAGACCCCGAGTTCCAAAAGGAATTCAGAGACCTCTTAAAGAATTTTTCTGGCCGTCCTACTCCCCTCATTTTTGCAGAGCGGGCAACGAAGAAACTTGGCGGCGCGAAGATATATCTGAAGAACGAGGGCGCAAACCATACTGGTGCTCATAAGATAACGCACTGCCTCGGACAAGGGCTCCTGGCGAAAAAACTGGGCAAAAAGATGCTCATCGCAGAAACTGGCGCAGGACAACACGGCGTCGCAACAGCAACGGTAGCGGCAAAACTAGGACTTGAGTGTGTAGTATTCATGGGAAACGAAGACATACGCCGCCAGAGACCAAATGTATTCTTGATGGAACGACTCGGTGCGAAAGTAATTCCCGTTGAATACGGAAGCAAGACTCTGAAAGACGCGGTGAACGAGGCGCTAAAATTCTGGATGGAAAATCTTGAGAAAGCGCATTACTGCATCGGCTCCGTGCTTGGCCCAAAACCATATCCCGAAATGAACCGATACTTCCAATCCATCATTGGACGAGAAATTCGTTCTGAACTACAGGAGCGCGAAGGCAAGCTCCCGGATGTAGTCGTTGCCTGCGTCGGCGGAGGCTCAAACGCCATCGGCAGTTTTTATGACTTTGTGCCTGAATCTTCAGTGCGATTGATAGGAGTGGAGGCGGGAGGAATTGGAAAAAAGGTTGGACAGCATGCATCCCGAAAAATAGCAGGAGTGTTGGGGATATTTCAGGGATACAAATCTCTCTTTCTGCAGACGGACGACGGTCAAATTGCGCCCACGCATTCTATTTCCGCCGGACTCGATTACCCAGGACTTGGTCCCGAACTCGCAGACCTCTACCAAGAAGGGCGCTTGGAACTTACGTATGCGCTGGATACAGAAGCGGTTGCGGCGGTAGATTTCTTCGCGAAACTCGAAGGAGTAATTTCCGCGCTCGAGAGCGCGCACGCACTTGCACATGTGATAAAAATCGCCCCAAAAATGAAAAAGGATCACATCATCGTCGCTACACTCTCCGGCCGCGGCGACAAAGACCTTTTCAACTTCGCCCGCGCCTTCAAAGACAAAAGCTTCAGAGACTTCCTCAAAGATGAATACAACCGCTATGACTAGAATGACAACTTCCATTGAGAAAAACCATCAAGGCGTCGCCTTGATGGTTTTATTGGAAAACAGAGGGAAAAAATCTCTTTTCATGGCGCACATGATCGCGGGGCTTCCGACGATTTCTGAATCCATCCAGGTCGCAAAGGCACTCGCCAAAGGTGGAGCAGATATTATCGAAGTGCAAATCCCCTTCTCCGACCCAATGGCTGATGGCCCAACAATTGCGGTCGCGTGCGAAGAGGCGCTCAAGAAAGGCGCGACAGTCAAAAAAGCTCTAGAAGTCGTAAAAAAGGTTGCGAAATTCAAGAAGCCGGTCGTTGTGATGACTTACGCCAACCCTATTTACCGGATGGGCATCCCAAAATTCATCAAGACCATCTCCAACGCTGGGGCGGTCGGATTAATTGTTCCAGATTGTCCGTTCGACACGATGGAAGGCTGGTCTCTGCTTGCGACGTGCAAGGCAGCTGGTATTGCATTAATTCCTGTTGTATCCCCCGGCGTTCCAAAGGAACGCCTTGAAACGCTCGCAAAAGACGCAACGGGGTTCTGGTACTGCACAACGCGACAAGGAATCACCGGAGCAACAAGTGTGTTTGCGTCCGATTTGCCCGCATTTATAAAAACACTGCGAAGCACTTCTGAACTTCCCGTGGCCGTTGGATTCGGTGTTAAGTCAAAAAAGGATGTAAAAGATTTGTCCAAAGTAGCGGATATTGTGATCGCAGGAAGTGTGTTTGTTGTCGCCCTAAAGAAGAACAAGAAGATTTCCGCGGTGGAAAAAACGATGTCTCAACTGAAATTATAGATCAAATTAAGATTTAACCGTAATCGGCGACGAATCTCCTTCACTTTGTTCAACACGACGTCGACTACCTCCTCGAACAAGCCGAAAATACGGGATATGATGTCCAGTATTAGCAAAATAAGTCTTTCTGCGATCGTCATCTGATGGACCTGTTCGAGCCCATTGCCTTTCCTGATCTGTAAGTTCATTTTCTTGCTTAACATCCGCTTCCCTCATCGAAAACAAGCGGATGCAAAAGTTCGATGTTCTCGAACGCATATCAAAATACGACTGCCACTCAGAGTAATTTGATCGATCGAGATTAAGCTTCGTGTATTTAGGAGCTGTGCGGCCTTGCGCTAATCGATTTTCCAAGATTTCTGTGCACACCGCATCGGCTGTTTTCCACAGATTAAAGCTCAAGTGATCTCTTACCTCTTCAAGCGTTATTCGTTCTTTTCGTTGTTCAAGCCATCTCTGTAAACCAGAAAGAATTCCTTTCCTAGGTTTTGGTCCGCCTTCCATGCTCATTCGGAAATTGTACTACTTATTTTGCGCCTTGTTGCGAAGATAGTGATCCATGATGACGAGCGCGGACATGGCGTCGACGATGGGGACGGCGCGGGGGAGGACGCACGGGTCGTGGCGACCGGCGGCTGCAAGTTTTGTTGCCTTCTTTTCAGTTGTGACAGTGTCCTGCTCTTTTGCAATAGTTGAGACAGGTTTGAACGCAACGCGGAAATGAATCGTTTCGCCGCTTGAAATGCCACCATATGTGCCTCCGGCGTCATTCTTTTTCGTCCGAATTTTCCCATCACGGATTTCCATCGGGTCGTTGTGCTGACTTCCTTTCATGCCGACGCTTCGAAACCCAAGCCCCATTTCGAATCCCTTGACTGCATTGATGCTTAACATTGCTTTCGCAAGGTCAGCAGGAATTTTATCGAATACCGGCTCGCCTAGGCCCGCTGGCACGCCACGAATAACACCCTGAATGATACCGCCGATGGAATCACCCTCTGCTTTCGTTTTCTCAACAAGCGCGATCATCTTCTCCGCCACTTTCTGGTCGGGACATCGAATGATGTTGGATTCTATGTCTTTCATCTGCACTTTCTCAACATCAACATCCGCCTTGATGTCGCCGACTTGTTCAACGAAACTCAGGCACTCAATTCCCTCTTTTTCTTGTAGATATTTCTGTGCAATCGCCGCGGCTGCTACGCGCGCAAGCGTCTCGCGCGCCGAAGCGCGGCCGCTTCCACGCCAATCGCGGAAGCCGTATTTTGCTTCGTACGTGTAATCTGCATGCGACGGGCGGTACGCTTTCATCAGTTCCTTGTAATCCCCCGACTTAGCATCTTCGTTGTATGCGATAAGAAGTATCGGTGTCCCAGTCGTTTTTCCCTCATAGTAGCCAGAAAGTATCTTTATTTTATCTGCCTCTTTGCGAGACGTCGTGATATGACTTTGCCCCGGCTTCCGACGGTCGAGCTGAATTTGGATTTCTTCTTCGGTTATTTGAATCCCCGGCGGACATCCATCCAGTACAACCCCAACAGCCCCGCCGTGCGATTCACCAAATGTCGTTATTCTAAAAAGTTGTCCGAATGAATTTCCTGCCATATCAGATTTGCACTATATGCTTCTTTTTAAGTCTCTGCACTATTTCCTCGGCAATATCTTTCGGTTTCATGCCTGTAGTATCAATAGTCTCGTCCGCTGCTTTTTCGTACAACGGCTTGCGCTCTTCCCATACTTTCTCCAATTCCTCTTTCATCGTCTTTGCACCTGTAAGCCGCGGTCTGGTAGACGATTCACCAATGCGTGGAAGCAGTTCCTCGATTGGCGCGCTTAAAAAGATACAGATACCGTTTTTCTTCAATGCTTGAACGTTTTTACTCTGCAAGACAACACCACCCCCGGTGGAGATGACCGTATTGTCTACTGCAGCAGCTTCTTCGACTACCTCCGCTTCTCTCACGCGGAAATAATTCCAACCCTGCTGCTCCACGACTTCAGAGATGCGCGCGCCGGCTTTTTTGGCTATCTCGTCGTCCAATTCCATATATTTCCGGCCAAGCTTCTTCGCAAGCATTTTTGCAACAGTCGATTTACCGCTCCCGCGCATTCCGATGAGTACGATATTCATACCCTTTTTACTCCGACTCCAATTGATTCGAGTTTCTCCCAAAATTGAGGAAATGTCTTTCCTACAACGCCGAAATCGTTTATTTGCATGCCATCAAGCATTGCCCCCGCAACCGCGAAAGACATTGCCATCCTGTGGTCGCCGTAGGTGTCTATTGCTGCGGCTTTTGGCGAACCTCCGTATATCGTGAGCATATCTTCAGTTGATTCGGTCTTGATGCCCATCTTCGCAAGCTCCGCTTCAAGCGCTTTCACCCTTTCTGTCTCTTTCAGACGAAGCGAGCGCACCCCAGAAAGTTTCGTTACGCCCGGAGCAAACGCAGAGAGAACCGCCATTGTTTGAGCCTGGTCGGGACAATTTTCCATATCTACTTCCATTGGCATCACGCCATTTCCCACCACGACTATTCTGTCTTTCTCATAGCTGACAGACGCGCCCATGTCCTCAAGAATGTGAAAAAAATGCATGTCAGCCTGCACGGACTGCGGATTCATGTTCGCGAGCGTTATGCGAGACTTCGTGAGCGCGGCAATCGCAGCGAAGTACGAAGCGCTCGAAACGTCCCCTTCGACCGTATATTCAGTACCTTGGTAGACCTGTCCAACCGAGACGCGGTACCGCTGGTAGTTCAAATTAGCAACTGATACACCGAAGCGCGACATAGTATCTATTGTCATGTCTATGTAGGGCTTTGATATTTGCTCACCCTCGACCTCGAGCGTGACATCCCCCACCTGCGGAACAATCATCAAAATGGCAGACAAAAATTGACTGCTTACCCCTCCCTTCAGGCGGATAGTCCCGGGATTCAATTCATACGAAGAAACTCGAAGAGGCGGAAAGCCTTCTTTTTCAAGGTATTCTATCTTTGCACCGAGCTGTCTAAGACCATCAACGAGATCCTTGATAGGGCGCTTGTTGAGACCTTCTTTTCCAACCAATGTTTGAACACCGGGCAAAACACATGAAAGGGCGAGCATAAATCGAATCGTTGTGCCTGAGAGGTCGGCATCAAGTTCGTAGTCCTGATTCTTCACGTCCGTTATATGCCCTATCACCGTTATCTCGTCGCTCTTTTCCTCAACCTTGATACCAAGAGTCTTTAAACAGTTGAGCATCGCCCTCGTGTCGTCACTCACCAGCGGTTTAAGGATCCGAACAGCCTCACGGCACATCGTCGCCATGAGGAGTGCGCGGTTTGTATAGCTTTTAGAGCCGGGTATATCGACGCTCGTATTGGCGGGGCCAGTTAGCGGCTGTAGTTGAACACTGATCATAGGTTAGTTACGCGAAGTTCTGTGTCTCCCGTATCAATGACTCTAATACGCGAAGCGCGCTGCCGCTATCAATAGACTGCTTAGCTTTCTCTATTCCCTCTTGAATTGAAGCGGCTGCGCCAGCAGCATAGAGCGCGAACGCGCTGTTAAAGACAACGACGTCACGCTGTGCCCCGCTTCCACCACTCAAAATCGCTCGGATAATAGCTGCGTTCTCGGTTGCATCCCCACCAAGAATATCTTTCTTGGATGAGCGCTTGAATCCATATCTTTTCGGGTCGATAAGCGATTTCTTTACTTTGCCGCGATAGACATCGAACATATGTGTCTTTGACGACAAACTTATCTCGTCCATCCCATCATTGCTCGAGACAACGAGAAGTCGTTTGTAGCCAAGCCGCTTGCCGACCTCCGCCAATTTCTTTGCGATGGCCTTATTCGGAACACCAGTTAATTGTGTTTGCGTCGAAGCAGGGTTCGCGAATGGACCTAGGACATTAAAAACAGTTCGTATCTTTAATTCTTCTCTGACGGCGGCAACCTCTTTCATCGCGGGGTGATACAGAGGCGCCATCATAAAGACGAGCCCGACATTTTTAAACACTTCTTCCGCCTGTTCCTTCGTAAGCTGAATATTCACGCCAAGTGCTTCCAAAACATCCGCGCTTCCGCACTTGCTGCTTGCCGCACGGTTACCGTGCTTTGCCACTTTTACTCCCACCCCTGCAACCACAAAAGCCGCGGTAGTCGAGATATTGAACGTGCCGCTTCCGTCCCCACCGGTTCCTACGATATCAATCGCGTCCGGCGCATTCACTTTCAGCATGTTCGCGCGCATCGCGCGGAGGAATCCGACTATCTCATCAACTGACTCGCCTTTCATTCGCAGTGCAACGAGAATACTTGCGATACATGTCGGGCTCACTCCCCCTTTCATCACTTCCAATAGGAATTGCTCCGACTCCGAAACAGTCAGGTCTTTTTTCTCAACGAGTTTCTTTAATAAGTCCAGTATCATACCTTCAAGAAATTTTCCAGAAGTCTTTTTCCTCCTTCTGTTGCAAATGACTCTGGATGGAATTGAATACCTTCTATCGGATATTTCACATGGCGAAGTCCCATTATCTCACCAGAATCTTTCGCCGTTGATGTGACGACAAGCGAACTAGGCAGTGATTCTTTTTCCGCCACCAACGAGTGGTAACGCATGACTTCGAGACCCTGCGGAAGTCCTGCAAAGACACCTTTTTCATCGTGCTCTATTTCACTTGTCTTGCCATGCATCGGTACTTTTGCGCGAACAACCTTCCCGCCAAAATAGTGCGCAATTCCTTGCATTCCAAGGCACACACCGAGAATTGGCGTCTTTTTGCCAACATGCAAGATGACATCGGCACACACACCAAAATAGTGTTTGTCACTCGGGTCACCTGGCCCTGGGGAGATGATTATTCTGTCGTACGCGCGCCTTTGTATTTCATCGAGGGTTATCTCATCGTTGCGCACAACATCAATAGTGAAATCTCCTTGTTCTGCTTTCAAAATTTCCCCCACCAGTTGATAGAGGTTGTAGGTGAACGAATCGTAATTATCTATGATAAGTATTTTCATACGCCAAGTACTTTTTTCATCGCAGCTGATTTTCTTTGAATTTCCTCATATTCATTCTCCGGTGTCGAGTCGTACACGATTCCGCCGCATGTCTGCGTATATGCGTTGGAGTTGTGTATGAATACTGAACGAAGTGTAAGCGCGAATGTGCAGTCACCGTTGAATCCAAAATGCCCAACGCCTCCACCATACGGTCCGCGCGCTTCAGGCTCATTTGCATCTATTATCTTCAGCGTCTCCACTTTCGGCGTGCCGCAAATCGTTCCCATTGGAAAATTGCTCTGGAGCCCCGAGAACATGTCCTCGCCCGGCCGTATGACGCCGACGACTTCGCTCGACATGTGCTGTACGTGGCTAAACTTCTTGACTGTCATCAGATCTTTGACGCGGACGGTGCCAAACCTCGCAACACGCCCGATGTCATTCCGATGCATATCAACGAGCATCGTATGCTCCGCTCGCTCTTTGGGATCGCTAAGAAGCTTTCTTGCGAGCAGCTGGTCCTCTTTGTCATCCCTTCCGCGACGAATAGTTCCCGCAAGAGGACGCGTCGTCATTTCACCGTCTCGAAGAGAAAATAAAAGCTCGGGACTTGCCCCGATGATGTGTTTTGCCCCGAACTTGAGATGATACATAAAAGGAGAAGGATTTACATCCCGCAACTTCTCGTAAATAGCGACAACGTCCCCACCTACCTTGTACGCGCTCTTGAAACCGACCTCGCACTGGAACGTATTTCCCGCTCGAATATGTTCTTTGACGCGCTCTACTATCGTCGCATGTTCTTTCTGGGTGAGACCATCCTTAATAAATTCCGCTGTGAACGATTTCTTATTGGGAACTCTATGCATTACTTCCTTAAGAGTGCCGCTTCTATCATTGTCATAGTAAAAGTAAAAAAGCTCGTTCGTAAGTTTGTCCAGTATGAGCCCGTCTAAATAAACGCCGAACATGAATTGCTCGAATGAATCATGAACCTTCACCGAAACCTTCGGCTCAAAATAGTTCACTGCCTCGTAGCTTAAATACCCGATGAGCCCCCCTGCGTAATTCCGCGCAATGGTTTGCCTCGGCATGATCTGCCTCAAAGCAGCGTATGGATTTTCTACATCGTATCGTTCGCCATCAAATGTAAGTATCTTCTCGCGGGCAGATACCACGTGAGCTGGATCGAAACCGATAATGGAATAGCGAGAGAATTTTCCCTCTTCTCCGAGTGATTCGAAAATAAAGCACGTTTCAAAATGCTCTTCCACCTTTTTGAACAAATCAAAGAAATCCACATCCTCCGCGATCTTCACGTAAGTCGGTTTTTGCCCTAATTTTATTTTTGGAATTTTCATGCTGTTCTGATGCCCCGAAACTGTTTCAAAAAGCTCCGAATGCTAGGCGCGAGCGAGGAACGAACCGAACAATACATGACGTATTGTGAGGGAGTACCACAGCTCGCAACGACGCAATTGGACTTTTTTGGACAGTTTCTAATAAAAAACGCCCTCACGCCGCAACTATTCGTTACGATGTAAGGGCGTCTCTCGACACGGTGCCACCTTACTTTTCCGCCAGAGGCGGACTTTCGCTGACTCCGCCAGCTGGTGGACATCAGTTATCCTGATTACGGAGGAGTCCGAGTCACCACTTACGCAATGACCACTTTCCCACTTAAGGAATCCAGGCCCAACCCCCTCCGCCAACTGGCGGACGGGACCTGAACAGCTTTAACTCACCAGACTCTACCCCATTTCTTCCCTCTGTCAACGTAGGCGCGACAAAAGCCCCCAAATACGCTACATTCTGAACTATGCAGAAGAAAGAACTGGAAAGCCTGAGAAAAGAGATAGACACCGTGGACACCATTATCCTTTCTGCGCTCGCAAAGCGGGCTAAGCTCTCGAAAGTGATAGGCAAATATAAGCTCGAGAAAGGAATGAGAGCGCTCGATAAGACACGAAAAACGCAGCTCATAAAATCACGGATCGCCATGGCGAAAGCGATGAAGATATCGACAAAACTCGCAAATGAGATCTTCTCTAGGATCCACAAAAACTCCGTCGCAATCCAAAAGAACATAAAACTATGAGAATCGCGAACCGTGTCGAGAAGTTTCCTGAATACATCTTTTCGAGACTAAATAGAGCTGTAGTAGAAACTGAAAAAGCGACTGCGAGAAAAGTCTTGAACTTCGGTCCGGGAAGCCCAGATTTTCCACCGAGTGAGAAGTATATCCAGAAATTCTTTGAGTTTGTCCGGGACCCAAAAGCGCATCTCTACCCCGGATATAAAGGCGTCAAAGAATTCAATGATGCAGTGCGAGCATGGTACAAGAAACGATTCGATGTTGTGCTCGAGGATGATGAAGTGCTGCCGCTACTGGGCGGTAAAGATGGGATTAGCCACTTACCTCTTGCCTTGGCAGACGAAGGCGACAACGTACTGGCGCCGAACCCTGGATATCCCCCTTTCAGCGAACCAGGTCCAATGTTCGGAGTTACTTCCAATTATTACGACTTGCTGCCAGAACATGATTTCAAGCCGATGTTTGATTCTGTTGCAAGGCAAATCACGAACAAAACAAAATACATGTGGGTGAATTTCCCCGGAAACCCGACCGGAGCCGTTGCATCGCTCGATGAGCTCAAAGAAATCACGGCGTTCTCAAAAAAGCACGACCTCCCAATTATTTATGACAACGCATACGCAGAAATAACATTCGATGGGTTCGTCGCGCCGAGTATTCTTCAGGTTGCAGGCGCAAAAGAACATTGCGTCGAAATAGGATCATTTTCAAAGACGTTCTCGTTTGCAGGTTTCCGGATGGGCTGGATAGTTGGAAATAAAGACATCATTGCGGCTATGCAGAAGGTGAAGTCGCAAATGGATTCCGGCATGTCGCTTCCCTTGCAACTCCTCGGCGCATACGCCCTGAATAATCGTGACGAAAAGTGGCACGCGGCAATGCTTTCTTCCTATCAAAAACGCCGTGATGTCATCGCTGAGAAAATGAAAAAACTGGGGCTCATCTTGGAAATCCCGAAAGGAAGCCTCTATATTTGGGCGAAAATACCTGACTCGGCAAAAGATTCAGAGACTTTTTGCATGGACTTGCTCAAAGAAAAACAAGTGCTCTTTACACCTGGCAGTGCATATGGGACGAACGGTGAGCGCTATGTGCGCGCCAGTATTTGCATCAACGTAGACAATATTGACGAATACCTCTAGCTTTTATCGAGCATCCGGCGCACGTTTGCTTCTGCCTTTTCAAACCGGTCCAATGTCGCCTTGCAGTGCGGGTTGTAGCGATAGACATCTTGAAATAATTGCTTGTCGTGCTTAACGCTCTCTACAGCATCCATCAGAAATCCGAATGAAACCGAGTCGATGTCAGTTCTGTCAAATTCTGCTTCAGTGATGGTTTGCCCGATAAAATGTGTCAAGAAGAGCGTTTGTGCCAAGCGTTTATCATGTTCATCCGCGCTCACTTCAATGACCGCAAAACCTGTTTTCCTTAAGAACGATACAGTAGCCTTGTACACATCTTTTGACAGGGTATGGTCCGTAATGACGACTCTGAAACCGGATACGTTCCCCTCCCGTTTTGCATAGCTCTCGGGCCCGAATATCGGATGAGTTGCAATATATGACCTATGTGGCGCGAGCCGCTTGAGCACATCTGCGGTATGCATTTTCACGGTGGCGACATCCACGATGACACTGGTCTCTTTGACGTGTGGCAATACATCCTCCAATACGTTCTCAAATTCGCTGATAGGAACAGCAAGCACAACAACGTCTGACACAGCCGCTTCTTCCATCGAAAAGAATGTGGCGCCATCTGGTTTCTTTTCTGGCGTGAAGACGCGGACGGTGATCTGCGGCGCAAAACGCTTCAATAGCACGTGTAAAAACGCGCCAAAATTACCGTACCCAATGATACCGACCGAGCCAACGCGCATAGTTTATTTGTCCTTACGACGCCACTTTTCTACCGTAACCAAAAGCGGTGTCGCAAGCGCGATAGAAGAGAACGTTCCTGCGATAATGCCGACAATGAGAGTTAGCGCAAAATCTTGCGTGCTCTCTGGACCCACAAAGAAAAGAACTCCGAGGGAAATCAAGACCGTCACTGACGTATTCACCGAACGGACAAATGTCTGCTGCAAACTCCTTCCAGCAGTAAGCTCAAAATCTTCTCTCCGATTCGCTTCATGATTGAGACGAAGATTCTCTCGCACTCGGTCGAATACAACTATCGTATCGTGAACAGAAAAGCCGAGAATTGTAAGGACCGCAGTTACAAACAACGTATCAACTTGAGCCCCAAACACGTACCCGAGCACCGCAAAAAAGCCTATAGGCACGATGACATCGTGAACTAAGGTCACAAGAGCGATAAGCCCATATATCCACGAAGACACCGGCTTCGAGACTTTTCGAAAGACAAGGGCAATGTAGAGCAGAATGGCAAGAAGAACGAGCGATATGGCAATAAGAGATTTGTTTCGAAGTTCAACCCCTATAGTGGGTCCTATCTCGGAAAAACGCTCCATTGTCGCGGGATACGCACCGTTTATGGAAAGCGTTTGCGGAAGCGATGCGCGCATTTCGCTTGAAATGTTTCCTGCGCGAACAATGTATCCGTTGTCTTTGGCTTCTCGAATCGCAAAGCCGCTGTATCCTGCTTCGCGAAGCGATACGGATAGTTCTTCAACAGAGGGGCGGCTGTTCTCGTACCGAGCCTCCGCAAGGACGCCCCCTGTAAAATCTGTACCAAGTTTCAATCCAAAAATGAGAACCGCGGCAATCGAAACAACCACGAACAGTCCCGTTATTGCAAAGAAAACATTTCTGTAGGTGACAATCAGCATAACTTTTATCGAGAGAAGCCGCTGCTAAGAAACCAGCGGCCAAGCCTGCTCTCAGTTGAAACGCCAAGGGCAAGCAAAAATGTGCGTGACACGGAGATGGCTGTAAGCATAGAAATTATGACACCGAGTCCGAACACCAGCGCAAAGCCTTTCACGAGCGACGTGCCGAACCAGAAGAGAATGATGGCGGTAATGATGCTCGAGATATTCGAGTCGCGAATGGAGAGCCATGCACGCGCAAATCCATCTTTGATGGAATCGTGTGCGTTCTTTCCTTTCTTCATCTCTTCTTTCATACGCTCAAAGATGAGCACGTTCGCATCAACCGCCATACCGATAGATAGAATAAAAGCAGCGATGCCGGCGGCGGTTAGCGTAACAGGAATGAGCTTAAAGACTGCGAGCGAGAGGAGGACATAGAGCGTAAGCGCGAGTGACGCCAATAATCCAGGGAGCCGGTACCAGAGGAGCATGAAAACGATGACCGCAATGACGCCGCCAAGGCCTGCCATAAGGCCGCTCTCTACTGCTTTTCCTCCGAGCGTGCCGCCTACAGTTTCAGTAGTTAAGAGTTCGATGGGAACCGGGAGCGCGCCGAAATTCAAATTGCGAACGAGTTCGCGGGCTGATTCAGGCGTGAAATTACCGGAAATGACAGCGGTCCCATCCGGAATAGCTTCACGGATCACGGGAATAGAGATGAGTACGTTGTCGAGAAAGATGCCGAACGGACGACCCACGTTTGTGCGAGTAAGATCAGCAAATAATTGCTTCCCCTCGTCGTTGAAATTGAGGACTACGACAGGCTCGTTTGAGAGGCCGCCACCCCCATTTCCGAATTGAAGTTCCGCATGTTCGACATGCTTGCCCGTAACGGATGCAGGTTCAAAAAGATCTTTTATTGGCTCGAGCGGAGTTCCCTCTGGCGGACTTTGCATATCCTTTTTCAACAGGCGAAATTCAAGCGATGGCGTTTGCCCTATCATCGCGATGGCCGCTTCTGTGTCGGTGACACCCGGAAGTTCAACGATAAGCCGCTCCTCTGTTTCTCCTGCAAGCGCACCGCCTTTTTCAGTCTGGACTATAGGCTCAGCCACACCGAAAAGGTTCACTCGTCTTTCGATGGTGTCGCGAAGCGAAGCCATCGAATCGTTCGTGTTCGTGGGGTTTATTTCACTGAGATCCGCCTTGTAGACAAGCTGGGTACCCCCTGAGAGATCGAGCCCAAGACGGAACGGCCGCGAGCCGCTGATTTCAGAGCTATACACGTACCAGCCAACAAGGGCGCCAAAAGCCAGAAGCCCCAATGCTATAAGCCTAGTTTTCCACATGACGGCTTAGTATGCCTCTAGGGAAGGCTTAAATCAACACTCCTTCTGCTAACTCCTGGTCTGCTTTTTCTCGATAAGGAGAGAACTGCTCATCTGATTTGCAAGAGGAAGCGAGCTTGTTCCGTCAAATCATAATCCAAAGGACTCGTGGTCCATACAAAATCCTGGATGACATCACTTTTTTGTATGCGTGGCTCCGAAGGGAGAGAATCAAGAGCTGTTATATTCGCGATTGCGAGTAACTTGCCTCCGATTGCGTATGAACCGATATTAAAAGCCGAGAAGGATCCGGAATAATTGATGCCTAACTCTTCCTTGAGTTCTCTTCTCACGCATTGATCCATACTCTCACCTTTACGCATCTTCCCTCCCGGAAAATACCATTTTCCTGACGGACCCTTAACAAGTAAAATCTCCTTTTTGCCTTCAGCGTTATCTCTAAAAATAGATACGCCAATAACAGAAGCATGCTCTCCTTTCTCAAGTTCAACCATCCTCACTTTTTCATTCATGGAATTAGTGCCTAAAATGCCGAACGCCGGTGAACACCATGGCGAGGTTTCGCGCATCAGCTGCGGCGATGACATCGGCATCTTTGAGCGCGCCACCAGGTTGGATGATAGCGGTAGCACCGGCTTCGGCGGCAGCGATGAGACCGTCAGGAAACGGAAAGAATGCGTCGCTTGCGAGAGCACTTCCCTGGAGTGAGAGGCCGGCTTCCTTGGCCTTCCAGATAGCGAGTTTTGTGGAATCGATGCGGCTCATTTGCCCCGCGCCGATGCCGAGCGTGCGGTCAGGCGCGGAATAGACTATTGCGTTAGATTTGACGTGTTTTGCGACTCGCCAACCAAAAAGAAGTGCCTTCATGTCTTCCGGCGTTGGCGCACGTTTCGTCACAATTTTTACATCGTTCTCCTTTAGTTCATGCAAATCTGCTTCCTGCGAGACATACGTATCCGGTCCAACACTTCGTACTCGCCATGGCGAGCCGGAAGTTATATCTTTTAGCACCTTAATAAGGCGCAAATTCTTTTTTGTCTGCAGTATGATGAGTGCATCATGTGTAAAATCCGGGGCAACTACGACCTCGCTGAATAATTCGGCAATAGCCGACGCAGTGTCGCCATCCATAATCACATTCGAAGCAATAATGCCTCCAAACGGAGCTTGCTTGTCCGTCGCAAACGCTTTATCCCACGCTTCGCGAAGCGAGGATGCCTGCCCGACTCCGCACGGGTTGTTGTGCTTAAGAATCGCGATGGTCGGTTCGTCCGTTTTGAATTCGTGGATAAGTTCTGCGGCTGCAGTCAAATCGAGAATATTGTTGTATGAAAGTTCTTTGCCGTGCAGTTGTTTGTAATAGTCGTTGAATTTTCCGTAGAGAGCCGCTTTTTGGTGCGGATTCTCTCCATAGCGAAGCGTTTGAACGAGCAGAGCATGTATCGAAAGTGCGCCGGATGTGTCCGAAATGACCGACATACGATGTCGGTTATTAAAGTGGGAGGCGATGGCGGAATCATAAGCGGCGGTGCGGGAAAATGCTTTTCCGGCAAGTTCGCGGCGACGTTCAAACGAGACCTCTCCATTTTTCTGTATCTCTTCCGCAACAGAAGAATAATCTGCAGGATCGACGACGACTGTGACAGATGCGTGATTTTTTGAACCGCTGCGTATCATCGAGGGACCGCCAATGTCTATATTCTCGATGATTTCTTCAGATGTTGCGTCTTGCTTCGCGGCAATATTCTCAAATGGATACAAATTCACCACAACAAGATCAATTGGTCCGATGCCGTTTTCTTTTGCAATCTTCTCATGTTCTGCATTCCCTCGAATATAGAGAAGCCCGCCGTGAATTTTTGGGTGCAATGTTTTGACTCGACCCCCGAACATCTCCGGATAGTCCGTATAAACGCCCAGTTCTATGACGGGTAGACCCGCTTCCTTGAGCGTTTTCGCGGTGCCGCCGGTGGAGATGAGTTCTATTCCGGCTTCGTGCAATACTTCCGCAAACGGAACGAGCCCGGTTTTGTCGTAGACCGAAAGTAATGCCCGCTGTATCTTATTTGTTTCCATATGCTCGTTTGAGTGCAAAAAGATTTTTGTATATCTCTGCAATGGCGACAGGCCCAACGCCGCCGGGCACCGGTGTAAAGACGGCGGCTACTTCTGCAACGCTCGGATCAGCATCCCCCACTACCTTGCCGCCAAGTTCGCTCGTGCCAGCATCAACGACTGCAACACCCTTTTTAACCATATTCGGTTTCAGAAGCCCTGCGGAACCTGCCCCTAAGACAATAATATCAGCCTCCCTCGTATATAATGCGACATCGTCGCCTTTCATCAACGCTGTCACGTGGCCTCCTAATTGAGCAAACAAGATCTCGGCTGGCTTTCCAACCAACCTGCCTTTCCCAACAACAACGACATTCGCGTCTTTTATCGTCACGTTTTTTTGCTGGAGAATGTATGTAAGCGCAGCGGGAACTGGCGGTATTGCAGGCCAATCTCCCTTTTCGAATGCTTTGAACGCCTCATCGGACAGGACATCAACATCTTTCTCTTTCGGAATTGCATTGCGTACCGCATCCACGTCGATACTTACCATCGGCAATTGCGGGATAACGCCATCAGCAGATCCGACAAGTTCTTCAATAGCAAAGAGTGCATCCTTAGTTGTCGCACCTACAGGAAGTTCTTTTCTCACCATTGTGACGCTCAAACGTTCCGCCGCCTTCTCTTTTATGCGCACGTATGATGCGGTGACTGGATTCTTGTCACCTACTAAAATGCCCAGCGAAACTGGGCCACTGAACGCTGCGCGCTCGTCGACTAGCTTTGAATAGAGTGTCTCTGCGATCGATTTCCCGTCTACGATCATGAAAATAAAGGATATTCTACCCTTGTTAGCTCCTCGGCTCGGAAATGAAAATGAGTACACTTTCACTTCACTCGCTCTACGTCGCTAATAAGAGACTTAGGCGGTTCTAAGGACGAAGCTTGCCATAAATTTTGGCTCTGTACCAGTCCACCTCTCGTTTCAATCCTTCACGAAGGTCAGTTTTAGGAGCAAACCCAAATGCAGCATGTGCTTTCGCAATATTCGCGGCAGTATCATGTTGGTCGCCAGGTCGTGCTGGTTGCATCTCGAATGTAGCTTTTTTACCGACTAAACCTTCGATCAAATTGATTCCTTCGTCGGTAGTATGTGTTGTATCGTTGCCCACATTGAAGATCTCCCCGATGCATGCTTCGTATGCGGCAAGAACCTGCGTGCACGCTTCAACGATGTCCCCGACATACGTAAAACTTCGCACGTGTTCTCGTGAACCATCAAAAAGCGGAAATGGCGTGTCTTCAAGTATCGCCTTCGTCAATTTATGATAGAGCTTCTCCGGCCGTTCGCGCTCCCCGTACACAGAAAAGATACGGAGTGAAATTCCCGGAAAACCCCGGCTCCTCGCCCTCGCAAGAACCAGCTGTTCTGCAGCAAGCTTGGTAACGCCGTAATATGATGCAGGCCTTGGCTCCATCGTCTCATTGCCATTTGCGTGCACACCATAGACCGATGAGGTCGCAAAGTTAATGAACACTTTTAGTGACGGCTCTTTTTCCGCGGCGAGAAGCAAACGCTCTGTCGCGACAATATTGTTTCGCACATACGATTCAAATGGCGTTGACGAAGAGATACCCGGTTGTGCCGCACAGTGAAATATCGCCTCCACGCCGCTGACCGCACCAACGAGATCGTCCTCCGCGAGGTCTAATTTCAAGAATTTCGCTCCTGCACTTTGGACTTCTCCTGCATTTATCTCTTTAATGCGCACATCGTAGTAATCAGTGAAGCAATCAAGAGCTATTACGATATGCCCGTCCTTCACCAACCGCTCCGCCAAGTGAGAACCAATAAATCCTGCTGCACCGGTAACAAGTATCTTCATGCTGTTTTTCTTTTCAAGTACATGCGAGGTATGGCACCCTCATACCTGCCATCAGTGTAGACGAACGCATCTTTAGAAGCCATACGATAGGTGTATCCATACTTTTTCGTTATCTTGCTCCCATCAACAATTATCGGATACGAGTATCCTTTCCATGCGCCCCTCGTCGTCGGGATCTTTCCAAGGGAAAGATGCCACATGAGGAAAAAAGCAAAACGAATGAGCAGGGGGTGCATTGGCAGGATGCGCTTCCCAACCGCCTGCGCCATGTCTTTCGCCAAGACCGGCTCTCCAGGCGGGCAGAGATTGAATACATCATATCCTGATTGCGGTGCGTCAAACGCGAGAAGCTCGACAATATCAACGACGTCATCTTCGTGCACGAACTGCCTGGCCCATTTTGGCGTCGCAGGCACGAACGACGTAAGAAGCGTCACGATTCTGTACACGAAAGAACCTGAAAGCTGACCCGAGAGCGCCGATTGCAAGCCAAATCGAATCCTTGAAAAACGTCCGCGCGGTCCGGATATGGCTGCAGGACGAACGACAAACACAGAAATGTCTTTTCTTTTTGCAGTAGCAACCTTATATTTTTCTTCCAAATGCATTTCGCTTATGCGTTTTTCTTCTGCGTAGCGATAATCGCTCGAACGAAATGGCGATTCTTCCGTGAACACGTGGGATATTTCATTCTCCGGATACGGCGCATAGGATGCAACCGTCGAAAAATAGACGAGCCTTTGCACAGAATGTTGCGAGAAGGCAAAATCGAATACCTTGTCTGAACCAGCGATATTCCACTTCCACTGCTTCGAACTATTGCCGTAGATGTCGCGGATATGCCATGCGGCATGGACAATGATGTCAGGCGCCTGTTGTGCGACTTTTGCCTCCCACTCATCACTTGTATTCGCCTGAATGTAAAGAATTTTCGGGTCTTTCTTGAAGGATTCGGGCATTACCTCTTTATCAAGTGCGATTATTTTCTCCACATCGGAGCGCTTCGAAAATTGCTCTACTAGCATAAAACCGACATAGCCGGCGGCGCCAGTAATGAGGATTTTGTGGCTCATTTGCGTACTTTACCAAGAACTGACCCGGAATACCATGCGCTTCACGGTCTTCAGAGCAATGATGATATCAAGCATTATCGAGCGATTTTTTATGTAATAGAAATCATACGCGAGACGCACTTTTGTCTCTTCGATCGATTGCGGGGAAATGTTCCCCTGCTCATACTTCTGGTTTATTTGGGCCCACCCAGTGAGTCCCGGCTTCACGATGTATCTAAAATCATAAAAAGGGATAGCTTCCGAAAGTCGTTTGCCCAAGCCCTCAATATCATTGCGCGGTCCAATGAGAGACATTTCGCCCTTCAGAATATTTATGAATTGTGGAAATTCATCCAAGCTCGTGCGCCGTAAAAAGGAGCCAACACGTGTAACTGTATTCTCCCCTTCGTGCACCCACGATGCACTCGATGGATCATTGAGACGCATCGTTCGGAATTTGTACGATGTCATCTTTGTTCCGTTCATTCCGAGACGTTGCTGCGCGATAAAAAGAGGACCATCGCCTTCGAATCTTTGCGCGAGCCAGACTGCGGGCACGAGAATCATGGCGATAAAACCCATGATGAGGCCTCCGGAAATATCCATCATCCGCTTGAATGATGCATACACAAAGTGCGGCGTTCCGTTGGCAGAGTGTTGAATGGATTCGGCATCCGTAAGCATCGAGAGCGGAAGACGCTCGAAAATCTCAGCATACAAGTCGCGCAAGTCGACGAATTTAGTGTTCGAAAAGAGAGGCTTGTACAAATGCGGTAAAATGTTGGCCAATTTTCGATGCTTCAGATCGACTGCCACCATGCTGATCTTTTCGTCCCTCAGGAGCGCAAAAACCTTGTTCGAAAGCGCTCCTCCGTCCATATGATCGACAGAAATACTTTCTTTGAATATGAATGGGTACCGGTCGTTGTTATTCACTTCCTCCATCAACTCCTTTAACTCGCTCCCTCCACCGATAAGAAGCGAGTCTTCGCGCTTTCTCGACAAAAAATGCGGGAAAAGCTCGAGACGCCAGTACACAATGAGAACCAGGGAGACAACAAGATAAATAAGAAGATTTCTCTTCGGGGCTATCTCAAAGATAGGGACAAAAAAGAAAAAGAGGCCAGCTATGATGATGTTCAAGACTTGCGCGCGCAAGATCCGCTCCGGTAATTTCGCGCGGAATATCATCGTGTGTTGGTCATAGAGACCTGCCATAAAAAATAAAAGGAGCCAGACAACGAAAAGGAGCGAGAATGGGATGAGGTGACTTTCGAGAAGCGGCCGCGAAGGAATCTCAAAATAGCGCACAGCGAGCGTCACCCACAATGCGAGAACAAGAAAAATCAGATCCCCCAAGAACAGCATGAGGAGCTCTCGAATACGTACCGAGCTCATATATTCGGAATGTATAGCAGGAATCGCGACTTTTAGCCACAGTTCTCTCGATTGCCAAAGAGAGCTATTATGGCTATGTGCAAGGAAAAACTATAAAAATAATGCTTGCCATAACGCAGTCGAATTATGGCGGGGCGCAGCGATATGTATACGACCTTGCGACATCGCTTCCTAAAGATTCATACGAGACAGTCGTCGTTGCTGGCGGACGCGGGATACTGATGGACAAGCTCCACAATGCCGGAATACGAACCATTTCTCTCGAATCCCTGGTCCGAAATGTCAGTATTTTTGGGGACCTCAGATCCTTTCTCGATTTTTACCGCCTGCTCCGGCGGGAACGCCCTCAGATATTGCATACAAATAGTTCTAAGATGGGCGGCATCGGGGCAATCGCGGCACGATTGGCCGGCGTTCCCCACATCATCTTTACTGCTCACGCATGGGAGTTCAATGCACCTCGCCCAGGGACCTCCCGAATCTTTATTCGGCTCTTGGCAAAATTAACGGTCATGCTCTCCCATACAACGATCGCAGTCTCGGAAAGGGTCAAGGAGCAGATAGGACCATCATTACAGAGCAAAATAACTGTCGTGCACAATGGCATTCCCTCTATTTTGTTCAAATCCCGAGAGGAAGCACGGCAGCACCTTGCAACCATTGCACACTGTCCCAAAGAACAAAACGAATTTTGGATAGGCACCATTGCGGAACTTCATCCGGTGAAAGGGCTTTCCTTCGGTATCGAGGCGTTTCATAAATTCTCAAAAGACCATCCCGACGCAAGATATTTAATGATCGGCGGCGGCGCTGAAAAGAGACGCTTAGAACAACAAATACGAAGCATGGATCTTTCTGATCGAGTACATCTCACAGACTTTGTCGCTGATGCATCTGAATCCCTGAAGGCATTCGATGTATTCCTTCTCCCTTCTCTCTCTGAAGGTCTCAATTACGCTATCCTCGAAGCAGGCAGCGCAGGAGTGCCTGTCATCGCAAGCGATACAGGCGGCATTGCTGAAATAATCTCGTCGCAAACAGGCATACTGACCCCAGTGTCTGATGCGCGCGCTCTGTGTGATGCGCTTGTGTTCTTGTATGCGAACCAGGCTGCGAGAGAGCGACTCGGCTCTGCGCTAAGGACTCGTGTTACAGAAAAATTCTCACTCGCGGCAATGATACGGAATACGCTTGCTGTCTATAACGCAAGCACTGGCCGTTAGAAATCAGACTTCCTCAATGAGTGATTGAGTTCTCGCTCGCGCCGCAGGACGCGTGTGTTTTCTAAGTCCCATCAAGATGCCTATAGCAGCGAATTCCGTAAGCAAATGCGAGCCGCCGTAGCTCATGAACGGAGTTGTCGTTCCCGTAACAGGTAGAAGGCCGATGTTCATACCGACGTGAACGAGAAAGTTGGTTGTGAACATGATAGCTATGCCGACTCCAAGAAGCGTTGTGAAATTATCCGACGCATGGAGCGCGCTCGCGAGCGTGCGCAAAATAAGGACCGCGTACAGGCCGAACAGGAGTACTACCCCAACGAATCCCCACTCCTCTGCATACGCTGCGAAAATAAAATCTGTCTGATATTCAGGGAGAAACCGCAGCTTCGACTGACTTCCTTGTCCGATACCCTTGCCTATCCACTCACCAGAACCAACAGCAATGGTCGCTTGGTACGCGTTGTAGCCAGCCCCCTGTATATCTGCGAGGGGATGAATGAACGTGAGGATGCGATCTTTTTGATAATCCTCGAGCGCGTACTGCCACAGAGCACCCGCACACACGAGTCCTGTAATGATGAGTGTCGCAAGATGCCGCCACGAAATGCCGGCGACCAACACCATGCCGAGCCAGATTGACGCAATGATGATGGCTCCGCCAAAGTCCGGCTGCAAGAAGACCATGATGCAGAGAAGAAAAGCGTAAACTCCTGAAACCAATATATGCCGGATGTGCCCGATCTCAACATGACGACGCGCAAAATATTTTGCAAGGACGATGATGAGAACTAACTTTGCAGGATCAGAGGGCTGGAACGAGATGAACCCTAGATCGAATCGCTGCTGGGCGCCTTTTACCACCGCGCCAAATACGAACACGAATGCAAGCAAGGTTACGATGAACGCATAGAGAACGACAACGAAGCGCGAGCGCCGCAACATACTGTATTCAGGAATACTCGCTATAAAAAATACCGCGCATGCGATAGCTATCCAGAACATCTGCCGGTCAAAAAAGGCGCCGGGGTCTGCGGCAAAGGGCCTCATCGTGATGAGGCCTAGGAGCGATATCGCGAGTGCGGAGGCGAACAGGAACCAATCAATGTGGGAAAACCACCGGGAATACTCTCGACCTCCCGTTCTCAACATTTCTATCATGGCTAGAAGAAGCTATTGTTCGCGGTATTCAATACAGGGGCGCGCAACGGAATGACATCAACACGACCGACTGCGCGAATGTACGGATCAGGCCAGGTAAAGACAAGATTCGCCCTCTCCCCCGCTTTTAGGAGGGGGAGGACAGTGCTGGAAGCCGCGATAGCGTTGCCCGCCGGATCGAAAATGACCGACACGAATTCAACATTCTTTGCATCTGATACTTCGGTATTTTCGGCGAACGCAGTCACGCGCGGCATTGAGTCGGCATCAGAAACCGCCTTACCGGTGACATCGACTGCGCGAGACCGGTCTGACATCCTCTCCCACACCAACGGCGCCGCAAATTCAAAATATGCGCGGGCCACAGAACGGTTCCCTGTCGAAATGCCGCCTTCATAAATTGGGGTCACTGCTCCCGGCATAATGTAGGTCGTGCCTTCGCGTTCTGCAACGATGATATTGCGGTCGTCATAGAGCTTGAACCGATACGGCACTGCGGCGACGCCGCCTTGGTCGTTAGGATTCTCGACATACGCAACTGCGCTCCACGTCCCATCACGAACCGGAAACGCCCTCGCCCACTGGATAGCATGCGGGATGAGCGTCCGTTCATCGAGAAGCGGGCAATTGCCTCCGCGGTCGACATCGGTCTCTGCTCCATTCATTTCTCCATCCGTACAATTCGCGGGCTGGTACCACCATATCGCGAGAGGAACGCCGAGTACGATAAGAAAAAACAGCGTAACGCCAGAGGCGTAGATGGTTCGACGGCGGGACGCCCAGGTCATGGTGGCAATTGTAGCGCAGAGACGCCACAGCCAAAAGCGCCGCTAGCGTGTCGCTACACGAACGAAATTCTTCAAAATATGCTCGGCTTCTTCCGTATCTTCGAACAACTCATCACAATCCTTATCGTCAGGCATATATTCGGGATATTTCCTCATGATGTTCTCGATCTCCTTTCGCGAAAGTTCTGGATGAAATTGCACGCTGTAGACGCGCGGAGCGTATCGAAGAGCTGAATAGCGGCATTTGTCTTCCCCATGAGCAAGCACCACCGCACCGGGCGGAAGATCAAAGAGTACGTCTTTATGCCCGTAATGAGCTGCAAAACGGTCTGAGATGTCTTTCATGAGGGGATCTGTTCTTCCTATGTCCGTCAACCGTACCCCGTAGGTGCCTGTCTTACTCTCAATTCGTGAATGGCCGACATTCACACCTGCCGCATACCCGAGCAGTTGATGGCCAAAACAGATGCCGAGGGTCGGAATATTGTTTTCTATGAGGTATTGAGCAAACGGTTTTGCGTTTTCCGCGAGCCTGCTGGTAATTATCCGACCGTGGTGAGTCTCGGCATAACCGCCATCAAAATAAAGGTCGCCGGAGCCTGACAAAATGACCGCATCGAATCCATGCAATTCACGTTCCGGGCGACTCCAATCGATACCTTCCACAAAAGCGTTCTTAAAAACCAGTGAGCATTTTTCGCTTCCGAGCACGCGCTCTAAGGGCTGCTGCTCCGCGCGCGCCTGATCTCTTAAGCGGAATTGTATGACGAGAATTCTGGCCGCCATTTGCCTACCTTACGTTGATTTTTTACCAAGGACAAGCGGAGCGAGTTCACGGGCGAGCATGATCATGTCGGCTTTTGCGGCCTCGGCATCCGGACCCGCTTCCGAAGAAGGTACTATCCGAGGACGAGCGCTTCCTTCCATATACGCAAGATCATTTACATTTGCCCGGTGGAACGCCATTGAGCCGATGGAGTATCCAAGTTCACCGGCGTACCATTGATACAAATTTTCAAGCCCCTTGTCCGCCCGCTGCGCACGTGTCGGGAATTCTCTGCCAACTGAAACCGCGGCAAAGCGGATCTCGGGCTCTTTCCCAAACTCTGCGCCAATCCGCTTAATCATATCGGCAAACGTTACGAGACCCGCACTACTTCGAGATATTGCGTGTTCAGTGACGATGAGAATGTGGTCGCCGATCAATTGATTCTCAAAAGCGTCTCGAAAGTATGTTTCAAGAACATTGACGCGATCCGGAAGACGAAGACTTGCAACGATGTCGTGGATAGCAGGTGCGACCTTACCCGTATTGCGGTAGATATCTGCCGTCAATTGCTTGAAGAACAGACCCGGCAAATTGCCGCTCTTTTGGTCGATGATCAGGGTATCGCACGACGTGTTGAGATACTCCTTCGTTTGTATTGCGAGATTCGCAAATGCTTTGACGACTCGCAGTCGTGCATCGGCAGCGTCATCAAATCTCTTCGGGGATAATATTGCATCATGATGCAACTGCGAGGCAATGCGCACCATGTCTTCATGCGAAAGCGGTTGTTCCGCTCTGTCTGGCTCTCTGGGTCGTCCGAAAAATGCGTTTGTCATGGATTCTATAAGTTGCGAGTCCTGATGTTTGCTCCGTTGCCTGCCACTATGCTCAGCGAGGCTCGCGTTGATTCGGATCATGTCGATGCTCCCAAAACCACAGAATATTTCCGAGACCTGTTATTTCTGAATCCCACGTGTTCCGTTCTTTTTCGGGAAGATTTAAAATATCCTCTAAATATCCCCTCGCGAGTTCTGTCGCTAGTATCAAGCCTCCCTCTTTGCTTGTTTCAGCCAAATACGCACTCTTGATCGTTGGAAAATCGTCAATCATTTTCTTGGCTGTATCTCGCGAAAGAGTTGGCAGCTTCTGCGCATCCGGCTTCCACGACTTATCGCTCATGAACAGATTGTATCGTTGACAGGATACAAATGTCCAATACAATCAAATCCATGTCCGACAAGTATATAAAAGGTCTTCTCCTTAGCCTCCTTCTTACCCACTCTGGTGGAGGTTTTGCTTGTGTCTAGTTGAGAAAAATAAAGTAGATACAGACAAGCCCTCCACCTAGGAGGGCTTTTTTAATGGGTGCGACCAATTTTTGTTAGCCGCAAGGCGTTACAAAAATGGAAGTGCCCTTGTGGTGGCCCGGGGCCTGTGCAGAATACTCCGCATAGACTCCGTGTATGACCATTCCGGTGGAACACGGCCTGTGCTGAAAGCGAGGTGGCAAATGCCCAGGAATTGCACGACTGATAAACAAGAAATCTTGGCGCTGAGCCGGATTGACGACGCGAAAGCGTCGGGGTCTGCCCCGAACTCACCCGTTCGGAGGCGGCGCACCCCACGGAGGGTGGTTCTGCGTCCCGCAGGTGTCGACCCAGCTCGCCCACACGAGTATGTCGAAATCATCTGGGAGTGACGTCCTTGGCCGTAGCGCTCCTCGCGCTACGGCTGAGTTTTTATAAAGAAAGGCCGCCGCACGAACGAGTCGCGCGACGAGCCTTAGCTTAAAAGGAGGCGGTGGAGCGCTGCCTTATGCTTTGCTTTTTTTCGCTTTTCGGATTTTCATCCTCCGGCGTTGGCGGACTTTCGGCTTCCTCGGCTCCGAATCGGAGGCATGCCGACAGTTGATGCCAAATGGCGCAGCAAAAGGATCAGGTTTGGGATACTTTCCCATGGGTCCTCCAGACCATTCGAGTTTCCGGCTCAAGCCGGCTGGAGCCCTGACGACCCCAGATTCGAATCTCGATTTGCAAGAGCCGAATCCGAAGCATCAAAAAAGCCCCTTGCGGGGGCTTCTGATTGTTTTGGTTTACCTACTTCCTACACAATCGAAAATTCCCCCGCTTCCTCGGGAGTAATAATCGAAATGATGTTCTGCAGTCCGTTTGGATGCATTCGGACACGCTAACATTTGCAATTTAGCTGTGCAAGACAAGCGCAAAACGGGCTGTGATATTATTCCGCTATGAGTGAATTGCGGCCGAAAGATGTCAGACACCCAGATCCTGAAAGACAGCCCGAGATGCCGGATTTGTTACATAACTACGTAAGGATTGGCGAGAAAGTATTCCCGACTTTCCCCCCGATGTATGTTGAACTTCCCAGACGAGTTGTCGATGAAACGATACGAGTTGTCGAAACGGTTTCAAAGAAAGCAGGGCTGCTCAATACACCGGAATTTATGCGGGTTGACCTCGCACCGACCAAGAACGGGGATATGCGTCTCATAGAAATAAATGCTCAGATCCCCGGCGGCGTTATGTTCAACGCAATTGCACACGCAGCATACGGAGAAATGCAAACGTTCGACACGATAGGACAAAACATGGAAGATATGACGACTCCGACATGGGTAATGTCGAATGAGAACACAGGAGTCCAGAGAGTCGGCGAGGCAGAAGCTCGTATAGCTAGTGATCACATGTGGGGAGGGAAATTCACACAAGTACCTGCCGATCTTGAGAACATCAAGACAGCAGTAGATGCCGGCATAGATATGAATAAGGCACTACGATTCACACTGGATGCCGAGTTGCAGAAATTGAACGATTCTCACCATTTAATACGAGAGGCTTTGGCGGACGTGGTCAATAAACAGGGCACAGTACGTGCAGGCGACAAATCACAACTTACGGATATCGAATCACCAATTCTTCCCAAAGGGCAGAAGAAAGTCATCGTGCCCGGCGAGACTTTTGTCGTCCCTGAAGGCTGGGTATGTAAAGCCAGTGTTGGCCTTGCGGGCGACGATGTGTATTTTCCCGGCCAACAAGTTCCCGTGCCGGACAAAGAAAAAAACCCGGGGGGCGTAGTGTATGCACTGCAAGAATTCATTGATATTGCAACATTTGATTTCAAGGGCGTAACGTACAAGTACGGCCTTGACATGTATCTCATGAAAGACAAGCACTCGGGAAAATACAACATATTTTTTATGTCGAGGACTTGCCGCGACCTGCCCGGTGAAAAGCTCAACATCTCACAAAGTGGCGGCCTCATACCGGCAGTTGTGACTATCGTGCCCGACCGTACTCCTGATAAGAAGGGCTAGAGCCGATTGGAAACGAGCCGACGAACGTTCGCCGTCAGAGCTCCTTCAAACTTGCCGTGCCTCACAAGCGCCTGATCTTCAGCCGACATATGATCCAGTTCTGTTAGTCCCTCCAAATATATCTTGTCCTTAAGCCACGTACCGGGCTTACTCGTGTCCCGCATCCCCCGCTTCACCCGTGACGCCAGTGCATAAGCATCCTCATCGGGAAGCCATCGTTTGAGATACTGGAACGTATCATGCAAGGAGTGTTTAGCTGCATGCGCGACTGCAGCGTAGTAGAACTTAATGCGAAGTTCCGTGAGAGGATTTACTTTCCGTTCCTGATCAAGCGCAAAACCCTCCATCAGTGGCTCGTAATTGCCGAGACCGCTCTGAAGAAGTCCGACTCCGTGCTTCAAAGCATTATTATCTTGTGCAACATGGCCGTAAATTTCATGCGCTATGAGAATGTTCACGAATTGTTCCGGATACACTTCGCGTTTCTGGAAAAAGACTTGCTTCCTGCTCGCGAGCACGACAGATGGCACATTTTCTTGCGCATGAAAGTCGAATGACCAATCTGAAGCGCCAACATCTTTCAAAGCCTTCATTGCCTGCGTTCTAACCTCGTCTTTCGAAAGATTCTCTCCTCCGTTCTCAAAAAAACCGCTTGGCATTTCTTTGAGCTCGGCAACTGTGTCATCGAGAAGAAATCTGTCGATGCGACCGAACAGTCGTTCGGCACGACGCTGCGACCAGTGTTCCGCGCCAATGCCTCGTATAAACTCAAGTGTACGCTCCTGCACTACTATTTCCCGAACGAATATATCGACGTTTGGACCCGTTTTCACCATTCTTCCTGCTCTTTCTATTGTATGCGACGCAAGCTTGAGTGCTTGCTCCTGAGATTCCTTCACCGCGTATTCTAATTGCGGATTATATTCTTCGCCTCTTTTCAACGCATCAAAGAATTTCGCTTTTTCTGCGGCACCGTTCGATGGATTGATGAATTCAAGATATTCAAGCCGTGCCCGATTCTCGCTCAATATCGCATCGAGTGCCCATTCTTCCTCGTTAAATTCCACTTTGCGAGCCGTCGCTTCAACGCCACTTGCTCGAAGTCTCTCTTCTGCATCGCGGAATGCTTCTTCCAGTTTTGGGCGCAATCTTGAATAACTATTCCGAAATCCCGCTTGATACTGTGCGTCGGCTTTTTCCATCATTTTATCTATGATGACTTCAGGTGTGTACTTATATACCCCCGCATTCCAAAGCTCGGGAAGTAATTGAACGAGCTCATCTCTCATTCGACGCACAAGTGCTTTATCAAGCGCAACGGTGACATTTTCTATATGATTTCTGCACGTAACTTTATTGAACGAACCTAGAAATAGCTTCGTGGCAAATGCCGATGAGCCGACCAACCGATAATCTGATTGGTGTTTTTGGAGAAACCCCGCCGCGATGCGGAACGAGTCAATTTCTTCCGCTGTCAAACCCAACTCATGCAATCGAGATGTGTGGCTTGTATTCGTGAAAACAGAAATAACATCCCGCTCGTCAGAAAGTGCGTACGAATCAAGCTCAACATTAAAAAGCGCGCGCGCAGTCTCCCGTAACTTGCCATAGAGTTCGTCGTAGGCGCGTTTCGATAGTTCTGCAAGTAGTTCAGCGCTTGGCTCTTTTTTTCTCTCAATATCCTGAAGCGAGTGCCAAACTGAAGCGAGCGACATCTGCAGATACGCATAGCGCCTCTCATCGATACTCTCTTTGGCTTCTTTTACGTAGGTTTCAATCTCATCTACGACTGATTGTCTTTCTTTTTTCCCAAGAATACTGGCGTGAAATAACTTATCCAGAAGAACCCGAATTTCATGCTCGGTCTGTTCGGCGCGAATATGCAAGTCTCGCTGCGTGTCTATCGCCGATTGTTGGACTTCTGCTGCTGTGACAATAGTCGGGTCTTTATACGGCTCCCGTTCTTTATTCGATTTGGGTGTGGATTCCTGCGCGACACGCACCTTTATAATTGCTCGGACGAGTGCGACATGCGCATTTTGAATAAGTTCTGCATCTGTGCCGTCTTCTCTGTTACGGCGGTCGCTACCCAACGCCGCCAGCTTGTCGCGGGCATATGCTAGTGATTGTAATGTCACTTTGTCGGAGATACGAGGTTCTGTAAGGAAGTTTCGTTCGAGATATTCCTCGAAACTCCTGCTGTTTTTAGTAGCGAACAAAGAGTCGAGAATTTGCTGCGCAGTTTCGGACCACGATCCGCTTCCCTCGGGCGTTTTGGACCCTACGCCGCTGTCCACAATTTTCGAATCAGCGGCGGGACCGTCCATGATCCGCTTACGCACCCCCGGCGACCACCAATGCTCATCTTGTTTCAGCATGATAGATTGCCCCGCGTACCGCGAGACTAATGCAAGTATAACGCGCCGAATCTAATGTTTACTTCGGATGGTGCAGCGAGCCTAGGTCTTTTTTATACGCGAGTTCCATTTCAGCGCCAACATATGCGTCCAAAGGTACTTTTCTCTGTGAAAGTTATTTGACTGAAATCGTAACGGACATGCCGCAACCCTGTTTGCCCTTATCGTTAGTACTGCTCGGATCGCACTCAAATTTATACTTAGACTCTTCTCCAGCGTTTTTTAGGCGGCACTATTGCTGCGGTTACATTACCAAGCTCCCCGCAGCAACCGCACTGCACATCTTTCAACGCTTCCCCGTCCTTCGGCATTTGAGGTTGATTTTGCATTCGGTCGGTCACGAAAATACTGTATCACAACAAAAAACTCCTGGAGTGGGAGTTTTTGTTGCTTTGAAATCTTTGTTCTGGCGACTAGCTACTCTCGCCTTGCGACTACCATCGCCTCAACTGGGCTTAACTACTGTGTTCGGAATGAGAACAGGTGTGACCCCAGCGATAAATCACCAGAACAAAAACTTCAATTGCAATGAACTTTGCCTTCGGCAACCGAAGAACGACACAATGCAGTCTCCTACGCTCGCTTGTGCGAGCTTCGGCGAACCACAGAAAGAAAGAATGCGTTTTGTTACTTCGCAATAAAGGGTAGTAACCCTTTGTTGCGCCTTCGCTCGGACGAAATGAAAATAAAGGGTATTCGACCCTATTTTGGCTCCTCGGCTCGGAAATGAAAATGAGTACATTTTCGCTTCTCTCGCCCTACGTCGCCAATAAATTTTCGCTTCGTCCTCGCTCGTCGCAATAAACCAGTATCGCGACTCCCAAAATTCCTTTCGAGAATTCTGTCGACTAATTAGTACACCTCGGCTCAACGCATTACTGCGCTTCCACCTGGTGCCTATCAACGTGGTCATCTCCCACGAGTCTATAACGATTCCTAATCTTGGAGTCGGCTTCCCGCTTAGATGCTTTCAGCGGTTATCCAATCCCGACATAGCTACGGGGCGATGCAGTTGGTACTACAGCCCCCAGACCAGAGGTCAGTTCATTTCGGTCCTCTCGTACTAAAAATGAGTCTCCTCAAGAATCAACGCCTACAGCAGATTAAGACCAACCTGTCTCACGACGGTTTGAACCCAGCTCACGTACCTTTTTAAATGGCGAACAGCCATACGCTTGGGACCTTCTCCAGCCCCGCGCTAAGATGAGCCGACATCGCAATGTCATTTTTTCTTCCATTACTGGAAGGATCGGACTATATCATCATCCTTTCTATTGAAAGGAGGTGGCGTGTTAGCTACTGCTCATTACAGAGTCAGTAACTCCGCTTCCGAAGAAGCGAGTCTCTACGGGGTTATAACCCAATTTATATTTCATGGATGGAATGATGTGCGGTGAGATAATTTTATGAAGTTTTGGGATTGAGGATGTTTTTATCCTCACTCTCAAATACTTCTTGTCCTTATTGAGAGTTGTTTCGATACCAAGCCGCATGAGCATTGCCCTGCATTTTTCTTGATCATCGAAATTAAACTGCTGAGTATTAAGGTACACGTTCTCAACGCTACACCTACTTCCATCATCCATGAACCATACAGCAAGCATTATCGGATCTAATCTTAAATTGTTCGAAATTTATTTCTTGCCATTGGCATAAAACACTTTGAACAATTCGGTGATTTCCGGCATTTGACGAGTCGTAAAACGGTATGCAATTCGCACACCATTTCCGTTTCGCATCTTCGGACCGCTTCTACAGATCGATTTGAGCATCTCGAATGTCCAATCAACATATTCTTTTTGTGAATACGAATGATTGATCTCGAGAAACGCATTGTATCTGCGCGGTACGATCCGTAAGTAGCCATCACCTAAGAGACTACCGATAATTATTGATCGCTGTAATTGAGTTAAACTTCCCACGGTATTGTCCATATACTATAGAACGATTGTTCTATAATACCATGGAGTTCACCGTTATAAGCCACGATTTGAACTGCACACATGTTGGTTCTTGGTCTCATGTGTGAGCCAAGCTACGTAATTGCTTACGTCGCACCCCGATTTGTTAAGGTGCCGAACTTCGCCGTCGATTTGGACTCTTAGGCGAAACCAGCCTGTTATCCCCAGAGTAACTTTTATCCGTTAATCTTTGGTCGCATCTAATGCGAACCATCGGTTCATTATGCTCCGCTTTCGCGCCTGCTTGTCACGTACGACTCGCAGTCAAGCCACCTTTTGCCATTGCACTACCGGTACGGTTTCCATTCGCACCTAGGTGACCTTAATAGGCTCCTCCGTTACTTTTTAGGAGGACAGCGCCCCACCGAAACTGTCCATCAGGTACTGTCTTTCCACAGTTTTGCTATGGAAGTTAGAAAATACAATTTTTAGGAGTGGTGTTGCATTGACGGCTCCACAAGAACCGAGATCCTTGCTTCAAAGCCTCCCACTTACGCTACGCGGAAAAATCGTATCCTCAATACCAAATTACAGTAAAGCTTCTGGGGTCTTTTCGTCTAGCTGCAGGAAGGCGGCATCTTCACCGCCCTTGTATTTTCACCGGGCAAATGCTCGAGACAGTTCCCAAGTCGTTATACCATTCGTGCGCGTCTGAACTTCATTTGAGTTTGATCGTCATATTTCGCGCAATATGACACTCTCCCCGAATTACTTCGGGCATTAGACTATATCTTCTTCTGCGCATTGCAGAGTCGGCGTGTTAAGTGTTTTTGAGACACTTCCAGCGCTTTCGCGCTAAGTCGTTACGGGGTCATTGCGAGTTTCGTGGAAGTTCCCATCACCATGATGAGAAGATTGATGCGAGAGCCTGGACAGAGGCTCCAGATCAGACAGTCAGCACCAATGCCGACCGACCGCCCTCAACCGGGCGAGGCGCTCTCGCACGGAGGTTGCCCTCCACGAAACTCACAAGACTTCCCACGGTATTATCCTTTCATCAACGCACCTCGTCTAAAGTGCTCCGAGTAGGATTCCACCGTTATAAGCCGAATTACTACCGTCATTGCTGACAGGCGGATCTTTTGTAGTACATCGCTGTACTAACTGGCAATCCAGTTACCAGACACATTCTGTTACTTACTATTCTCTAGTGAGAATAATGACTTCAATTTGTTTGAAGCGGTTTGGCGCGAGCCAAACTCTGCATGTCGCCATGCAGTTCAGACTATATCACCTCCCGAAACAGCATCGGATTGATGAGCTTCGTGGAGTTCTGCGTGTAGTCGTTGAGGGGTCAATTACGACTTCCCTGCTGATTGTCCGCACCAACAGATTTTTACCCTTCCATTTCGTCAGGGTACTGTTGGATACTCGGAGTTTCCAGCATATAGCAGAATTTGCTATCAGTAGTTTTTGACTGATAGTCCCAGTCTTCTAGGAATTTCGCTCTAGGTTCCTATTACCTTTGGACTATATCTTCACCCGATCTTATTTAGATTTAGGGGCATGGCGTGTAGTCTCTGAGGATTCCAGAAATGTTGATTTCTTCTTGCGATTCATCTGTTCGATCTTGCGCGCTATCGCTCGCAATCCCGATTCTAAAAGATGTTCTTTTCGATACACCTTTTCTATGACATCTGCAAACAGTTCGAAATCTTTTTGTTTGGCTGTATACAATTTGTTTTTTCGAAAAAACGGGATTATTTTCTCCCGCAAATCCGAAATTGATCGTACACAGTATCGATACAGATATTCACGATGATTATCGTACCTAGCGTTCTCGTATATCTTTCCGCACTTAAAGAAGTTTTGGAAAGTTTCGAGTGCTGGCAAACTTTTCTTTCCCTGAGTTATTACAAACTCTGGGAATACTTGCCAACCAAACTTGGTGGTTTTGTTGCGAAACATGCTTATTGAAAAGCATCCTTCGCCGTCGGTAAAACCGACGATCCACCCTTTCATCTCTGGCCTTTCCTGCTGATTACTCATCTATGGAATAATTATACCATAGGGTTTCCAGCATATAGCCATGTTTCTAGGACCACTTGTGCATTACTGCACAGAGAGGCAGCTTTGGTATTTTCTTTCGCTGTTTATTCGATTCTATGATCGTCCCAGTCCTTCCCCGCTCAATTTCTTAAGCGGGAAACCTTAGGACGATTATAGTTATCGCCGACATTGACCGGGGCTTATGTAGTGCCAGCAACATATATTGCTATATGAGACCGACCACACTTGACCTTCCGGCATTGGTCAGGCATCACCCCCTATACTTCCTCTTACGAGTTTGCAGGGAGCTGTGTTTTTGGTAAACAGTCGCCTGGGAATAATTATCTGCGGCCCCATACATCACTGTATTGGGCAGGCCTTATTGCTAACGTACGGCCACTTTTTTGCCGAGTTCCTTGAGCATCTCTCACCCGTTCGCCTTAGTCTATTCGACCAGAACACCTGTGTCGGTTTGCGGTACGGTTCGTCATTGGTTATAAGCTTAGAAGTTTTTCTTGGAAGCGTGCTCCCTCAAATCAGTTTCGGCCGAGGCCTCCACTTTTCCACTCCGCTTGGACTGTGCTCTCCGGATTTTCCTGAAAAGCATCCTCACGGCCTGAACATAAATCCATAATATGCTTGAGGTACAACACTCCGTCACTCCATCGCACCAATTCCGAGTCATGGAATATTAACCATGAATCCATCGCCTGCGGCATTCGCCATTGGCTTAGGACCGACTAACCCTTCGTTGATCTCCATTGCGAAGGAAACCTTGTTCTTTCGGCGGGCAGGAATCTCACCTGCCTTGCGGTTACTCGTGCCAACATTTTCACTTCCCTGCGCTCCAGCATGGGTCACCCCTTTACCTTCATCGCACAGAGAACGCTCTCCTACCAGACAGTACATCCGAAGACGTACTGAATCCGCAGTTTCGGTACTATGCTTAAGCCCCGATCATTTGTGGCGCGAAATCTCTGAGTGAGTGAGCTGTTACGCTTTCTTTGAATGGTGGCTGCTTCTAAGCCAACATCCTCACTGTCTGTGAAATTTCACCTCCTTGGAAATGCACTGAGCATAGATTTAGGGACCTTAACTGGCGGTCTGGGCTGTTTCCCTTTTGACGAATGGAGCTTCGCCCCCATCGTCTAACTGCCACGGTACGCATATGGTATTCGGAGTTTGATAGAGGCAGTGGCCTTTCGGCCTATCCGCTTCTTCCAGTGCTCTACCCCCATATGTAATCCATGACGCGAGCCCGAAAGCTCTTTCGGAGAGAACCAGCTATTACCAGGTTCGATAAGCTTTTCACTCCAACCCACAAGTCATCCCAAGATGTTGCACAATCTACGGGTTCGGCCCTCCATCTATATTTCTATAAACTTCAGCCTGCTCATGGGTAGCTCACCTGGCTTCGGGTCTAATACATACAACTATAGTCGCGCTATTCACACTCGCTTTCGCTACGGCTCCACCCGAAAAGGGCTTAGCCAGCTGTATGCATTAACTCGTTGGCTCATTCTTCAATAGGCACGCCGTGACGGACACCACACTGCACCCGAAAAGATCTTTTGCAAAAATTCTGCAAAAAATTTCAAGAGCACTGTGGTGCCCGCTCCGACTCCTTGTAGGCATGCGGTTTCAGGTCTATTTCACTCCCCTCACCGGGGTTCTTTTCACCTTTCCCTCACGGTACTTGTTCACTATCGATCAGAAGAAGTATGTAGCATTACCGGTTAGTCCCGGCAAATTCACCCGAGCTATTCATGTCTCGAGTTACTCAAGAACTACAGCCATAGAGATGCTTCGTTTTCGAGTACGGGGCTATTACCCTGTGTTGCGCGCCTTCCCAGGCGCTTCCTCTAACTAAGCATTTTTTTACTCTACCTATTGCTAGCGCTGTAGCCTTATAACCCCCATCCCCAAAATCGATTCGCGAAATAAATCGCGCTTCGATTTTGTGGCTGAGTTTGTGCTTTTCCCGTTTCGCTCGCCGCTACTAAGGGAATACCTATTGGTCTCTTTTCCTCTTGGTACTGAGATGTTTCACTTCCCAAGGTCTGCTCTCTATGCTGTTTAGAGCATGAGTCATAGAGGGTTGCTCTATGGGGTTTCCCCATTCGGAAATCTCCGGATCGAAGGTTGCTTGGCACCTCCCCGAAGCGTATCGCCGCCGAACTGCGTCCTTCATCGCCTTCTTCTGTCAAGGCATCCGCCGCACGCCCTTTCTCAGAATTCCCGTTTGGAAATTTGAGAACCGCGTTATTGGTTTATTACTTTGCTTGTCCGCTACAAGACGGACAAGCATTGCGCCCGTCACACCTTTTGGCGTGTCGGGACTTTCTTTGTCCCGCCATAGCACACAACGTGTGCGAAGGCGGATTGTTTTTGATTTTTGCTTTCCCTATTACAGGACTGCACTTTTCTACAACCTTGTGGTTGTGAAAAGTGGTTGCGCAAAAATACATTTTTTCCTGCACTGATCCGGCCAAAGACAATAGCCGAATCAATGTTGTTGATCGCGCCGAGCGAGCGGTATCGCGAGAATTTATTCTCATGATCCGCGAGCGACGGCGCGAAAAGAAATTTTCTTTTCAGAAAATTTCTTATTCTTTCTTTTTCTCCTGCTCTTACGAGCAAGAATTGTGTCGTTCTTCAGTTGTCAAAGGACTATCGTATTTGGCACGAAAAAAGCCGCTCATAAGCGGCTTCAGTAGCACAAGCAACGCTTAGGCTACATCTGCCACTTTTTAAGGCTAAATTCCGAACACATATACGTAAGGGAGAGTATAGACGGGAAAAAGAGGAAGTCAAGAGGGCATTTTGGTAAAAGAGCGCTTAAAGTGTGGATTTCCGGTGGACAAGCACGGAGCCCCGCCAGGCTGCGGCCTGGCGGGGCTAAAATCCTCAATGTTCTAGGAGAAATGGGTCGAATCAGTCTTTGTTGTGATGAGCCACTTCCGAGCGTACGCGGTCGATAGCGCGCGATGCCGCATCTTTCCCACCGAGCCCGAACGCGAGTCCGAACGCGAGAGAGATGGCGATGACCAAACCTGTAAACAGAGTTTGGATGAGCGCACTTGCAACACCGAGTTGCGTGAGAGCTGCAATGATCGCGAAGATCCATATCGCCCACTTGGCAACAACACCAGCAAGATTTGCCGATGTGACGCCAGCGGCGCGAGCAGAACCGCTCACCACATTCTTCACGATCTCCGCCACGATTGCGGCGAGGATCAAGAAGAGTACCGCGACGATAACGTTCGGGAGGTACAGCAAGACAACTCCCTGCAAGAACGAGTTAACTTGGTACAGTCCGAGGACATCGAGCGATGCGACCAGAAACACGATGATGACGAACCACTTCACGAGCGTGCCAAGAAGCACGCCGACATGGAGCTGGTAGCCCGTGTTCTTGAACGCGTCATTTGCACCCGTTGCTTTCAACGCTTCGTCAACGCGCAATACCTCGACGACTTGTTCGATTATCTTCGCGAGAATCACACCGATTATCCAGCCGATGACAAAAATGACGATTGCGGCGAGGATGCTTGGCACGAAAGACGCGACAGCGAACCAGACGTCGTTGAATGAGCTTTGGAGCACATTCGCCGATTGTTCAACTATCATATGTACAAAAAAGATACCTAATAATGGCTACTAAAGGTTTCGACCCCTATACCCAGATGATAGCATCGCAGGCGGTCAGCCTTCGGTTTTGAGCATAGTCGTGTGGATACAGGAAAAGTGGAAAAACCCTTTATCTGTGGGCTTTTCTCGGATCGCTGCCTCCGCGTACTCTCGGAGCGCTGACTCTCGCGCCGTCGCGCTGCGAGACACCCTCTAAAAGCCCACCTCAAGGGGTGAGAAAGAGGAAGGTTGGGGATGCAAAATTCAGTCTACATTTCTGATTACCACCTACGCGATTGCTCATTTGAGGCTATTTCTAACTCGCAGAAGACCTAAGCCCCTTTGCCTTGTATATTGCAGATTTGATTGAACCTCTGGCATCTTCCATGAGTTCCCCGCCAACCGGATTTAACTGACTGAATTTTTGATACATACTATCGACAACTTTATCAACTTGTTCAGCGGCTTTCGCAGTTACGAGAGCTTTTATGTCGTTACCGCCTTCACGAATTGCTGCATCAAAAAGTCGCCCACAGCTCGTTTGTGAAGAATCCCATTTATGAAACTGTCTCAATACAGAGGTCTTGAGGTCTTCAGCCTGACGAAGTTCCGCCTGAGTTAATTGACCAGGACCTGCATCTTCTCGCTGTTGAGACATAACGGTATAACTGATCTGCAAATTGTAACACATCCAATGCAACCGAACAGAATACCCATATGCGATGTGGATATGATTCAATCCTCAATTTAAGCCTTTTTGAAGATTCCGTTCTTGCTGATCAGGATACGGTGCGGAAATTCCAGAGTATCCCTAAAAAGGCGGTCCTGAATAGTCAGTCGATACCGAAATTCGGGTGTTGAAAAGGCGGCATACCGTATCTCGCGGCCGAACATCGGCTCAAGCGTTTTCACTGCCTTCTCAAGACGGCTCTCGTTCAAGGCGTCGCCCGCGATGAGAAGATCTGCAGGCCTCGTAGGGTCCCCCATGAAGATACCTGAGAGTACGACGGCAGAAATTCGTCCTGAACTTTTAAGCGCACGCTCGACGTTCTTGAATTCCACGGGGGAGGTCTCTTGCACGAATGCGGTAAGTGACAGAGCATATTTAAATTCTTTATTGAACATCCAATGTTCAACTTGCTCCTGTTTTGCTTTATGCTTTGAAAATTGCGGTTCAATTTTCTTTACGATTTCCAGTCTTGCAAGCACATGCAATTCTCTCTCGGCAAGAGCGACACTTACCTCAGCTCGTTTTGCGATAGTCGTTACGGTCAATTGCAGAGTCTCATTCGATACGAGAACCCGCAAGACTTTTGCCTGAGCCGGATTTTTTATAAATGCTGCTAGAAAATCCGTAGACATGGCGAGATTGTATAGCAGCACCCTTCAAAAATACAGTGTTGCAAAAAAAGTCCGCCTGGCGCATAGTTCCGCCCAGACCTTTTCTGACCGGACGCAGAAAGCGAGAAACTCGCCTCCCGCGTCCGGTTTTCGGAAGAGGAGCACCGTCATGCGTGACCTAATAATTATCGGTATGGGCATCGGGGGCGGCACAATAGTTGCCCTTATTGTCACCTATTTTGGGAAGGGCAAGTGACGGGAGCGGCCTCACGGCCGCTTTCCTCTTTGTTGACGTATATACGCTCACCCAACGTACTTCTCCTAGACCTCTTCTCGTTGTTGGCTGCAAGTGCCGACATGCTCAATATTTGCAGCCAACTACGGCAAAGGAGAAGTGTCATGCCTTGGAAGCGCGATGAGATCATCTTTGCGCTCTTTTGGGCGATTGCCGCTCTGGTCGCGGTTTCCCCCATTATCACTCTTGCGATCCTCGAGTATCTTCTAAAGCACTGACGAAGGGCGGCTTCGGCCGCCTTTCCTCTACTCTAAACAAAAAGCCCCAACGAGGGCTTTTTGTTTAGAACGAGAAAATTATTTGAGAGTTACCTTAGCACTACCCGTCGTCGCTCTGCTTATCACAGAACTCCTCCTTGAAAACACCACAAGAGTACTTCAGAAAATATACTCGTTGCACTCGTTATTTTCTTGGTCACCCATGGTTTTCAACGCGACACCAGAAGAAGTCGCCCTAGCGCCTGCTCGCAAGCTCGCATCGGCGCTTACCTCCGGCAGCGGATAAATCGCAGTCAACTGCAATTTATTCCCCCACGGGAGACCAACTGTTCCCCGCCACACATATTCGCCTGCTGGCGAATTGCGCGACCCCGCCTCGCCCCGTCGGGCTCCGGCCTTGTGAAGCTCCAAGTATTCGCTTCTCACCCCTCCCAAGCCGGTGAAAAACTCTGAAATATTATTTCAGAGCTACTTTGGCACCGGCTTCCTCAAGCTTTTTCTTGAGAACTTCTGCGTCCTCCTTTTTCATATTCTCTTTGAGGACCTTGGGAGCGGCGTCTACCAAGTCTTTCGCTTCCTTCAATCCGAGCGCAAGAGCTTCTTTCACTACCTTGATGACGGCAACTTTTTGTTCCCCTACAGCCGTCAATTCGACAGTGAATTCCGTCTTCTCTTCCCCAGCTGCCGCTGCTGGTCCTGCGACCGCAACTGCTGCAGCGGATACTCCCCACTTCTCCTCAATCGCCTTCACAAGCGTATTAAGTTCGAGCACTGTCATTTTCTCTACTGCTTCAATAATTTGTTCGTTTGACATACGTTAATTAGGATTAATTAGATAATTAAGACTGCGATTTTTTCTCGGCAACAGCGCTGAGCACAACTGCAAATCGTTGGTGCGGAGAGTTGAGAACCTGCGCAAACATGCCCCGCAAGCCCAGCATCGACGGAATTGTTGCGATCTCCTGCATCAGCGCTTCCCCCGCAAGCTTGCCCTCAAAGATACCTCCGAGAATGACGAGTCTATCCTTGAACTTCTTTCCGAAATCATGGATAAGTCTCGCCGCTGCGGTGACATCGTCCCCGCCGCCATATGCGACAGCAACCTCCCCTTCAAGCGGCACTTCGCTCGGTGCGTGACCGAGACTTTCGAGCGCGCGGCGAAGCAGCGTCTTTTTAAAGACGGTGTACTTCACACTGTCGCCTCTCAGAGAACGTCGCATAGCACTTTCGTCCGCAACGTTCATCCCCTTAAAGCCGACGAAAACAGTGGACGCAGCCTCTTTAAGAGACTTCGCCATATTTTCTACCAGCTCTACTTTCTGTTGTTTAGTTTTATTCATTAGATTTTGTTATCACGGCTAGCGAGGATTATCGCGAAAGCTTGCTTTCATGATATCCGAGCGAAGACGTGATATGAGTATTCTCATATGAGCGAAGCGAGTTAGAAGATCTTATGCCCCGTTAAATCTTTTGCCGAAGGCAAAAGCAGGCGAAGCCGTATTTAACTGCGGAGAATATCGCTATGCCCAAATGGCCTACTAATTTTTATCTAGGCCCTCCCTAAGGAGTGGTTCGACCTCGATAGGCGTCTTTCGACATTACTCTGCATTTCTGCAGAACCCACTTTCTCTGGCCCAGTTGTGCGCATTTTACACATATTGTCTCTGCGGTCAACCTACATGCTAGAATTTTCGGGTGGATCCGTCGCAATCGTTTGGGGAAACAGCATCATATTTCGAGACTGTAGAGTGGACGCTCAACACGGTCGTGGGGTGGACGCTTATAGGTATTGTTCTTTTCACCAATTTAATGTGGTCATTGTTTACGCAATCTCTTCAATTAAAATGGAGTGCAACACGATTAGCGACTGGCAATCCGCGAGGCGAAAAGCCGAGTACAACATTGAGAAAGTTATTCTTTCCAATGTTAACAAAAAATCCCAACGAAGAATTCAGACCATTCTTACCCTACATCGCGCCAGCAGCGCTTGCATCTGGGGCAGTGTACGTATCAGGCATCTATCTACTCGTTTCAGATGCGGTCTATGCGATTCCATTGGCCGCTTTTATTTTATCCTGTGTCATTGGACTTTGTTACGCGCTTGCAAGGTGGCAGGTGCGAAACAAGCGGTGGTAAATCTACATCTCTGGAATAATCATCGCCTGAAATGCCGATGCTGTCTGCTTTTCCACTTCTTGCATCTGTGAATACGTATTGACGGCATAGGTCACCCCGAAACTCACGGAGATAAAAACCGTAAAACCGACGACGAATCGCAAGAACGACTCGAATGGAGATTCCATATGAGTTACCGCACGACTCGCCACCAGTGTATCACGAAAAAACCTGTCAATGTCGTGCCGCTGTCTCGCAAAAATTGCCGAATAGTCGATTACACTGTTCACGCATAAGGGGCGCATTGGCGCGCGCTTCGTCCCGAAGCGCCCGCTCGTCTATTTCGTAATCCTTATGGATCCATTCCTTATCTATCGAAAGCTGCATGTTTATCATCTCCGGCGTGAACTCATTGTGGAAAAGCATGCCATATACGTTCGTGCCCCAACGAAACGCCTGATTCGGACAGGCGGACGAGAATGCAAGAAGTGTCGCATCTTTCGGGAGATCGAACGCATCACCATGCCATTGCAATACTTTTATTGGACTCGAAAAACCTTTGAATAACGGGTCAGCAGCGCCTTCGGCAGTAAGTTCGACAGTATGATATCCAACTTCTTTTTGCCGTTTTCCGTCGGTGAGATTGGGGTACACACGGCTCCCCAGCGCATGCGCCAGCAGTTGCCCGCCGAGGCAAAACCCTATCACCGACATTTTTCCAAGATTCTCTTTTATAAACGCGAGCTCATCGTCTTTTGACGAATACTGCTCTTTCCCCTCGTACACTCCCATAGGTCCTCCCATGATAACGAGCGCATCAAACTCATCTGCAACGGGCATGATGTACGGTTTCCATAGCTCGATGACGGTTAGGTCTACTCCCCACGTTTTTGCCGCATCCCCCAGCATCCCCGGATGCTCATGTGGCACATGCTGAAACACGAGAAATTTCATCCGCAAATTCTAGCACGCGGCACTTTTGAAAATCACGAAATCTTCGCCATGAACGAAGGCGTAAGTTATTTAAAATACTTTTGATGCAGATAGTAACTGAAATAACCCGTCGCGATAAACAGAAACCCTATCACAATCAACGCGAGCGGCCAACCGACACTGTCGGCAAAATATTTACCAGTTATGTATGCGACGTACGACATAATGGCCACGGTAGACATGAGAAGCACTGACATCCGCTTAACGTAGATACTGAGCGCCATGGTGCCCGCGATCAGAAATGGATATAGAAGCGCCCATCCGATAAGCGAGTCGTAGAGCATGAATGCGCCACCAAGAAACCACGCAGAGCCGATGAGGAGAAGCAGCCGACATATCTGTTCGTTTCGTGTGCCTATGAATTGCGTACCAAGGTATAAATAACTCGCTCCCATCACGATTGCAAAGTAATAGTAGAAATCGAAGATTATGTTGTCTTGAAATACAAACTGTGTCAGTGCGAATAGCGCGGCCGTCGCATTTGCTATTGCAAAGAACGTGACGAGCGGATACGTGACTATCAACATCGTCATTACATACAGGAACGTCAGTGCGCCGAAGAGCAATGCGTACGTTCCCCATTCTGCCTCTATCCCCATTTCATACAGAAGCGTAATCGCGCCAAACGGAAACAATACTCCGCCAAGAAGATGAAACGCAGATGCAATCTCGCTCTTTTCATCTGTTTTCGATAACACGAGTCCGGTACCGTACGCAATGACGGCACCGCCGAGTGAAATCAGAACGCGTATCTCTGAGCCAAAATCGTCCCAGAATTGTGACACAAAGACGCCGACCCCAATGAGTACAATGAGGCCGCCAATGTAATAAAGCATCTTGGAGATATTTACATGTGCTCCTTCAGGAGAAATAGGACGCGAAATGACCGCGACGCCCGCTTGCGAGTGAACTGGTGTCCCGCTCGACAGATTTTTCAAGTCCTGCTGCGTCAACTCGCCTGACGCAAGCTTTGTCTTGATGAGGTCAAGTATCTGTTGTTTGTCCATGCTATTTCTCTATCCATCCGATTATATCAGTCCTGTAATAGTCATCGCCGGTGAGCCTGATATTCTTGCGCCCGTTCTCGCCTTCTATAACGAAGCCGGTCGTATTACGGCCGCCGTCATAGAAAAAGGGAAAGAAGAACGCATCGCCGCTATCAGTACCCCTTATGACACGATACCCATCTGGCGATTTATCAATACTGATTATATCCAGCTTTCGCGCGTCGGCGTAGCCTCCTACGGACGATGATGAATCCGTGACCGGATCATAGCGATAGAATCGAGTTTGATTCACGGACTCTTGCTGATTCGTATACGAGTAGTCATTCGTAGCCGACTGCCCTTTTTTTATCATTTGGCCGCTCTCATCGACAATGTCAGAAGAAATATGAGTTCCCTGGACATAGTAGTACTTGCCGGCGTAGCCATAGCCAGTTGCATATAGCACGTCATACGCAGGGCTCACGCGCATTTCGGATATCTTGATAGAGCCGGCTACGACGGCGATAAGGAGGAGGGGCATGCCAAGCGCGATGCCAAGCGTGAGCCACTGTTTATTCATGTAGCTATGGTAACCGCCCTACTTGCCTCTGTCTACGACAATCTCGCCATAAACGCACGCGCGAGTTTTTGGAGGGTCTTGTGGGCAATTGTGCCGAGAATTAATCCGGCAAGTATATAAATACCCCAAGCACCCAATAAAAGTGCGGTGCCTGAAAAATCGAATGAGCTAATGTAAATAAGTGGAGGCATTGTCATCCATAAAATTAAAAACAATATCGGTGCAAGACAAATTCCGATCCACCAATATCGATATGCCCTACCGAAAGTCATAAAAAGAAACGTAACGAGAAATGTATACGAAGCTACCATCCATAAGACAGGGCCGTAATCTACCCATCCGCCGCCACAGTTGCTTATATATTTGCAATACAGAGATTCGTACGTACGTGGTGTCAAATAGTAAGTAAGCCCAACTGAAATCACCAACAAAACCAAATGAGATATAAAATTGTGAAGCAAGTTTTTTGATCCCATGCGGAAAATAATATTAGTTGTTAATCAACCACTGAACATCTTCCTTGATAATCCGATATCCCCCCTCACTCAGACCTTTCCCTCGGTACTTATCCAACGTCTTCAGCATATCTTGCGCCGTTTTTTTGTCGAAGTAGATTTCCACTTTCGTCACTTTCTCGTTGACTTTCTTGGTTGTGGGAGGCTTACCATTCTTGCCTGCGACGACGACAGTCTTGGTAACGCTTGTAAGTGTGGTCTTTTTCTTATAACAAGCATTAAATTTCTTGAGCAAGTCGTCGTAAACTTTCTGTGTGACCCACTCCAAAGAATATGCTCGCGACATGTCGTCTCGTGTGCTTGTTGCGTTGGCGATGACCTTGAATGCGCGTGATTCTGTGGATTCGTTGTTCACGTTGTCAGTAGAGGATGCAAACAACGCGTGATTTCCAAGATCGTGGAAGAATAAATCAACTGAGCCAATGTTCGGAATAGTCATGCCGTCGAGCTTCGTTTCCAAAAAGTGCAGTCCCGAATCTGCATCAACTGCGCTTACTTCTATGGGTAATTGCTCGGAACGAAGATACTCTGCTTCGCCCGGAGCTACGATGGTTATGGCAGGCGCCTCATTATCTGTAGGTTGAATATCAGGTTGTGGATTTTGATTGTTAATTGGCACATTTAGCTCTGTTACGAGTCCTAGTGTCGTATTCCCCGTAAATGATGAGTCGACAACGTTTTCATTGCTTATATATGCCGTTTCTACAGTGTACGAGCCTGTATCAGTCCCTTCGGTGAATACTTTGTATTCGCCGTCAAGCGGATTAAGAATAGCGATGTATTCGGTGACCGTATTGAAACCAGTGTAAAAAGCGTTTGGTATTTCATTCACTTCTTGACCATTCTCCTTGCCGATTTTTTTGCCATCGGGGGCAATGACGAGCAGGTCGGCTGGGGAAAGAATTTTAATGAGCACGAGACGAACGTTTGGAAAATTGATGCCGTGAATAATAGTTTGCGCAATCTTTCCCGAAAGAATCTCGTATATTTTCCCTTGCGTATGTGATGGCAATGCGGTGTGCATACTAGAAGTCGCGGAGAGATTCGACGTTATGAGAGACGCACTTGAAAGTGGTACTGTCCCATCACCGTGCCCCTTGATAAGACCTGGAGCTCCAGAATTTTCATAAAATCCCTCCGGATATCCGTGTCCCCACATCGGCGCATGCAGATGTTCATTTGTAACTTTAATTTCGGTAATAGTGTTTTGTGTACCAACATCGCCGACGAAATTATAAATGCGCGCACCTGAAGTCTCTAACTTTCCCACGTTTTCATTCAATGACACAAGAAAATCATTCTTCGGATAACCAGCGGGGTACAATCTCTTTTCGCTCCCGTCTAGAAGGTAATCATAAATCGGCAAGAGTTCTCGAACAGATTCTATGGGTTCAGTACGAAGGTATGCAAATAATGTGGGATATCTTTTTTCATATGCTTCGTGCTCAAGAATCAACTCCATGGGACGCTCACTGAAATCTGGCCCTACCTCCCCTCCCTCCCACATCAAATACGCTTTCGGAGCGCCGAGGTGGGGGGTGCCGAGAAAGATTAATTGGTCGACATCTTGCTCGTACGCATCCGATTGGATGTATTGCCTAGCAACAAGGCCACCCATTGAATGCGCAACAAGGTCCACCTTATCGCAGTTGCAAATACCTTTGACCTCATCGATCTTCGCCTTCAGCAATATCGCGGTCTCCACATTCGACTTTCGCCAATTGTATGGAAAAGGAAACAAATCTACCCCTGGCGTATATCCATTCGCATCCAGTGTCGCAATCAAGTCGTCATACGTGTGCAATATCGGGTCAATCACCCATTCCCCATTGTGCTGTTCCGAACCTAGAATGCCAGGAATAATGATGACGGGGTCGGGTTCGTCCGGCTCGGGTGGGGGTGCTACACCGTATTTAAATCTGATGAACCCATAATTCTGATGAGGAGCCGTACCGCCCGTCGCAAAAAAAGGACGGAAGTGTTCGATGTCGTAACTGCCAAGCCATGGGCGTTCTTCATAGATTGCCACGAACATATCCTCGCCCTGCTGAATCCCTAGAAAATTTATATTTGTAAGATCTCCTAATTGAGCACTTTCGGTCCCCGATCCGAGTCCATGTCCTATTACCCTTTCCGCATTACCTGGCGTACCGCGATACATGTCGCCTACGCGGAAAATTCCGGACCCGCCAATGCTTGACGATTGATAGACGCATACGTTCTGCTGCGGCAGATAATACTGTCCCTCAACAATACTTTGCGTATCTGGATCGCAGAAATAACCGATCTGTTTCGGACTTTCTAATGCTGATGCAACCGAAAAACAAGTCGCGTAGAAAATAAAGAACGCGGCACATGCAGAAATACATGTCTCGATCCGCTTCACCTTGACATTATATGAGAACAGCGGCGCCCAAAGGGCGCCGCTGTTTCAAAACTGTGCATTATACACGCTCTACTTTTCTTACTGGCGACGTAGAACGAGCGAGATAGAAAAACTCAGTTTTTGCATCTCCGAGCCGAGGAGCCAGAAATCGGCAAACGCCCTGCGGTCTCGAAAGGGCCGATTTACATCCCTAATGCTGCGCGAGTCTTCGGTCCAAAATATCCGGCTGCAGGCGTAATGCCTTTTGCCTTTTGGAATTTAATGAGCGCCGCGCGTGTAGCCGAACCGAACATCATTGTCTCATTCCCAACTGAACCGGGACCCGATGCTGATACCATATATCCATTCGCATTCAGCCACACCTGGAGCGCTTTCACATCTGCCCCGGTCGAGCCGAGTTTCAGATCACGCGTAAATGTCGCGCCGGGGAGCGTGGCCCCACCCTCAAGCGCGCTCACTGTCGCCTCAAGGCTCGGAGAAACAGTGCCGCCGAGCGCTTTTAACTGAGCAATAAGCGTCTTCAATTGCGCAACAAGCGCACTCACCGCTGCAGAAGTCTGATTCGTCTGCGTCGAAATCGCTGCTTGTGTGCTTATTGTCAGAGTAGTTGTCGCGGCGCTTGTCGCAATTGGTACAGTGGTGGTAGCAGTACCTGTGGTTGCAGCAGCCGAATTTGTCTCATCGGTATCAGCTGCATTTTCACAGCCTGGATCTTTTATGTCTATCAGCCCATCCTTGTCGTTATCGATACTGTCTTCACATTGAGGAGCCGGACCTCCGCCTCCGCCGCCACTTGCCGTGTTCGCAGAACCTATGCAGGTACTGCTTGAGGGCGTCACCGTAATTGTGGCGGTCGTGCCCGAGTTCTCAAGCCTCACGCGTGATTCGCTTGTGCTGCAGACATTGGTCGTGATGTAACTAGCGTTACTCACTTCAATGACCTTACGATCTGTGGAACGCACTTCTATGGATGAACCGCTGGGCATTGTCACCGTAAAACTCCCACTACCAACTTCAATCGACTCCAACACTGCGCTGGAGCCATACACGGAAAGCGAAATGCTATTGCTCGAGAGAACGACGTCAGTGGTTAGCGTGACATCATTAAACGCGGCAACGGCAAGCCCAGGTATCAGAAGGGCGAACGCTATTCCTTTGAGAATCTTCTTCATGAACAGTTCGCTGTGCTGATAATAATCCAGCTACATTACTTTAGCGAACAGCCCAGAAGTTAATCGAGGTACCGCCGAGGGTTGTGTCCGCTGCACCGTCCATTCCGGTATTCAAGACCCGCAGATTGATCGTGCTTACGCCAGTCGTTGACGCAGCCTGAATAATGAAAGGCGAATCAAAGGAACTCGTAGCCTGCACAAAGACCCGATCTCCAGAAATGAGCGCGCCAGCCGGCGTTGTTGTGCAATCGAAATATTTTGTCGTGGAAGCCGTAAAGCTCGCCACATCCGAGAACGAACAGTAGCCGATAACCATACCGTTAATGGTAGGAGCTGCCGGCTCGTCCCCAACTTTAAGAGCCGATGTACTTGCGGTGCCAAGAATCTTTAGTATGTCGCTTGCACCTCCAATCGAAACGGTCCCATTGGTGCTATTTGAGATAACCTCACCATTTTGGAGTGTTAGATCGGTAATAAGCGTTAGAGCACCCGTGGACGAGAACGTCGATGTTGCCGACCCGCCAAAATATGCCGTATCGAATACCGAGAATCGCGTCGAGGATGCCTGGACGAACGAGGCAAGACCGGTGTGGGTGCCCGCCCCGGTAACCGTGAGCGTGCCTGCGACACTGACGTTACCTGCGGATGTAATGGTCGTCGTTGCTGTGCCGCCAAAGTATGCCGTGTCTGTCACCGACAACCTCGTTGAAGAGGCCTGACCGAGCGTCGTAAGGCCGGTCACTGACGCAGTTCCGGTAACAGATAAGTTGCCGTCCGTGCTTACATTGGTTGAGATCGTCGTCGCTGCTTGAACAAGCCCTACAACCGCAAACACGCCAACAACAACCGCAATGGTCATCGAAAGCCACCCACCATCCTTAATAAATGTGAGATTCTTCATATCTTCAGATACCATTGATAGGAATTATGCTAAATTAAATCGACTCCCAACAGAACGGTGCAGTGCACACGCCTGACAACTGCAGTATACACCGGCACTCGAAACTCCCCTCAATTCCAACCCCGCGTTGGGGATAAGTCTGACCTATCCTGTAGCAGTAGGCACCCAGAAATGAACTCACTCCCCTCCCTCTAAAGCGGACAAAAATGCGGGGTCGGTTTCGACAAGGCCGGGGGAATCGACACGCAGCCTTTCGACGATGCGCACTGCTTCTTCGACGTTGCCGTTTAGAAATTCGGCTTTGGCAAGATCGTACATGACTTCATAGTCGCTCGAATCAATTTCGGTAAGCTCTTGCAAAAAGAAGCGTGCATTCCCCCAATCTTCTGCCGTTACGTAGTACCGTGCTGCACGTTTTGCAACATTATGATCCCGCTTATACAGCGGCAGCCCTTCGTCTGCCCACTTTCTAGCCTCGTCGCGATCGCCCACTACCTGATACAAAGTCGCAATGATGAAGCGCGGCTCCGCGGAATTCGGCACGACAACAGCATATTCCTTAAGCGTTTCTATCCCCCTCAAGTACAGTTCATCGCGAGCTTTCCCGGGAGACATGGCGTCCGCTTTCTTTATGTCGACGTTCGCTAAGAGGTACCACGGCTGCAATCTCTTTGGCGTCAGCTCTATCGCACGCGCGAGCACGTGGCGCACCTCATCTTCGTTTGCCTCTATCTCGGGCGGCACGTCGTTCAAGACGTGCCCAAGATACGTAAGCGTACGCGCGTCGTACGGATACCTATCGGCATTATTGCCAAGTGTGTTTACCGCAAATCGATATGCTTTAACGCGATTATCCCCCTCAAGCATAGTTTGCTGCTGCTCAATATACATTTGATATTCCTGGTACCCATATTCAAGATCAGCATATGTGCCGAGCGCGAGCCCCTTCTCTAACGCGGCGGTAGCTCGATCGATATCTACGACATGATAGAGGTATCCTTCCGCGAGATACAGATTAGCGCGAAGAGGCTGGATTGAAACAGGAAAGAGAAGTACAAGTATAGACAGCGAGATCGCAGCTGGAGTGTAGCGAGGCAATCTCGGGATGCGCTGAGACCCCGTCGCCCGTTGATCAGAAATAAACATTCCTGCGAACAATATAAGGAAAAGCCAGAGCGTCGAGGCGGTGTCAAACACAAAGACATTTTGAATCGCATACGTAATCGCAAGTAGAATTAAGAGACCCGCGTTCTTGTCCCCGCGCACAAATCGCCTATATGCTGTGTAGCCAAACGACACGATGAGACCTACATAGAGCAGAAGGCCGGCAAAACCATACTGGATAAGATAATCAAAGAACGCGTTGTGCGAGCGATCGAACCATTGCTCGACAATCGCCACCGGATCATAGAAGCGATTGAACAAAACATCGATATGCTCTGCGCCGTATCCCATAAACGGACTATGCAGGCTTTCGGTGATCATGTTGCGCCAGATAAACAGGCGGCTCTCAACCGTCGCATCGCGTAAAGAAATCGTCGCCACGCGGCTCACGAATTCTATTGGCACCTGTGCAAACTGCGCGCGGAACATGAAAAATAAACCGGCGGCAACAAGTCCGATGGCGATTGCAGCTCGCGAGTAGATCCGTATCCGCCCGCTGCCCAGCCACGAGAAATACAGAAGCGTGAGGGCAGATACGAATGCGAGCGCAAGCAACGTGCCGCGCGTCGCGGCGAGTAGTATCGCGAGAATGTGGAGTGCGAGACCAATGTATAGCGCATTTCTCCTTGTAACGTCACGCGGCCCAAAGTTTTCGCAAAGGAGTCCGATCGTGAGAAAGAGCGTGAGCCCCAGATAGCTCGCGAGGTACGCAGCATTCCCGAACGTGGAGCCAAACCTGCCACGCGGCTCTGAAATGAGGGGCAGATCGACTCCGAGCGCCGCCTGCAGCCATTGCAGGAGCGCATACAGGGCGACGAGCGATGCAGTCCACACGACAAAAACGTGGAGACGCCGAAAGAGGGGCGCATCCGCGTACAAAAGCGTGCCGTAGAAAAACAGGGCGAGCGCGGTAAGGGTTAGTAGCCCATCGCCGCGATCAAAGATTGACCAGAAGCTGTGGTAGAAATCGATCCCAAAGTACGACGTGACATACGCGACGACGAGAAGTGCGCTGGGAAGCCACGTGCCTTTCTGCCGCAGCCTCTGCCAATAGAGCGGCCGATTTGAGAGGATAAGAAAAGCGAAAAGCGCGGCTAAGACGATGGCGAGTGAACGGAGTAGGAGCGTCTTCGGCGCAACGTACGGGTACAAAAGCCCGCTAATGTAGATAAGAGGAAGCGCCGCTGGAAGTAGCAACATCCACGACACCATCCGCTCTACGCCTCGCCCCATATTACTCGACAGTTATCACATTGCTCTCTGGCTCGCCACTTGTTTCTGGGGCAGCTTTCATCTGGCCCCTCAAGTTTTCCGCTTCATCCGCTCTTCCCACACTTTCGAGCCATTGAATTTTTAACTGCAGCGTCGGCGCAGGAGCGTTGAACTGCTTTTCACTCGCATCAAACGCATCTTCGATCGCTTCTACATCGTCCGGGAAGTGCTTCATCAGAAATTCGAGATTCGCCAAGTGGTAGATATCGAGATGGGGCTGTGCGGCAACAGCCTTTCCATACGCCACCCGCGCCGTCTCAAATGCGCCGAGGCGTTCCATCAAGGCGCCCATATTATGCCAAGCCATACCTGTTTTCTCTGAATCGATCTCTACCGCTCGCCCGAGATTCTCGTACGCCGCTTTTCCGTCTCCCAGGAGCGTGTACTGGTTCGCGAGCGATACATAAAGCGCGTAGTCCGTCGGCTCTGTTTCTGCATCTTTGAGCCCTTCTTCAAGACGCGCAATTTCATCTCTCGCTTTTTGCTCATTAGGACCATCGTCGTTATAAGAACCTTGGAAATTCCACGATTCGATTGAGTCTCCCGATTGAACGGGAAGCGGATTCTGGTTTTGCGAGTAATACCAAAGCCCTAGTCCGATGATCGCAATAATCGTTACAATAATGCCGATCCGCACGTTTTTATTCGAATTTTCCATAGGTAGAAAAGTATACACCATCTTCCGCGCAACCAAAAACCGCGCTGCATCTGACAGGTTTTCAAAAGCAAAACCCCCGGAGATTTCTCTCCGAGGGCTTGCTTTGCTGGGCCGAATTCCCCAGCTGGAGGCTTGTGCTTCCGGCAACTTCATGTGAAGCGCCGAAAGGTGTGCCCGAGGGTTAGGACATTACGGAGTACAGGTTGTCGCTGTTCCGAACTGACACTGGCGAGTGTCGTTGTCCACGTCCTTCACGAGGTAACCGTTCGTCCAGTCAGTCGTTGTCGTGGTGTGGCTGTTCGCGGAGCGATCAGACCAGACAAAGGCATCTCCCGAGTGGAGGCTGGATGCGGCTGCGTTCGTAATAGGATCGTTGGAGTCCTCAGTGAAGTTAATGCTGATTGAGTCTCCAGCACTACCCCAACCAGTGACTGCGCCCGAGCGAAGCTCATACGTCTTCGATGAACCAGCACCAATCTGCTGTGCTTCACCGATTACGCATGAGACGCCAGGACAGACTGCAATCGTGGTGCCCGAAACGTCGACTGCGGTGTCGTTCACTTGAACGGCAGTGCCTGTGACGTCATGGAGTGTCCACGTCTTGTAGCTGTCGGTCGCGGTGCCTGCAGTAGTGATCTCGAATGAGATCTCTCTCCAGTCCACCGAACCTGCAGCGTCAGCTGTCATTGTGAAGCGGAACAGTCCGGTACCGTTGGCCACCGTGTTTGTCGTGTAGCCAGTGCTCAAACGAGCAAGGGTCGGAACTGTCTTCTTCAAGTACTTCGAGCCGTAGCCGGTCGAAGCGGCTGAGTTGACGTCTGTCGAGGAGCCGGCGAGCGTCGTGTCAGAAGCGCCTGACGAGTCGATCGCTTTGAAGCCCTCGTCGCCGTCGAGCAAGACCGAGATAGCTGCGCCAGATTTACCACCTGAAGCAATTGTCGGCGTGTCGACGTAGACATCGATATCAGCTGAATCGTTTTCCGGAACGAAGAACGTAAGGCCGGTGAACGTCGCGGTCGCGTGCGTCAGAGCGCCCGAAGAGAGCGCAAGCGCCTGCGAGACCGTCTGTTCAACACCTGCAGAGTTCTTGTACTTCAGTGTGATCTGCGAGACCGAGGTTGCGGCATCAGCCGGAACCTTGACCTTGAGTTCTTGCACTGTGTACGAAGAGCTTACCGCTGCGAAGTCGAATTTACCAACGTGTACGCTGGATAGACCTGCAACGACGTTCGAGTTAACTGGCGTGCCTGGGTCCCTGGTGACCGTGATCGAGCCCGAGCCGACCGTGATGGTCTGGAGCGAGAGGTCGCTTCCGATCGTGACGGAGTTGCCCGTCGAGAGACCCGTTCCACCAGTAGAAGTGTCAATGTCTGCGATCCACGAACCTGCGTTCGAGCCAGACTTGATGTTTCCGATGACGTCAACCGTGAGAGTCGACGAAACCGGGATGTTCACGTTCACCGAGAACGAGTTGGACGTTGACGGTGACGCTTTTGCAGTGCCGATCGCAGCGCCCGTCGCGTGATTCACGAGCCGGAGGTCAGTGATCGTTGCTGCTTCATCGGATGAGACGTCAACCACGATGGTGTTCACGTTCACGCCTTCCGTTGAACCGGATGAGAGTGTGAAGGAACCGAGGCGGGCATTGTTCGTACCCGCAATCATCGTCTGGTTACCATATCCCGAGTACTTCGTCGCCGTGAGGCTTGAAGACGAGATGGTGACCGTGTTCGCCGTCACGTCGGAGCCAGGAACGTTCACTGAGTTGAGCGAAACTTGCCCAAACGCGTTCGAGGAACCTGTGCCGAGCGTGATCGCCGCGGTATGAGCGTCAGAGAATGCCGCACCCGTTGTTGACTTTGCGTCAGCATAGATGTCGACGATCTCGACTGCGCCCGCCTTCGCGATGAAGGATGAGCCGAAGGTAAAGTTCACGTCTGTCGCGTCGGTAAGATCCTTGGTGGATCCGACCTGCACGCCGTTGACGAACACTTTACCGTTGTCGAGGCCTCGATCGAGCGAGGTATTCGCCTGAACGTCGAGGGACTCGATCTTCACGTCCTCGCCAGAAGCGCGGACTTCGAAGGTTGCCCACTTAACGTTAGACGCGCCAACAGCAACGTTCGACGATTGCGAGGTGTTCGCCTTCGTGACCGAGACTGCCGCAGCACCGATAGTCTGCAGACCTGACGTACGAGCGGAGAATGCACTTCCATTCGCCGTCGCAAGAATAGGCTGAGCAAGTTCAGTGTCGACGACACGAGCGTCTGCTGCGCGTCGAAGAGAAAGCTGAGCTGTTAGGCTTGAGCCGCCAACAATGTCGGCGACTACCTTGACGACACGAGTACCCGTTTCCAAACGGAGCGGGGTAGCCGAGAGATCCCATGCAACGGAAGCCTCACCCGCTGACATGTTCGGAATTGTCGCACCGATTTGAACGCCGTCTACATAGAGACGGAAGTTTCTGATGTCGTTGAGCCCGACAGAGCCGAGGTTACGAAGTTGGAACGACTGCAACCAGACCGCGCGCGTACCAATCGAGACGTTGTTCTGCCAGAGCGGATAATCGTTCTGGGGAGTCAGGTTAGTATTCGCTGCAGGAGTCGTTGTCGTGTTGAAGTCTACAGTCGCGAGTGTCGCTGAAGAAATGAGGAGCGACGAGCCGGTGATCGGAAGCACGACGGAAGAGTCGAGGACTCCTGACGACGCTATCGATACCAACTGTGCGCCCACCTGCTGACCGTTCGTAGACGCAGCAATATCCGAGCTGACAGAGATCGTGACCATGCCACCCGCGGGTACCTTGAAGATCCCCGACGGATCGTTGAAGTTGAACGCTGTGTTACTGACTCCAGCGGAATCGGTAATGCGCTTCTTCCCCTGGAAGAGGTAGACGTTTGCGAGCGTCGAATCAGACGACACGCCAACACGCTTGAAGCCGAGGTTGGTGACCGTGATCTCGGAACCCGTTGGGTTCGAGAACGTGAACTTTGCAAGTTCTGCGATCGCTTGTCCCTGGACCAACGCTGTGTTTGTCGGTGAATCAGATGCGAGCATGACCTTGAGACCGTTTCCAGTCACTGGGACGCCCGGAACACCTGGTATGCCCGGCGTGCTTACGCACATCGAGTTCGCCTTAGCCCGAGTTATCGGACCCCAGTAACCTGCTGCCGGAGCGACTCCGTTTGCAGCCTGCCACTTAGCGACCGCCGCCTTCGTCTTTGCGCCGTAGTACGATGATTCATTGCCAGGAGAACCGGCACCCGTTGCCGATACCTGGGAACCATGACTGTTAAGGAATTGCTGGACCCACATCACCTCCCCGCCTGAATCACCCATCTGGTGAGTACGCGTGAACGTGTTGCATGAGCCGCCGGTGGTTGTACCACCTGAAAGCATTGCAATTTGTGCGAGCAGTGCCTGTACTTGTGCCTGAAGATCCGAGAGCATGTCTGCTTTCGCCGGTGTGACGACTGCAAACGAAAGCGCAAGGACGAGGCCCAAGCCTACGAACACTGTCGCGATATTCTTTGTTGTTAAACTCATAGTTTATTTTGACCTTTTCCATCTCTCCCTAATTGGAAGAGTTGGATGCATGCGCGGAAGTTCGACGTAACCGCGAATGCAATTTGTGTGTGCCTGCCAGAAGCAGACAACTAATAATTGGCTAACCCCGACTCATTACTAATAGAAGAGAATCAGGGGGTAGCGCCAAGAAAGTAATTCAGAATTCTTTCGTTCGTCCGTATCCGGGTAAGTTCTGCCATTTCAGTATGCGCACGCTTATGGTCTATATTCATAGACGCACAATGCATGTTGTTTCTTTCATCTTTCGGATGAATGTGAGTTTAGTCTGAACATAGGGTAATTCCCTGTGTCCCGTTCCTTTCCTTATATGTTCTGTCAAAGAGCAGTCAACCAGAGACAGGGTGTCGTCCAGTTGCGAAACGCCTACCTGTTACGCACAGGAAGCATCTGGCAATTATATATGAGGACGAGAGCACGAGTTGAATCGTGATTTCCTGTTTTGTGGATAACTAGAGGATAAAACGGACCATTCCCTATTGGCGCCTGGCCGCTAGCTACGGGCCTGAGAATACAATTGACCCCCCTCGAAGTCAACCGGCTTTCTTACTTCAAAAGCATCTGCTTTGTCTGTAAAGAACCCTGTGCAACTGCACAGGACCGGGGAACCCTCCCCGAAATAGAAGCGGCCCTCCGGTCGCACTAATTTAACGTGCGCTCATTATCCCGCTCTAAAGCATGTTATTTTGGGCGCTCCCCTCGTATAGCCCGCTGTTTATTGGCCTAGAGAAGTGTATATTTACTCCATCGTTTTGCTCCTAGTTTCTTGACCGTATTCCTTTCGACCAATGCGGCAAGTTCCCTCTGTATCATTTTTTCGCTATATTCAGGCAAATTTGACGCTATGTCCTTGATTCCCAATATCCCCCCAGAGCGCAAGATGTCTACGATTCGTTCGGCTCGTGCTCCAGCGCTTCTGCCATCAACACCTGTGTCCCTTATGAGTCTGTCCTTTATAGAAACCCCGCTTACTTTCATGCGCACCTCTCTACGTTGTGACGAACGTGACGATATTGTCTGAGAATCTCGAGCCGGTTCACTTCTCCTTGGTGTAAGTTCATCACGCGTAAGGAACGTATCTTCTGCAAGCTGAGAGCGCTGGGACGAGGTCAGAAGCGCCCCAAGTTCATCGAGAGCATCCACAAGTGTTTCTGTATTTTGCGCTGATGTGTATCCAGAAATCCCGAGTAGTCTTATGAGAGAAATAAGTTTCCGTATTGATGCTTGTGTCTGCTTGAATGATTCCGAGCCCGCAGCACGCAATTCACTGCGTAACCCGAGCGCATGATTGAGAAGTGCAATGCTCTCTTTTCGGGCAAGATCTCGAACGGGCTCAGCATTTGGCATGTGTCCCGTGAGTAAGTGAACCGCAGCTGCAATTCGCTCCGCCCTCCGATAGATATGCTCCGCAGATATATTATGGCCAAATGGGTTTGTCCGTAATGCAGGGTCTAAAAATATGGATATATCTGTCCTTTGTCTTATGTCCGTTACGGGAATTGATTCTGATTGAGATGATGTCCTTGAAGATTCCTTTTGAGGATCTTGTCGATCCGACGGCATATAGATGAAGTATACATAAGGGACATCCAATTAAGCAATAGAGAAGTACGTACATATGAGTGCTGCAACACGTGCAAAGCTACGATGTCCATGACGACCCGGAAATGTCGCTCTAAGAAGCCCTTATACCATCGCATTATTCCCCGCGCCTATCGCGTCTGCTTTTTGTCTCATCACGAAACGCTACCATGCAGGCAAAACATACTTTCTGGGGTATGAAATAACGAAAAATTGACGAGGAGCGTGGTATCATTTGCTGTCGTATGGCTCGAAATGGAACAAAAAAGAATGGAAAAAGAGAGCGAAAGGAAAAGGACGAGACAGAGTATAGGCCCTCTATCAGCTCTGAGGCACTGCGGGGCGTGGGAGCAGTTCTCTTGATTGCAACGGCCGTATTTTTGGTCCTCGCAGCATTTGATATCGGGGGCACTGTGGGCGAACAGCTTTTCAAGGCTCTGACATGGCTCCTCGGCATTGGCTATATGCTCTTCCCCCTATCACTCCTTATCTTAGCGGTTGCCATTTTGCGCTCCTTCGAGAAGAGCTTTGGGGTCGTGCAAATTGGCAGCGTCGTCGTCTTTTTGCTTGCAAGCCTTGGGCTCATAAACATAGGCTTCCCAGGAAGGAGCGGACTCCTTGGTTCACTCATATCGAAACCCTTGATTGCGACCGTGGACACGGCAGCCACGATCGTCTTTTTGCTTGCATTCATTATCGCAGCACTTATCGTCGCCTTCGACATCCACCTTGGTCTTATAGTGAAAGGATTGCGCGAGAGACTCAAGTCAGAGCCGTCTGACGCTGGAATCGGCGAAGAGGATGATGTAGCAATTGCAGAAATGCAGGGCATGGACGAAGAGGCTACCGAAGAAGTAGAAGAAGAGGTTGCGCCTGATAGCGAGCCGCAGCTAATGAAACCGGAAAGAGAAGAGATTACATCACCCGGAGGGTTTCCTATTATTGCAGCAACATATTCCGAATACATTCCTCCACCACTATCGCTCCTCGGAAAAAATAAAGGAAAACCGGAGGTAGGGGACGTGAAGGCGAACATGAACATCATCAAACGCACACTCCAGAATTTCGGCATCCAAGTTGAGATGGACGAGGTCTCTATCGGCCCAACGGTGACACGCTACGCGATGAAACCTGCCGAGGGCGTGCGTCTCTCGAAAATAGTCGCGCTCCAGAGCAATTTGGAACTCGCACTCGCAGCCTCCCCTGTCCGCATCGAAGCGCCGATACCCGGAAAATCTCTCGTTGGTATCGAAGTGCCGAATATTTCCCGTACGACGCTCGGACTTGCTCCACTTCTCGGAGATCCTCAATTTTCTCAATCCGATAAACCGCTTCTCGTAGGACTCGGACGAAGCATTTCCGGTGGAGCTCACTTTGCAGACCTGAGCCGCATGCCTCACATGCTGGTCGCGGGTGCAACGGGTGCTGGAAAATCCGTAGCAATTCATGATTTCATTATTTCACTTCTCTACCGCTGCGGACCCGAACGCCTTCGATTCATTATGGTTGACCCAAAAAGAGTCGAACTGACAATGTATAACACAATCCCCCACCTTCTTACTCCCGTCATAACCGACGCACGAAAGGCGATTGAAGCGATCAAGTGGCTCGCAAAAGAAATGGAACGGCGATACAACATTTTGGAGACCGAAAAAGTGCGCGACATCGCGTCGTATCATGAAAACGTTTTCGGACCTGCGCTTAAAGAGGCCAGAGCAAAAGAGGCGGAGGGTGCTTTGCCTGAAGCAATGCCATACATTGTGGTCATCATTGATGAATTGGCAGATATCATGTCCTCGTATCCACGCGAGCTTGAAGCTGGCATCGTCAGGCTCGCACAGATGAGCCGTGCGGTCGGCATCCATCTCATCCTCTCGACACAGCGGCCAAGCGTGAAAGTCATCACCGGGCTCATTAAAGCGAATATCCCCGCTCGTGTTGCACTGCAGGTTTCTTCGCAAATAGATTCCCGGACTATCCTGGATACTGGAGGAGCCGAAAAACTCCTTGGGGCCGGAGACATGCTCTTTATTTCCGGTGAGATGTCGAAGCCCCGTCGATTGCAAGCGCCATTTACGTCGGAAAGCGAGGTTAAACGCGTTGTTGCATATATAGCGCGTACGAACGAGGGCACGATGCCGAGTGAGATAAACTTCACCGATAAACAAGCGAACGGAGGCGGGACCGACCCGATTTTCGCCTCGATGTCCGATGAAAACGAGGACGATCTGTACCCGGAGGCAAAACGAGCTGTTCTCGAAGCCGGAAAAGCATCAACGTCATATCTGCAAAGAAAATTAGGCGTAGGCTACGCACGCGCCGCAAGAATGATAGACACTCTTGAAGAGCGTGGCGTCATCGGACCGGGAGACGGAGCAAAACCACGCGAAGTAATAGGCGCAGGAAACGCAGACGAACTCGCGGCGGAACCAGAGAACGGCGACTCGGAAGAGGAAAAGGTATGAGCGCTCTTTGCCTGTTTTCATAACTCACATCCTTATGCTCCCGTATCGCGACAGCAGATTCGTAAAGATCACACTGGTAGTTTTTTTTCTTTTTCTCGTCGGCTACGGATACTACGAAGCGCAGGCAATGCTCTTTGGTCCGCGCATCTCAGTGCCGTCAGACTCAATAGTCGTACACGAAGTATTCATGCTTGTTCGAGGGCGTGCTACCAACATTTCTGAACTCAAACTCAACGGCACTCCAGTATCGGTGACCGAAGATGGCGTTTTTGAAGAGCCCTATCTTTTGATGCAAGGAGAGAATCGCATCGTTCTCGATGCAACAGACAAATACGGAAGAACAACGCAAAAAAGTCTGGAGATCATCTACATCGCAAACGGCAACGCATCATCAAACACAGAGAATAAAACATCGTCGGGGACGTCCACCAAGGATGTGGCACCTGAATAAGAAAGCGGTATACTTCCCTGTATTATGAAATTCGGAAAAAAAGAAAAAGCGCCGCCAAAACAAACGGGAACAGGTTCCGACAAGGACATCGAGCGCGCAATTTCCGACATTAAGACAAAATTCGGCGATGAGTCCATCATGATGCTCGGCGCGCAGCCGAAAGTGGACGTAAACGCCATTTCAACCGGCTCCATCGGAGTCGACTGGGCGCTTGGCATCGGCGGTCTCCCCCGAGGCCGCATCATCGAAGTATTCGGCCCCGAAAGTTCGGGCAAAACGACGCTCTCGCTCCATGTAATTGCGGAAGCACAGAAGAAGGGAGGCGTGTGTGCGTTCATCGACGCCGAACACGCGCTCGACCCGGAATACGCAAAAAAACTCGGCGTTGATATCGCTTCCCTTTTAGTCTCACAGCCAGATACAGGAGAACAAGCACTCGAGATAGTGGAATCGCTCGTCAGAAGCGGGAAAATAGACGTTATCGTCATTGACTCCGTCGCAGCGCTCACGCCGAAAGATGAGATAGAGGGCGACATGGGAGCACAGCACGTTGGCAAACAGGCCAGACTCATGAGTCAGGCGCTTCGTAAACTAACCGCCATCGTCTCAAAAACTAAAACGGTCATCATCTTCATCAACCAGATTCGCATGCAGATAGGCGTGATGTTCGGAAATCCAGAAACAACACCTGGAGGAAAAGCTCTGAAATTTTACACGTCGGTGCGCATCGACATCCGCCGCATCGCACAGATAAAGAAAGGCGACGAGGTGATGGGCGGGCGCCACCGCGTGAAGATAGTGAAGAACAAAGTTGCGGCGCCATTCAGGCAAACTGAGTTCGACATGTTGTACGGAGAAGGAATCTCACGAGAAGGAGAGGCGCTCGCGCTCGGCGAGAAATTGGGCGTCGTAGAAAAGGCCGGCACCGGTGCATATTCATACGGCGAAACAAAAATGGGTCGCGGCTACGACGCTGCACGCACATTCTTGCGTGAGAACAAGACTGTCCTCAATCAAATAATGAAAGATATCCGGAAAAACCTCGACGGAGCAACAATTCTCGCGCGGAGCAAGAGCGAAGCAGACGAATGATGTACGTGTATGGGTTCCGAATCTGAAAGAATCGAACGTGCCATCTCACAAGTTGAAAATCAAGACCCGGAACACATTTTAGAGACTGCCATACTTAACTTTCACCATGCAGCTGAATCTAACGTTCAAGATGAACTAAAGAAAGTATTGGACATCGTACGCAAACAAGCGAAAGCGGTACGTCACGACGAGCATAAATCGCCATTCACACTCGAACGTGCTGTGAATCGATTACGATTAAGGTTCGAGAGTATCCCAAGCTTGAGCCAACATGTCACTGCCCTGCGCAGAGCGGTAAACCAGTGTATCGAGGCGGGTATAATTGAGAGAAAAATAAAGAAAGAAAAACAATCATAAGTTTATCCAAAATCGCAACTTATCCTCTCCTGTATCCGGATTCGGCACTTGATTCTCTAAGAATCCGCCGCCGTGTTCTATGATCTTCCGCGAGCCGACATTGCTCACATCACATGTCACGAGAACCCTGTCAATGCCAAGTTCTTTTGCTTTTGGCAGAACCATCTGCAGTTGTTTCGTCCCATAGCCGCGATTTCGCCTAGACGGGCGAATATCGTACCCGATGTGTCCGCCGATCGTGAGCAAATGGCCGTTCAGATAGTGCCGAATATTTATTTGCCCGATATATTCCCCTCCGTCAACGAGCCAGAATATCGTCTCGGGAACATAGTCTTCCGGCATATGCAAACCTTCCGCATGCTCATTCAACTCTTTTACAAAGCGCGGAAAATCACTTTCCGCCATGTCGAAATCAAATCGTATCGGCTTGCCGTCGGCGCGATATTCCCTGACCGCTTCCAAAAAAGAAGCGCGGTATTCTATCGAAGGTCTGATGAGTTCCACCTCGCTAGTATATATTCGGGTGGACAAAACCAAAATTGCGCATAGAATACCCGACTATGTTGTCATATAACGAAGTGAAGCCGGGAGTTGCGGTACTCGTCGAAAGCGAGCCCTACGTCTGTACGTGGAATAACATCATGCAGAAGCAGCAGCGCCGTCCGGTGAACCAAACGAAACTCCGCCACCTTATTCGCGGTAACGTCATAGAATATTCGTTCCAGCAGTCGGATAAATTGAACGAGGCAGAAATAGAGAAGAAATCTGCAATATTTATTTACGAGAGGAATGGCGAGTGGTTTTTTCATGATATCAAAGACAAGTCTAAGCGCTTTACCGTCCCCGAGGAAATGATGGGTGAAGCCGGTAAATTTCTCAAAGACAACACCGAGATAGAGACACTGTCTTTCGACGGCAAGATATTCAGTGTGAAGCTCCCCATCAAGGTAGAACTCAAGGTGACCGAGGCCCCGCCCGACGTCCGAGGAAATACGGCCCAGGGCGGCTCGAAGATCGTGGAGCTTGAGACGGGTGCCTCTATCAACGTCCCAATGTTCGTAAAACAAGGCGATATAATCCGCATTAATACGGAAACGGGAGAATACGTCGAGCGAGTATAAGGTACACAGCAAAAAACCCGGCGTATCGCCAGGGTTTTTTACAGATTTCTCTATTTTTGAATATACGGGAGAAGCCCCATGAAGCGGGCCCTCTTCACTGCCGCCTCAACTGCTCGCTGTTGCTTTGCAGTAAGTCCTGTTCTCTTGCGCCCCAATACCCGACCGTGCGGGTTGATGAACTGCTTCAAAAGGTCCACGTCCTTATAGTCGACGTGCTGAATATCATTTTGCGTCAAAATATTGTTGGTCATGTTAGTTTTTCTTAGTGAGCGTAGGCGAGCTTAGAAACAACTTACACCCTGTTAAATACGACTTGAATCTCCTTGAAACTTGTTGACTCATTCTTTCGTAAGTTGGAGCAATATACCCTTTCTCGCTCTTGATTTCAAGTCATCCCGCCGTAGGCGGGATTTAACTGGGTAATGAAAAATATAGTCGCCTGGCTCCTTATTTTTCTATTAAAAAGGAATATCCTCGGGATTGATGTCGTCTTTCGGGTAGTCAATGCCTGCGCCCCCTGAAGATTCATCCGTGGCCGGCTCATCCGCCTGTTTTCGCGCGCCTCCGCCTCCGCCTCCCGCGCGCGGACCAAACTGCACGCGTTCAGCGACCACTTCAGTACGATATTTCTTCTCGCCGTCTTTTCCTTCCCAACTTCTCGTCTGCATGCGGCCCTCGACAAACACAGCGCTTCCCTTTTTGAGATATTGATTAACCGTATCCGCTTGCCTCCCAAACACAACGACATTGTGAAATTCTGTTTGTTCTTGCTTCTTGCCGTCTCGGTCGCGAAACACACGATTCGTCGCAACGCTGAAATTCACGACATTCATGCCGGAGGGCAGCGCGCGGAGTTCTGGGTCGCGCGTCAAGTTGCCGTATAGCATTACCTTGTTTAGGTACATACGAACAGTCTACCACGCTACGCTATTCAGTCGTGAGCTCTTCAAGTGCCTTATCCAACTTCTCTTCAGAGATTGGTGCTTTCCCTGCTTCTTCGGCTACGGCTCGTTTCGGTGTAGACTTGATAGTGTCGGTTCGCTTCACTTCGCGGAGCTGCGGCGCTTTCATCTTTGCACGGGTATCTTCACGCACTGTCTTAAAGACGATGGAACGAACGATGGACGGATTCAACTTGAGCGAGTTCTCAAGGGCTTCAGTACTTTCGGTTGCCGCCTCGAACTTGAGCCATCCAAAATAGGCGCGGTCATGTTCAATTTTCTTTTCCCCTTCACGAACAGTCATAGGATACGCAAGCTTCATCAACGACGGAGCGCCTTCCGCAATGAAAGAGCCACCGGATTTTTCGATGGTTTCTCGGATCAAGGAAACAACTTTCTCAACATCCTCTTCTTTCACGCTTGCAGCAACGTGATAACCGATCTCGTAAATACGAGTTGTGACCTCCCTATCATCAGTAGTATTCTTCTCTTCCGCAATCATGTGGCACGCACTCTAGCATGACTCACTATCAGTCGCAACAAATCACTCTTTAGGTTTATTTTCTTCTGGCCTTGGTAGTTTCATCTCCCGGCGCTTAATATCCCGAAGTTCTCTTTCCATGGTCGCACGCTTATTCTCCTCTGCTTGGCGCGCCTCTTTTTCCTGGCGCTTTCGTCGTGCCTTTTCGATGGTCGTCTCTAGTGTATGTTGTATTTCCTTCTCCTTTTCCCTGCCACGCTCCTCTTTCGCCCTATGCGTTGCAAGGACCTGGATCACATCAAATGGCCTGCCGGTTATCTCATCAAGCTTCTTCTTTGCCGCATCCAAGCCGTGATCTTCTCGATACGGATCTTTTTTATTCCCTGGCGGCGGCGTAACTGTCATAGGGAAATAATATCACTTCGCACGCAGGTTGAGGCCAAAAACGTGTTCAGCATTCAGAAGTAACTGAGCTGCGACGCTTTCGTGGCTCTCGCCTCGTATGTCGGCAATCCTTCGCACAACCTCGACAACAAAGCTGGGCTCATTGCGCTTCCCTCTGTACGGCACTGGGGAGACGTATGGCGCGTCGGTTTCTGAAAGGAGCATGTCGAGCGGCGTGTTTTTGATGACCTCATCGTAATCATGCGTGAATGTTACGACGCCGGTGAATGAGAGTGTAAAACCAAGGTCAAGAAATCGTTTCGCCTCATCCCAGGAGCCTGCAAAGAAGTGCACGTCGCCTCTTACTTTTGCATGAGTCTTGAGAACGCGCAGTGCGTCCGCATATGCATTCCGAATGTGAAGCATCAAAGGCTTCTGTAATGTATTCGCAAGTTCGATATGCTGAATGAACGCCTCTTCCTGTTTTTTCTTCGAGTCTTCTTCAAGGCGATAGTAGTCGAGCCCGCATTCGCCTATCGCGATGACCTTCTTTGACGCTGCAATTTGCTCGTATACGGCAGCGTCAAATTGTTCTCCTCGCGATGTGAACGCCTTTCCTCCCTCCCCCAATTCTTTTTCATCATGATACGACTTGCTCGTATGCACCGGATGAAGCCCGATGGTCGCATAGACGTTGTCGTACTTTTCCGCAAGCTCGACTGCCGCGCGCGACGTATCCTGCTGCGTCCCCACAACATTCATCGCAACTCCTGCGTCTTCCGCGCGCAGAATCGTCGCCTCGCGGTCCTCATTGAACGCAACAAAATTCACGTGCGTGTGAGCGTCAAAATATTTCATGTTTATTCTTTACGCGGGAAAAGATTCTCGGGCTTTTTATTCTCTTTTATCGCCTGTTGAATCTTCTGCGCAGTGTCCGGCATAAATATTTGGAGATGATAATTCAGACTCCACAACATGCGAACCCCGTCAGTGATTACAGTTTTGGCACTTTCTGGGTCCGATTTTACAAGTTTGAATGGTTCCTTACTTGTAATGAGTTCATCGAGAGCAACAACAAAGGCCGTTACGTGAGCAACGGTCTCGTTGAATTCATATTTATTCATACTCTCAATGAAATAATCTGCGAACTCTGCCGGAGACACCTCCACCGGTTTGTCGAGATGCTTTTCCGCAAGAGTCATAATTCTCGCTGCAGCATTTCCGATCCCATTTGCAAGATCGGCATTATAAGCCTCCTTGAACCGCTCCATCGTAAAATCTGAATCTTCAAACGGATGCACGTGCCGCGCGAGAAAATAGCGGAGTGCATCCACGCCGTATTCATCAACAATTGCCAAGGGGTCGATGACATTCCCGACGGATTTAGACATTTTTTGTCCTCCGCTCGTGATAAAGCCGTGATATACGATCTTTTTTGTCGTCGCAAGTCCGCCGGACATCAACATCGCCTGCCACATAATGGATTGAAAGCGAACTTGGTCTTTGCCTGCAAGCTGAACAGTCTCGCCACCCTCCCAGAACTTTTTGTAGAGGCCCTCTCTATCCTCCGGCCAACCCAAGGTCGAGATGTAGTTGGTCAGAGCATCAAACCATACGTACATTACTTGGTTCTCATCATCCGGAACTGCGACACCCCACGGCATCTTCTCTTTTACGCGGGAGATGCTGAAATCCTCCAGGCCTCGTTCGACGAACTGAATTGCCTCCTTCCTTCGCCATTCGGGCACAATAACTCCTTCCTGGTTAAGGTAGACAAGCAATTTTTCTTGATACGCACTCAATCTGAAGAAATAATTCTCTTCCTCTATTTCTATGACTTCCATTGTCGGATGATTCGAACACCTTCCGTTCACTAATTCGCTTTCCTTGATGAAAGCTTCATCACCGACGCAATACAAGCCTTTATATTTTTTCTTGTAAATATCTCCTTTTGCGAGACACCTCCGCCACAATTCCTGCGCAGCTTTCTTATGGTTCGCGTCGGTCGTCCGAATGAAATGGATACCAGGAAATAGATCGAGCTTTCCTTTCAAGTCCTTGAACTTTGCTGCGTACTCGTCCGTATACGCTTGCGGCTTCTTTCCCTCCTCCTGTGCCTTGCGATATATCTTCAAGCCATGCTCGTCTGTTCCAGTATTAAAGAACACATCATCGCCCAAGGAGTGACGATAGCGCGCCAGAATATCCGCATGCACAAGCTCGAGCGCAAAACCGATGTGAGGGTCGGCATTCACGTACGGGAGCGTTGTTGTCAAATAAAAGGACTTGCCCATGAGGTGAGGCTACACGCCCTCGTCGTCCACTGCAAATTTTCTCCTCTGTTCGATATCCCGAACAAATTCCTGCAGTGCAGCTGCCATAGGAACCGACAAGAGTATTCCTAAGAATCCGGCGAGCTTCGCCCCGATGATGAGCGCGAGGATAACGAGAAGCGGCGGCACACCGACAACCTTTGTTACGACTCCAGGGTACAGCAAGTGATTTTCGAACTGTTGCAGAATGACGTAAAGCGCGATGACCAGCACACCGACCGTGAAACCGCCATCAGCAAAACCAATCACAATGGCAGGAACAGCGGCAAGCGTCGGGCCAAAGACCGGGATCAATTCAAAGAGCGCCGCAATGACAGCGAGAAGAAGCGCGTGCTTCACGCCGATGATAAGAAGACCGAGACACACGAATACTCCCATGAAAAATCCAAGGATGAGCTGGCCCTGCATCCAAAGTCCTATTTTGTGCTGAGAGCGTTTCCAAAGATCCAAGACGTATGATTCGTACTTTCTCGGCACAATGAAGCGCAAGAAATCTGCAATACCAGTCTCATTCACCGCAAAGTAGAAGGAAAAAACGATGATGAGAACAAAGGAGAGCACGCCGCCGAATATGCTCGACGCTGCACCGAGTGCATTGCCGAAAAAACCGCTCAAATTAAGGCCATTTTGCACTTGTTCCATCAGAGCAGACGACGATATCTCTGCAGGGGCCGGAATCCCTAGTATGCGCGAGTACTCATCGAAAGCGCCTACGTTACTGAATGTATCCAAGTAACTCGGAAGCGCTGTGAGGAATGTTGCAAAATCTTCTAGAACGAGCGGGAGAAAGAAATAGAATATGCCTAAGAAGAGCGTAATGAGAAAAAGATAGATAAAGATAACTGCAAGAAGACGCGGAATGCGATACCTTGAAAGCGTGCGGATGCCCGGCTCGATAGCTGATGCTATGACAACTGCCGTTAGTATGACGAGAACGAGGTCGCGAAGCTGGAATAAAAGCCACGCACCCGCAAGAACAACAAGCGTTTTGACGATGGTGCCCGTAGAGATGGAAAATGTCGCATTCGGCATATGTTCTTATGGTAGCACAATGGCCTCTTTTTTTATCTGTCGAGGATAGCGAGAAAAACGCACAAGCGCAGTTTTGCATTCCCGAGCGGCGCAGGCAGCAAAGGTTCAAAACCCCGCGGCTTGCCCCGGGGTTTGAAACCTTTCATGAACCGTTCACTTTTTTTGCGAGCTCGCTGATGGGCAATCGTGTCTGTTCGCCAGTATCTCTCTCCCGTACGGTCACGGTATCTTTTTTCTCATCGCCGCTCTCCCCCAGGGTATCGAAGTCTATGGTGATGCAGTACGGAGTCCCGATCTCATCTTGCCGGCGATAGCGCTTGCCGATGTTACCGTTGTCATCCCACATAAGCTGCGGTATCTGCACTTTAAGGTCCACATATACTTCCCTGGCCTTTGCCACAAGTTCCGGCTTGTTCTTAAGGAGTGGGAACACAGCCGCTTTCACCGGCGCAACATTAGAAGAGAATTTAAGGAATGTCCGCACTTCTCCGTTCTTCTCATCTTCAGCATACGCACCCGATAGAATAGCCAAGAATAGCCGCCCAACACCGAACGTCGGCTCGATGCAATGCGGAGTGAACCGCTCCTTCGTCTCTTCATCATAGTAAGAAAGGTCAACGCCGGACGCTTTTGCATGCGCCCCAAGGTCGAAGTCTGTGCGGTACGCAAGTCCCAAGAGTTCTTTCTGGCCGAACGGAAAGTCGAACTCTGTGTCCACGCTGTGCTTGGAATAATGCGCTCTATCGACCGCAGGAACCTCAACAGAGTGAATATATTGTTCCGGCAGCCCCAGATCCTTCGTAAGATAATCCTTTTGTTCGTTTAAAAAGTAGTCGAAGTGTTTCCGCCAGTCCTCCGGTCTCACGAAATATTCTATTTCCATCTGTTCGAGTTCTCGCACTCGAAAGATGAAATCCCTCGGCGCTATCTCATTGCGGAAGGCTTTCCCTATCTGCGCCATGCCAAACGGCAATTTAGGATGGAATGTATCCATGACGTTCTTAAAGTTGACGAACATGCCCTGCGCTGTTTCCGGCCGAAGATACGATATTGATGACTCATCGCCGGAGGCCCCGATGCTCGTCTTGAACATCATGTTGAACTGCTTCACATCGCCGAGCGTATTGCCATCCGGACTCCTTATTCCCTTCTCCTTAAGGGTCTGGTCCATCTGTGCCGCAGTCATTCCCTTAGGGTCAACCCCCGCTTCCTCAAGCAAGTGATCCGCTCTGTATCTTCTATGTGTCTTCACGTCCTCGACAAGCGGGTCAGCAAACCCATCCACATGCCCGCTCGCTTTCCAGACATTAGGATTCATGAGAAGCGCCGCATCGATGCCATACATATCCTCGCGATCCAAGACGAATCTCTTCCACCACAAATTCTCGATATTCTTCTTGAGGGCAACACCGAGGGGCCCATAGTCCCATGTACCCGCAAGGCCGCCGTATATTTCCGAACCTTGATAGACGAACCCACGCCGTTTAGCGAGCGAGACTATCTTTTCCATGAGTGATTCGGTCATATGAAATTGGAGTGTACCTTAAAAGCTTCCCTCGGGAAAATGGAACCGCGTTATTTGACGACCGTCGCGTTCGCTGCAGAAAATCCAGGGTCGCCGACTATATTCGTCGTGATATCAGTTGTCGTTTTCGTCACTGACACATGAGTGGATGCATCCGTGCCAGAAAGCGAGATGCTCCGTATGAGCGCCGGCTGCTGGCCTATCTGACTTGTGGATGGCGTAAAACCGATCGCGATGGCGGCCTGACGCGGCAGAGCGCCGCCGATGCCGGCACCCGGCTCTATCGTGCCTATGTGCCAGGTCACGGACGAATCGTTGGGATTGAACACCAACTTTTCCGTCGACGGACTGTAGACGCCTACCCATCGAACATACGGCGGCAGTGTGGCTCGTACAGTTGCATTCTCTACTTTATTTGTCGTATTGGTAACGTTGAAAACTATCGCGTATGTCGTCTCCGTGCCAGCCTTCGGAGGCATTGGCCCGGTCGACCCGAAAGGATTCGTGTAATAGAGGCCTTGCGCCGCGAGTTGCAAGTCGCTTGCGAAGCGGAGAGTTTGCGACGCGCTCGCCTGCAGAGTTTCCGGTACTCCCGTTTGCGATACTCGTTTTCCCGCCGCGTGCACAGTTATGTCGAGCCGAGGGTTGCGGAGCGCCTGCATCGCTTCATCTTTCGGCACGACGAATGAAAAGCTAACCGTCCCCTTCGCCCCGGGCGCGATGGTGGCCAAACTGCCGTTCGTCGTTGATTTGTCCCAGAGCACAACATTATCAGCGGAGCGATAGAATCCGTCCGTTGAGCGCACCGTCGTGCCGTCAATCTCAGCGCCCGAAAGACGCGCGACGATGACCGCGTCGGCAATAGCAGTTTGAAGATTGTTCTGATACGTGACTGACACGGTCACAGAATCTCCAGGAGCGACAGTGGTGTTCCCACCCGCTTCTTTATTGATCAGGACAGCAAGTCCCAGGAATGGTTTTGAGACGGTTATATGATGCGCATAGTCAGCAAGCGTTGTAGATATCGTCTGGTCCGTCTTCGACTTGCGCGTCCCCGCACTGAAACGAAAGACCCGCTCATCTCCGGATTCTCCTGCGAGAGTGCCTTGCAAAATGATCGTGCGTTTTTGTCCAGGAAATATATCTCCGAGCGACCACATATTTCCCCCGCCTATCTTCGTTGGCGACGGCTCGCCCGAGCCGAACGTGAACCCGAAAGGATAGCTCCCCGTGAACAGGACATCTTTGACTGGCGTGTCAGAGTTCGACGCTATTGTCACCTTGAGCTCAATAGGCTGTCCGGACACTGTCTCATCATTACCTTCGATAGAAATTGAGAGTGGCGAAGAAGCAAACAAAAATTGATATTGGGATGTCGCAACAAAGATGGCGCTCGAATTCTCAAGACGATATTCCAACTCAACGGCGATGTCCGCGTGCTCGCCTTCAACACCGGAAAATACAGCTGACACTGTTCCTTGTCTCCTCCCTCCGGGTTCTATTGTCCCGAGTGGAATGCGTTGATCAGGAAGCGACGTGAGAAGGTCCGTCGGCGAGCGAGTTCCATTCGGATATTTTACGACGAGGTCTGCAAGCTGTAATGATGTTCGGTTTCGATTGACGATTGCAACCTGCAATTCGGCCGGCTCGCCGCTTGCAATTTGCAGCGGGCCCGAGATCGAGATATCGATGTTCCCGGGGGACGCTGGAGAACTCCCCCCGCCAAGGATGAAATAATATGCAAAAAAACCAAGCGCACCTACAAAGAATGCTACCGCAGCCGCGACAAGCCATTTCATCACAAGCCGCATCATGCCGATGCCGCGCGGGGCAATGAGCGAGCCTGGTATCTTCGGCTCTGCCCTCTGCCAATCTTCTCCGACGGGATTTTTCTCGGGGCGCATCTCACGGCGCGGCTTATCCTTGATGTTAGGAGAAAGCGAACGCGAGTACATCGCGCGCCGCAAGCGGTCAATTCGCTCGTCTTCGTGTGAAGGAGAACCATTCGTCGGCATCCCAAAAATAATACCACGTAGTGCCGCGTACCCGCCGGCAGTATACTTACTGCCACGATGTATGATGATGGCTCACGAGGACATAGTATCGAACGCGACACCCGATGATATACCGCACTCGCGGGCCATTCTCGAAGGTGAGGATCTGCGAAAGATCGCTAATGAACCAGATTACGGGTACCCTATTTTTGAAGATGAGAGCGGAAGAAAATTCTACCTCGTGCTCGACAAACCCGTACGACAATTTTTTACGTCATTGCTTCTCGAGAAAGCCATAAACCAATGCCCCGTAGTATATGACAAAGTCCGCGGCAACTTCTATTCAATGGCCGCACCAGAAAGAGGGCAAAGACAACCTTCAGCAACAGAAATAGATGTCGCGGAGTCAGATATGTTTATTCTCGCCGTTGTCTTTGGCATAGGCGACAGAGGCCTTCACGTGTTGCAAAACTATTCCATCAGCGACGGACAAATATATAACTTTGACATCCCAGGAAATTTTGAATTTTTGATCGACGTCGCGGGCACTCCTTCCGATACAGTTGGCAGTAGATACACGTGGCTCACGGACGATCAAAAAAAGCTCGTCAAGAACAAAGCGAGAAAAATGTTGCGGGAATTCGACGGCCCGCAGGGCACAGAGATGCTACATCGACTATATACCTATGCACTTCGCTGCGGCCAAGAAGCCAAACAGCATTCATCGAGCGATTACGTTGCAACACCAGAACGACTCGCCACGCACAACTCTTACTCCGAGCGCTTGCGAACAGGCGTGGATTTCAAGATCACGAATCAAGTTCGCACCACTCGCGATATCCATGATGCGCTCGTTCGACGCCTGCAATACGTACTGTCTCTCTAACTCCAGATGCTCACAACATCATTTCCAAATACCGACGCACATCGCTGAATGACAGCGCGACATTATCCGCATGTTCCACGACTGCGTCGCGATGCGTATGCTCAACATACGCAATAAAGACATCCGCCTCGCCATGCGCTTTGACTTCATAATCTGTGTAACCATCGCCGACCATCGCAAGCGGTCTCTTTAAATTCTCCGCTCTCAACGCTTTCACCTTACCGAGATGCTGTGAGAGCGGGCGGGTTGTGTCGACGCCGACCGCAACACCGCGTTCATCGTACACAAAGGCATTTGCAAATACATTCTTCCTAAGAATACCCAGCGTGTCTGATACCGGAAATATCAATTCATCAAACCCGCCAGATACGATGAATACACATTCTGCGTTGTGCGCAAAAAAATCCCTGTGCTGCAACACTGACGGCGTAATGTGCTCGACAAGCCCGCCCGCGACTCTCTGAACATCCTCTCTGCGCGGGGCAATGAGCGCCATGCGGCGAGCGAGCGATTCATCAAACGCCATCGTTCCCTGCAAGCCGCGTTCTGTAATGGTGCGTATCTGCGCCGTCACGGCAGCGAAATCTTTTCTTCCTTGCAGTGCAATCTCACTCACTGACTCAAGCGTCTCTACATCAACGAGAGTACTGTCGAAATCAAAAACAACAGTAGCAAATTTCATACGTAATTCTTAATTAAAGATGCGTCTCCCCCATTGCTCGATTAACCGACGCCAAAAGCTTTTCCCTAAGTTTTTCAGCTTCCTTCAAATGCTCCCCTACGTATGCAGTGTGCGAGAAGAGAGCGGTCTCGAACGCCTCAAAAGACAAGTATCCGAGCGAATACAGGATGCGGGCAACGCACATCAATTCAATGGTTGCCCAAGCGTCGCAGGGTTTTTGCACAAGCGCCGCATGCGCATCCGCGAGTGCTGCGAACAGATATTCGTTTCGCTCCTCCCCTTTGATGAGCCGCAGCACAAGCTGCGAGACGCGTGCGAGTGCCGCGAGTGCTTCGCCACCAGCATCAGGCGTATTGGAAATGGATACAGCGCCAGCCACTCGCCAGCCACTCGCTCCCTTAATAAGCGCGACTTGCGCGCGAGAGAAATTCTGCAGAGCGTAGCGCATCTTCGAACCCTCCGAACGCACAGCCGTGGCCTTCGCCTGCACGAGACCAAAGTCGCGCGTAAAGAGCGCCACTATCTTGTCCGCTTCGTTCATATTCCGGCTCCCTAAGACAACCGCCTCTGTTTGATACTTTGCGTACATGTCATCTTTTCTCGATGGAAACGCGCATAGGCTCTTTGCCAGACTCATCTACTTCGGTCATCAAAACATCGGTTTTCAGTGATTCCCGCAAGTATGATTCGTGTTCCTTAACAGCGAGGATCGTATCGTTTGTTCCGCGCACGATGACCCTGAAAAGCCTGTCTTCCGGACTCAGCTTCAAAAGCTTCCTCTCCGCCTGTCCCGTTCTCGAGACCTCGCGAATGAGGCCTTCTCGCTTCAATTCAGGAGTGAGCGCAGTATCCAACCATACGTCGTCCGTTATGTCCCCAACGTCAACACGCTTCACGTTCACTTCTTCTTTGATGATATCAAGGAGCCCGCTTTCCTTGATGGGGAAGCGTTCACCGTTAAGGATCAATGCCGAGAGCGGCTGGCGTATTTTCATACGTGCCCTCTCTCTAGCTTCAAGTGCACGTGATACGGCAGCTCTCACCGCTGCCATGTTTGCTAAAGATTCTTTGCTCTTGTCGCGGCCAAATAATCGAGAGAAAAATCCTCTTGAAATCCCACTCGGCCATTCTTCCAAGTGCACGCTTTCAAGCGCTCCTCCTACACCTCTGTACACGCTCTCGGCTATGAAAGGAGCAATGGGCGCGAGCATTTTCGCAACATCGAGCAGTACTTCTCTTTGCGTCGCAAGCGCGAATTGTTTATCCGCCTTATCAGAACCCTTCACGCGCTCCCTGGAGCGGCGCACATACCACGTGGAATAATCTTCAACGAAATCTCGTATGGCCCGTGCTGCAGGCGGCATATTGAACGCATCAAGCGCATTTGTAACTGTGCGCACAGTTTCATTAAGCCGTGCGATGACCCATTGGTCCAACAAATTCGTGCTTCTTTTCGCAAAAGCTTTTCCTTCGTATTCTTTTTTGTAGAGCTCATAGAATTTATATGTATTCCACAAAAGCCCCATAACGCGATTATGCGTATCGCGAACATCCTCATCGCGAAAATTCAGATCCTCTGCCTGCATCACGACGCTTCCCATCAAATAGAAGCGCAACGCATCCGCGCCATAGCGGTCCATAACAACCAAAGGGTCCGTGTAGTTTCCCTTCGACTTCGACATTTTAGATGAATCTGCCGCAAGAATGGTTCCCGTCGAAACAACATTTCGGAATGCGAGCCTTCCGAATAGGAGAACGCCCATCGCGTGCATATAGTAGAACCACGTCCTCGTTTGAGCTATATATTCAGCGATAAAATCGCCCGGCGCTCTCTTTTCAAATACCGATTTATTCTCGAATGGATAGTGCTGTTCCGCAAAGGGCATGGAGCCGGACTCGACCCAGCAGTCCACGACCTCCGGAATTCGTTCGTATTCTCGCCCCTCTTCATCGAGGAGCGTCAATGAATCCGTATACGGTCGATGAAGGTCCAATTCATAGTCGGCGTTATAGGGAAGCGGTACGAACGAGAGTTCGGTGATAACACTTTGTTTCGGATAATCCGTCTCGCGAGTCGAGAGCGCCTCTTCGCGAGAGAGCCCTCTCGCAGATGCACAGAGAAGCCAGAGCGGCGTGCCGTGCGAGATGATAAGGATATTTTTGCCTTTCTCACTTTTTTCCAATTCGGACAGAACCGACATCATACGTCGACGAATTTCTACGTACGTCTCCCCACCTTCAGGGCCTTTACTGAATCGCTCTGCCTTTTCCGGGAATGCCGCGTGGTACTCCTCAAGCGTCTTCCCGCTGTATGGACCAAAATTGCATTCTCCTAATCTATCATCAGATTTGATATGTTCCTTTGGCACGCCAAGCACCTCCGCTGCTATATCTGCAGTCTCGCGGGTTCGTTTAAAGGACGACGTATAGATGATATCCACTTTCGTTCCGAATGCTCGCAGGGATGCGCGAGCGTCCGCGATCCCTTTCTCTGTCAGACCGATGTCCGCATCCTTGTCTGAACTCAGCGTGCCATTCTCATTCCCGGTTGACCACGCATGCCGCATCACAAAATATTTATTACCGCTTTTCTTCGACTTTTTCTTTATCTCGTCGAGTGAACCGACAACCATCACGCGATTCCCTTTCTTCTCTTTCCAGATAGGAAGCGGCGACGCCCAAAAGCGATTGCGCGAAATTGTCCAATCTGGCGCATTCTCCACGATATTCTTGAAGCGCCCGTGCTTCAGATGTTCCGGTACCCACTGTACTTTTTCGTTCTCTGAAAGCATTTTGTCCTTCACTTTCTGAATATTGATGAACCACGACGCGACAGCATTGTAAATTAATGGCGTCCCGCATCGATAGCAATGCGGATATGAGTGCGTATGATTCTCGCGTTCAAAAAGGAGTCCGCGCGATTCGAGATCGCGTTTAATATCTCTCTCTGCTTCCTTGATATATTTTCCTTGTAAAAATGCTGGCGCTTCTTTGTTGTATGTGCCATTCGGATTGAGTAGTTGCACTTTGGGCAGATTTTCTTTTTGCCCCAGTGCGAAGTCATCTTCTCCGTACATCACTGCCGTGTGCACGACGCCCGTTCCCTCTTCCGTCGACACAAAATCCGCAGGGAGTACAACGTGTTTATTGCCCCCATGTCTGATGACCGAAACAACGTCATACAAAGGCTCATATTCCATCCCGACAAGCTCCGAACCTTTATATTCCCTGCCCATGTCGACGCTTACCCGCGGACGTGCACTTTTTTTCAAGATGTCGAGGCGATCCTTGGCAACGATGGCCATCCCGCCGGATTCCGGCACAAGAACATAACTAATGCCAGGACCGACTGCAAGACCGACGTTGCCCGGCAATGTCCACGGTGTTGTCGTCCACGCAAGGAAGTGAGTATTCTCGGGAAGTCCGTAGCGCGACGGACGTTTTATCTTGAACCGGACAGTGACCGCCTCTTCTGTAATGTCTTTGTACGTATGGTCCATCGCTATCTCCGCTTTCGCAAGCGGCGTCTCGCAGTGAGGACAATACATGAGTACTTTATTGCCTTCATACAACAGCGATTTTTCATACAACTGCTTCAAAGCCCACCATACGCTCTCGATGTACGAGTTATCCATCGTTTTGTAGGAATTCTTGAAGTCGACCCATCGGCCGACACGGTCGACATACTTTTCCCACTCGTGCTCAAATTCCATCACACTCGCCCGTGCAGCCTCGTTGAATGTGTCGATGCCGATATCAAGGATGTCTTTCTTCGTCTTTAAGTTCAGACGTTTTTCGATAAGGCTCTCGATAGGAAGCCCATGGCAATCCCATCCCCAGCGCCTCTGCACCACGTATCCCCGCATTGTTTTATAGCGCGGCACGACATCTTTGATGATGGATGAAAGGAGCGAACCCGTATGCGGCAAGCCAGTCGCAAACGGAGGTCCATCATAAAAAACAAACTCGCCTTTCGGAGCTCTCTTTTTGAGCGATTTCTCGAAGATAGTGTTCTCTTTCCAAAACTTCAACACCTCCTCTTCTCGTTTTGCAGTCTCGCTCTTTTCTTGTGAGTTTTGTTCGGCCATTTCGACATCCTAACAGAAATATGCTCCGCTGAAACGCTTCACATCTTTTCCGGCGCCGGAATACCGAGGAGCCAAAGTCCATTTTTGAGCGTCTGCCTCGTGATATCAGTTATCGCAACTTTGTGAGACGCACCAAGTGTTCCATCGAGTATCTGCTCATTCGCGTACCAGCTATTGAATGCCGCCGCAAGATTGATGAGGTAGGTGGCAACAAGATGCGGCTCAAGCTCGTCTGTCGCGCGCATAACAATCTCGTTGAATCGGTATAAGCGGCGTACGAGTTCGCTCGCACCGCTCGCAGTATCGAATTTCACGACGATGCCCGTCCCCCTCGCTTTTTCAACAATTGCACTCGTTCGGGCATGTGCGTACTGAAGGTATGGACCGGAATCGCCCTCTAGCGAGAGCGCCCGTTCTCTGTCGAAAATAATATCTTTCCCAAACCCTTGCTTGAGTATTTGATATTTGATGGCACCAACCGCAACTTCACCAGCCAGTTTTTGCGCGTCCGTAGCCCTGCTCTTTGATGCGCGTTCCATGGCCTTCTCTTTCAGGTCGCCTATCAACTCCTCCCCGGTAATGATATTGCCAAGGCGTGATGACATTTTTCCGTCAGCAAAACGAAGCAAACCATTTGTCTTGAACGCGAGTTTGCCGCGAAGGTCAGGAAGCGAAAGTTCCATGGCTTTCATGACCACCTTGAAGTATTCCGCCTGCTCATTTGCGGTTATTGTGAGCGTAAGATCGAATTGATATTTCTCTGCCTTCATTCGCGCGAGCCCGAGTTCTTTTGCTTCGTACGTCGGGAGCCCAAGCTTGTTGATGAATACACGCGTATGCAAGCCGTACTTCTCCCCCTTGAACACAACGGCGCCTTCGCTTTCTTCGAACACGTCCGGATGCGCCCGCACTTCCTTCACGCCGATCGGTCCCGTCTCGCTTTCGAAAAAATAGTAATCGAATGTTGTTCCAAGAACTTTGTATAACTCCTCAAAGTGCGCGAGAGAGAGCGCTCTTCCCTTTGCGTACAACGCATTGATCTTCTCGTCGCTCTTGTCGTAAATCTTTTTGTTCAGCTCATCAATGGCTTTTTTCGCTTCAGGGTCCTCATCGTATCGGCGCGAGCCCTCAGGATAGGCGCTTGCAAGGTCCTCGATTGTCGGGTCTGTAATACCCTTCTCCAACTGAATGAAAAGGGACTTTGCGACATGGATACCGACATCGCCCTGATAGTTCGCGCGCTTTACCTCCGCCCCGGAAAACATTAGCAATCGCGAGATGCTTTCTCCAAGCGTATTCGGAACAAGGTGGCCAATGTGAAATTCCTTGAACGGGTTCGGGTCAGTGTATTCGATCATCATCTTCTTTCCTTTTCGCGAAAGTCCGCTCCCCCATTGCTCTTCCTGCATAAGACCCGCTTCGAGCGACTTGTATACGAATCGAGGGTCGAGAGTAAAATTTATGAACCCCGGCCCCGCAATATCAATCTTTGAGATTCCCTCAACTGATCCCATCGATGCAACAAGTTTTTCTGCAAGCTCGCGCGGTTTTACCCCCGCCTCTTTCGCATATGCGAGAGCAACGCTCGTCGCGTAGTCGCCAAACGACAGATTATCGGTGAGCCCCAGCGTGATATCAGTAACTGTTATCGAAACGCCGATGTCTTTCAGAGCATCAACTAACTTCTCTCGAACGTTTAAAACTGGATCCATGCACTAATTGTATGCTATGAACGCACCTTCTGGATCAGTTCCAATATCTTCTCGTGAACTTCGAGGACAGGCATCGACGCATCTACAACAATGGCACGCGTGCCCATGCGCTTCGCAAATTCCAAATATCCTGTTCGCACACGTCTTTGGTACGTGCCCTTTCTCTCGTCGAATCTATCCTCTCCTCTCCTACTTTTGCGGCGAGAACGTGCAAGAGCAGCTGGCGTATCAAGAATTATATACAGATTGGGCTTATTATCGGCAAGGGTATGTTCACGACATTGCCAGAACAGTTTCTCCGAATTTTTTTGCTCGTCCCCACGAATCTGCATCGCAAATGTCGAAGAATCAAAACGATCACAAATAACAAGTTTTCCCTTCCGGAGCGCGGGCACAATTCCTCTGCTCATATGTTCAGCACGAGCCGCCCAAAAAAGGAAAAAATCTGTAAGCGGGTCTGGTTTTGGCCCTTTGCCGCTTTTGAGGATGTTTCTGATTCGTTCAGCACGTGGTGCACCCCCCGGCTCATGCGTGAAGAGCGCATTCTTTCCAAAACGCTTTTTCAAGAGTGCGAGCTGCGTCGTTTTGCCGGATCCGCCAAGACCGTCGATAACAATGAATAAGCCCTTCATAGAGCGCATTATGCCCCTGATTCGGGAGCATAGAAAGCGCCGCCCCCAAAATTTATTTCAGACCCGCGAGTCTTATCACGCGCCTATAGTCTACATGAAGCAACTTTGTGGCATTTAATTTCGGATATCGTTTTTTCGCTTCGGCAACAATGTAGCGCCCTACTTTGTACGCCACGAACTTCGGTTTCCCATCCCCTCCGAAAAGCCACGATGATGGATATTCTGTCTGGTGCATTTTCTTCATCTTCTTGAACCAACGCCGCGCTTCGTACTCGTCATAAATCACATATGAACAAACGTAATCACTCGGGTATTGTTCGAGTGCAAATGTGTCGGCCAACCCTTCGGATACGACGGAGTTAAGCAGTATGTGATGACGCTTCCCCGACAAGAAGCCCGCATAATCACGCGCCGCATGGTGTGTTTCGTGGTATGCAAGGTACTTGAGCCGCTCCATGAGTCGCGCGTGATGTTTGCTCGAACGGAATTGCCTATGATTGACGGCTATCCAAATCCAGTCTCTCAATTGAGTATAGGCGGGCATTCCTTGCCGGTCTCGTCGTGGCCAACTAGGGTGAATCGTAATCGTGAAGGTTCGCGGACTGTAGCGCAGGATTTTTGCAGCTCTTCTAACATGCGGTACAAGGGCCCGTTGGATCTCAGATTTTTCTTTTGCCGTGAAGTCGACGTCAGAGCGTAAGAAGATGACATCGATCTTCATAGTTTTAGGATTCTGTGTCGACCCACGCATACTTTTCTCCTGAAAATTTGTGCGAGCCCGCCTCGGCTCGTCAGCCTCCGGCTCGTGGATGTTCCTTATCCCACATCCACGCCCATTGACCGCGCTGTTCCTGCGATTATCTTCTTTGCTTGTTCCAAATCGTTCGCATTCAAGTCTTCCATTTTGTCCGTTGCGAGCTGTTCAAGCTGCTGTTTTGAGAGCTTCCCTACTTTGCTCGAATGCGGCGTGCCGGAGCCTTTTTCAAGGCCCAATATTTTCAAGATCGAACGCGATGCCGGCGGCTTCTTGATGACGAACGTGAACGTTCGGTCCGTGTAGACGGTCATAAGAACCGGAAGAATGCTGCCCATTTTGTCCCGTGTTTGGCTGTTGAACTGATTGACGAACTCGCCAATATTCACGCCTGCTGGTCCAAGAACTGTTCCTACCGGCGGAGCTGGCGTGGCCTGCCCCGCAGGAAGCTGTAATTTTATGAGTTTTGCGACTGCTTTTGCCATAAATTTATGAAAAATTCGAAATTCGAAATTCGAAATTCGAAAAAGCACTAAATTTTAAACAACTAAATGACTCTGAATTCGTTCGATTTTTAATTTTGGATTTCATATTTTTTCGGATTTCGTGCTTCGTGCTTCGTGCTTCGAATTTATACTCGCTGTACTTGATCGGCCTCGAGTTCTACTGGAGTCTCGCGTCCGAACATCGGAACCAATACCTTAACCTTTCCGCGCTCTTCGTCAATCTCTCCAACCTTACCTTCCAAGTCTTTGAACGGCCCGTCAATGATGATGACCGCATCCCCTTCGGAGAGATCAATCGCGTGTCGTACGGTCTCTCCCCCCGCTCGCTTCAATATTTGTTCCACTTCTTCCGGTGAAAGCGGCACGGCCTGATTCGCTGTCCCCACAAAACCAGTTACTTGCGGCGTGTTCCGAACAACGCTCCATGCATCATCCGTTGCTATCATGTCGACGAGAACGTAACCGGGAAATGTTTTCTCGCGAACTTCTGTCTTGCGGCCTCCTTTTATCTTTATCTTCTTTTCAGTCGGCACGACGACGTTGAATATCTTGTCTTGCATGCCAAAGGACTCGACGCGCTGCTTTAAGTTGCGCGCAACGGCATCCTCGTACCCGGAGTATGTGTGCACTGCATACCACTGCCGTTCTGTTCCATAGGTTTGTTTCGCCATAAAAACTACTCAGTCGTCGTGGTAGAAACGACGAGGTTCGGCTGGAAGTCAAGATCGCTGTTAAGCTGAATGCCGCTCTCCTGCTGCGGAAGCATTTCCAAGCTCTTGCTAAGCCCAGTCGTAAACAAATAATCGAATACACCGAGGTAAAGAGCGACACCTATAGAGAGCGCCATTACAAGCGCCGTATAGACGATGGTCTGAACTCTCGTAGGCCACGCTACGTGATGCAACTCACCCCTTGTATCCTTCAAATATTGTAGAAATGACATATACGTTTATGCTAGGTTTAGCGCGTTTTCTTTACCCTATATCCCATGAGTTAATCACTCCAATCTAAAAACCCCTTGCGGGGCTTATGCCGGTCATTGTACTCACAAGGCGATAAACGTCAATATCCCGAAAAACCGCCTCATTTCAGAAAAATGAGGCGGTTGCTTCTGTTTGTTTTTACTTTCGCTTTTGCTTTTAGCGTATCTCGTATGTCACGTTCACGTTCGATACTATCTTGTTCTCACCGACAGGTAACTCTGGCGCCACCTTTGCTGATTCCACTCTCGACATTGCTGCGTCCCCTCCCATGCCGTATGCGTACGGCGGTGGGTAACCGCCGCTATCTTCATAGAATCCTACGACGCGGGCGATTTTGACGCCAAGCTGCGAAGCGAGTGCGTCCGCCTTCACTTGCGCCTCCTGTATCGCCTGCTTACGCGCCTCCGCCTTCAACGTATCTTCGTCCTCGATCGTAAATGAGAGACCGCTTACATCGGATGCGCCTTTCCCTCCAACACCCGAGAGAAGTTCCCCGGCCTTTTTCGTATCTTTCACTTTCACCGAGTAAGATTGGTAGACCTCAAATCCGATGAGTGTCTGCTTTCCTCCCGGGCAATAACCTTCACGACACGCAACAGTTTCCCACTCATACTTGGGATTCACGTTGTATGAGACAGTCTTGATATCTTTCTCCTCTACTCCGGCCTCCAATAGATACGCTTTAATGGCGTTTATCTTTTTTGCCGCTTCTTCTTGAGCAAACGTCACTGTTTCGGCTTCTTCATGCACTGACACAGTGAATGTCGCGGTATCAGGTATCGCAAAAACCTCGCCCATGCCCGAAACACTGATTGTATTTGTCGCAGTCACGCCGCTTCCAATATATCGAAATTCTTTTAATTGAGAGACGGTCATGACGAGGAGAAACAGCGCAAGCATACCGAGAGCTGTAGCGCCTACTTTGACTATCAAGTCCGGCGGCATTATGCGTATCTCTTTTTTGTCTGGTTCCATAGAGTAATTATATAAGCTTAATAATTTATAAGGCTACGATTAGGGCCACTATTTGACCCCATTATAGCAGAACGGTAAAAGTGTCCGTGTGTACAGACGCTCCCGCTTCATATTTCTTTCACCAATATCAGGGTGATCGATGGGACTTGAACCCACAACCGCCTGGACCACAACCAGGAGCTCTACCAGTTGAGCTACGACCACCATCATCAAGAATGCGATCTCAGTAAACCACGCTCTCGTCCCACATCATAATGATGAAGGAGGAAATGGCAATTATGGCAAAGCCACACCAGATTGCTTGGATCAATGTTCGTTCTTACTCGATCAATATGATGAATTGCAAGAACACGAGTATCTTTTGTCTTACACGATTCGCATATTTTCTCTCGGCCTATTCGAGCGAGCACTGTGCGATACGCAGCACGTCCATGGATCCAGTTCTTATGTCTCCGCCCAACAAAGTATTGATTCCGCCATAACGTTTGGCAGGATTTGTTGCAAAAATAAGTTTTACTTTTTGAGAGTTTAAGTCTGCGTGGAGTCCTGTAGACCTCTTTGCCGCAAGTTGAGCAGGAAATCTTTTTACCAGTGCGGGCATCCGAATAATGGCAAGTATTTGAGCAATATTTACCTCCACTGCGGCGTATGAGAAAAGGTTTTCTTTTGAATTCCTTGTCACATACAATGCAGTTCAGAAGAGCCACTCATTAATTATTCCTCCAAGTACCATCGATTACTACATATACTTGTGGATATACCACAATCGTGCGTGTGCTCCCTACGACAACACCGCCCTTCCTGGGCGGTGTGTATACTAACCTTTCGCAGAGAGGCTACATCGCCGGCCGAGGCGTACTCATACCCATACCGTCTTCTTTCATACCGAAGCCCGCATAAAGCGCGACTGCAGCTATCAAAAGATGAAGCACGTTATCCGCCATGTTAATTCCAATGAGGCCGAGCACCGTATCCCCCTGAAGGAATCCAATGACAGTTACAAGACCGTAGATGACACCGAACACCTGGAAATACATACGTGTACTCCATATGCCCCACGCTGCAGCGAGCGCTGCGAGACCGGAGACAAGGTGTATCACACTGTGCAATCCATCCACCATGAAGATACCGAGAAGCATCCCATCACTCGTGATGCCCGGAACGAATCCGAGAACACCGACAAGTGTCAAAACGACCCCGAAAACCCACGCAAGTGTCTGAACCATACTGGTTATATGTCTTTATGTTATTAAAATGTAACCAATATTGGAATTCGGAATCGCAACATGTGCAATCTACTGCCGCTCCAATACGTCGACCTGGATTGATTGTGAACCCCCCTACAACAGCGTCAAGATATGCAGGTGTACAGGAGGGGGTTAGAACTTATCGCTCTGTAGAGCCACGGGAGCATCAACCTTTTCGACTCGGAACCCAACACGGCCGATCAGCTGCCCATAGTCCGTCATCACATTCACACGCCATTCCCCCGGGCTTACATCCCGTTTTAGAGAGTACCCACGGTAACCCCCTTCACGACCACCCTGTATTGGAAAGGTGAGCACATGTTCAGTGACCCAACTGCCCTTCAGCGCATCGTATTTCTGCCACTCATGGACGATGCCGGTAGATATACCACTGGGTGCAAAAATAGCGGTGTACACGTACACAACCTCGCCGGGCGCAAGATGGTACACCTGTTTGTAACGAAAATACATTTCGTACCATGTTCTGGATTCATACGTGACTGCATATGTATCGCCTGTCCTCTGGATCGAGTGGAGCACGCCAACATCTCGAAGGGAGAGAGGGAGCGGCGGAATAGCGCCGAGAAAATAAAGGATCATGATGAAAAAGAATATGCCGGCTATCGTCCGTGCAACCGTAGTGCGTGTCTCTTTTACAAGCTCGCGGATATAAAACGAGGATATGTATAAATAGAGTGCTATCAGCGTAACGCTGACCGCACCACTGATGACAAACATCCACGGACCTATCGTTTTCGTGATGAACGGCACATAAAATATCATGAACGAGAGCAAGCCGAAAAAGAGGATCCCTATTTGGAAAGGAAAGCGGGTATAAAATGTGCGAAAACGCTCGTTCCCTAAGAGCAGTGCTGCAAGAAGAACTACGAAGACCCAGCTTACTGCGATCGCTGCACTGCGTGAGTAGAGGATCACAAAACCACTAAAGAGCCCTCCGAAAGCGAATTGCACAACGACTGGAATAAATGGAGCGACAGTAAGAGCGACTTGATGCCGCAATCTCCCCGATCCAACAAGATTGATGAGTATGGTCCCGATAGCAGCAAGCGAAAGATACCCTGCGAGCACCAAACTTGAGAGCCACAGATCTATTTGACGTATCGCAAGATTATCTATGGTGAATCCCACCAAGAGAGAAAATGGCGAAATATATCGTTCGTACCACGATATGAGTTCTTCCGTACTTCTTGGTAGATAGCGTCGTATCATTTGTAATGTGGAGGACTTTCGCTGACGCCCGCTCGATGATTTGTAAGTCTCGTAAGCGCATAGAATAAAGAGGAAAGCCTGTTTGCATATGCGCGACTTGATCCTGAAACAGTTCTCTCGCCTGATTCGTGGACATTCACCAGCCGCCTCTCCGCTCTGCGCGACACTGCACGTGTTACATCAAACCGCGCAGATAATTCCGTCCCGCCGGGAACTAAAAAGGTTTTGATAGGAGGCAATTCTTTTTCAATCTCGTTGATAAACATGCTTAGCGCATCAACACTTTCTTGCGGGACAAATTTCCCAGCGCCGGCAACTTCCGCCTGTATCGTGAACAAAAAATCCTGTACTTCGTGTAGCCTCTCTTTCACCGTACGTCCCTGCACAACAAAATCGTCAGGGACGGCTACCTTGCACCACCCGACCAGCGTGTTCAACTCATCGAGCATCCCCAACGTCTCAAAAATTGGCGACGCTTTCGACACCCGCGCACCAGATTGCGTATCAAAGAGTTTCGTTGTGCCCTGATCGCCTTTGCCGGTAAATAACGCCATAAAAATGTAAAACCCTTTCCCCCGCCTGCCCCATTAGATGCGAAGCTATCTAACCGGGGTAAAGAGTGCCATGACGCAATCATAGCAAACGACGGCAACGCTTATCTTTTTGTGCTGTAATTATACACTTTGCGCGAACCTACTTTGAACGGAACTAAGGAAGCCGCCGCGCGGAGCAGTCATTTCCGAACAAGTTACATTTGGTGCGGATTAATGAACGAAGTGAGAAATCACCAATGTGCAGACTTTTGAGTAAGTTGTAAACGTTTTATAAATCTTCCGGTGTTAAGTCAGTATGTTTTGCAATACGGGCGAGCATACGCGGCCCTATTTCTTCTCTATCATGAAAAGCAAACGTAATATCTTTCCAGCCCGACTTTCCTAAAATCCGATGTGAGCCTTTCTGTCGCTTGATGTTCCAGCCGAGATTAATAAGCGCCTTAAGAACCTTCGAAGCCTTAACGGCTGGCCATTCCATACTTGAAGATTCGAGAGACAGGTGCCGGAGTAGTGCCACGCTCTACCGTATCGGCGAGGGTGCGTAAAGCCACGGCATACACTTTTCGCTGAGCTTCCTGTTTTGTCTTGCCATACGCCATAACTCCTGGCAACTCCGGTATTTCTGCGATCCAGCGACCATCCGTCTCTTTTTCAAATTCAACTTTCATAGCTCACAGTGTAACATATCATCATGAGCGAAGTTAGAACCGCGGGATTATCGACTGAACTCCAATTTTTCGCAGTAAACCAGCGGCCGTGGCTGAAAAGGTAAAAACAAAAAGCCCAAACGGCAGGTATCCGCCATACCCGAGTATTGGCATTTCAAAGACCCTCCAAAAATCGAAAAGTGGAATTGTGTAATACCATTTTGGAAATGCGTAGAAGTTCCACATTTCCCAAAAGAAACCCGTTAGTAGAGTGCCTAGAGAAAATGCGACAATCATAGACCATTTACCTTCTTTAAGCTCGTCCAGTAGAGAGTAAAATCCAAACCGGCTGTTAAAGGCTTCAAGCATCAGTAATGGCGCAATCCAAACAAGCGGAAAGAACAATTTTGGATACAAAACTATAAGCAGAAAAGTAAAAATGCCCATTCCAAAAATTAAAGATCGATTGAGCAAGATGCGGGTACTCCAAGCACTCAATGTATTTTTTAAAAGCTGGTAGACAAAAAAGGCGCTCGAATATGCGGCGGGAATAACAGTTGAGAAACTAATAGTTTTCAAGAAAATCTGAGTTGGTTGCGACCAGTCCTGAGGAAATACATAATACCAGTTTTGGACAATGGTATTTAGATATTCAAAAAACCACCATAGTGGGATAGAAAAAATGAACAGCAGAAGAAATCCCCGCCCCATTCGCCGAATTGTGGAGTCCTTAAACAACAATTCGCATAGTCCATTTACAGTGAGAATGTAGCCAAGCCACAAAGGCGGGAAATGATACACCGCGATAGGAGATATCTGCGTCCATGCCAAAAACCATGACCCTGCCACAAGAATTAGACCAACAACAAAGAACCCCATACTTAGATATCTTATAGGAAATCTGCCAAGACAGTTAGAACCGCCCAAACACTTTTATAGTTGGGGCTATTTTCAAAAAGTTGCAATTTTCAACCTCCTGTGGATTAGACGATGTTAGAACCGCCAAAAAACGCCGCAAAACAACGACAGATTCGAGAAAAATACTCAAAGAGTCCAATTCTGTGCGCAGGGGGAGACTCGAACTCCCATGCCCGTTAGGGCGCTACCACCTCAAGGTAGTGCGTGTACCAAATTTCGCCACCTGCGCATCAAAGCTTTACAGCTTCTCGCTAACTGTACTCAAAATTCGCTCTATTTTCAATCTTTTTCGCGAAAGACAAATAACTTTACTCGAGTGATACATTTTTTTCAGTAACTTCAGGGAATCACTTTTTGCGTACTTAAGTTGGTACAAGATATTTCTTTTAGCCTGCGTGATGTGCCCAGTGATTTTGAGCCGCGCAAAAATCTCTTTTTGCAACCAATCAATATGCTCTCGACTCGCGGAAACAAAACTCGTGTAAAACATAAAACTCGATTTCCATCGTGGATCCCAATATGAATATGAACATCCATCACCATCGTAAGATCCGCGAAGAAAGTCCCAGAAATATTCTTTCGGAACCCCAAGCGCTCCCATCGTTTTCGATTTTGCCGGCGTCAGACCAACGGAGAGGAGAAAGTTATAGAAGATGAGATTCTTAAATTGAACTCTGTAATATACGCCCTTATGGTGACTACCAAATTTCGTGCCGATGAAAAGTGGAATTCCAATACACTTTGAGAAATTCTTCAATTGCTCCTGATCTTTTGACGTCAGATCAATTAGCGACTGGTGCCGCGCAAGACAACCGTCTGTCGCAAGAAGCCCGATCGCATATGCTAATTCCGGCGTCCATTTCTCTGAGACACGACGTGTAATTTTGAATCCAGGCTTGGGTCCTCGCTTCCCCATCGCACAAATATAACATAACTCAAGTATATAGCGTCTACCAGTTGTGGACAAATAAAAAGAGGCCCCCTGATTACTCACTTTTCTCTGGAGTTCCAACTTCTTCAGCGACAGGTTCGGCCGCATCGTCGAGAACCACTTCGCCTTGCAACGGGACCACGACTTTCGCGCGGCGAAGTTGTCGGCGCGCTTCGCGAGCAACTTTGTCTCGAATATAATAGAGCTTCGCACGGCGCACTCGAGCACGCTTTACTATCTCGACTTTATCTATCATTGGAGAATAGAGCGGAAATATCTTTTCAACACCGACACCGCTTGTCACTTTTCGCACAGTGAACGTCGCGCCAGCTTCAGTGCCGTGTTTTCGCGCCAACACCAACCCTTCAAACGCTTGAAGACGGTACTTCCCCTTTTCCTCCTCTATCTTTTGGAACACGCGCACGGTATCACCCGGACGCACGTCAAGCGCCTTTCGCGCGGTCATGTCGACTGGAGAAACAACGACTTTATTAGCAACCATACGGCCAGGACTGTAACACACCGCTGGACCATTATCAAACCAGAGTGGGCGATACAGGACTCTCCCGCGACTCTCCGCTCGCCGCCGCTCGCCTCGGTCTGGGCACCGCCTCGCGGTCGCGCGTCCTCGCGCGACATCGCTCCGGCGTTCTCGTCCTGACGTGCGCAAATCAGTTTGCGCACTTACCGCCACAAAATAGTTTACTATTTTGTGGGCGATACAGGACTCGAACCTGTGACCTTCCCCGTGTAAAGGGGTTGCTCTACCAACTGAGCTAACCGCCCGAACTCCTACTATACATTTTTTTGCCCCCGCGAGGAATCGAACCTCGATCAACGGCTTAGAAGTCCGCTGTTTTATCCATTAAACTACGGGGGCTACTTGATAGTTCTACCAAAAGAACCGAATTGATGATAGGTTTTTCGCCGGTGACAATTGGCGCATCTGATTTCGCATTTACGAATCTCTGTTAGAACAGACTCCCAAGACCAATGCCCCGATAAAAATCCCGCAACATTTCTGGATTTACTCGCTCTATCAATATGATCAAAATCCAAAACAATTGGATCTTTCTCGCCGCAATCGATGCACTGTTTCGTACTAAGAAATCCGAGCAGTTTTTCTCGTACTCGTATACGATGCCTCTTTTGAGCAGCGTACAAATCTTTTCGATATTTGTATGGCATCCGAGGATTATAACACTCAATTCTAACCCTAGTTTGTCATCATCGCATTGAACTCATCTTGCCGCTTCTGCAATTCCTGAACAGCTTTTTGCAGTTCCGCTTTATCAAACCCGGATGTGCGACCGCTGCCAACAACCGCTTCTGACACTTCCCGGCTCGGCGGCACGAAGAGCAACCACATGCCGTACCCTACGCTGCCAAGCATAGCAAGCGTACCTATACAGACGATGAACAGCCAATACACATCGGCGAGACGTCGCATGCTTTCTGGTTCATGCGCAAGCCTGTACGTCTCCCGCAATGATTTCACATGAATATCTCTCATATGCCGGGTGACGTCGTAATAATGCGCATGCCGACCGACATGCGCCATGCATCTCCCCTTCTTTTACCGTCAGCAGAGAGCGGAAGTTCCTCGAACTGCAAATTCTGCACCGAGGCAATAAAGGGAAGCGCTTCAAGAAGTTTGGCGGCGCGGATCAAAGATTGAAACGAACCTTCTCCATTCACCGTAACGGTAACTGAGCGCAAGTCCTTCACCGATTGCGAGTTCGCCTTGTTCACAAGCTGCGACGCTGTCGCATTACTCACCGTAACTTTTGCCCCAGCGGATTTTCCCGCCGCTTCTATCGTCTTTACTGCAGTTAAGACATCAGTGCGCGCAAGTTCTTCGAGGAGCTCCTGCTCCGATTTTACATCGCGAATAAGTGAGTGGAGTCGTGACGAGGCGGCGTTACGTTCCGCGCTTTGGATAGCTTCCACTTCAGTTGCAGAGAACAGCGTCCGTTCGTCCGCGAGCTTGATGATCAAATAACCGTATCCCGCCCACAACAAAATAGCGAGCAGAAACGACCCCCACGAAGCCAATGTGAATAGTTTGCTCATATCAAAATTGTCCTGATATCGTTATCGTGAAATTTCCTTCAAGCGCACCGACAAGGGCCGCAACAGGAACAGAAACCTTCTCGAAACGTGCATCCTTCGCGAGAACGTCTCGAAACGCCCCTACATCATCCCTGGTTTTTGCTACGCCGACGAGAGTGATCGTATTTGGCGTACCTTTGGTGTACGTTGCGCCGCCGACAGTCACCCCCGCGGGTTTAAGCGCATATGCTTCAGCAATCATTTCAACCGGCGATACTTTTTTGTCAGTGATGACGGTAACTTCCGTAAGTAACGTCCGAATACGCATCGCAGTATCTTGGTCTGCCCGCCGTTGCGTTTCATTTTCGGTACTGCTCGCCGGTCCTTCGGCCGGCGCAACGTGAGGAAAATAAACCAGAAAGAACGCCGGCATGAGCGAAATGATGCCCGCAACCGCGGCGCCGGAGAGAACGAGGCCTGTTGCAAGGATAAACTTCACCCACAGACTGGAGCGAATGCGAGCAAGTGCTTCTGGAGGGAGAATGTTACTCATACAGATACACCGCGAAGCGCGAGCCCGATGGATGTCGCATATTGCAGAGATACGCGTCTATCTATCGGCGGAATATAGTCATCAAACGAACACACGTTACGCCACACATTGGGGCGGTCTGTCGGTGCTTGCACCTTTCCCGCGATGTAATCGGTAATGCCTTTGAGGTTCGCACTCCCGCCGACCAGTAATACTTGCTCGATGGGTGTGACCCTCTCTCCATGTTCGTTGCGGCGAGTATCCCAAAAATGGTAGTGACGAACCACTTCTGCCGCGAGCGCGGCAGCTATCTTCTCCAGTGCTTCCGCACCTTTTGCATTATTTTTGTCTGTCACAATAAGACCCTGCTCATTTTTGAATTTCTCTGCGTCCGGTTCGGAAAGTGCGAGGGTCTGCATGATCACTTCCGACATGTTTCCCCCACCAACTTCAACAGTAGAGGTAAAGATCGGAATGCCTCGCTTAAGGATTGAAATGCCGGTACGCGCCTTGCCTGCGTCAACAAGCATCGTTATCGGTTCTCCTGCACCTTCCGATATAGCCCGCCCGATGGAGCGCGCCTCTATTTCAAGCGAGGATAAGTGGATGCCCGCTCCTTCAAAGGCGGCAGCATACCCGTCTGCAAGTTCTCGCGGAAAAACTGCAACTGCAATTTCTGATCCGCTTCCATCATGATGATCTTCTATATGGTCGTAATCGTACACTGCTTGCGAAATAGGAATCGGCACCCGTCCCTCGAGCTCAAACTCGATAGTGCTCCGTATGTCTCGCCTTGAGGACCCCTCCGCTGCACTCATGCTAAAAACATACGCACCTTCTTCTGGAAGTGCGGCGTGCGCGTGCGATGCACCAAGCTTCTTTTTAAGCCCAGAAAGCGCCGACGCGAGCGCTTTGACGTCGCGCACTGCGCCGTTCACGACAATGCCAGGCGAGAGCGTCTCGTAGCCATACGACGCAACGCGCGTCGCACCGCGAATTTTGGCCAGCGTGACCCATTTGATCGAACCGTCGGTGATGTCGATGCCTGCTGCGCGTGGTGCCAAAAGAGAGGGCGTCGGGAACCACCGCGCTAGGCCGCGCGTAAGATTCATACCGTGGATTATAACCTGCCGCATCTCACGCAAAATATTCTCATCCCCAGTATTTTTTCTATCGAAGTTTCGTGCCGGGAGGAAGCTGAACATCAGGATGCAAAAGTGCAAGACCGATCCCTTCAGGCGCAGCCGCCAGCAGCATCCCCTCACTTTCAATGCCCCGCAAAGTTTTAGGCGCTAAATTCACGATGTACGGACACTGTTTGCCGACCAATTGTTCGGGTGTTCGAAATTGTGCGATGCCGGAAACGATCGTTCTTTGGCCCAACTCTCCGAGATCGACGGTGCACTTAATAAGTTTGTCGGTCTCCGGGACGCGTTCTGCGGCAAGTATCGTTCCTACTCTAATATCCAACTTTGCAAAATCCTCGTACTGTATGGCATCCATACAAACAACCAGCGATCAGAACCAGGTGAACAGATCATTGAGAGCGCCGTAGAGCTGGCTAAGGCTAGCCGCCACGCTTTGCAGAAAACTCTCATCCGTCCCCGACGTCCCGGTATTTCCAAAGCCCGTTACCCCTGCAAACGGCACGTCATTGTACGTTGCGGGTTCCGCAGTATTTTGTCCATCGCCTGTCAACAAATGCTGTACCGGACCAATGATCATCATGCCAAGTTTTTTTGCCGATTCTGTGACCGCAGACGAGGCATCTCCGGCAAGATCCGTTAATTTATCGAGCGCCGTATTTCGACACTTAGAAGTACTCCAATCTACCCCACCGACTGCGCACGGGTCTTGAGGTGTAGTTTGAGGCGGCGTCTCTTTCTTTTCTCCGCCACCTTTGGGAATCTCTGGTAAACCGCCGGGCGGTTTCTCTTCACCTCCCCCAGGTTTCTTTTCGCCTCCTCCCGGAGGCGGTTTGCCGCCCCCAGTCGGAGGTTTTTCACCTCCCGCTTTCTTGCCCGGTGGCGGCTGGCATGGCCCGTCGGTACATATATCCTTTCCACCCTTCTCAACCACCTCAGAGCAACACTGCCCTGTAATTTTGCCTTTCGTTGTCAACTTGTTATTACAGTATTCTTTGCATTTTGCACTGTCTTTATCAAAACAGCCCGAATTTCCTTCTATCTTCTTCTCGCAACTTTTTTTGATGCATTCTTTCCATTTTGCCTTGCTGTAGTGTTCATCGTTCACCAACTCCATTGATGGAGGGTCCGGTATCGTAAACTTCGGGTCCCCGCATTTTGCCCCTGGGTCTGTAGTCGCCGGTGCGGCTTGAACGGTGTTGCGTATCAGTGCTGCACCCAAGACGACACTGATTGTGGCAACCAATACAAAACCCCACACATGAGCCGAGAGCACTCGCCCTGACGATGCGGTTTTCACTCTCACATCGTATCACTACAGTGGAAGTAGCTACACTGCTTTGTGGACATCTAAAAATCGCTGAAGAATGATCGCGGCAGCAGCCGCATCATCTCTTTCTTTTCCCTTCGGTGCAAAACGAGACGCTTCGACAGAGCTCCACGCCTCGCGCACACGGTGCACTTGAAGGTTGATCGCACCAGCAAGGTCAGACATGAATTGTTCCGCTTCTTCAGTTATCCTATTCGAAGCTCCGCCTTCCGCACGAGTGTCGCCGACAATTATCTGAGCGATATTCATATCGTGTATAACGTCCAAGATATTTTCGAGGAGTTTTTGATCATTCGGAAAAACAGCGAATGGAAATGCAAACTGCGCACTCTCGTCAGAGATTGCGAGCCCGACGCCCTTCGTCCCATAATCAATTCCAAGATAACGCATACCCGATACTATTGCCGAAGTATAGACGTTTTGAAAGTCTCCGGCTTGTACGGCTGCAACCGAACTATCTTTGGGAAAAGTCCCATCTCTCCTAGTTTTGCTTCAAGCCCGTCGACGTATTCACCGCTCTGGTCATATCCGAGCGCAATAATGTCTGGAGTTTCATGCGCAATATGTTCAACGAAACCTTTTTTATCTCCGAGAACTGCTTTATCTACGAGCACATTTTTCTTGACAAGGGCGCGACGCTCATCTTCAAGGTGCTGCGGCGCGAAGCCCTTGATACGCGTCGCGACAGCATCACGGGCGACTGAAACAATCAAGAATGGGGCAGGCGCAAGAGAGCGTGCTTGCTGAAAAAGATTTACATGGCCCTCGTGGACCATATCGAAAGTTCCAAACACCATGATCCGGGTCATACGTTTTCTGCGGAGGGGGCGAGATTCGAACTCGCGAGGCCTATTAGACCTGGCGGTTTTCAAGACCGCTGCACTAGACCGCTATGCGACCCCTCCACGGATTGTTGTACCATGCTCACATTCTCGGCACCAACATCAAAAGAGGAATTTTTCTCATAGTACAATGTTGTCATGCCGGAATCTTCCGCTTCTCCGATACGCTGGAGCGCATATGAACACGAACACATCGAACGCTCGAGCGATTGGTTTTGGGCGCTCGGTATCATAGCAGTGTGTGCGGCAGTAACCTCTCTCCTCTTTGGAAATGTTCTCTTTGCACTTCTCATTATTGTTGCGGCAGGCGTTATCGCGCTTATCGCGCAGACCCCGCCCGAATTGCATGATTTCGAGATATCGGAGCGCGGCATCACGGTCAGCTCTACATTGCACACATACGAAGAAATACTTGCGTTCTGGGTCGAGACCGAAAACCAAGAAGAAGAGCCGCTTCTTCTTGTTGATACGGTTAAATTCATGTCGCCGAATCTCGTCATACCCATCGGCGGCGCAAACCCCGAGGAAATACGCGCATATTTGCGCGAACGCGCGCCTGAAGTCCCGATGAAAGAGCCTCTCGCACACAAAATACTGGAATTCTTTGGCTTCTAGAAAGAGTTACGCCTCGACGTCGATGGTGAGCTCAATCGACTTTTCTTGACCGCCATTCGTCTCGCACGTCAATTCAAATGTTGCGTCACCCGTCAAGACAGGAGTTTTCACTGTGCCTGACACACTATCGTTACTCTCGTTCTCCTGCGTGAATTCAGAGAACGCATCGCTGCTGACATGGCATGATTTCATACCTTTGGTAACCCATCCGAGTAACGCCTTGTCATCTTCATCTTCGCTTAGATCAAGTTTCTGTGGGTTTGAGACAAAAATGAGCGACGTAACGTTTATCTCGACGTCACATTTTCCGGTCGCAGTCTGACCATTTGAAGATGTGCACGTAAGCCCGTAGGTGACAATGTTCGTTCCTCGCGGAGGCTTCTTGATTTCCGGCTCAGCAGAGCCCGACAAAGTCGTCTCGCTCGAGATCGTGAATCCGCTTGCCGTTGCTTTCACCGAATTGCCGCACGTATACGAGATTGGCACCTTCATGCCCACATCACGCTTGCCCGAGCCGCCGCATTTCAATTCCGCAGTCGGCTGTTGCGGTTGCGTGTTTGGAGCAGGCGCACAGGAATTGCTTTGCCCGCCGGGATTGGTCACGTAGTAAGTCGGATTCGAAGCGGAGCCGACGCCGGCGCAGCCGTACGGGCACTGCTGCGCGAGTTGATACTTACACGTGTAGCTGTTGTACGTGTATATCCCGGGACCATTCTCGCCGTTCGTACAATACGAATACTGCTGTTGTTGTACCGACTGATATTGCCCTTGCTGGCACTGCTGGACAGGGTTTGGCCGCGGCTGTGGTTGGCTCCCACCGCCTCCACCTTTTTGCTGGCCGCCTTTTCCCGCCTGCGGTTGCTGTCCTTGCTGAGGGAACGTCGATTGAGGGCTTTGCGGTGACTGCGGATTGTAAGGACTCTGAGGACTTTGCGGCGACTGGGGAGCCTGTGGACTTTGCGGAGATTGAGGACTCTGAGGTGATTGTGGACTTTGAGGGGCAGCAGGCGCCTTTAAGGCAACTTTTGCCTCAGCAAGTCGTTTCTTTTGTTCTTCAAGATCCACAATCTGCTTTTTGAGATCTGACTGTTGTTTCAAAAGATCATCTTTCATTTGTCCTTGCTTCATCATGCAGGCCGAATACCCTTCATCGGTTGTCTCGCCGGCACAATTTGCTTGCGCGTTAAGATTAGCAAGCTGCTCTTCAACGCTATTTAAATCTTTAACTTTAAGTCCCTTATCTTCATCGACGGCTTTTATATCCTCATCTATAAACGAATCGAGCACTTTACTATATTCCGGATTCGCTTGCGCAGCTGTCTTAATTGCATCCGCCATCTGTTTGTCTCCGGCCTTCACCGCTGCCAAGTAATTATCCTTCAAAACACCCGGCGCGTGACTCTTTCGTACCTCATTCGGATTTATTGCTGCTCCTGGGACACATTTTTCATTAATATTGCCGCAATCAACTTCGGGGCCCTTGCCCGCGTCAGATTTTGCTTTCGCATCGCCTTGCAATCTTGGATCAAGGCAAAACTTAACCGTGCCTTTGCAAATATCTCCTGTCTTTTTTTTCTCTTCGCAATCTTTTTTTAACTGTGCATCTGTCACTTTTCGCTCAAATCTATACCCTTGTCCTGTCCCCGTCTCGATAATTCGATGCTCGGTCCCAGAATCACATTGTTCCATTTTTCCGACTTGTGTCCCACCGGTTTTTGTCTTGATCGCCGGAGGCGGACCTTCAGCAAACTTTGCTGCAGCCACTTGTTCGACGGATTCTACATTGGGATTAGAAGATTGCAGCGCAACCGCAAGAGAACCCAAGAGGCCAACCAAAACAACTCCAGCAACAAGAGAGTTCCCGGGGGACATGTGCCCCAATGATGCGCCCTACAAGTTCCTCGCGCAATGAACATCTGTGGAAACCGCAGCTATCCACAAAGAACGAATATAGATACTGACCTGTAGTGTATCTATACTGTACGATTGGAAGCGTATTGTTTTTATGCGTGGTACTTTTTATTCTGAAGCAGTAAAAGAAACTGCCGCAAAATTGCGCAGAAGTGGAAAATCATATTTGCAAATTCAAAGAGAACTGTCGATACCAAGGAGCACATTGTGTACATGGCTTGGTCATAAATACCCCGGAGTATTTACCGAAACATTGCGCTTGGAACATCTCAAACGTGCCCGTACAATCTCGGCCTCTTCTCTACGAGCCGCAAAAGAAAAACGTGACAAGGTTTATGTTTTGCGCGGAAAAGAAATGGCAAAACTAATCACGCACAAAGATATGACATATATGAAATCTCTTCTTGCGATGCTGTATTGGGCGGAGGGGACAAAACACAACAAGGTTTCGGGACTCCGCTTCGCAAACACCGATCCTAAAATGATATTCCTTTACATGGCTTTGCTCCGAAAGTGTTACACGATCGACGAAAAAAGGTTACGATTGCGGATTCATGTCCATCACTACCACGATATAGAAAAGACGAAGAACTACTGGTCAAAACTAACAAAAATTCCGCTATCTCAAACTGGCAAGATTTGGATCAAACCGAGAAGTAAGATGAGGAAATTCCGACAGAATTTCATGGGTCTCTGTTTTATCTGTTACCTTGACAGCAGTATAAGAAAGGAGATACTCGGCTTTGCGTACGCGATTCAGGAAAAGATTGCTGGCGCTCCGCTCTCGTCGTTCAATGGATAGGACACTTCCCTGCGAAGGAAGAAATGCAGGTTCGATTCCTGCCGAGGGCACCAGAAAGGAAAAGTCAAAGAGTTTTGGTTCGCCTCGCTTCGCTCGGCGACTAATTTGTATTGGATTTTGGGGGTAAAAACAAATTCACGGTTTCGCATTTTGGGGGAAGAAAATTTTTTGATCCTTGATCCACAAACAATATGAGATATATACTTTACGCAAGAAAATCTACAGCGGTGCGGCTCCCCGCCTGCGCCGAGGCTTCGGCGGGCAGGCGCCGCCTTTCCGAATTTTCGCGGGAGGATTTTTTCGGAAAAGTGCGTTCGGACTAATTCAAGAATACTGCACAGAGAGGTGCGTTCCTAACTGCACGTCTGTTCATACAATGTTACACGCTCGACGGGAGACGGCGGTATTCCCGGCTCCGGAGTCTCGATTGCCATATAAATTAATTTTACCTGCAGGAGTCTTCGAGACTCAAAATTATTTTCATTCCACTTTTTACACAAATATGCTGCGTACGTTGGGCGATACTCTGGATATCGCCAGCTCATGGTGTTCAACATAAACGACTGTACTCGATACGTTCGATGAACAGCTTCCATGCTATCAGAGCGCTCATATGTTGCCGGCGCACCATCCCGAAGAAGATCAATTTCTTCGCCATCCGCCAATTGTCCAGAAATGACATACCACCCGCTCGAACGAGGTGGGGAGGGAGCAAAAAGTCCGGATGTCTGATCGATTCTAAGTACTTTTGCAACAACAACCAATCCATTCGGAAAATGAACATCTGACTGAAAAAAAGTGGAATTGCTCGCTTGCCACGTGAAAATGTACACGATGTATAAAAAGCCGAGCATAGCTGCTGTCGCCTCACATAACGCCTGGAAAATCGTTTTTTGTTCCTCACTTTTAAGAGTTTTTGCTATTGGCGGGTTTCTTCCGAGGTAATGTTCGATTGCATCCCAAAAAAAAGAGGGCATGAAAGCAAGGAGCGCAGCTATCGCAACCCAGGAAAAGATCCCGAGCTGAAGTAAAACGCCGAATGAGGCGTGCATACCGATAAGCGCTCCGAGAGCGAGCAAACGTAGCGACATTGTAAAAATAGGACTGAATAAGAGAATGAGCGCGATGCTTTGCAGGATCAGAACACCGAACGTGGCAAGCGTTAGCAGATGTGGGAACTGCATCATAAAGACGCCGAGCGATGTCTGGTCCGGAATAAATGAAAGGGCGTAATAGACGGCGCTGCCGTCTAGCCATTCGGGACCAATTTTTGTTGACGCGGCGAACAAGTAATAAAAACCGAGTTGAAGCAAAAAAGCCGCCGTCCACATGGATAACGCTCGCTTATGGGGTGAGGCAGTTTGCCGAAAGTAACTATCGAAGGAGTACGCAGCGCCCCACGGCAAAAAGATCCCAACGAATAAAACCGTGCGAATGATATCGTCTACTCCGTATAAAAGTATCGGATTCGCGTGGTACAGCGATATTTGGAGCATGAAAGTCAGAAATGTTGCGATGCGTGTTTTATATCCCACCAAGAGAGCCGCGGTTGCGCATGCATGTACGATGAAACATGTAACGACCACGACGAGCGGCCCGCCCGCCAGCAGATGAAGCGACCAAGCATATTCGAACGGCCAGTACGATTGGATGAGCGCACTTGAAAAAACGCCGTTGTCTCCATAATGTTCCGTGAGGGAGATGGCCCGCACAAAAAGATCGTAGAGGATAAGCGCACCTATCGAAACACGAACAAGCGCCAATGAACGAACGTCAATGCCAAAAAGGTCATCGAGCGTCGCAACGCGAGGAAGCCGAAACTTCGCGAACGTTGAAGTTACCACCTAAACACACTAACACGGACTTTTTTCAGAAATAATCACGAGAGAGGCTTCATGGGCTTTCAGAGATGCGATTCGATGCGAGCCGTACACTCGCTCTGCAAAGAGCCTAAAAAAATTGCGCAAAATTGTTCCGCGTGTTCTTTAGGTTCGTAGGTAACAAGAAAATCGACGACTCCTATGACGCAGTGCGCACGCTGCTCGTCCGTTATCGCCTTGTCACATAGTTCAAAAATAAGTGAAGGCTCGCTTTTTCCGTAACTTACGGCATCCCGCCCAAGCGATTCATAGCACCTGTTGGCATACGGTTCTCCCGCCGATCCACATAGATCAAAGGCTTGCACGAAATCTCCTCCAAGTATCTTGAGCATGTACGAGCTTTGATTCAAATAACACTGCTCCTTGAATCGCTCCTGTACATCGGTGCATGGATATAGCGGCCGCTCGGCGTCTAAGTATTTTGTTTTGTGGCCACTATGATCGGCAATGACATTTTCCATAAATGCACCGCCTACACATGAATCCCGCTCCCAGGAACCGCGCAATGTGTCGCATATTTCAAGCGACTCGAAGAGTTCGTCATTTAAAATAGCCATGATGTCATGTCCAAGCCCATGGACACAGTAAAAATAGTGCAGCCAATTATTTCCATCGCGCGGAATTCCTGCGCACATATCATTCAATTGCTGTTCAATACCGTCTCGTCCGATATTTTCTGCGGTTGTTTCCATCACCCCGTGGTAATAACCTGACCAACACGTTGCATCGCCGTCATTGAACGCTTCGCACACCGAAGGATAGAGCATCGCCGCCGCTCGTCCTATCACGTGCGCAAGAGGATGACACTGGTCTCGTATGAACTCGTCTTTTTCTTGACGCATGCGCAAATCATCAAACGCAGCAGTGACACCGTTTAGTGTGACGAGCGCACTGTAGTAGCGCTCAAGGCATTCGAAATGTGTAGAGTCCTGCGGGCACTTTTCCGGCTGCGACGATGCGATCGTTGTTTTCAGCTCTTTTGATGCTTTTCTGCCAGTAAAGAAACTCTCAATGGAAACCTTATTCGAAAACGCCAACACAACGAGAGCAACGCTCAAGAAAATGAGCAGCGAAACCAAAATAAGCACCACAAGCGCTTTGTTGATTTTCACGCACCTATTATCTCACGCAAAAAATCTAGGAGAGTGCCGCGATACGCTTTGAGAGACGCGATTTGATGCGGGCAGCTGCGTTCGCCTTGATGACGCCGCGCTTTGCCGCTTTATCAATGTTCTGGTACACCTTCGGAAGAAGCAGCGCAATCTCTTTCAAGTCCTTCTTCGATACCAATTGGGCGACATCCTTCACGACATCCTTCATTGCTTTCTTTCTGCGAGCGTTAAAAACGCGCCGCTTTAGGGATGAGCGCTGGGCTTTCTTTGCGGAACTTGTGATCGCCATAACAGCGGGATACTACCTAATATCACTGTACCTTGCAATGCCTGCTTGATACTTACGGTGCGATACTCGATACTTACAACTATGATCGCTCACCTTGAAGGCATCGTGAAAGCGCTCCGAGATGGACGTGCCATTATTTCCGTCGGAGGAGTGGGCTATAAGGTCGCCGCAACAAAACAGATACTTTCCCTCCTCTCCGTAGGCGCGAAGGCATCCCTATGGACGCACCTTGCGGTGCGCGAGGACGCGTTAGACCTGTACGGCTTTGAGCAAGAAGAAGAGCTTCGTTTTTTTGAGCTGCTTCTTACTGTCTCTGGGATCGGTCCTAAATCCGCCCTTGCCATCCTTGATGTCGCATCCATAGAGACGCTCCGCTCCGCAATCGTCCATGGAAAAGCAGAATATATGACGAAGGTATCAGGCATCGGCAAAAAAACAGCGGAAAAGATAGTGCTCGAATTACGGGACAAGGTTGGCAGCGCAACAGAGAGCACAAGCGCCTCTCTTAAAGGCGACGAGGAAGCACTCGATGCTATGCGCGCTCTTGGATATTCGACGCAGGAGGCGCGAGATGCGCTCCGAAAAGTCCCGTCCAGCATTGAAAAATCAAACGAGCGTCTGCGCGAAGCGCTTAAGATATTGGGCTCAGCATAAACGTATGGGATCCTTGAAGAATCTCCTGCACGCTGTCATACCATCGCCAATTTTTTCTGCATATCACTTCATTCTCGCGTGGTTCGCTGCCGCTCTGTATGCGTTTCCGTCTCGTGAACTTATGGTTGTCGGTGTAACTGGCACGAAAGGCAAGTCCAGCACTATCGAATTTTTGAACGCCATTTTTGAAGAAGCCGGCTACAAAACTGCGCTCGTGAGCACTATCAGAATGAAAATCGATTCGCACTCTGAGCCGAATCTAATGCGCATGACAATGGGGGGCCGTTTTTTCACCCAAAAATTCCTCTACCTGGCATCGAGGGCAGGATGCAACATTGCATTTATTGAAATGACATCAGAAGGCGCCCGGCAACATCGTCATCGCGCAATCGAACTGAACGCGCTTATCTTTCTGAACCTTGCACCGGAACACATTGAATCCCACGGGTCACTGCAAAAGTACGCCAATGCAAAACTCCAGCTGGGACTGCAGCTTGAACGTTCGCACAAAAGACCTCGCTACATGCTGGCAAACTCCGATGACGCGCAGGCTTCTCGTTTCCTGGGATTACAAGTAGAGCATTGTATCCCATTCGCTCTTTCTTCTCTTGATTCATGGACAACGGATGAACGCGGCGGCGTATTCCAATTTGATACAGAGGAACTGCGCATACATTTGCCCGGTGCATTTTCCATAACGAATGCCCTCGCGGCAGCGACACTGGCGCGTCTTATGAAGATAAAAACGTCTGTCATCGCTCGCGGCCTCGATTCGCTAAAGCATATACCCGGGCGCGCGGAGCGCGTGGAAGCAGGACAAAATTTCACCGTCATTGTTGATTACGCGCACACGCCGGATTCCCTGGCCGCCATTTACAGCGCATATCGCGGCCGAAAGATTTGTGTGCTCGGTTCTATGGGCGGCGGCAGGGATATATGGAAAAGGCCCGTGATGGGGAGTATTGCTGATGGGATGTGCGAAACAGTCATTTTGACGAACGAAGACCCGTGCGATGAAGATCCTCGCTCGATAGTAGAGGGCCTTGCTCGTGGCATGAAAAGGTCTCCTGAAATTCGTATGGACCGCCGCGAAGCAATCAGGCATGCGCTCCAGCTCGCGCGCTCTAGCGATACGGTGCTTATAACAGGAAAAGGTACCGATCCCTGCATATACGGTCCGCGCGGAACAAAAATACCATGGAGCGATTCAGGAGTTGCCAGGGAAGAGCTGGAGAAACTGCAAAAGAGCGGCGTGAGTGCGGTAGTATAAGTGCATGATACGGCAAATAATCCTTGCTCTCTTCGCCTTCATTATTCTCTCGCTCGTTGTCATATGGATATTGAATAAAGGCCCGCAACGCATTTTCGCGCAGGTAAAAAGTTTCTCTTTCGCCGGTTCGACATCCACGGATTTTGCACTTCCCTGGCAGCCATCGAACATTTTTTCATTCATTGAGGAAGAAGATTTATTTGGACCGGACGCCGCGGGGGCAAACGCAAACCCGGATCAAACATCCGAAAATACCGGAGGACAGTACGGAGAGATCATCGGCAATCCTAACGATGTTATGACATTCGGCGACCCGTCTCCGTATTTCCGGAGCGTGCACATTTCTGGCGCATATTCAAATCCTCAAACATCCGACATACCTGCCGAATATATTGTCATCGAAGCAAGCGCCGAAAACACAACCCCTATTTCACTTGAAGGATGGTCCTTGCAAAGCGCCCTTACCGGGGTTCGGATCGCACTTCCTCCCGCCGCATCTCCACTTCGAGGAGGCTCAGTGAACGCCGTTAATTCGGTATCGCTCGAACCGGGTGCGTACGCGATAATCGCAAGCGGCGCCTCCCCGGTTGGCGTTTCTTTCAGAGAAAATATTTGCACCGGTTACATATCGCAGTTCCAGACATTTGAACCAGCACTCTCGTTGAATTGCCCATCCCCCTCCGGTGAATTGCCGCTTACGCCCGAAAATCTTTCCCAATATGGCGATGCGTGTTTCGATTTTATATACAGCATTCCGACGTGTGAGTTTCCTAAGCAAGTCCCATCGATTGTATCCCCCGCGTGTCGCTCATTCTTGCAAAATACACTCTCCTACAATGGATGCATGAATCGCCACTACATGCGCTCTTCATTTGATCGTGAGGCGTGGCGTTTGTATCTGGAGTCGGACTCTGCACTCTGGCGCGACCAGCGTGATGTTGTTCGGCTGCTTGATGACGACGGGCGAACTGTTGATGCGTACGTGTACTAAAATCCCTATTTCCTGTTCGCTAACGCTCGCATAGGAAATTCCCGTTTCGCGGAATACAAAGTTTAAAAAACTTTCCCCCGGGGAGGAATCTCCCGCGACTAAACTTTTGCCGTCGCAAAAGTTTGTCTGGGCACCGCCTCGCGGTTTTGTCTGCTGACAAAACATCGCTCCGGCGTCCGATTCTTCACGAAGCGTGCATTGCACGCTTCTCCCGTGTGAAGTTTAAAAAACTTTCCCCCGGGGAGGAATCGGACCTCCGTCAACTGCTTAAAAGGCAGCTGCTCTACCATTGAGCTACCAGGGGGTACTAGTCTTATAACAGGCAGCGCGCGAAACGTCTATCGCAATTTCCTACTGGTCGCATCCAGAACGTTGCGCTTTACCGCAAGAATGAATGGACGCGCTTTCAAATACGTGCGACCGGCGGGTCGTTCCTATTCCGGGAAAGGTCTCCCGGTCCTGCATTGAAAGACGTTTCTTAACACCCTACGTTCTCTGGCGCAGGGTTCTTTACAATGGCAGGTCGAACGCAAATGGACCGGCACCGGTAACGAGAAGGGAGATACACATTATAAGGGCGAGCCACACGGTGCTCACCGGAAGCGGCCGTATCGAAGTGCGAGAAAGCCACGCAATCGCGCACACCGCGCCAATGAGTGCGGCAAGCTGCGTGTAGCCGCCAGAGAGAAACATGACAGCAAGTATCGCGTCAATCGCTCCAAAGACTTTCAATAGCGTCTGCTCACTTTGCATCCTCGTCCACGCACTGAACGCAAAGATGACAGCAACCGCTACTCGAATGACGAGCGCGGAGAACGGCGCAAGAAACAGTAATTCTGGAAAAAGCGACAGCATACGGACAGTATACCCCATGAGATAGGTAGCGAAAATGTCCCAGCACGCGCAAAATATTCATCGATCAAAGATTTCTAAAGGAAGTCATTCTTGTTTTATCTCACGGGGTATACAGTGAAGGGCATAGAGATTACAGTGGGATCATTATGAAAACTAGGAGAGCGGTTCTTCTTCACAACATTCGAAGTACCCATAATGTCGGTTCAATATTCCGCAGCGCTGACGCAGCAGGCGTTGAACGCATTTTTCTTTCTGGCTACACGCCGAGGCCGATCGACCGCTTTGGGCGCGTACGGAAAGATATCGCAAAAACTGCGCTTGGCGCTGAGCATGCTCTCCCATGGAAATACTGTTCGTCCCCTGCGCACCTTATAAAAAAACTCAAGAGGAACGGCTGGCGCATCGTCGGCGTCGAACAAGATACAAGGTCAATTGATTACCGTCGCTTCAAGCAGAGCAAAAAAACATTCTTTATCTTTGGCAACGAGATCAAGGGGATCTCATCGCAACTCCGCAACGCCTGCGACACTCTCATTGAAATTCCTATGCATGGTTCTAAAGAATCCCTGAACGTCGCGGTCGCAGCGGGAATCATTCTTTTTTCAACGCACCGCTAGCTTAAGAATTCTATAAAGCCAAGTTCACCGTGACGCTATCTTCGACTGTTGTGCTCGCTATAGTCAAGCAGACGATAGTAAATATACTTTTACCCGACAGCGGGACAGTCGATGCGCCGCCGGAAGGACTGTTCTGCGAAAAGCTTGGACCTGACTCTTTGCATGACTCGACGCCTTTCGATGTCCAGAAAATGTATGTCCGTGTGCCAAGACGTACGCTCGCTGGCTCCGCCCAAATGTCTACTTCAGCTTCAATAGTGGACGAGTCCACCGTTTGACGCTGCTGCTTCTGGCCGGTGATGGTTATAGTGCCTTTTTTACCGCCTTTTGCTGAACCTGGCTGAAGAGCAACTATACCTACCTGATACCCACCACGCCTACACAATCCATCAAAGAAAGAAGGCGGGATGATGCTCCCGATGATACCGCCTGCCCACGGGCGCGCAGCACAAAGACGTCCGACCAAGCTTCGCGACGCATTTGCATTGAACGCATTGCCTCCGAAAAAGCCCGCAACTTCCGTATTGCTGCCCGGGTCACGCGAGCGCGCAAAAATTGTGCCACCGGAAACGCCGACACGAATATCGCCTTCCAATTTCTTCGGATCAAATGCGGCGCTTCCTCCCGCCTTTGCACCACCACCCCCGGCTGCGCTACCACCACCGGTCCCAGCACCACCCGTGTCATCCGATGTCTCCTCGCTACTTCCATCCGAATCATCTCCCGAACTCGACACGGTGCCGCCGAGCGCTTTAAGGAGTGTATCGGCAAGACTGCCATCCCCGCCTAACCCCGTGCCGGAAGAACCAAACCCGCTCAAGTCGGTTCCATCTCCATAATTGATCATCCCGTTCGCTTCCTTGCAGGGAATCGGCGACTTTGTTTTTGTTGCGGGATTTACGACGCAAGGCGGCGGTTCTTGTGCGCCAGGCGGCGGGGGTGGGGCTCCTCCGCCTCCGCCACCTTCTTTTTTCTTGAATAGCTCCTGAAGCAATTTCAACGCATCCATCAAACCTTTCATGTCGCCCCCCAATCCCTCCGACGCCGACGCACTACAATTCACAGGCGCAACGCAGGTGCCTGTCGACTTTTTACCATTCGCTGATTCTTCACAATAACAACCTATAACCCCACCAGCTGGCCTGGGAGTTTTCTTGCAGCAGGCGCAATTTGGTCCGGGCCCCATGTCGCATGGGCACGCGATACCGGTACAATATTTTACGTTCCCTGAACCGAACTGTGCATGAGCAAACAACGGCAGGATAAGAATCAGAGAAATCGCCAACGCACCAGTTGAAAAAAGAATACTCGGGATACGTTTCCCTGCCTCCCGCATAGATAGCAGTATCGTACCACGTCCGCTACGCCGTGGAGAGCACAAAGTGCTCTAGCGCGAGTTCCATGTCCATCCCTTTTCTTCTTGATTCATGCGGAAGCTCCGCAAGTCGCCCAACAAGAAGCGCCGCGCGCGTCTGTTCTGCGCTTCTCTCGCGCGCGGCAAGAAGCATTGATTTTGCCGCCCAGAAAAGAATTCCATGAAGCATCTCCGGCGCGCTTCCCTTTTCTACCTCCCTTAGATATCCGACCCACAGCGCTTTTTTGTCTTCCCTCTTCAGCGCATTTCCTAGCAAGAACACCGATCTATCTTCCCACTTTTTTCCTGCATCGAAACGTTCTGACTCCTTCGCATATTTTTCCACGCGCTTACGAGTTGCAACGTCCAATCTTTCTTCGAAAATGAAAAAAGGGTCTGCACTCTCAGAGAGTAACGGAAATGCATCACTAAGAATTGGGTTCATATCTTCATTCGCTAACACTCCCTCCAAGACAACAACTCTTTTCCCGCCGAACATTCCGCCGCCTTGCAACGCTGCACGAAGATCTGCGATCGTATGCGCATCGCTGATGCGCACGATCGATGCCTTCTCTTTTTTCGCGACACGCTCTACTTCTTTCTGCATGGCGCTTTTTGCTTTCTCTCTATCGGTCCCCGTATACACGTACAACATATGCACAACTCTATCATCCCTCCTGAGGTAACTTCTCAAGCGAGCCCCAATTCTTTCCGATGGAGGCTTCCGCAATGATAGGCACGCCGCCTAACTTTTCCTCCGCATGCGAAGATTCCATAATGTTCTTTATCTCTCGGGCTATCATCTCCGCTTCCTCTTCCTTAAGTTCGTACACCAACTCGTCATGCACTTGGAGCACCAGTGCCGCCTTGTTTCGCCAGTCTCTCTTTTCTATAAGTTGGTCCGCTTCCACCATCGCAAGCTTGATGATGTCGGATTGCGTACCTTGTATGGGTGCATTTATGGCCATGCGCTCCGCTTGCGCGCGGAGGCTCGGCAGCGTCGATTTGAACCCGGAAAAATATCGTCGCCGTCCGTACAATGTTTCCGTATATCCGAGACTCGCCGCAGATTGTTTTGTGCGTTCGATATACCGAGCAAGGCCGGGAAAGTTGGCGAAGTAATCAGATAAGAATTTTGCAGCCTCCTCGCGCGTTACATTGTCGCCAAGCGCTTGCCGAAGCGCATTCACTCCCATGCCGTAAATAATGCCGAAATTGATGACTTTCGCGCGACGGCGCATTTCATAATCCACAAGTTCCGGTGGAACCGCAAATACCTGAGCCGCTACTGCTGCATGAATATCCTTTCCTTCCTTGAAAACTCCGATGAGTTTCTCATCGCCGGAAAGGCCGGCGGCAATGCGGAGCTCTATCTGTGAGTAATCGAGCGAGCAAAGAACAAAGCCTTTTTTTGCGATGAATGCTCGACGAATTCTTTTCCCATATTCCGTGCGAATAGGAACATTCTGCATATTCGGATTCTTGCTCGACATTCTTCCTGTTGTTGTTCCTGCCTGTAAAAATTCTGCGTGCAGTCTCCCGTCATCTCCGACAAACTCGGTCATGCTTTCAATGTACGTCGAGAGCAGCTTCTGCAGTTCTCTGAACGCAAGCACATCGGCAATGATCGGGTGCTGGTCGCTCATCTTTGCCAGCTCTTCTTCCTTCGTGGTTCGAGCGCCGGTCGCTGTCTTTTTTTGCCGCGGGAGTGCGAGTTTTAATTCGTCAAAAAGTATGACCCCTAACTGCTTTGGAGAACTGATGTTGAACTCCCTGCCCGCATGCGAGTAGATGCGGCCCGCGATGATGCCAAGTTCTTTTGTATATTCGCGAGAGAGTTCTTTCAAGTATTTCGTGTCGAGCTCGACTCCTGTTCTGTTCATCCTATCGACGAGGGGTATAAGTGGCTTTTCTATCCCATCGAAAACTTCGCCGAGAGAACCGGTCTTCCGCAGAGTCTTGAAGATGATTTCTCGGGCTGTCTCAAAATCATCGGTCTTCGCGAATTGCAAGATATCTTCGAGGCTTGGGTCTGTAACATCAGATCGTATGAGCCAAAGCGCGATCGCGACCTCGCGAAGGTCAGCAGGAAGAACGGTCGCGACGGGGATCTTTTCCTGTTCGATTGCCGCTTTTTGTTCAGTAAGTGCCTTGACGCGTTCTCCAAGGGAACGGAATTCGAACTCTTCGCACAATGCCACGATACTCTGCGCATGCTCTTTCAGGCTCCATACCTCTCTAGGTATGTGAAAATTAACAGGGGCATCATATTTTACCGTGGCGAGTTCTTTCGAGAATCTAGCATCTTTCTCCCCCGAGATAAGAAGCTGGACGATTCGTGGTTTCACTCCCCTCTCTTCAAATTCTTTTGGTGTTTTCTTCAGTGCCTTATAGATGTCATCTATCGAACCGAACTTCTCTATAAGCTCAGTTGCTGTTTTCTCGCCGATACCGGCGATACCTTTGATATTGTCAGACGGATCGCCGCGCAAGCCTTTATAATCCGGTATCATCTCCGGCCCAAAACCATATCGCTCCTTCACCCTATCCTCATCATACAGAATAGTATCTGATATTCCTTGCTTAAGCGTGTATACGCGAACTCGCTCATCATCTATAAGCTGCAAGGTATCCATGTCGCCTGTCACGATGATTATCTCAACATCTTCTTTCTTTGAGAGCTGCTTCACGATGGTCGCAAGAACGTCGTCTGCTTCGTATCCAGGCGCTTCACACACGGGTATGCCGAACGCCTCGAATACGCGCGGCGCCCTCTCGAGCTGTGCGATCAATTCATCGTCAGCTTTTGCTCGCGTCGCCTTATATTCCTCGAACAATTGATGACGGTGCGTACCCCCAGGCAGATCTCGCGCTGCAACAACATAGTCTGGCTGAAGATCGGCTATCATCTTCAGGAGCATCGAGACGAGCCCGTAGAGAGCGCCGGTCGGCTCTCCCTTCGATGTCGCAAAATCCGGTATCGCATGATATGCGCGGTGCAGAACCGCATGAGAATCAAGGAGAACGAGCCGCTTCAATTTCTTATCTTTTTTTAACCCTTTGGCCATATAAAAATAGTGCGCATAACGGCACGATAACATAATACGATGGGGTACAATGTGAGGAATGGCTCAGTTCACAGATGATAAAAAACAAGCAGACAGACTCGAAGAATTGCACCGCAAAGAAGAAGAGCAGCTCGCAGAAATGCTCGCGACAAAATACGGCGTTGAATATATAGACCTTACGAATAAATCCATTGACACTGATTCGCTTCGCCTCATCCTGGAAAAAGACGCACGGGCTGCCGAGGTTGCCGCATTCCGCAAGATCAATAAAAAACTATTCGTCGCAATGCGTGCGCCCGAGCGGCAAGATTCCGTTCAAGCCATTCAATCCCTTGAGCGGCTCGGCTACGAGACGCGCCGTTTCATCGTCTCGCGCGCATCGCTTGATCATGCCTGGGATCGCTACCACGACCTTTCCTACGCAACAGAAACAGAGGCAGGCGTTTTGACGCTCTCGAACGAGACCATTCAAGAAATGCTCGAAAAATTAAAAGTGTTGGCCGATGTGGGCGTTGAGATAAAAGGCCACATGGGAAGCAAGGACGTACACCGTATTTCTCGCGTCCTTGAGGTCATCATGGCAGGCGCACTCTCACTCGGCGCATCCGACGTGCACTTGGAACCGGAAGATGAAGCAGTGCGTATGCGTTATCGCCTCGACGGAGTTCTCATTGAAGTGACCATGTTCGACCACGCTACATACGCGCTCATTTCATCGCGCATTAAACTCTTGTCCGGATTAAAACTGAACATAAAGAATGCCGCCCAAGACGGGCGCTTTTCTATCGTCATAAATAAAAAAGAAATAGAAATTCGTACTTCAATACTCCCCGGCGCATACGCTGAAACATGCGTCATGCGTATTTTGGATCCTTCTACCATCGCACTCCCGATGGAAAAACTCGGCTTTGATAAGTACCTGATGGACATCTTTGACAAAGAAATTGCGAAACCGAACGGCATGATACTGAACACTGGTCCCACCGGCTCTGGTAAAACGACGACGCTGTATGCGTTCCTCCGAAAAGTGCATAATCCCGGCATTAAGATAGTCACTATCGAAGACCCTATCGAGTATCACCTCCCCGGCATCGTGCAAACCCAGGTCTCGCGGGACTACACGTTCGCCTCGGGTCTTCGTTCGACTCTTCGCCAGGACCCAGACGTCATCATGGTGGGCGAGATCCGAGACGCAGAAGTCGCTTCGACTGCCGTTCATGCGTCGCTGACAGGTCACCTCGTATTCTCGACACTTCACACTAACGACGCCGCGGGCACATTTCCTCGCCTCATCGACATGGGCGTGAACGCAGATATTTTGGGCGCGGCGGTGACTGTTGCTATGGCACAACGGCTCGTCCGGCGATTGTGCGAGAAATGCCGAGAATCCGCCGTCATCCAGGGCGAAGACAAGATCGTTATGGACAGGCTTCTAAAAAATATTCCACACGAAGAAGACTTGCCGGCAAATCGCGAGACCATGTGGAAGGCAAAAGGCTGTGAAAAATGCGGTGGCCTTGGATACAAAGGACGAATAGGCATCGTTGAGGTTATCTTGATGGATAAAGAAATGGAAGAAGCCGTTCGGCATTCATCCAGCGAGCGCGATCTATGGAAAGCAGCTGTGCACCAAAAGATCCGTCGCATGGCGCAAGATGGAGCGGTAAAAGTTCTTCAAGGCGTAACTTCGTTAGAAGAATTGACCCGTATCGTTGACGTACATGACGACACGCTTGGACAAGAGTAATTCATGTTCGGAGCTTTCCTCGTTGCGATCGCGACGTTCGCCGAAGAGCTCGGAAGCTCTGTCGGCAAGTACACCATCGCCAAGCGCTTGGAGAGGCCGTTCACAACAGGCTTCACCTCAACGCTCGCGGGACTTATTGGTATCCTCATCATTGGATTGTATCTTCCTCTCAATTATTTTGCGCCGCATTTCCCCGGAGGATTTGTGTTCTCTCTCGCGTCCCTTCCAACGCTCATTCCGCGCGTCATTTTGGAAGTGGCGCAATCATACGTCACTCTTTTTGCCGTCATTCGAGCAGACCGAAGCACATTTGCATTCCTCCGCGTTCTAACGATCCCGCTCCTCCTTGTCGCTGACCTTGTGCTCGGGTACGCGATGACCAGCGCGCAGATACTTGGCACCGTTGCCATCGTCGCCTCGCTCGCCCTCCTTTTTGGGTATCATGGCATAAAAAAAAGAGGCTCTCTCCTCGTTCTTTTCACCGCGCTGAATGCCGTCGTCACCATCTCACTCTATAAATACGACATCACATACTACAACTCGGTCGAAGCAGAACAGGGCATCATACTGTTTGTGTTGGTTGTCTTCTTTTTTACAATGGCAACCATGAAGAGAGAGCGGCCGCTGCACCGAATATTTCACCCTGCTCAATTAGCGCAATTTGCGACGGGGGCGATAGCCAACGGCATGTTCAGTTTTGCCATTCTCTACATGCCGGCGTCCGTCGCAACAGCCGCCAAACGCGCTCTTTCTGTGTTCTGGGCTATTTGCTCCGGCTCGATCTACTTCAAAGAGCATCATGTCTATTTAAAAGTGGCTGCGCTTGGATGTGTTGTGGTCGGCATTATTTCAATATCTCTATAAAGATTGCCGTTAGGACAATCTATTTTGACTCCTCGGCTCGGAAATGAAAACGGCTACATTTTCATTTCACTCACTCTACGTCACCAATAACGAACAAAAATGCCGTTTGGCAAGCCCGCACACACGAAAAGATATTCTCTGCATGTTGCAAAATATTAGCAAAACAAAAAAATTGGATCTACCGAATATGTTTAGCACACAACATTGACATAGTAGGCAACCGTGTCTTTTCGTGTGACGGGCAAGTTGTGAAGTGGGAACGAGGTGATATGTTTGGAAGTGGAGCGAAACGCGAAAGCGCGAATTTCGCAGCGATGCTTTCGAAATGCATCAAAAGTGGATCCGAACCTAAGGGGAGAGGTAGCACTCCCAATCGTAAGACTGGGAACCGCCTACATCCTCGGCAAAGTCCTATATCGCTGCGAAATTCGCGCCTCCGCGCGTACAATTTAAGCAGCCAGGACTTTAGCATAAAATATAGCTTTGTCAACCCCTTTCATGAGCTTGGAGCTCACCATTAAGGGCTTGAAATATGACCACAAAAGAAACAAACCCAATTGAACGAAGTGCTAAAACGCTCGATCATGCGCTTCGACCCGCCGATTGGAAGGAATACGTCGGCCAAGCAGGCATTAAAGAGAACCTTCGCATCCTCCTTACTGCCGCAAAAGGACGAAAACAACAGCCGGAACACGTGCTTTTATACGGACCGCCCGGTTTGGGCAAGACAACGCTCGCCCATTTGATGACACGGGAAATTGGAGCATCCCTGCGCGCGACTTCCGGCCCTGCTATCGAGCGCGTTGGCGACCTTGCATCCATCCTCACGAACCTCTCCCCCGGCGATGTTCTTTTTATAGACGAGGTCCACCGCTTGAATCGCACTATTGAAGAGGTTCTGTACCCTGCCATGGAAGCTGGCGTTCTCGACATCGTCATCGGCAAAGGTCCATCCGCTCGCACCGTACAATTGGAGCTCCCGGCGTTCACGCTTATCGCAGCAACAACGCGCGTCTCTATGCTCTCGGCACCGCTACGCTCGCGCTTTTCCGGCGGCACGTTCAGACTTACCTACTACACCGAGGACGAGATCCGGACCATCCTTAAACGCTCAGCAAAAATTCTCGGTATTGCTACCGACGATGATTCGATACAAGAAATTGCGAAACGAAGCCGCGCGACGCCTCGCACCGCGAACTACCTTTTGAAACGAGCGCGCGATTTCGCAGAAGTATCCGGCGAACCGCTTAATTTGAAAACAGTAAAAAAGGCACTCGCGCTTCTTGAGATAGATGAAATAGGACTCAATCAGACAGACCGCGACCTTCTTACTGTCCTCGTGGAAAAATTTAAAGGTGGACCAGCGGGCTTAAAAACTCTCGCTGCAGCACTTTCTGAAGAAGAAGCAACGCTCGAAGAAGTGCACGAACCGTACCTTATGCAACTTGGCCTCCTTGAACGCACCCCGCGAGGACGTATGGTTACCGAAAAAGGCCATCAACATCTGGGGTTTGAAGTCCCCCAGAAACAGTTACTTGGCATCCGAAGCATCTAGAACACATCTCAAAATACATGGCGTAACGAGAGGGTTTTTGTGCGAGCGAGACAGCGCGGTGGAGCACAAAATGTATCCGCGATACATTGAGACCGAGCCGTTTTGTGACGCAGCCGCGCAAAAACCCTCGTAGTAGCCAAGTGCTATTGTCCAGATATTCTGCGGTTTATTTTGAGATGGGTTCTGGTTAATCAAGGTGTCTGCCAGGTCTTTGACTTCCACAATTCATGAAGGATCTTACAAGGTTCGACAATTCGAGGATCAACTAGCTTGTAATATGCTCTAAGACCGTTGCGCCTCACTGACACGACGCGCGTATGCCTTAAGAGAGCCAGATGCTGAGAAACATTGGCCTTCGGCAGACGTAGAATTTTAACCAATTCCTCCACGGAAATTTCTCTGTACTTCAGTAAATTAAGGATCTCAAGACGCGTGGGGTGCGCGAGAATTTTATATATAGAGGCGTTACGCGCGTACGAGGTTTTCGGAAGAGAAGATTTCATGATATCGCAACTTTAAAAACATACTATACGAACAATGGACAAATGTCACAGAGAAACACCAGTGTACTGTTTTATGCACGTTGGGATATGAGGCATATGTTAACAGTTCCTTGTTGCATAGTTTCGAAACTATGTAACAGTAATCTGCATGAGCGTCTCGGCATATCGTGGGCGGAGTAGCACCTATTTCTACATTTGCGCGGCACTCGTATTGTCCGCGCTTTTTCTTATTTTTCCAAAAAATGTTTCTGCTGTTACACTCCCCTTTTCAGTACGAATTGGATCCGGAGGTATAAATTCTAATGCCACAGGAAACGGAGAACTATATGTACAGAACGATGTCGAGGCAGATGCATATGTGTATTTTGCCGGATTGCCGCAAGCCGTGACCGATCAAGGAACGGGTCTGAAGCCGGTGTGTGTAGATAGCGACGGAAAACTTTGGAAAAGCAATGTTGTGATGAGCGGCTGCAGCGATATTACTGACGGCGACATCGCGGAATGGCACGAGACGAGAAGCGATGTTATTCGCGGTGACATTATCGTACCGAGCGACGGACTTGTCTCGCGTGAAATCGAAATTAGAGATCCGCTAACGAAAAAGAAGACCGGGGAAACATACATCGTTAGCACGCCTATTATGAGAAAAGCCGACTACGCATCACGAAACAACGCACTCGGTGTTGTCGCGACCCAGCCTGCACAGATAATTGGTGTTGATATTCTCTCCGTCGCTAAACACCCGCAGCCTATTGGCCTTTCTGGTCACGTTCCTGTGCGCATGACACTTGACGGCGGCGGCGTATCTATTGGCGATGCGATCACCATTTCTCGCACGACACCAGGGGCCGGCATGAAAGCGCTCGAAAGTGGTCGAATCATTGGATACGCGCTCGAGCCATTTACATCCGACTATACGTCACACGACGGAATGATCGAGGTAACCGTGAATCTCCAAGACTGGGTCCAGCCACATGATCGTCCGTCTCGCACAAGCATCGGAACACGGCTTTATGATCTTGGTATTAAGGTCCTCGACAGTTTGCTTGCCGTGAAGAGCTTTGTTAACTACTTTGCCAGTTCGTTACTCCTTCAAGAGGATGAATGAGCTGGATGATATTCAACGTGAGGCTGTCGCGTATCCAATTCAACATGAACGCTTCAATGAAAATGATGACGGCAATGGATGCAGATACGGGTAATCGCCATGCGAGAACGAACCCGACAACCATCGCAAGCGTGTCGCAGATTGAATTGATGACGCTGTCTCCTATGTATCCTTGTGCGAGCGCCTGTTCGCGATAGCGGCTTATGATGAAGTCAGTATTCTCGAATAGTTCCCACCCTACTTCAATCCCGGATGCAAGCGCAAAGCGCATCGCTATCGGCATGCGCGGAAAGAAAAACCACAGCCCCAGATAAAAAAGGAATCCGTGGATGACATGCGAAAACGTGTACCAATCCGATATCTGCTGTGAATTGTCAGAACTGAGTACAGCTCCGTGCCACAGCTTCACCATTCCACTCGCACTTATTAACGGCTGCCCCATGAAGTAGAGAGCAAGAGCTTGCACTCCAATGAGTGCAAAGCCCGCCAATATCCAGCCGCGAAGTGACATGACTACCATAGGCCCAGTATACAAACATTCGCGGAGTATTTTGCTTTTTTCGCGGTCTCTGCGGTATAGTGGCCGAATCATGGCAGGACATAACAAATGGGCGCAGATAAAGAGACAGAAAGGCGCGAATGACGCTGCGAAGAGCAACGTATGGGGCAAGCTCGCGCGACGCATCGCGGTGGAGAGCAAGAAAGCGAATGGCGATGTGAATTCCGCCGGTCTCCGGGCCATTATTGATACCGCAAAGGCGGCGAACATGACGAAAGACACTATCGAACGGGCCATCGCTAAGGGAACTTCAGCGGACGCTGGTGAACTTGAATCTATTACTTACGAAGCGTACGGACCCGGCGGGGCTGCCATTGTCATTGATGCTCTGACTGACAACCGTAACCGCACGGCCCAGGAAATAAAACACCTCCTTTCCAAAAATGGCTTGGCTCTGGCCGCCCCCGGCAGTGCCCTCTGGGCATTTGAAAAGACCCCGGATGGCACATACAACCCAAAAACAACGGTTCCCCTGTCGGAGACAGACGACGCAACGCTCATGCAAATAATGGAACAGATCGACTCGCACGACGACGTGCAGGAGGTGTATACTAATGCTCAATGAGACAGCACCCGGAAGACATGGACGTAGATCCGGTCGTAGACAAGAGCCTTTTAGGTACAAAAATCGACACGCCCCGTTTGCATTTAAAACTCAGATTTATCCGGAACGAAGATGCAGCTCGTATTCTTCCGACATTCACTGAGGAGGTTGCTGACAGATGGGTTGATGGCAAGCGTCCCCAGACGATTTCAGAGATAGAAGCCTCTATCGCGGAAACACGCGATCGTGTCGAGCGCAGAGGAAAAACGCTCTTTGATCTCGTTGCGTTGCACCCGATGACCAATAAATTGATAGGAAGATGTGGTATCTTCCCGACCAAACGCGCCAATGAATACAAGATAACGTTGTGGGTTGCTCCGGAATTGCGAAACAAGAAATACGGCATCGAAATGCTTCATGCAGTTGTCAGACTCGCAAAAGAACAAAAAGCGCGAGGAGCGCCTATCGAAAGATTGATTTTTCCTGTTGTTGAAGGAAATAAAGCGAGCGAAGCCTTGGTCAAAAAGCTGGGCATAGAACTAAATCAGGGCAGCGTCATGCGTACGGAAACTGAAATGGAAGGAGAGGAGAGAAAAACGGTGACTCACTACCTGGTACCGCTTGAGTGATGCGTATGAAAGTGCTTGCCATCGACCCCGGGTACGGACGATGCGGCGTTGCCGTATTGGAAAGGGAGAACGGTAAGGAGACACTTCTCTATTCTGAATGCATCGAAACATCCGCCTCTTCTTCCTTCGGCGAAAGACTCTCACACGTCGCGGACGAATGTTCGCGCCTCTTGAAAAAACACTCTCCCCAGGCGCTCGCAATGGAAAGACTGTTTTTCAACTCAAATCAAAAGACAGCGATGCAAGTCGCGGAAGTACGAGGCGCCATCTTGCACGTCGCTGAACTCGCGAACGTGCCCGTTTTTGAATACACGCCGGGACAGGTGAAATCGGCGACGACTGGCTCTGGGAGAGCAGATAAAAAAGGAGTCGCGACGATGCTTCATGCGCTCATCAAGATAGAAAAAGACATACAACACGACGATGAATACGATGCTATCGCCGTCGGCGTCACTCATCTGGCTCACGCACGCAAAATCGGCTAAAATGTCTGTAATTTGCTAGAGACAACTGCGTCCTCTACCACGAGCATATGCCCGAGAGCGATTTTAAGACACCCAGAACCCTGCGGAAAATGTGGCGTTCATTCCATCCTGAAGTGCGGACATCGACCAAGATAATCAGCTTCTCCATCATAGGCGCCCTCGGCGTTTTTTTCGCGTGGGCGATGGTCGTTTCTATTCCCTCGGTAGATAGCTTTGAGAACCGCAAGGTATCCGAATCAACCAAGATATACGACCGCACCGGCAATGTACTTCTCTACGACGTTCACGGTTCGATGCGCCGCACCGACGTCCCCTTGAGCGAAATTTCTATTTTCATCCAGAATGCCACCATCGCGATAGAGGACGACACGTTCTATCAACACAAGGGCATACGACCGCTCTCCATCTTGCGAGCCGTATGGGCGAACATTACGTCGGGCGGTTTCAGCCAAGGAGGTTCCACCATTACGCAGCAGGTTGTGAAAAACACTCTTCTGACGCAAGACAAAACCATCATCCGCAAGATGAAAGAGTGGGTGCTTGCCATAAAACTCGAGCGCGCAACGACAAAGGACAAGATCCTGGAGATATATCTGAATGAAAATCCATACGGCGGCACTATTTACGGCATCGAGGAAGCAAGCGAATTTTTTTTCGGCAAGCTCGCAAAAGATGTAACGCTTGCAGAAGCTGCGTATTTGGCCGCATTACCGCGAGCACCGACGCGGTATTCACCGTACGGAAATCATCGCGATGAGTTGGAAGACAGAAAAAATCTTGTCCTAGCGCAAATGCAAAAATTAGGCGTCATTAGCGCCGAGGAGTACGAGGCCGCAATGAAGGAAACAGTGGAATTCAAGCAAGAAACAGAGGCCGGCATCAAAGCGCCGCACTTTGTCTTCTTTATCCGAGAATATTTGGAAGAAAAGTACGGAGCAGACGTCGTCTCGAACAGCGGACTTCGCGTCATCACGACACTTGACTATGATCTGCAAAAAAAAGCTGAAGTAGTTGTGGAAAAAGGCGCGCTCGCAAATAAGAAAAACTTCAACGCAGAAAATGCGGGACTTGTCGCCATCGATCCAAAGACGGGACAGATCCTCAGTATGGTTGGATCGCGCGGCTACTTTGACGAGGAGATCGACGGAAAAGTAAACGTCACTCTTGCGAAGCGCCAACCTGGCTCCTCATTCAAGCCGTTCGTCTACGCGGCGGCATTTGAGAAAGGATACACGCCCGAAACAATTCTTTTTGACCTCGCAACGCAATTCACCGGTTATTGCTCTCCAAATGACCTCGCAACGCACGATAATTGCTATTCCCCGGGCAACTACGATGAAAAATACCGCGGACCGATGAGTCTGCGCGATGCGCTCGCACAATCTATCAACGTCGTTGCAGTAAAAGTGCTGTACCTGGTTGGACTCGATGACGCGCTGAACATGGCCAAGCGTATGGGAATAACGACACTTGTCGACAAGAGCCGCTATGGCCTCACATTAGTTCTTGGCGGCGGCGAGGTTACGCTCCTTGAAATGACTGGGGCCTACGCAGGATACGCGAACGACGGAATCTTGAACCCGCCGACGGGAATTCTGGAAATCAAGGAGGGTGAGGACGTGTTGGAAAAATATGAGGACAAGGGGAGTCGGGTTGTCGAGCCGCAAATAGCACGGACGCTCAACGACGTTCTCTCGGACGACAACGCAAAAATCCCGGCGTTCGGAGCGAACTCTGCGCTCACAGTTCCAGGCCATAATGTTGCTGCAAAAACAGGAACCACCAACGATTATCGCGATGCATGGATAATCGGCTACACGCCCGGACTTGCTGCAGGAGCATGGGCAGGAAACAACGACAATTCGGTGATGGAAAAGAAAGTTGCAGGTTTTATCATCGCCCCGATATGGAATGAATTCATGCGATACGCGCTGGAGAAATACCCGTCTGAGGATTTCGCCCCCGTCCCGCCGGACCCGGAATATGATTCTCTCCCGCCGGTCCTCCGTGGTAATTGGAATAGCGACCCTTCTCGCGGAGTCCATGAAATTCTCTTCTGGGTGAATAAAGACAATCCTCGCTCCGGTCCTCCGTCGAATCCGTCCGCAGATCCGCAATTCGTACTGTGGGAGTACCCAGTATCACTGTGGGCGAACCAGCAACCTATAAATCCGGGAGGAACGGGGGTGATAGATTTCGTTGTCGCCTCCCCAAGTGGGGGACAAGTGTACAAAGCAGGAACGCGCATCACTGCGGCGGTAGAGTATGAATCATCACTTTCCATAAAAAAAGTTACGTACTATCTCAATGACGCGCTGATAGGTTCGGCTACAGAGGCACCGTTCGAACTGGAATTCATCCCGACCGCCGGGCCTGCTGTCTTAAAAGCCGTCGCTGACACGCTGCTGGGACCCCGCGAGAATAGCGTCTCGTTCGGCGCTCAGTAAAAACGGGTTTTCCGTCGATCCCCGATGCGGGCGTCGGGGCATTTGCGGAAAACCACCGTGGCGTTTTTGCTGGAAGAGGAGCGCCCGCCGGGCGCACTCATTTGAACCGGCGCCGATTCATCCCCGCAGCAGAGCTGCGGGGCATTCTCGACGTCCGCCCAGTAAAGGGTCTTCGACACTTTGTGTCTCCCCGCTCCAAATAAACATGCGGACATGTTCATGTCTCTCACAGCCCTCACCGATAATAATCCCTAACGATTCAGCGGCATCACCAGATACGTAAAGGTGAGGTCCGACGCACTTCGTATAACGAGCGGTTTCCCCCCTCCGGAAAACCCGAGGGTAACACTTTCTGATTGAATGAGCGGCAGGCAATCCGAGAGATACGCAATATTAAAATTGATGTCGATATCTTCCCCTGAAAGCGCCGCATCGATAGAATCAGACATTTCGCCTATTGCGGCGCTCTGAGCCGTTGCATCGAATATCTTTTTCTTTGGATATACATGCAATCCCACTTTTTGTTCCGAGCCCGAAAAAACGCGTGCTTTGCGCAGCATCTCAATGAGATCAGCTTTGAGAAGTGTTGCTTCGGTCGTGAACGTTTTAGGGACGATCTCTTTATAATTTGGAAATGATGCTTCGACGACGCGCGAAACATACTCAAGGCCACTTGCACGCAACACGAGCTGCGATTCATCCGCTATAAGCGAGATCTGCTCATCGGGTATGCGCTCAAGGATATGACTTACTTCGAGTGCGTGCTTAAGTGGGATGAGAACTTCCTTGTCATCATCGTCCGCCGCTTTCAGAAATGTCTTTTCCGCAAGTCGGAATGAGTCTGTTGCAGCTGTAATGAGAGCGCCGTTTTTTATTGACACAAACACTGAACCAAGCTCTGGTCGGATCATTGAAGGCGATGCCGCGTATGAAACCGCTTGCAATGCCTGCAGTAGAGTCTGACGATGGATATTCACGCCATACTTCCCTTTCTCCGAAGACGAAAGATCTGGAAATTCTCCGTGGGGGATCGCCTTAATAAGAGTTTTGCTTCCTCGCGATTCAACGAGTAAATTTTCACTTTCAACTTTTAGACTAACCTTGTCGCCCGCTATGGCCCGCAGTGTTTGAGAAAATACCGAAACAGGCACTGCGACAACCCCCTTTTCTCCTACGTCTCCCGGTACATGCACTTCGATACCTGCTTCAAGGTTTGTGGCACGAACGGAAAAATCCTTATTCGCACTAAGAAGCACGCACGAAAGGACTGGTAATGATTCTTTTTTTCCGACAACCCTTTCCGCCAGTACAACGGCATTCTGTAATTTTTCTTTTGTGACCGTGAAATGCATAGTAGAGATCGTATTAATACTTATTGTATATAAATACTGTTGCTGTTGTTGGTAGTGTGGATAGGTGAATAAGTGATTTTTATGACCTGCTCCTTGGATATTTTATATTTTGGTTTGTGGATAGATAATGTAATGGTGACATGAAGAAGATGTGGATAGTATTTTATTTTTCTTCTCCCCAATTCCATCCAGTGTTCATACAGTTGTTATCCACATGCGTTATGCATGCACCAGCGAACGCACATGCTCCAACTCTTGTTCGAGTGATGGATTTCTTTTTGCCTCTTCTTTTATCTTCTCGCATGAATGGATGACCGTCGTGTGATCGCGTCCCCCGAGTTTTTCTCCGATAGAAGGATATGAAACACTGAATTCTTCGCGCAAAATATACATAATGACCTGGCGCGGCTTCACCACCTCTTTCTTTCTTGTCTTCTCGTAAATGCTTTTCTCCGCTACTTCGTAGTATTGCGCGATGCGTCTCACTACTTCATCCATAGAAACGCCTTTATTCGGCCGCACGTTGTGTTTTATCAGCATCCGGACGTCTGCGTGCGATATAACCTTGCCCTTGAGCTGTGATTTGCACACGATCATATTCAAAATACCCTCCAGTTCGCGGATATTTCCGCGCACGCTTTCTGCAATGTAAGAGATAATGTCGTCCGGGATGTTAAACCCGAGCTGTTCTATTTTGGCGCGGATGATGGAGATGCGCGATTCGACATCAGGCTCTGGAATTTCCGCTATCATACCCGCGCTGAATCGTCCCTTGAGCCTGTCTTCGAAGCCGGGCATCATGTTCGGATGTTTGTCTGACGAAAATACTATCTGTTTGTTGTCATCGTGCAGTCGATTGAAGACGTGGAATAGTTCCTCTTGTGTTTTTTCTGTATTTGCGATGAATTGCACGTCATCCATGATGAGAACATCGTATTGCTGGTACTGATCCTTGAATCCGCTTGCTTTTCCAGCGCGTATTGCGTTCAAAAAATCAGTCGTAAAGCGTTCAGACGTCACGTAAAAGACTTTTTTATTCGCATGCGTTTTTTTAAAGTAATTGCCTATTGCCTGAATGAGGTGCGTTTTACCGTGTCCGGTCGAGCCGTAGATGAATAACGGATTATAAGCGAGCCCGGGTCTTTCTATGACAGCTTTCGCCGCGGCATGCGCTAGTTGATTGAATGGCCCTACTACGAACGTCTCAAAGGTGTAGCGAGGGTTCAGATTGTCTCGTTTATCTATGTACAGAGACTGAAGGTCAAGCGAGGCATTTTGGGGCGGTTGTGGGGATTTCTCGTTCTTTCTCTCTACCGGTATTGCGGAGCGATGCACTGAATACTCTATTGAGCGAATTGTACTGTCTAGGGTACGCAATATGCCCAAAATGAGCTTGTTGTGCTTGTCGGAAAGCCATTCCTTAACGATTTTGCTGGGGACCGCGATGTTTACGGAGCCTCCCTCTCTGCCAATTATGTCTGTTCCCCGAAACCACGTTCTGAAACTTGCTTCAGACGTGCCCAATTCAATTTGCACCAAAGCATTCTGCCAAAGTTCACGATTGGACATCATACGCACGAGAGTTGAGTCATTATACGCGTGAAGTAGGAGACGTGAAGCGCATACGCGCTCAAGGAGGTATGTTCACAAGCTGTGGATAGAGTGGGGATATTTGGTCGACGTGTATTTTCGGAGTGGTCAAATATTCTTCATTATGATATGTTGGCCCGATGCGACGAACATACCAACCAAAGAAGCGCAAACGCGCGCGGACACACGGATTTCGAGCGCGACTAAAGACCAAGAACGGCAGACGCATCATTATGCGCCGCCGCAGGAAGGGCCGAGCCACGTTGGCGCTCTAGATGCCTGCTGCAAGACGCATTAGCCGGAGTGACTTGAAACATCTTTCAAGCGTTCGTTCGGCACATTTTCGCGGCAAGTACTATTCGTTGATGACAATCATCCTCCAAGAGGCGGCGGGCCCTAAGTGCGCGTGTGTTATTTCAAAAAAAACCGCGAAGCGTGCAGTAGACAGAAATTCTGCGAAACGCGCGTGCAGAGAATTAGCTCGTGCAGCGCTTGCCCACATTAAAAGACCTGTTGCGTTCGTGTTGCACATTAAACCCGCTGCCCTGAAGGCGCCGAGAGCGGAACTCTCGAAGGACATTGCGTCGCTGATACGAGAGGCAGTACAATACGCCGAATGATCTCTGCTATATTCAACGCACTCGTTTACACCCCGCTCTACAACGGGCTTGTTTTTTTTGTAGATGTTGTTCCTCTGCATGATGTTGGTATCGCGGTCGTCATTCTGACCCTCGTTGTCCGCGTCATTCTCTTTCCCCTTTCGCGCCAAGCTGTGCGCACGCAAGCGGCGATGAGAGAAGTCGCTCCGGAAATCGACGAAATAAAAAAGAAATTCAAGGACAAGCAGGAGGAACAGGCGCGCGCCATCTTTGCTCTGTATCGTGAGAAAAGCATTCGTCCGTTCGCCTCCTTTTTTCTAGTACTTTTACAGCTGCCCATTTTGTTCGGCCTCTACTGGGTTTTTTGGAAGGGAGGGTTGCCGAATGTGCACCCAGAATATCTGTATTCATTCGTACCCACCCCGGAAAGTGTGAACATGGAATTTCTGGGTCTCATCAACATGGGTTCGCATAGCATTCTGCTCGCGTTTTTTGCCGGGATTACGCAATTGATATATGCACGGCTCTCGATGGGACCGCGCAAACCTGCCACGCAATCGGACGGCTCTTTCTCTGCGGATATGGCGCGGAGTTTCGATCTGCAGGCCCGTTACGTGCTCCCTATCATGATCGGTGGCATCGCATACACCGTTTCCGCTGCTGTTCCGTTATACTGGGTCGCGAGCAACACGTTCATGATTCTGCAGGAGCTTGCCATGGGACGACGTCTTAAAGAAAAAAAAGCAACAGAACAGGTCAGGCAGCCTACGGCGCCGGGGGTTTGAGGGCGAAATTTGGAGGCGCTCTCTTTTTGTGATAAGAATGCTGGATGAAGTCTGAGCTCAATGAGATCGTCGGATCAGTCCTAAAAGAGACGCTTTCAGCGATGGGTGCGGCGTACTCCGGTGTCAAGTACGAAGAAATAGCCGGGCAATCGGTATTTGCTATCCAGGCGGACGATGCGCGCTCCCTTATCGGGATGCACGGAGATACGGTACATGCGATAGATCAGCTGGTAAAAAAAATAGTCGAAAAGCGACTCATGGGCAATCGCACTGTCCCGATCGCACCTGATGAAAATTCAAACGAGACTCATTTTTTGGTGGACGTAAATGACTATCGTTCAAAACAGATAAAGGACTTGCAGGCGAAAGCCTTGATGATGGCAGAACGAGCTCGTTCATTTCAATACGATGTGGAGCTCTCTCCCATGAGTGCCTATGAGCGCCTCATTGTGCACACGACGCTCGCAGATTCTCCGAACGTTAAAACAGAATCACAAGGGGAGGGACGCAGTCGACGAGTCGTGATTAGATATACGAGCGATGTATAAACTACGGTGATGATGGGTTTGGGTTCCCTATTTCATTACCTGAGACGCCAACTCCATTGAGCGAAGGATCAAATTGTCCGCCTGCTCCTCCGAAGAACGAATTCTGTGCAGGCGGTTGCGTGAATTGTTCCTTAAAGAGAGCGTTCACGAATGTGGGAAAATTCTGGCTATTGAACGCGGCGGTGAGGAACGGAGCGAATTCCGGACCATTCAGGCCGGAAAGGGAGACGAAACCCTGGAACGCGTGAGGCAGCTCCCGAAACTTGGACAATATTTTTTTCATTGTACGCGAGGCAGGTCGCGAACACATATCTTTACGCATGTCGTAATGTCTGGCAGCAAGGCACTATAGTTGTCTGCAGTTCTATTATATCGCGAGTGCAGGGCATCTCTAGCGATGTATGATTATTTTTAAATGGGCAATATGCGCAAACACAGGTTCAATACCTCAGAGCTTGCTCCGAGGAACCTTTATTGAGCTGGGAAGGACGTGCACTGCCTATCGATGCCTCTTGATGCGTATTGCGCGTTGCAATTTCGCTGCGCTTGAGGCCCGGTAAAACATAGTGTGGCTCCTCCAGAACTTGATGTTGTACACCATCGATCAACGTTGCTATTCACGGGGGCGACCACAGTTTGATCCGGGTCTGGCGGGGTAAAAGTGCTTTCCGCAGGCGCGGTGCTCGTAGGAAGCCTCGGAGCGGCAGGAAGTGGCTTCATCCTGCCCACAATGTTCAACCCTTAAAGAGAGCGTTCACGAATGTGGGAAAATTCTGGCTATTGAACGCGGCGGTGAGGAACGGAGCGAATTCCGGACCATTCAGGCCGGAAAGGGAGATAAATGCGAACGTCTTCCGCGCGCTGCGCACCTTAGATGCAACTTTTTTCATGGCTATTCATTGATGCGCAGTATCCACAGTGACTTGTCATGTGAATCGAGGAATGCTATGTACGTCCCGCTATTGTCTATTCTCGGGGTTTCCGCATCAAGCGAAGAGCCGCTCTCGCGCGCGGGCGAAAACAGCAATTGCGCCGAGCCTGCGCTCGCGTCAACGCGCCACCACGAGTCAGCCGTATGTATCTCCCCTCGATACCACTCATCCAAGAATTGTTTTGAAGGAATGCTCGATGGCACTGCGCAATACGCGATCAGATTATTTCCTGGAGCCCATAGACATTTGTCGACTATCGTCTTCACGGGTAGTATTATGAACGCTGTGTCAGCATTTGGCCTGACAAGGGTAGACACAACGCCAGCATCAGAAGCAATAAGCAGAGCAGTAGAAGTTGCTTTTGGCACTATCGTGAGCCCCGAAACAGAACGCGCTAGTGGAACAAGTTCTCCATTGCCAAGAAGTTCGTACGCGTTACCTGGGACTCCTGTCGCCGCTTTTTGCGCGATGTAGACCTTGTTGTCATAGGTCCAGTACATTCTCCATCCCGAGAGCGATGAGCTAAAGAGCGTCGTTGGTTTAGAGCCGTTCCATCCTGAGCGCACAATAGAGGATCCATTCTCACTTTCGATGAGCGAGAGAAGCTCGCGTGATGTAGCGTTTGGTACTGCATCTGCCACGTTATTTCCTAGCGGCGTTAGAACGAGTGTGGCAAGAGTTTCGTTCGAACTTGATGCTAATGTCGCGCTATAGGTTGTCCGCACGTCGTTTTCAAGAGTTTTTATAACCGGAGAACCGTCCCTGGCGAACCGTGCATCATATACTTTCGGGATAAGAGTATTTGTTACTCGCGTTGTTTTCCCTGTCGCCGGGTTCACGTCGAAAATATAGCCGCTTGAGCGTTCCATAAAGCGAAGCGTTGTCGTTGTTGCAGCGATGAACCTGAATCCAGCGACGGGGCTTTTTTGCACCTGCCAAAGACGAGGGGTTTGTTTTATCGGCGTTGAGCTTGCGGAACCAGGGACGAGGGAGCCGAGTCCTGATATCAAGTTACCGAACGCAGTTTTTACGCCTTCGGAAAAGTTAGAAATACCACTCGAAAAGCTTTGCGGGCTTATTCCTGGCGGATTTTCGCTCGCTTCACTGGGGGTTCTTCTGAATCCGGAAATTATGTTGGTGAAAGTACTCCCCAGCGAACTTGAAGTGGGAATGCTCGCGCGGAACCCGCGTCCGCTTGACGCCGCGTCAATTGATGATGTTTGCGTGCGCAAGTATATGTACCATCCGCCAAGCCCTATAATAAGAACGAAGATGAGCCCGATACTTGCGTACTTGAATATGCGGGAAATATCCGTATGAATCATAGTCCGTTTGTGGAGAATGGGTCCCCGCCCGGTATTCTGTCGAATGCTATGTCCCACGCTCCGCGAGCGTCCATAAAGTAGTTAGTGAGGTGCGAAACAGCGACTTCGACGTGCGCTTCTCCCGTTGAATTTTCAGCATTGATGGTCAAGCGATGAGGCTCTGCTCCATCCACTGTTATTGGCCTGTCGTTCACGCGCCAGGCATATAATAGTCTTGCGTCGGAGTGGCTCGTGATGCTGCTCGCAAAATATGGAATGGCAACGAACGTCGCTTCGACGTCTGGCAGGAATGCAGCACGTGCAACAGCTGCGTGATAAAAGATCCCAAACAGAGGATGTTCCTGATAGAGGACGACAAATGGGTCCACGGAGGGAATAATAGTTGTCGCGCTAGCACTCACACTCTCATCTATCGAGGTTACCTCGACTGATATTGTGTCGCTTCCGAATAGGAGCGGAGCAGGGAAAGAGGCGTAAGATTTCCCTCGGCCGGATTGGGACGCGAGCAGTGCGCCGTTACGGTGCCATGTATACTCGATTTCGGAAGGCAGTATCAGATTTCCCTCTTGATCGCGCAATCGCGCATAGGCTTCTGCACGAACTACCGAATTTGGTGAAGCGAGATGTTTCCCCTTATAGAAGGGGGGAACATATGAATTCGCTTCCCACAAGAGATCAACTTCTGCGGGGCGCATGAATACTTCTGCGCTGGCCAGCGTCTCGCCGTCTTTCTCAGCGAGAGCAATGACGTGAGTTGCAGAACCTGTTGAGCCAAGCGTCACATCAACTTCCGTAAGACCGTCGCCTTCAAGTAGCAGAGCGTCATTTACGTACCATGTTACGTGAGTCTTTTTGAGGTCAAATGTCAGACTATTTGCAAAAATATGGACGATTGAGCCGGGCTCGGGATTCGAAGGACTAAGCTTGAATAATATTGGGTCAGCAGAAGGAGGAAGGATGTATTGTGCGTATACGGGCGCAGCAAAAAGTAACAAAAGAGCGAACGCCGGAATACTGAAGAACAACCGCGATGACATTGGCATCATTATACAGCCGACTTCATCCCTTATTTGTTTTGCATGTTAGGGCGGTGAATTCCAGGCAATTGGCAAACGATCTGCAGCCACCAGGGGGTCCCTTCAGGCGTTCAGTTTTTTTGTCGCAGCGCCTTGAATAATCCGTCGCGGAAGGCTTCCAAGGCTGCATTGAATAATTTCACAGATTTTTTCTCGTGGTGATGGGCCATGAGAACGAAAATTGTGGCCGCTGGTACCATCTTGAGAAACGGGATAAATTCTAAAAGAATTGTTGCTACGTACCGAGTCCACAACCATCTTATTAACTGCCGCTTCCACCAGCCGCCACCCAATTTACCGACAACCCATAGGAACAAAATTATTGTCAGCAGAACGGATAATACAGTCGTCAGGATTATGAAGATGATAGATAGATCCAATCCGTCTAGCAGGTCTTTTAGAACGGCCGTTGCCACGATGACGAATGGAAAGTCAGGCTCCTCTTGCGGATCCATGACCGATAACTCAGCGACCTCGTCACTTGGTACCTGGTCTAGAGGATTTTCATCCATGAATTGAGTCGTTTTTCAACGTCTGATGTTAATCCTTAGCTTCAGTATGTTTTGGAGGTCAATTACCCGGTCTCTCCAAAATTGATGCTACTTGTCGGGTAGTATTTGGCGCGGATGTTGGTGATGCCTGCGGCGTTGGCGTATTTGGCACTTCAGCGGGTTTTAACGCCGAGCTTTGGAGTATAGCGGCCGCTTCCTTGGTTTGAGATATCGGGGTCGTCTGGGCTACATTCTGTGGCTCGTTTGCCAAGACCAGTTCCTGTTTCGCTTTGCGGATGGCAAGTATCTGCGATGGGTCGGACGTGATTATTTGGTCTTCCGTATACGAAGCAATGACTTTTATGGCTACGTGCTTCAGCCCTGCGAAGAAAATGCCTTCACCTACATCGGATTCCAAGAGCAGGTATTTTTCCTCGTCTGACAATTTGAATGTCTGTTGCACGAGGTCGACCGATGTTGGCGATTGGCGGAGCAGGAGCTGGATAGAAGAGTTGGTTATCATCGGTATTCCATACGGGGAGTTCAAAAAGTCTGATACGTCTTGCGTGATGGTAGAGATTCCAAGATAGTATTTACGTCCACGTTTTGCGATTGAAAACAGGAAAGACGCAGTATCTTGGGAACGCATCATCCACCATGCCTCATCGATCACCAGGAGTCGTTTACGGAGTTCCTTTCGCACGGTATTCCAGATGTGGTGCGTGATGATGTACATAGCGACAGGTTTCAGGTCGTCCTCCATGTCTCGCACCGAGAAGACGACCAATTTTTTATTCATGTCAACGTTCGTCGGGCGGTTCATAAATCCTGACCACGTGCCCTTTGTATATTTCGAGAGTCTCTGAACCAGTGAATCGCTGCCCTCCATGCCGGAGAGTACGAGTTCGAAGTCGGAAAGAAGCGGCGGCTCGACTGCTGCGAAATTCGCATCTTGCGTGATGTCTTTCAGGGCATACGTTTCGGTGATGGCCTTGTCGATGATGGCGTCTTCTTCGGGCGTCAAACCTCCGAGCATGATACGGAAAAGTCCGACAAGCGTGATGATATTGTTGCGCAGCACATCCCCGGGGTTCTCATCTTCTCGCGGTATCGGCAAGTCAAAGGGATTGATGTGGTGCTCCGAGGAGAGTGAGATATTGAAATAACGTCCGCCGACCGTCTCTGCGAGATATTCGTATTCACGTTCGGGGTCGATGACGATGACTTCTGTATCGAACATCAACGAACGCAGGATCTCAAGTTTTGTCGTGTAGGATTTTCCCGCACCGGACTTGGCAAAGGTCACTGAATTGTAGTTCTCAAGCGAGAAGCGATCAAAAAGAATGAGAGATGAATTATGGCGGTTTATGCCATATAGAATTCCCCGGTCGGACGTCAGGTCGAAGGAAATGAACGGAAATACCGATGAAAGAGGGGCTGAATTCAATTTTGTGTGCACATTCAGTTCATCGGTTGCCGTCGGCAGAACGCTTCTGAAGCCTTGCTCTTGCTGGAATAGCGCGGGACGGATATACACAAGGCGCGATTCAAGAATTGAGCGTACCTCGCTTTCTATCTTATCAACTTCTTCGCGAGTGGAGCCGTAAATGGTGAGATACAATCCTACTTCAAAGATGCGCTCCTGTGCTTGCTGGAGTGAATCACGCAATTTTTCAAGGTCAGCGTAGGCGGTGTCAAGCATAGGGTCTCTGACCATGCCCTTCCCTTCCCGCGTTGATATCTGGCTCTGAACCTCTGCCACTTTCTTTTGGAATTTTCGAAGCATTTCATTCGTATCCATCGGGTGAATGAATATCGAAATGTCGATTATTTTATCCATGTTAATGATGGGCGCGAACCATCCTGTCGTAAGAAAACGCGGATACGAGATAACGAAGAATGTGCGTGCGATCTTTTCCCCAAGGTCGAGTTCGCGAGGTGAAATGCGGAGAGCGTGAGGTGCGATGACGTCTTGAAGGTCAAGAACTCCCGTGCGGAATATCTCTTCAGGCAATACGGGCAAGACTACGGACTGCGGCCCTTTTTTCTTGAATAGATCGAGGAGCGCCATACTATTTTTGCGATTCAGGAACGGCCATTGGCTTCCCTTCTTCACCGGGGTTGAACATTTTGTACATCAATTCTATCGCTTCCTCAGTTCCAAGCTGGACGGTGCGGACGCCGGTGCGGATGAGCCCCTGCTGGACGATGGAGATGCGCTGCTCGAGCTGCGATATTTGTTCTTCAAAAGTGCGGTTCTCTTCTTCAGAATTTTTCTTTTTGCCGGTAAAGGGCAATTTGCCGAGTATTCCTTGACCGGTTTGGATGATCGCGGGCGAGTACGGCACGATGATAAAGAAATTCTTCGTCATGATGTTAGCGGCTTCAGTGAAGCTTTTTATGAAGCCGATGTATTCGCGTATCTGTATGCGCATAAGGTCGTCCAATTGTTGTTTGAACTGTGACTCCAAGGTGGCGATGTAGGGGCGTATGTCGAGCATTCGTGATTGCACGAATATCTGTACGGAAAAATCCAGTGAGTTGAGAAAATTCTGGAATTGAACGATAAATGCGGTTTGCTCGTCCTCGGATTTCAGTGCGAAGTTCAATGACGAGGCTAGGAGTATTGCTCGAAGGCCTCCATCTTTGAGGACAACGACGCCATCCCGAACTTCATGCACGGGCACAAAATCTTGGGTTGCTTTGCTGCTCACGCGCGGTATTGATGATGTGATCTCTGACATACTCTATTATTGCACTAAAGCGCTGCGGGCGGTTCGAATAGGAGCAACGAGCCGGGAACGAGGCATTTCATTTCTATCATCCTCATTCGCAACACCAGCAGCGATCCGCTCCTTGATGTCGAGGCTCCACGCAAGTTCGTGCAACCTGCTCTCCGACAGCTTCGGCACATAAATTTCTGGTGTCTGTTGATGTTGCTCGTTTGCAGACGCCGCCAGCTTCTTGTTTCGCCGCTGATTATTCCATAAGTAGAGTTTCGAACGCAGAAAAAAATAAAAGCCGTGCTCAAGAGCGAGAATGAAGGGGCGCCCGTTGTACTGCATAAAAGCGAGGGCTGCTCCGAGACCAAGGGAGCCTGCGACGAGCGGCGCCGCGAGATAGATGGGGAGTACCCGCCAGATGAGGTAGGCCAATCCGCCGCCTCCTGCGACATAGACGAATTGCTTAAAGGTGAGTGGACCGAATATCTTATCCTCGACCTCAATAAATTGGGGTACTTGAAATTGCATGTATCAAAGCCTAGGGAGCAACACAGAAGATACTGCTGACCAACAAGCAGCGTATGCTCGATTTCCCTAGCAGTCTCACCATTGTACTACAATGAGTTTAGTACGTTACGCATCTTCTGTACGTATTGTGAGCAAACTCTTCAGAGAGGCGGCTCCCTGTAAGGGTCGTCGTGAACATCTGCTCTCTCGACGCTCGTCTCTCCTGGTTTGTATGCGCCTGAAGCGGGAGCGCGGGCAACTTTTTCAGTCGGCAGCGGATTTGGGGGTGTTGCAGGTACAGGAGCCGCTACTTGGGGTGCAGGCGCCTGTGATAACACTTCTTGTCGGACTTTCTCTATGTCCGATATGACTTCTTCTCTCGCTTGAGGATGTCCCAACTCTCTCTCAAGTTCTTCCCGAATTGGCTTAAAGACTGAAAGAGCGATGTCGCTCACGATGGTAGCCGCCTTCTCCGCACCAACATTGGTTTCGTTCACTATTTTGTCGACCAGCTCTTCAGGCTGTATGACGCCGAGCACCGTCAGCATTATTTTGTTCTCGACTTGTTGCCACGCGTCGACATGCAGCTGGTGCTTTCTTGCCAACTCCTGAAATTTTTCCTGGATATGGCCGGAAAGAATGGCCTTTTGCACGGCATCTGGCAGTGAATTGAAACGCTCCTCAAGTACCTTTTTTATATCGTCAGCCATAGATTTAGTGTCCGGCCTCCTTAGCAGGCCCTGCCGCTTTTTCGACTGCCTCTTTTACTACGTCGGCAGTCTTTTTTCCTTCTTTTTTGGCGACATCCTCCATATCTTTTGCCAATCGTTCAGCAAGCTTCTGATAGTCTGTCTTGCGTGCCGTCTCTGCTATCTTTTCTGCGCGAGCAGCCGTGCGGTGTTTGCTGAAGTCCAAGAAGTAGAAGCTATTCCTCATAGCGTCATCGAACTTCTGTCCACGGATATCTCTTGATGTGGGTGTTTTTTCCAGACGCGCTAGCAATTCTTTTTCGGCAGTGATGGATTCTCGCACCTTTCGTAATTCCTCAACGACTGCCCTGTTTTCATCGGTCGGTGCAACGCCTGCGGCAAGAGTAGCTTGTGCGGCAGACCTTACTTGGCCTTCGGTAAGATAGCTTTGTTTCTCTTCTGCTCGTAGACCCCGTTCGATGCGAGCAATTCGAGCCGTTTCTGCGTCTGTCGAGATCTTTCCTTCTTCTTTTCCAGCTGCTGCAGTTTGCGCTTGCCGTTGCTGAGCGTCCGCGATATCGCGCGCGGTCTGCGTTCTACCGTAAGCGCCTTGCGTGGCTGGTGCTGGAGTTGGCTGAGCTTTTTCAGCAGGCTTGCCTGCGACTGCAGGGTGTTTAGAAAGCTCTGCCGCACGAGCTTCTTGTTCTCTAATTCGCTTCGCGGCAGCCTGCTTCTGTTCTTCAAGCAAACGCTCTTCCTTAAAGTCGGAGTTTGTTTTTGTGGTCACCATCTGGCGATATCCTGCTTCCGTTGCGATTATTCTCTTTTCTCTATCGGAAACAGCCTTGAGGTATCCGCCTTCTCCTTTTGCTTTACCAAAATCTACGCCGTATTTTGCGCCGGAGGCAACGCCAGGGATGCGACGCACGTCAAAACTGCCTGTAGCAAGAGAACTTAATCCAGCACGCGCTATCCTGCCTTTGAGGCCGTCCATTGTGCCAAGCCCAGTTCTCGCAGCGAGCTGTGAGCCTAGGAGTCCCAGCGAGTAGCGGCCAAAAAGTCCGGCTGTACCCGCCGTTGCTCCAAATGCCTTGCCGACGGCGCCGCTCGCTACGCTAAACCCGGCTATCTGTCTCGAGAATGTGTTCGCGACCTTGAACGACACGTAGAGCATGCCGATGCCGAAGATAAAAATGATAAGCGTCTTCCAGTTTTGCCCCACTTTTTCCGGGTTACCTGCGATAGCGCCTAAGCTCCCTTCTCGTTTTCCTGCTGCAGGGTTCATGATGAGGAGTGATACGTAGAGCATGATCATAAGGAGCGGCGCGAACACTGAAGCATTGATGAGCGATTTCCACCATGCACTGAAACTGATGCTGCCACTGTTCATTTTTGGTACGAGCCATGATGCGAATGCGAGTGCGGAAACAAGCATAAGAAAAACGAGGAGGACGGCTCGGACGATGATGAGATATGAGCCGTAGAATAAAACGATAGCGGATGCGATGAGCAGCATCCCGCCGAATATGCCGTACAAGAAACCGCTTACGCCGGCGGCAAAATTGTTACCCGTCGTGCTACTTTCTCCTGGCTTTGTACCTGCTTTTTGCGAGCCGCGCGCGAAGCGTTCGGCAACGGCAAAGCTGTCCCATGCGCTTGTTATACCGACGACGCTGTAAAATCTGCCCGCAATGTCGAACTCATCGTCTGCGGTACCCCCCATGGCTTTGTAAAATTGGTATGCAGTAAAGTTTCCAGCATCAATAATGAGCTTCGAGAAAAGCAAGCTAAAATTTATCAGGACGGCGATGATGAGGACGTGCGCGACTAATTTTTTTGCTCCGAATGTCTCGTTCCCCAGTATCATCGATATGGCAATAAAGACGAACATGCCGATGATGACGATGTTCGAAATGTCACGCAAGATCTCCCATGCCTGGTGTATTCCGTCCAAGAGGCCGAGCGTTTGTATGGTGCTGCCGAACTCGACAACTATCCACTTCACCAGAGTATTGAAAACAGCCCCGGACGCCTGCAGTAGCGCGGCTCCAAATGACATGAAGAGTGCCCCAGACCAGCTTGCGAGCGGTATGAACGCGCAGTTGATGGGCTGCGTGAGGGGATGCCACCAGCGAGTACATTCGCCAGGGCCGACCGTTGTGTCCGGACGTGCTTCCTGCGTTGCGATTACGGTTTTGTTTTCGGCCGTGTTTGGTACACAGCCGGGAGCCCTACCTGGTCTACTAACATCTGCGCCATAATCTTCACCAGGATCCCAAATTTGGCCTGGGGGACATTCCTCAGCCGCCGCTGCGGTCGCGGGGGTAAATATTCCGAGAATAATTGGGAACAAGAACAATAATAAGAGTATTACCGTCATGGTCTTCCCTTTATATTTCGCTGTTCTCAAGAAAGCCTTCATATGCTCATTGTTATTTCTTCCATTTGTTGAACCACTTCTCGATGACGGCGGGGTTGTTCACGTTGCACCAGCCGACATTTGGGTCAGTTGAGTCGCCCCACGCCCGTAATGTCTCTTCAACGAGAGTGTTCGCGCTTGCAGTCACATCCTCTAATTGCTTATTAGCGTTCGTCGCATCACTCGAAGTGTGAAGCTGGCCGTTTGCGACCATGGTGTCAAGCCGCTCAAGGGCGGCCCTCTGGTTTGTTGCAGATGCGCTATTCGATACGCTCGCGATCAGGCTATCAATTTGCTGCAGTGCCCTTTCTGCTTTTTGCAAGTCTGCTGCGACCAACTCTGCGATGGGCAATATTTGGTCGTTGATGACTGCCTGGGAGAATTCGGTGGTCGTTGCGACCTGTATTTGGGCGCCTTGCGTGCTCGCGTATTCTTCTACCTTAGGAATGATGAGCTCCCAACAAGCTCGTTCTGCACTCCGAAGTCTGTTTATAGCCCCCGTCAAAACTTCCGCTATTCCCTCTTTTGCGCGTTTGTACGCCGCTTCTATCTGCCTCGATGTGAGGAGTATATTGAGCGCGGCGTTCACCGCTTCTTGACGAACGGCAGCGGATGCTTCAGACACCATGCGGCTTACATACGAGGGCAAGCCGTTCTGCGCCTGTGTTAATCCTGTGAGACCGCGGTCAAGAGCTGCTTGAGCGAGCGCGTTGAACATCGGTCCGCATATTTTGCTCGGCTCGTCTGCCTCTTCAAGACAACGAAAACCGCCGGTGATGACCTGCGCGGCGCCTTGAGCGACGAGATGGCCCGGTGTCATTGTTTCTTCATCGAATGGATTATCTGTTTCGGTTGTCACCGGGTAGAAGCCGTTTCCCCATCCCCACTGCGCATATTGGTTATAGGCGTCTTCTGCTATCGAAGCGTTCATATATTCGTTGAAGATCATATCAGCCGTGTACGGGTCATTTCCCGGCGTGATGAGCGCATCGAGTACGTCGGGCGCGTATATCCCAGCGCGAATTGCAGTTATATGGTCTGTTGCCGAAACGGGAACCGAGCAGGCAAAGCTGGAGTTAGGAGAGTTGCGGGCGGACAAGTAGCGGCGGATCTGAATACGACGAACATCATCGCGAAATGCCGGGCACATCACCCCGATATTCGCGTTGTCTACAGCCGTGAGGGCAACCCTGTCAGCGCGTGCGTCCAATTCTTTCGCGATATTTTTTACAAAGAGAGCTTGCCCCGCACGGCCGGTATTGATTTGGCGAATAATGGTGCCTGCAAGCTCGGTGCGGGCCGCTTCGCTTATTTTTGAAACAACCCCGTCGAGAATACACTCTTTGTAAACCAAATAACCAGTGTTGATGGTCACCGCGGCGTCGTTGACCGGTACATAGATGCCGCCAACTGCAGAAAGTGTGCCGATGTTTGCGTATTTGCTCGCATTGCATCCAAAGATGCCGTCTCTTAAAAGTGCATTTTGGGATGCGGGTACATCTTTGCCGTCTGCACACGTGCCCGCTTGAACTTCAGTGCCGTCGGCGAGTTTTTCATAGAGTTTTCCGTCTCGGCATTCTGCGGCATGGGCATTCGGAAGGTCAAAACCAAAGATCATTGCTACAAGAAGAAGCAGCAATGCGGCACCGTAAAAATTACTGACTACTCTTTCGTACATAATAGCTAGCAAGCGCGTCAAATGCGTAGAGCATTTCGCGCTCAGCCTCATTATACGTTCTCAAAACCGCTAAAGTGGTGACGGGGCTCGCCATACTGCGGACAAGTTGATCCACTGCGCTTCCATATGCACCGAGCGCATTAACGACCCGGATGTGAAGCTCAGCAGCATCGCTTGGCACGACCACGGCGAGGGCATTTTTCTCCGCATCTCGATAGCGTTCGGCCGCTTCCGAGAGTTCAATGAGACGCTCGGGGTTTTTTGTCTCAATATAGAGCGCCAATGTTTCGAATTCTGGCGGCGAGCCATTTACCAACATGCGTAAGGCATCTCGCATTTCGCTTCGATATTTCAAGATACGCTCCTTTGACGTATCGGAAGCAAGGGTCAGCTCGCTGCTTGCGTGTAATGTGAAATTTGTCGGAACATGAGCATTACTTCCGAGCGCTTTGCCTAGTTGCGCAGCTTTTTCCGGGGAATAGCTGCCGTATTGTTTGAGTGACAGGTAGGTGGTAAGGAATTCTTGAGCAATGGTATCGCCAAATGTCGCGAGTGGATCCGAGGAGGTCGCAACGGCTGCGTCCGTCGTGGTATTTACTAGTCCGAGTCTCGCTAACTCATCGCGCCAGTCGTTGCTTATCGAGCCGATGACGGGCGCTTTCGATGTCTCATCTGGCGCTCTATCAAATTGAATTGGTTTTTTTACGACGTGATGTTTGGCCCAGTATCCGCCGAGCTGCCAGCCGATGGCGGAAAGCAAAATCGCTGCCGCAAGCCCGGCAGTAATAACAATGGAGGATGGTCTTCCGCCTTCCACGCTTGAATTATACCAGCGCTTTCGCGTGTCTTTGGCTAGAGGGACGGTGCGGACTGAAACATGAATACTTTTCCTGGATCGTCTTGGCTGAATTGAACCTCTGCCACTTCAAATATGGTGACGAGTGCGATGTAGCGTTTTGTAAAGTCCTCGACGCTCTGATTGTACGTGTTCACTGCCGCAATGAAATCTTCGTCGCTCGATGTTTTCATCTTCGCGATCATATTCGAACCCGCGACCTGGTACGCTTTTGCAAGAGCAAGATGAGCTGATCGCACCACTTTAGGTCCAACTTCCATTTCTTCGAGTTCTTTTCCCAATTGAACATAATCTGCCCCTATTTGCATCGCGCGTGCAATTTTTTCTGGATCTTTTCTATCTTCATATGCGTCCTTCAAAACTTGTATCATGTTCCCATGCAGATCATCAAAGCCTTGGATATATGAACCGACGCTGTTTCCGTACTCGAAAAGCTCATCTTGCGCTGGCGTTCTTTGTTTCGCAGAACCGGTCGTACTCATGAGACCGCTTGGGATGAAAGAATAGAGGCTCGGAGTCCCGTCCGGTTCTGTCGCAACTTCATCTGTTGTCGATTTCGGTCTTACCAGTTGTGTGAGGAGCGACTGCCATTCGATGTCGGCATATCCCTGTGATATTTCAGATCCATCTGTGGGTATGATGCTCACTGGCGTATGATCTTGCGCTTGCTGTTCCAGCAGTTGCTGTGTTTTTATGCGGCCTTGTGAAGAACCAGCTCTTCCCCCGATTGCATTCAAAAATGCGATGCCTCCTGCACCTCCCCACGTTGTTTCTGATTGGGATGAGCCGACAGGCGTTCGTGATGTGACGAGGGCGGTACCTGCGATGAGGAGAAGTCCGACAACGACGAGTGCGGTCACATATATATGCGCGACCATCCAATGCATATGCACAACTATTATACCCCATGAGATATAGGTGAGGTTTTGTTATATACAGTTTTTTGTTGTGACGCGGTTAAACTCGCTTAGAGCGATATCTACACCTATCTCACGGCGTAGAGCATCGAGTAATTTTGTGGATGCTAGACTATGCATATGGCTTTAGCGTCGAAGCTTTCCTTGTTCATATTGATGTCTCTGCTTTTCTGGGCGCTGTTCAGCGCCCCCGCGCTTGCATTTCCGTTCGGCGGGCGCATCACGGTCTATCACGTCTGCTACAACGAAACAATTTTTACAAGGCTCTCACCGCCAGTCCCCGGAGATTATGTGTGGACGCGCTCGACAAGAACGTACCAGTTCGGACCGCCGCGCAATGTAGGACAGTGGCTATTAGGGTTAACGGGTATTCCATATGACTGCTTGTGGTCCGTCAGTCCCATTTATGTGCAGCCTGCTATTTCCATAATGATGATGGGCTCGAGCGGTCCGGCTGCGCCAGCATACAGGCCGCCGCCAAATCCATCACCAAGTCCAAGCCCAGGCCCGAGTCCGTCACCTTCGCCATCTCCCTCTCCATCGCCAAGTCCTGTGCCGCCTCCGGAGACACCGAAGCTTGTGATCAATGAAATTTACTACGATGTCGACTGGGCACATGGAGACGATCCTGATAATGAATGGGTGGAGTTGTACAACGGCACTGGGAATACGGTAAATCTTTCAGGCTGGATCATCCAAAATGCAGGAGGTTCCGATACTCTGCCAAGTAACACAACGCTTGCGCCCGGAAAATACATGCTCATTGTCGCAAATGAAAATACAAAGAATAAATGGAATATTCCTTCGGACACTGTTGTCGTAATACTAGGTAGCTCCATCGGAAATGGACTCACGAATGGAGGAGATGTGGTACGAATTCGCAGTTCAATTTCTGCATCGCCCGCAGATGCAGCGTCGTGGGGCACGAACACGAATGCGTTCAGTCCGTCGGTTCCTGTTGTACCTGACGGGCACTCAATGGCAAGAAGCTTGCCGACAAGAGACACCGACACTGCGTCAGACTGGATAGATAAAGCGTCTCCCACGCCGGGACGGTAATCAGTCGTGTTCAATCGCTTTTGCAAGTTCGAGCCATGATTGAAGTGGCACGTCTTCCGCACGAACATTGAATGGAAGGTTGCAGACGGAAAATGCATGTTCGACGCGTGGGGCGGACGAGATTTTGGCAAGGTTTGCTCGGAGCACTTTTCTCTTGGAGGCGAAGCCGGCACGTACCGTACGGAAAAATTGTTCTTCGGACATGTGTTTAAAATTTGCTCGTGAAATATCAGTGATAGCGAGGATAGCAGAATCGACCGACGGAGGCGGGGAAAAATTGCCGCGCCCGACGGCTTTAGCAAGGTGCGGAATTCCATACACTTTTACAGATAGAGAAAGAATGCTCTCCTTTTTACTTTTCGCGATCCGCTCAGCGACCTCTTTTTGTATAAGGAGCGCCATTGTCTTTGGCTGTGAGTGTGCTGACAGAAATTGCCGGATAATTTCTCCGGTGATGTAGTACGGGATATTTGCAGCAAGTATGTATTGTCCCTCCGAAAGTTGTAGAGATTCTGGTGTGACATTGCGGATATCATCGACAACAATGGTGAGAGCGCCATTCGCGAGGGAATTTTTGAATGTTGTCCCTAGTATGTGAGCCAATGCCTCATCCTTTTCAACTGCGACGATACGCGCGCCGCGCCGCAATAATTCTCCTGTTAAGGCACCTGTGCCAGGTCCTATTTCTAAAACCGTATCATTGTTCGCTATGTGTGCGCTGTCGGCGAGGGCTGCCGCAACGGAGGACGATTTGAGAAAATGTTGTCCCAGCCGCGCTCCTTTTCTCTTGATGTTTCGTATCATGTAATAGCGTCTTCACTCCAGGTGTCGAGAAGCCCGCGTTTTCGATGCACAAATGGGCTTGGTGCTGGAGCAAAAAGCCGGGTATCAATATCTTCGAGAAACTCTGAAGGCATCGTATATTCGCGAGAGCCATATTTTAATCTGCTTGCCGCGTACGAGAGGAAAAGGTGTTTTCGTGCCCGAGTGAGCGCAACATAAAATAAACGCCGCTCCTCTTCCGGGTCCCTGTCGTCTGATTCGTGCATCGATGGGAAAAGACCTTGTTCGAGGCCAGTTATGAATACTGCGTCGAATTCTAACCCTTTTGAAGCATGAACGGTCATGAGTGATATCGCGCTCTGTTTAGTTTTGCCCCCGGAAAGAGCTGGATCAAGAGAATCCTGTTCGCTCATAAGCGCAGCGTCCTCAAGCAAATGTTCGATGCCAAGGGGCGCTGGGAGCGCATCATATTTTGTTGCGAGTGAGACGAGTTCCCGAGCGTTGTTGAACCGCTCTCTGTCTTCTTCGTCCCCTTCCTTAAAATGTTTTTCGAGTCCGCTCTCGATGAAGGCAAAGTGCACGGCCTTGGAAGCGCTTGCTGTTTCGATTTTTTCCCGTATCTTCGAGAGTAGTGTGCGAAAAACCAATATTTTTGCGCGAGCGCTGGCCTGCAGCAGCGTCTCATTTCCGGAAAATAGCTTTTCTAATGTCTGCTTGCCGATGCCGCGAGGCGGCGAGGCTATGATGCGTGAAATATCCATCCGACTTGCTGGATTTAGTGCAGCACGCAGATACGAAAGCAAATCTTTCACTTCAGTGCGTTCAAAGAAGCGCACTCCGAGCACGCGATACGGGATCCCAAGCTCGATACACACTTCTTCCAGAGATCGAGATTGAAAATTTTCCCGATATAGCACCGCAATTTCGGAGGCATCCACGCCGCTTGACATGAGTTCCCTCGCACTCCTAACAACGAACTGCGCTTCCATTCGTTCATCTGGCGCGCCATAGAGGGTGATGGCCTCCCCCGTCGGGTTGTCGGTGTACAAGTTCTTCGCATAGCGGCGCGTATTTTTTGCTATGACTGCGTTTGCTGCCGTGAGAATGGTTTGCGTAGAGCGGTAGTTTTTTTCGAGGAGAATTGTCTTTGTGTGCGGGTATGTTGTTTCAAACGAAAGCAGATGTGCGATATCAGCCCCTCTCCAGCTGTAGATATTCTGGTCGACATCGCCGACCGCACAGACATTCATCCGCGCTCCCCCAAGGAGGCGTGCCAACTCATATTGCACGCGGTTTGTATCCTGGTATTCGTCAATAGTGATATATGACCATCGCTGTTGCAGTTCGGATAAGACATCGATATCTTTCTGCAGCAGCAAGAGCGTACGTAGGAGAAGGTCATCGAAATCGAGCGCATGTTCCGTTGCGGCATCCTTTTCGTACTGTGTCCAAGCTTCCGCAACGGCCTTTTCAAACGGAGTCCGCGTGCTTTCGCCATATGTTTCGGCGACCCTTCCTTCGCCCTTCTCCCGCGAGATCACGCTCAAGATTGCTCTTGGATTGTATCTTTCATCCAGACTCTTATCCTTTAGGACTTTTTTTAGCGCCCGTGTGCTGTCGTCCCTATCCCAAATGACGAATTGCCGTGATATTCCAGCCTTGTTTGCAAACTCTCGGAGGAGCCTTACCCCCAGCGAATGGAAGGTAGCTACGTATGGCATCTCGTGGACACTATTGCTAAGGAGTTTTCGGATGCGCCCCCTCATCTCCCCGGCAGCCTTGTTAGTGAATGTGACAGCGAGGATGCTTGCTCCTGATACCCCCTTTGACATGAGGTGTGCAATGCGGTGTGTAATGGTTTTTGTCTTGCCAGCCCCCGCCCCCGCGACGATGAGGAGAGGCCCTTCTGTATGGAGGGCTGCCTCCATTTGTCTTTCATTTAAGCCATGCAAGTGCTTCACTGGCGCACTATAGCATGATCGACAGCTTAATTTGACAAAATAGTTATCCCCTTGTGAAATATAAGGGTTGTTGACTCCCCACTCCATCCGGCTACAGTTATAGAGGCGGTAGCGATTCTGATTTTCCAGTCAGGCGAGAATCTCAAAAAAGTGAGATTTTGAGCCAAAGAATCCCGCATTTCTGGCCAGCTACCCCAAAAAAACGGCTTTGTACCGCAATCGTTATTGAAGATTTAGGCAATCATCCTCCGGCCTGTCGTGCAGGCCTTCATAGGAGATTCAGACAGAGGCCTACATCTTTCGCACGAGACGGGTTAACAGACCGTAAAGGGCATATTTTGTACAAAAAAACACGTTCTGGAGTAGCCCAAAGGGGATATCTTCAGACCATACGAAGGATTGGACGCGGCAAGGCAGGCGTTTCTTTCATTTCCCTTATGCTTCTTGCAGGAACGGTGCTGCCGAGTACGGTGCATGCGTCTATGTTGGGCATCTTATCCGAGGGAGCAGGCAAAGTTGGGAGCTTTCTTATCTCGATGACAGAGAGCATGACACAAGAGAAGAAAGCCGAAGCCCTCGAACAAAATATCCCGAACCTACAAACGTTGCCGCTTCCCAAAGCGGCAATGAACATTGACCCTAATCCATCTAAAGGCGGTGGTGACGTAACCGTTGTCGATGATTCGGCGCTTCTTCCGGATGAAGGTCCATCGGGCACCATAGCGGACATTGTAAAGACGAAGAATCAATCCATCAGCATATATGTTGTGCAGGAAGGCAACACGCTTTCGGAGATTGCAGAGATGTTTGACGTGTCGATGAATACCATTAAATGGGCCAACGATATCTCTGCAAGCGGCACCATTCGAGTCGGCCAGACCCTAACCATACTTCCGGTAACGGGTATTAAATACAAAGTTAAGAAGGGAGATACGCTTGCTTCTATTGCTAAAGTATTCCATGGCGATGCGGATGAAATTGCAAATTTCAACGGCATTGCGGCTTCGTCGCTGACGTTGGGCGATGAGATCATCATTCCGGACGGTGAATTGGCATCGGCGCCTCGGGTGGCCACTCCAAAATTATCAGCGTCGGGAGGCAGTTCTGCACAATACGCAGGGTACTATCTTCGACCTATCGTTGGTGGCATCCGTTCTCAGGGCATACACGGGTATAACGGTGTTGACCTTGCGGCTCCTGCTGGGACCCCAATCCTTGCATCTGCTCCTGGCGATGTCATCGTTTCTAAAGGTACTGGTTGGAACGGCGGGTATGGTGAGTACGTTGTCATCAAGCATGACAACGGCACGCAAACGCTCTATGCTCATGCTTCGAGTCTCATCATCGGGGTTGGCCAGCATGTAGTGCAAGGACAAGTCATCGGGTACGTCGGCTCGACCGGCCGGTCGACAGGCGCTCATGTTCACTTTGAGATCCGTGGCGGTCCGAGGAATCCCTTCTAAATATGTATCCGCAACTGATGCAACATCTGCTTCTCCTTGTGCGTCTCTTTTGCTAAAGCGAAAAATTTGCTCGCGTTCGATCTGCCTGTTATCATGAGGCAGATGTCGAAAAATCCGGTTTCGATGGATGTCATCGTGGATCTCCAATATGGAGACTGCGGTAAGGGTAAAGTAGCCCACTATCTCTGCACAACGAGGAAATATACCCACGTCCTTCGCTACAACGGCGGATGCAATGCGGGTCACACAATTTTCCATAAAGGAAGGAAATTCGTGACACACCATGTTCCTGCCGGGGTATTTGCAGGAACCCCATCAGTTATTGGTCCGGGTTGCGTCGTAGATCCCGAAAAATTCCTAAAAGAGATACAAGGCCTTGAAGATGGCGGCATAAAAGCGAGAGATACTGTTTTTGTCGCGAACAATGTGCACATTATCACCGATGCACATAAAGCAGAGGATAACAAAGATACGAAAGTAGGGACCACGGGGCAAGGAAATGGTCCTGCGTACCGAGATAAATTTGCCCGGACTGGTATTCGAGCAGAACATGTTCCGGAACTAAAGCCCTATCTCATTGATCTGTATGATGCGTGGTTTGGCGGCACAAAAGCAGTCAAAGTGCTCGCCGAAGGCGCCCAAGGATTCGGTCTCGACATCGACTGGGGTGATTATCCATACGTGACTTCAAGTCACTGCACGGTAGGGGGAGCAATTTTGAACGGTGTACCTCACTCTGCGGTGAAGGAAGTGTGGGGGGTCGCAAAAATGTACGAGACCTATGTCGGTAAGAAAAAATTCCAGCCTGAAGGCGAGGTGTTCAATAAAATTGCTGACGCAGGTGAAGAATTTGGCGCTACAACTGGACGCCGTCGGCAAACAAACTGGATGGACATGCAGCTTCTTGAGCGCGCTATCCGCATGAATGCCGTAACGCATGTCGTGTTCAATAAGGTAGATGTGCTCCGCGCCGTTGGCGCGTGGGCAGTTGTAGACAATGGGGGAGTCATGCCCTTCAAGAGCGAAAGGGAGATGAAATCGTTTCTCCAAAAAAGACTTGCGTCGCTCGGCATTCCTCGCTCCAAATTGTTCTTCTCTGAGAATAAGGACGGTATTTGATTTCGTCCGGTCGTTGAGCCGCATATGCATCGAGTATTTTTTGCACACGCGGGATGATCCGGGTTTTTTCTAGTGTAGAATGCTGGAAACGGTATGATTCGTCCGCTACAGATGGTGAAACGAGCAAAAGATGCCACCGTGGATGCGGTAACAAAAGCCGCGGAGGTCATCGGAGAGACTAAAACATGGCAGCGCATCAAGAATCAAGATGCGCCAGGGGTGCGTTGGATTGCAGGTATGAGAGTCGAGAGTCTTGGAAAGAAGATCGGTAACTCTCAACTTGAGGCGGATGCGATCGGTGCGCAGATCAATGGGATTAATGAAAAGGGTGGTGATGCCGCAAGCATTGTCGAACTCACCAGAAGGCGGAATGCCCACATAGACAGAATAACGAAACTGGGAGGCAGGCGGCGCGACGTTGCAGGCGTGATGGATCGAAAGTATGGAGAAAAGTTGAAAGAGCCGCTCGAAATGGGAACACAGAGGGAGAAAATAAAAGCCAGCAGAGAGGAAAGAGGTACATTGGATACGAAACTTACGGAGCAGCGTGCGAAATTCGTCAAATTTCAGGCCCGGTATGATGCGCTGGTACAAAAACGGGACTATGCGAATCCTGATATAAGGCGCCAGATCGTAGAAGGTATGGCAATACTCGCAGACGAAATGAATATCACAGAGAAAAATATTAGGGACGTGGATACCATCCTTGATTCAACAAGTGCTCGGATTGATAAGTGGGATGCTCGACATGGCTCTGCAGCGAGATGGGCAAAGCGTAATGGTGAGATTGCAAAGAACGGCTTATTTGATACGTCTGCTGCAGAAAGGAAAGCAGAAGCGCCGAAGCCTGGCGCGGCCGCTGGGTCCAAGGGAGGGGAAGTTGTTAACTTGAAAGATGCGAGGCGAAGAAAAGGAGGGCGTGGGCCAGATGGCACTCGCGTCACCCCGCAGAAAGAAGCTGGAGAAAGAGGCGACCAGTACTACAAGGAAATTGCGGAACTTCTCGGCAGAGAAAATACAGATATTGAAGCGAGCTTGAAAGAATTGATGCAGGTTCGATTCAAAAATGCTTCATTTGTGACAGAACCATTCGGGAGGGACAATCTCATCGATGCATGGAACCGCATAAATGAGGATTCGCCTAAGAATAAGATAGGAGACAAGGGAAAAAAGATCTTCGGAGCGAACAATGACACAGAATTAACACTGGTTGAGTTCGGGAAAAAACTGCACGAATTGTACGATGTTAATTTCCAAGATGTGATATCAGGCATCACTGATATGGGTGTTGCCGAGGAGAAAGAAGCGTTTAAGGAAAAACAAAAGGCCGCATAATAATATGAAAGCACAAGAAATATACGTTCCCCCAGCAGACGATACACCGGAGAGGCTCTTAGCCGACATCAGAACTGCAACCGAAAGTCTTCGAGCTGAAAGACGTCTACGCATCGGAAATATTGTGAGAGCGGTAGATGAGGTCAACGGCGCTATAGACGCCCAACAAGCAAAGCTTTCGGGCGCTATCGGTGAAATAGAAGCGATCCTGAGTGGCGCATTGCCTGCTGGTTTCGAGCCGACGACGCAACTCTTGGCAGACATAGAACAAGAGGAGGAGGCTATCGACGCGGCTGCGAGTGAAAAATTCCTGCGTAAAGTTTAAAGTTCTCTCACCCGATACTGCAGTGCCTCCAGCATATGAGAGGGTTCGATAGTTTTGCTCTCAGAAAGATCGGCGATGGTGCGCGCCAATTTGATCGTTCGATGGAAGCCGCGAGGCGATAGTTTGAGCCGGCGCGCAGCCTCAACGAGTGTCTGTTCCGCTTTTTCGGAAAGGTCTGCATGTGTTTCTATATGTTTTGCTTTCATATCAGCATTTGTCGTAAGCCCTTTAGTGTCCCTAAATCGCTGCTGCTGGATTTCTCGCGCTCTGGAAATGTGCGTGCGGGTCCTCTCTCCCTCTCCGCTCGCCTTTTTCGCTTTTTTGGTCAGAGCTTCCGGCGGCATGTCTCCAACCTGTACCCACATATCGATTCTGTCTGCAACGGGGCCAGAAATTTTGCGTTTGTATTTTTCCACGTTGTGCGGCAAACATTCACACCTCGCTGTTCCAAGGTGTCCGCATGGGCACGGATTCAGAGCGGCAATGAGCATAAAATTTGCAGGAAAGATGCTCGATGCTCGAGCGCGTGCCACGGATACAACCTTATCTTCCAGGGGCTCACGCAGTGCATTTACGACGTCACGATGAAACTCCGCGAATTCATCGAGGAAAAGAACGCCGCGATGCGCGAGCGTGACTTCTCCTGGTCGTGGTACGGAGCCGCCGCCGATGAGCGACGCGTACGACGATGTGTGATGAGGCGAGCGAAACGGCGGTCGAAACACGGGTCCCCCCGATAACGTCCCAGCAAGCGAATGGATCGCAGTAACCTCGATGGTCTCATCGAGGGAGAGGTCTGGCAGAAGTTCCCTCGCTGCGCGCGCAAGCATTGTTTTACCTGTTCCCGGCGGGCCATAGAGAGCGATATTGTGTCGTCCTGCCGATGCTATCTCGAGTCCCCTTTTCGCGCTTTCTTGTCCGCGGATGTCATCCAGTGTCGGACCCTCGCTCTCATCTAATACTGGTTTTGCGTGCCGTCTTTTATACACGGGCAGTGTGAAGTCGTCTTTCGACAGGTGTTTGAGTACGTCGCCGAGTGTTCGTACGGGATAAATGGTGATGGAGGAGACGAGCGCTGCTTCTTCCGCGTTCGCATCGGGTAGAAATAGCTCCTTGAATCCTCCTTCCCGAGCTGCAAGCGCTATGGAAAGCGCGCCTCGGATAGGATTCAGTGTTCCGTCGAGCGCGACTTCGCCAGCGAACATCTTCCCCGCAGGGTCAAACGAAATATCTGCAGCTGCGTGAAGATAAGAAAGCGCGACGGGCAGGTCGAATGTCGAGCCTTCTTTCTTGAGTTCGGCCGGTGCAAGCGATATGACTATTTTTTTATTGAGACTTTTGGGGGAAACAAGACCGCTGTTCTTTATAGCAGACGCGACCCTGTCTCGTGCTTCCTCGACTGCTTTATCCGGGAGACCTACGATGGAAAATGTGTGCAGGCCGCGAGCAAGGTCCGCCTCGACGCTCACAATATGCGCTTTGGGCAAGGACGGCTGTGCACCGAACACTCGCGCAAAGGACATAGACTTAGGAGTGTTCAACGTGCGTGCGTGCTGCTGGGTTTGCGCGAAGCCGAGCGATAGGGATGGGCTTGCCTGTTTTTTCGCAGATGCCATATGTGCCGCTGTCCATTTTTGCGAGGGCATCCATAACATCTTTTAAGCGCGCTTCAAGGGCTTCGACAAGCGGGACGTTTGTTGCGAGCTCCTCCATTGTATCGGCGAGATCTGTTTCATCAGGTTCGTTCCCCGAAAAGCCCGCAGCTGTTCCCTGCCAGTCGCCGCCTTGTTTTTTCCCGTGCTCTCGGAGTTCCTGTTCGAGATTATTTTTTTCTGCTTCGAGTGCGCTGCGCAATTCTTGTGCGTCTTCTTTTGAAAAATGTTGCATAGGTAGAATAGTACCGGAAATACGAGGGAGCTACAAACGTCTATCTGCGCGCAAGCGCGAAAGGATCTCCGTGAATGAGAAAGAGCTTTCTGCGATGACGAGCAGTTCCCTTGTCGGGAAAGAATAATATAGTTGCACTTCGCCTTTATCGTCTGTGAGGGCGCGCACGTCGTAGTTGCGCATCACGAGGTCCTTGAAGGTTCGCTTTTTCAGCAAGCCATTTTCTTGTATGAGCGATGGAACTGCTGTGAATACAGGCGAGAGTTCTGTATTGATCATGTCTTCCCAGAGGAGCATACCTGCGAACGCGCGCTCATATGACGTTACGGGGATGATAAGTACAGGGGCATTCTCATCCACTGTATGAAACCCAAAAAAGAATTCACTGCCCAGTGCGCGCACGAGTTCTTCGGGGGCTTGAGCGCGGAGTGCATCCAAGAATTCTTCAGTTGTCGCAAGTCTCTCCGTTACCTCCCCCGTTTCGAGGTTCGTGTCTTCGACGATAGGCGCTATCCGCGTGATGGCCCCGAGCGTTAAGCTTGCCGAGACCCTGGCATCTGCAAGTAAGCGCTTTAATTCTGCGGCGCTTCTGTTTTGTATCGGGAACGGTATCGTTTGTTCAGAGAAAAGTAGTGAATCGGTCGAAAAGACCTCCGTCGCGGTAGTTCCTGCGCGCTCGTTCATTATCATGAAGACTGCGCCGAGTGCGAGGAGACCAAGAACAATGAGGCCCGTAATGACGGCGAACGTACTTACGACGCGTCTTTTCTGGGCGGAATGAACATTTGTGTGTGCAATGATGCTCGCTTGTGTTGCACGCTTGTCTTCTTCAAGCGCCGCTGCGTGAACTACCGATATCTTTTGATCGCGAACGACTGATTGCAGGTCATCTTTGAGCGTATGGAGCGGTGTTACTGAGCTTTTTTCGAGCGGTTGTTGTTGTGTTTGCGGTGGGGGTGCAGCCATCTCTGGCGCAGGGCTCGCGGGATATATGGAAGGCTTTGACGTATCGCGAGTTGTTGCCGCGCCTCTTCGTTCAGGAAGTTTTACACCCTCGAGTATATGAGCGATATCGGTCTGTAGCGTTTTGCCTGGGGGCCCTTCCCCCGGCGTCCCGGTTGGCAGCGGTGAGGATGCTCCTGGTACAGGAGTTTGCGGGAATGGCGAGGGAATGTTCTTTGCACTGTCGGGAGATATATTCGGCACTCCCGAAGCAGGACTCTTAGATGCGTCGTCGGGACCGTTCGTTCCTGTGTCTGTCGTTGCCATGATCTCGTGGTGGGCCGCCTTGAGATGGAGTCAGCCCCTTCTTTGAAGCAAACTCCGGATCGGCAGCCTTGATGGAGAGATTATACCGTCCTTTCTCGTCAATTTCTTTGAGCATGACCGGAACAACGTCCCCGACGTGCACCGCGTCGGATATTGCATCGATGCGAAACGGTGCGACCTCCGACACATGAACCAATCCTTCCGTATTTGGACCTATTTTCACGAATGCTCCGAAGTCCATGAGTCGTGTGACAGTACCCTCGAACCGCTCTCCTGGTTCGTACTCGCGCGTAAGGTCGTGTATCTCTTTATGCGCCGCCTCCGCAGTCCCGTTCCTGCCAGTTATGAAGATGGTTCCGTCTTCTTCTATCGTGATGTCCTCACAGCCTGTGCGCTCGCGGATGCCATTGATGGTCTTTCCTCCCGGTCCGATGACAAGGCCTATCTGATCCACTTGTACTTTCATCGTGATTATTTTCGGAGCGCGCGGCGAAATATCTGCTCGCGGTTCAAAGAGGGCCTCTTTGATGACGTTCAGTATCTCAAGACGTGCTTTTTTCGCCTGCGCAAACGCCTCCACAAGTACTGGTATCGGCACTCCTTCAACCTTCACGTCCATTTGGACCGCAGTAACACCGTCTGAGGTACCGGCAACTTTAAAATCCATATCGCCATGATGATCTTCGGGTCCTTGGATATCAGTCAGAACTTTATATATCTTTGCTTTCGGGTCGCTCATCATTCCCATCGCGATACCGGCGACAGGTTTTGCGATCGGGACACCAGCGTCCATCAGCGCGAGCGTTCCTGCGCATACTGTCGCCATGGACGTTGAGCCGTTTGACGCAAGGCATTCTGATACGATGCGCACCGTGTAGGGAAATACTTCTTTTTGAGGAAGAACGGCGCGCAGAGCTTTTTCTGCAAGTGCGCCGTGCCCTATCATTCTTCGATTTGCACCTCCCACTCTTCCCGTTTCTCCGACAGAGAAGGGAGGAAAGTTGTAATGGAGCATGAATCGCTTTTTTGCATCTTGGTATTCGATGGTGTCGATGAGCTGCGCGTCTCCTGGTCCTCCAAGTGTGAGCGCGGCGAGAACGTGCGTCTCGCCTCTATAGAATAGGCCAGTCCCGTGAATGACCGGGGAAACGCCGCCTGCCTGCGCATACAGTTCTCGCACCTGGTCAAACCGGCGTCCATCCACGCGTTTTTCTTTTTTTGTCGCGAGGTCATGCACGTATTGGTCCATTCGGTGCTCGTAGTATGTCTCCAGTCGATTGAGAGGTATTTCTTCGAATCGAAGAGCAGCTTGGCCGAGCCATTCGCTTTTCAGTTTTCCAATATCCTTCTTGTCGAGCCGGTCGTTCTTTTCGCTCAGAAGCGGGACGATTATCTCGTCGAATGCCGGTGCCAGGTGCACGTCATCTTGAAATGGCGGGATGAAGGTCGTTTTTTCGGCGCCTTTTTCCGCAATTATCTGCTGTTGCCATGTTTGCAGTCGCTCTATCTCTATGCTGGCACGTTTTAATCCAGCCTCAAGCACATCTTCGCCGACCTCTCTCGCACCGACTTCTATCATATTGATGAGGCCGTCTTTTCCGCACGCAAGAAGATCGAGGCGCGCTTTTGGCGGCAATTCTTCCTCGCGTTGTTTGTATGTCGGGTTCACAATGAACTCCTCGTTTCCCTCTTCAAGGCCGAGGCGAATCGCAGACACCGGCCCGTTCCACGGGATGTTCGAGGTGCCAAGTGCGAGCGATGCTGCGGTCACGGCGAGCACATCGGGGTCATAATCTTCGAGAGAGAGTACGGTGATGATGACTTGTACATCCCTCTTCAATCCTTTCGGAAAGAGCGGACGGATAGTTCTGTCGACGATGCGTCCTGAAAGCGTCGCTTCATCGGATGGACGTCCTTCGCGCCGCATGAACCGGCTGCCTAAGATAGCGCCTGCCGCATAGAATTTTTCCTCGTACTCTACTGAGAGCGGGAAATAATCAAGGTTCGAATCTTTGTTTCCCATGACGGCAGTCGCAAATACTGCGCTGTTGCCATAGCGAACAAGTACCGAACCGCTTGCCTGGTCCGCCCAATCGTTGAATTCAGCTGTTAATGTTTTTCCGCCGATCTCGACGGAATATTCCTTCTTTTGCATTGTCTTGTGTGACGACCAGATTTCAGTATGAGCCTTTTGTGCCCATGCTGCCTATCCAGGCGCCACGGTTAGTGCTAATGGATGCAGTATACGCATATTTTTCGTATTGGAAAGACGTACAGAGTGCATGATACAGTTTATGCATGACGGATGACGGCCAACACAAGCTTCCGAAGCTTGAGCGGTATCATTCGGCCCCCCTCGACAGAACCGTTCGGCCGGCACAGGCGCCGGAACTCAAACATGCGATCCGTCTCCCGTTACTTTCTGCGAAAGAGAATTTTTCATATGTCAGGGCTTTTATTGCACAAGTTATCGGAAGAAATAAGTCAGTCGCGGTGGCAGTGGCTTCTCTCGAGAAAGACGGAGAGATAACCAAAGACACGGCACCAATTTTTCTTTCGGAGCTTAATGATGCGCAAGCATATGTCGAATCTCGAGGGTTTACGACGTTTCGTGAATGGCTCGCACAAGGCACGCTACCTGAAGATAGACAGCGGGCCGCGATGCGCATCGCACAGATAAACTCGCCCAAGTTTCCACGCGAGCGTAGCGTGATGCGCAGAAAAGAAACTTCAAACCCAATGAGGAGGACGATGTGGAAGACGAATAGCAGCTCGAAGTTCAAACTTTCGGGTTACTCGACCCCCAATTTTTCGCCTATCTCATCAACACCGCTCTCCGGCTGACCGTTTGCCGGCATTCCACCTCGGCCCGGGGTACGTCGCATAGGCCTGTAGTTCAGAAGGTAGCGTTTTGCTTCGAGATCAAGGTCAAGAAAGTCATCAGCGGCCTCCTTCAGTTTTCCTGATGTCGAGCGGCCGAATGAAACAACCTCCACTTGGCACCCGTCGTGGACTTGGAGATACTGAACGAGAGGAACGAAGTCCCCGTCTCCTGTTACTAGGATGATGGTGTCCAGGTTTGGTGCGGCGGTAATAGCATCGACTGCAAGTCCGACGTCCCAGTCGGCCTTCTTTGCTCCGCCGAAGAAAACCTGGAGGTCTTTTGTGCGCGTTTCGATGCCTATCTTTGCGAGTGCCTCGAAAAAACTCTTTTCTTCAGCTGTATCAGTCGTAACGACGTACGCGCGAGCGCGGATAAGGCGGCGTCCTGCTACGGAGTCCTTAAGAACATTGCTGAAATTAACGCGTGCACGGTACAGATTCTTCGCGCTGTGGTACAGATTTTGCGTGTCGATGAATACACCAACTCGCTGCTCTGAATGTTTGATTATTGCCATAGTACATATGATTACTAGTTCGTAGAGCGTAGTATAAACCTACATCTCTAATAAATAATGAAGGTCGCAGCTGGATGCGACACAAAAAAAGCGGACTTTTCTCTACGAACTATTTCTTAAGTCCGAGTTTTCTGGTGAGTGCCGAATATGCTCGCTTATTCGTGCTCTCAAGGTATTTAAGATGCTTACGTCGGTCAGCGACGAGGCCGAGCAGGCCCCGGCGAGAACTCTTATCCTTACGATTCTTATCTAAATGAGCTGAAAGCTCTTCGATGCGGCGCGTTAAAATCGCGACCTGAACCTCCGGCGAGCCGGTGTCGGTATCATGACGCTGGGTCTTTTTGACCTCGTTCTTTTTCTTTCGCTTAGTAAGCATCCCCAAAAAGGTATCATATTCCGCCACATTTTGCAATACTATGGAAGGTTATTGCGGCGAGCGAGAAACCACAAAGCGATAGCTTGCTTCGCTATTATCCTGGCTGAAGACGCAACAAGGGCAATGGGTAGCCTTTATGGCGTCACTGGTGCCGCAGGAGCCGCCTCAACTTTTTGGAGCTTGATACTGAACACAAGCGGCGAATTTGCAGGAATTATGACTTTACCAGCCGCATCTTTGACTTCTTGCTCCCCGTATCCAAGGGATGGAGGTATGAGTATGAGACGTTCTCCTCCCTCCTTCATGCCGTTAACGCCGATCTGGAAGCCCGGAATAAGTCCTTGAGCGCCAAGCACAAACACCAATGGTTCATTATTGTGCGCGGCAGAGCTGTCAAAGATCGTGCCGTCCTGGAGCCTGCCCTCATAGAGTATCGATACCTGTGAACCTGGCGTCGCTTCTTTTCCTTCACCAACTTTCACATCTTGTCCTTGTACCTGATCTGAAGCAGTAGTGGCCTCAGCTTGCTGGTCTGTATTCGGGGTTTCTCCCGTAGTAGGTTGCATGGTCATCCAATAATAAATACCTCCGCCAATAAGAATAATGACAACTAAAATTGCGATTATTTTTCCCATGTCCAAACGATAACGCATTTTCCGATTCGTGCAATAGGCCTGCGCGGTATTTTGTGTATGTCGGGTACTACAGTCCAAAGAGTATACTGCCAGGCATGGAACCACTGGCATCACGCATCCGCCCGACCGCTTTAAAAGAGTTCATTGGTCAGGAACATTTGGTCGGAAAAGGTAAGCCGCTTCGGATTGCGATCGAAAAAAAAGAGCTATTTTCCTTCATATTATGGGGTCCACCCGGCTCTGGAAAGACGACACTGGCTCGTATCTATGCGAACGCCGTTGGCGCTGAATTCTATGAGCTCTCGGCTGTTGATTCTGGCAAAGATGACATAAAGAGGGTCATTGGTGCTCGCGGCACCTTGTTAAAACAGAAGCCAAAGGCCCTGTTTGTTGATGAAATTCACCGATTTAACAAGGCACAACAAGATTTCTTGCTCCCGTTCGTAGAACGCGGCGACATCACACTTATTGGGGCAACAACGGAGAATCCTTCGTTCGAGATCATTTCCCCTCTTCTTTCGCGCTGCCGGGCGTTCGTCTTGAACGAATTGAGCGAGAAGGAAATGGAGAAGATATTAGTCCGTACAAAATTTAAAATTCCAAAAGAGGCACGCGACTGGTTAATACAGATGGCCGGAGGCGATGCGAGGCAAGCAATCACTGTTCTCGAAACTGCGGACAAACTTTATGGAAAGATTTCCGTCGAGACTTTGAAAGAGGCCGTCCAATCAAAACATCTTCGATATGATAAAAAAGGCGAGGAGCACTACAATACTATCTCGGCGTTCATTAAATCAATGCGCGCATCCCAGCCTGATGCTGCGCTCTATTATTTGGCTCGGATGGTTGAGGCCGGAGAGGATCCGAAGTTCATAGCGCGCCGTATGGTTGTTTTTGCGAGCGAAGATATTGGATTGGCACAACCGACTGCGCTCGTTGTCGCGAATGCGGTGTTCGACGCGGTCAACAAGATAGGTTATCCGGAAGCGACGATAAGTCTGGCGCATGGAGTTGCGTATCTCGCACAATGTAAAAAAGACAGACGCTCATATGACGCAATATTTGAAGCACTCGATGACGTTAAAAAATTCGGTAATCTTCCGATTCCATTGAATATCCGAAATGCACCGACGAAATTGATGAAAGACTTGGGATATCACAAAGGCTATACGCTCTACGATAGCGAAAGTTACTTGCCAGAGAAACTAAAGAAAAAGAAATACCTGAAGTAGGTTATCTCAATCCATCAGCGGCTTTTTGACGTCGAAGTTGGTGGTTTGGTAGACCCAGTTTATCCAGTTTGCGTAAAATACCTGGCCATTCGCCGCCCACGTTTTGAGAGGCGTGCGTTTTTCGTCATCTCCAGGAAAATAATTTTTTGGTTTGTTTATACGTACGCCTTTTTCTTTGTCGCGAAAGTATTCTTCCGCTATATCGCCCCTGTCATACTCCGGATGCCCCTGGATATAGAGCTCGCGGCCTTTTCGTCCGACTATTAGGTGCGGTCCAACTTCCTCGCTTGAGATCAATATCTCTAATTCCTTGTGCGGAGCGATATCTTTTCGTTCGACGCCTCGCCATCTCGAATGTGGAATGAATGTGACGTCATCCATCCCAAGGATAAACGGCGAATTCGATCCGTGATGCACAGTGTGCTGAAAGATGCCGAACTGCTTTTTTTTGTACGTTCGCGCACGCAGTCCATAGCTGCGGTACAGCGATGCATGCACTGCCCAGCAGCTGAAGATGGTTGATGTCACGCTTTTTCCCGCCCAATCAAGGAATGGTCCAAGTTCTTTCCAATAGTGCACGTCTTCAAAGTCGTATTCTTCTAGGTTTGCGCCAGTTACGATAAGACCATCGAGTCCCTGGGAGCGTACTTCTTTGAATGGTTTATAGAACGTGTCGAAGTGTCCCTGCTTCGATTTCGATTTGTGTTCGTCGAAATAGATGAAGGTTGGGTGAATTTGCAATGGCGTGTTCGAAAGAAATCGCAAGAGTTGCAGTTCTGTCCGCTCAACAACAGCGCTTGGCATGAGGTTCAGGATTCCTATCTCAAGCGGGCGTATATCCTGCTTCGAAGCGCGCTCGGGCGATATTTCGAAGACGGATTCTTTTTTTAGCGCTTTGTAGGCGGGTAATTTTTTGTTGATGATGAGGGGCATAGCTGTTGTTGGATCAAAAAAGCCACGGTGCCCGTGGCTGCTTTATTAATCGGTGACAGCCACGGGCTCTACATACCCATCATGGTCATCATTGTTACGTGGCTCTTCATATTGAAAGTGTAGCATATGCCGGCGGTTGAAAAAAATATTGTGCGACATGGGATGTATAATCGACACATGGCATCCGATTTGCAGGAGATGAAGACGCAATTTCTCGAATACTTGGAGATAGAAAAAGGAAGGAGCGTAAAAACGGTCGAGAATTACGACCGCTATCTGACTCGTTTCCTCACTCATACGAAGGTGGCATCTCCCGCGAAACTCACTGAGCCTTTGGTTCGCGAATTTCGATTGTGGTTGAATCGTCAACCGGGAGTGTCTGGTGACATGAAAAAAAAGACGCAGAATTACTATCTCATCGCTCTGCGCTCGTTTTTGAAATACATGCGGAAACAGAACATTGAATCGCTCTCCCCCGAGCGTATTGAACTTGCGAAAGTCGGTGGGCGGGATCTTGACTTGATCACGGCTGCGGAACTTGAGCGGCTCATGAAAGGTCCGAGCGGTAATTCGCTGACGGCACTTCGTGACCGTGCGATTCTTGAATTATTTTTTTCAACTGGTCTTCGTGTTTCCGAACTCTGTTCGCTCGATAGAGATCTCGATCTCTCCCGAGATGAATTTTCAATACGCGGCAAGGGCGATAAAGTCCGCGTTGTATTTCTCTCTCCTACTGCAAAGAAAGCCGTGAAAGAGTATTTGGAGAAGCGCGGTGATGTGGAGGGCGCATTGTTTGTCAGCTATGGGCGAGCTGGCAAAAAACTTCAGACGCTCACCCCCCGCTCTGTTGAACGGATAGTGAAACAGTACGCGATCAGGGCTGGCATCACACGCAAAGTGACTCCTCACGTCATTCGCCATTGTCTTCATCCTGAAACGAGAGTCATGGGCAATCCTTCTCTGACTACAGCAGAAAAATTATTTACCGCCAATGACACAAAAAAAGTACTTGGCTTCGACTGGTTCAATAATCGCTTTATCCGTGCAGCGATTACGCACAAAGAAACACATAAAACCGACCATATGATCTCACTATGGGCGGATGGACGGGAAATACTATGTACTCCGTACCATAGTTTTTTCACAGTTACAGAAAACGGAATTACTGCTATTCAGGTGCAGGAACTGAAGATCGGTGATTATGTTGCCGGGGTGCGCGGTATTGAGATGCATCTTGAAAAGCACGCAGAAACCGAATCAACCGACTTCTGGCGCCTACTCGGCTATATTCTCGGCGATGGGACCTTGAGCGAGGCAAGGCGCGGAATAATCTTGAACGACAAAGACAGGCGACATATCGATTTGTACAACGAGATTGTGCATCATGTGACTGGTCGGTACGGAACAATAGTTGCTTTGTCAAATGGTCATGGTTTTGCGCTCAATATTTACAATGTCGATTTTCTTAAAAAAGTACGATCATTTGGTATAACGCAGCGTTCAAAATACAGACGTGTCCCTCCGCAACTCTTTCAAGAATCAGAAGAAAATATTCGTTCATTTTTGGCTGGATATTACGATGCTGAAGGAAATAATGGCGCGATAAAAATGTTTTCAGCAAGTAAAGAACTCTTAAAGGATGTGCAAATGTTGTTACTAAGACTCTCGATTGAGAGTATCCTTTTACCAAGAACAAGAATGGTTAAATTACCACAGGGACGTACGATTCAACATACGATATATACGTTGTATGTTACATATCCCCCAAGTCAGAATCGATTTGTGGAACTAATTCCAACATTTAAGCAAAATTTACAGTCCAAGAAAAAGTGGATGCGCCTCGATATTGCATTGCCAACACAAAATATAGTGCGGACTCTGTACCCAGTTTTGTTGGAAAAGAAGGGTTTTATGCACCTATTGGGAGAGGAGTATGGTATTCGATATCTTAAAAGATATACGCGCATATGCACAACGCCAACGTTATTACAGTCCTTAATTAAAGCGTGCGATGAAAACAACGTAAAGCACTTGTGCGTAGAACATTTGCGACTTGTACATTCTCTGGATTCGATTCGCTGGTTACGCGTTAAACGTATTGAGAATCTAAGCGAACCATCAATTGTCTACGACTTTACAGTAGAACCAACGCACAACTTTATTACCGATGGTTTCATTTCTCACAACTCTTTCGCAACAGACTTGCTGGAGAATGGTGCCGACTTGCGTTCCGTTCAGGCACTTTTGGGCCACGCAAATATTGCAACTACGCAAGTGTACACGCACGTCACTGATAAGCACCTTAGAGAAGTTCATAAGGCCTTCCACGGTAAACGACGTCGTTAGCTTGTTCCTAGGAATGCTTTTGAAAGCGTATCACTTGTCATCAGTTCTTGCGCGCTTTTTTCTGCGAATATCTTTCCTCTTGAAAGAATATACGCACGATGCGCGATGGAAAGGACGGATTTCACGCTGTGCTCCACGACGACAATCGCAATTTTCCGAATAGCGTTTATTTCTTTGATTTTCTCGAACACGTCCTTCACAATTTTTGGTGCAAGTCCAAGTGATGGCTCATCGAGCAGAAGTACTTTCGGGTCAGATACAAGCCCACGCGCGATAGTGAGCATTTGCTGCTGGCCTCCGGAGAGTAATCCTGCTTTTGTATTGAGTTTTTCTTCAATGGCAGGAAAAATATGCAATACCGCCTCGATATTTTTCTTTGTGTCTTTTCTATTCGGCAGGGCATATCCGCCGAGCTCTAGATTTTCATAGACAGTGAGGTTTTTAAATACTTGTCTTCCCTGTGGAACATATGCAATTCCGCGTGCTGCCATCTCATACGGCACAGGTTTGAGTTCTTGCTCGTGCCACAAAACTTTTCCATGTGTCATCGGTGCGATTCCGAATAAAGCCTTTAAAACAGTCGATTTTCCTGCCCCGTTCGGTCCCATCAGTGCCGCAATTTCCCCATCATCTATGCGCACAGTCGCATCAGCGAGAGCAGTTACTCCGCCGTACTGCACATATGCATCTTTGAGCTGAAGCAATGTGTCTTTCATATCATTTACCCAAATACGCCTCAACGACATTAGCTTGCTTGAGAACCTGTTCCGGTGTTCCCTCGGCAATAACTTTGCCGCTATCGAGGACGTAACAGTGGTCGGCGAGTTCGCGCACGAGTTCCATGTCATGTTCGACAAGTACAACTGCAGCGCCGGCATTTTTCAATTTGCGCATGATATCTGAAATAGTTTTACGCATTTCAGGGAATAATCCTGCGAACGGCTCGTCAAAAAAATATACATTTGCCTTCATCAATACGGCTCGCGCAACTTCAAGTAGCTTGCGCTGGCCGTACGACAAATTTTCCGCTTTTTCGTCACGTTTTTCCCACAGTCCGATCTTTTTCAATATATCCTCGGCGGCGTCCAGATGAAATGTTCCGTGTCTTTCAAATAAAGAACCGAAAAAATTTCGTTCAGTAAGAACAAACAGCACATTATCGAGCACGCTCATTTGCTGGATGAGCCGTGAATTCTGGAATGTTCGCGTGATTCCGTAGGATGCTACGTCCTGAGCAGCTATTTTTGAAAGTTCGATTGAATCACTGATAACGACCGTGCCACCACCCATCGGCATCATGCCGGTTATCGTATGGATAAGCGTAGTTTTTCCCGACCCGTTGGGGCCAATAAGCGCAGTTATCTTTCCCGCTTCGAACGAGAGGTCAACATGATCCACCGCTTGAGCTCCACCGAATGATTTTGTGAGTTTGCGTGTTTCCAACAACCCCATCTAGCTACTCTATCACCACGAATTCGCCGTTGCGAACTGTTTTAACTTGGAAGACGGTTCCGGTAATTTGATGCGTTTCATTGAACCTGATTTCTTTTACTGCTGTGCCGGGGATTGCCATTCCTTCGACGGCGCCGTTAAGAGAGGTGCCATTTCTGTAGTGTTCGGTTAATGCATGGATTACCACGTGCGTTGCATCATATGCATTTGCAACACTCGCCCCCGCGGGCACGGCTCCGTGTTTCTGTTTGAGTTTTTCAAACAGCTCTTCGAAGTTTCCTGAGGCAGTCGGATACGTATAAATGACCCCTTCCATTACCGAGCCGAATTCCTTGAGTATGCCTTCATCTTGAATGTCTTCAGAACTGAACAATTGGACTTTGAGACCGAGTTCATGCGACTGCTTTAAGAATTTGGCTTTAAGATCAGGTGATTGGAACGCGCCGAAGACCGCATCGGGCTTCGTGTTCTTGAGTTTAATGATGGTGGTCCTGAAATCGTCGAAACCAATAGGAAATTCTTCCTCGCTCATGATCACGAGCTCATTTTTCTGCGCATTGCTCACAAAGACTGTCGCAAGCATCTTCCCATACGGGTCTTGGTCATGTACTACGACAATGTTTGTCCTTCCTGTCTTTCGCATATACGCCTGCAGTGTATCAATTTGTGTTTGCACTGGGAACCATGTCGAGAATGTGTGCGTGATCGGTATTTTGTTAAGAAGCAGCGCTTCCATCGCAGCAGACGGCGCAACAGCAAGTATTTGCTTTTCTTGGTTCACGAAGTGTCCAGCTTGGAAGCTGTCTCCCCACGTGAGGCCGATGATAGCCTCAACACTGTTTACCTCGGTCAATTTCTTCATGGCGCTCACGGCACCCTTCGGGTCGCACTGGGTATCCTCGACGAACAACTCGATTTGTCTCCCCTCGATGCCTCCGTTAGTATTTGTTTCATCCACCGCCAACTGAACGGCTTGCAGCTCCCCTTCTCCCCATTGGGCACACACCCCGGTGAGACCAAGCGCTGCACCGACCCTGATCGTATCGCTATTGGTAAAAAGTCCCCCTACTGCAGCAGTGAAAGGATTGCCGCCACTGATTCCCGTTCCATAAAACACCAATCCACTGATCACTACCAATCCACCGATTCCCCAAACAAGTACGTTTTTCATGTAGCTCGGAAGGGGGTGGTTATGGCTAATCCCCCTGCACGGCCAGTAGTTTGACTTTTTTATATATTGTGGGTCAATGATTTTAGACCAAAAAAGCCCTTTTTAATAAGCTTTTTGGACCATCTTTTATGTCGTGTTGTCAGAAATATTGACAATAGGACATAACTTGGCTAATCTACGTGCATGGAATCAAGGGAGACCCTTCGCCACATCGGACTCAACGAAAAAGAGTCTTCCGTCTATTTAGCGCTTTTGGAGATCGGAGAGGCTTCTGTTTTGAAGATTGCAAAAAAAGCTGTAATTAAACGACCGACTGCTTATTTGATTTTGCATTCGCTCGAATCGAAGGGGCTTGTCTCAAGAGTAGAGAAAAAACGTCAGACGCTTTACGCTCCCCAGCATCCACGAAAAATTCTCGCTGAGGCGGAGATTCGTCTTAAGGAGATACAAAACATGATTCCGCAATTTGAGGCGATGATGTTGAACAAAGATAGTCGCCCGCGTGTGGTAGTTTTCGAAGGAAAAGAAGCGCTTGATCGAGCGTATGACGATAGCTTTGTTGTGAAGGGAGAAATACTCTACATGAGCAATATGGATTTGGTACAAGAAGTGTTTGCGCGCACTCTTCAGAAGTTCGAGTATGTTTCTCTTTCGCCCGCATTTCGCACGCGCGAAATTGCTGACGACAGCGAGGTTTCGCGTGCTTATGCGCGACGCGCTAGTGGACCGTATCGGCAAGTTCGACTCATGCCAAAAGAATTCTCTCCTTTTGCTACCGATATAGGCATATTTGGCAATACGACACTGATTACCTCAGCAAAAAAAGAATATTTCACTGTAAAGATTGAAAGTGAAGATATAGCAAACGCTTTCCGCGCCATGTTCGAAGCGATGTGGCAAATATCGAAGCCGGCAATCGAGACGACTACATCCTGAACTCGCCCCAAATTCCCTGTGGACGATAGAGCATAAGTAAAATTAAAATTAAACCGTAGGTTACCTGTCTCATCTGTGCCGCGACGTCCGAGGGAAATCCCACGAATCGAAGTGCCTCGGGAAGGATAATGAGAAGAAACGCTCCCAGAATCGCGCCGCGATGTGATGCGAGTCCACCTAGGATTATGATGGCAAGAATAAATATCGATTCGTTCAAATTAAAACTCGAGGGGTCAATGAATGTTATGTACGTCGCAAAAAGTGTTCCGGCGAATGCAGCAAGCATGCCTGAAATGACAAAAACAGCGAGTTTATGATAGTGCGTTGCATATCCGAATACGGATGTTACTTCTTCGTCTTCACGAATCGCGCGAAGCACACGGCCGAATGACGAGGATGTGACAAATTGGCATACCGCATATGTAATTGCGAGAAAAATTGTCGCAAGAATCAGAAAAAATTCATTCTCACCGAATCGAAAACCAAAAATCTCGGGTCGCGGGATCCCCGGAATCCCGAGAGGTCCACGTGTCACGCTATCCCAATTGAGAAAGACGCTATATGCGATGATATTGAACCCTAGTGTTCCGAATACGTAATACACCTCACGGAGTCTCGAGAACACGACGCCGACTGCGAGCGCAACAACCCCTGCGAGGATCATTGCAATCGGTACCGCGATAAAGAAATTGAGCCCAACTGCTATCAGCAGTAGTGCAACTACGTATGCTCCGATTCCGTAAAATGCTGCGTGAGTAACCGAAAGCAATCCCGCCTGCCCCACAGCAAGATTTAACGAGAGTCCGAGAATGCCGTATATACAAATCAGCACTGCTATATGTACAAGATATTCCATATATTATTTTTGAAAGAGTCCTTGCGGACGGAAAAGGAGGAATAGAATAAGAATCGCAAATGCGATAGCGGCCTTCCATTCTCCGGAGAGGTACCAAACGCCGGCATTTTCGATTGCTGCGAGTAAGAACGCGCCGATAACTCCACCATATACATTCCCCATTCCCCCAATTATCGCCGCGACTACACCGGAAAGTAGTAATGTCATTCCCATAGTCGGCTGAATCCCAGTGTCAAAGCCAACTGCAATTCCCGCAATGCCGCCTATCGCGGAGCCGATGAAAAAAACTATGCCGATAAGGCGCTCGCTGTTGATGCCAACTATTTGCGCGACCTCCTCGTCGTCTGCAACCGCCTTTATTGCCTTGCCAAATAGTGTATAGCGCAGAATTATGCCTAGTGCCGTCATGATACTGAGACCCGAGCACAAGATAATGACTTGCGTTTCTGTCATGACACCCCCATATACGTTATAAATGCGACTTGCTCCGATATTCCGTGACAACGTTTGGAACTGGCTGGAGAAAATTATTGCAATTATTGCCTGCACGACAGTCAAAACACCAAGGGAGGCGATGAGGAGAACCGTTTGAGATGCCTTACGTGCCCGAAGCTGTCTATATACGACCTTTTCTATTAAAAAACCAAGCGCGCCGGCTATGAGAATGCCGAGAGCTATCGAAGAAAGAAGATCGAATTGAAGAGTTTTGTAGAAATAGAAGACAGCGTACGCCCCCGTTGCCGCGACTGCTCCGTATCCGAGGTCGAAGAATCGTGCGGTGTTGTAGACAAGATTGAAACCTAGTGCCGCGAGCGAGTACAGAGCGCCAGCGATGACTGCGTTCAGTGCGATTTGCACCGCGATTTCCATAAGCGGCAGTATACCTTCGAATGTACCGCTTCAGCTATTGAACTTGTGCCGCAGTGCCGTTTTCAATTCGTTTAACGATATATTCTGCGACCGTCATGTCGCCATTCGCATCAAATTCAATGTGTCCCGATACGCCGTCGTATTTTGTTGCACGCATTGCGTCAGCGAGTTTGTCTGGGTCAGTACCTGCCTTCTTTAGTGCTTCCGCAAGAATGTACGTTGCGTCATAGACTTGAGGCGCACACAGTGGAACTTGATCGCCGCCAGTTTTCGCTAGAAGCTTTGACTTGAACTCATCCGTGACATTTCCTTTTGATTCGACGTACAGAATGTCGAGATCAAAACTTGCAACGTCTTTTTGCAACCTCGTATCAGACCATGCATCTCCGGCGAGAATTTTCGAGTTGATACCCATTTCTTTTATCTGTCTCAGAAGCACGGTTCCGCCTTCGGGGTATGTTGGCGCGTAGATGTAGTCAGGATTTGCTACTTTTACTTTCGAAAGCGCAGTCCGATAATCACGCGCTTCCTGCGGCGAGCCATCTTCAACAACAATATTGCCTCCGAGCTCCGTAAAGCGCTGCTTGAATACATCTTTAATACCGGTTCCCCAGTCAGTTTGATGGAAAATCAATGCAGCGTTTCGGGCACCAAGCATGTTATATGCATGCTCCGCCGCATACTTTCCCTGATAAGCATCGGATGGGTAATTTCTGAAGAAGTACTTCCCGGTCTTGCTTAGATTCGGCGCAGAAGAACATTCCGAAATGACGACAATTTTATTCTGCATCGCTGTCGGCGCGAATGCAGCGGTTTCAGAAGAACATACACCACCGATTATTGCAATTACTCTGTCGGCATTAATGAGTTTTGTCGCCGCATTGTTTGCAGGCGTTGCCGAACACTGCCCATCCTCGTAGACAACGTTGAGCTGTCGGCCGTCAATGCCCCCGGCGCTGTTGATCTCTTCTACTGCAAGCTCCGTTGCCGTACGTGCGACGGAGCCTATTGATGCGACATCCCCAGTAAGTGGCGCAATAAAGCCGATGGTTATAGGTCCAGTCTCAGAAGGGGTTGAGGTACCCACATACATAAACACAATTACTGCCGCAACGACCGCGATTCCTGCGGCCCATCCGATGAACTTAGCTGAATTGTCCATATAATTCGACAGGGCTATACAACTCTAAATTATTAAAATAACGAGGCAATATTACGTGGCGCTTGACAAGAGTCAATGTTTTGTGGTAATTTTGTTGTTAAATTCCGACAACAGTATGCATGCTCCAAGGCTTATGCAACACAATCTAAACGAAGTTCTAGAACACCTGGGACTTTCTGCTTCTGAAGGGCAGGTCTTTACGTACTTGTTGGAGAGTGGACGTGCAGAGAGAATTTCAACTATCTCGAAGAATACGAAAGTGAACCGTACTACCCTGTATGGAATACTAAAAACACTTTCAAAACGTGGGCTTGTTTCTTCAGTTGAGGATGGAGGAATCCTAACTTATCGATCCATCCAGCCGCACCTCCTTGTGGACTATATTGAGCGATCAAGAGAAAGACTTTCGTCTGATATCGAGCGGGTGCGGGACATTGTTCCGGTAATCGAACAAGTCAGAAAAACAGGTGGCAAAGCCTATCCCGCGATCCAATACTTTGACGGCGTGGAAGGGCTGAAACAGGCATATGAAGATACGATTCGTAACAATTCATCAAAGGTTATATACGGTTTTACCGGGACGGATACAGTGTTGAGTGAGAAATCCATCGATATGGATTGGATAGAATACTATATCGCTCGCCGAAAAAAAGCCGGAGTTGAATTTCTCGACATTGCAACAGCCAGTAAGAATGAGCCTCATTGGATAAAGGCACGCGATTCTAAAGATTTCCGCTTGACTAAGGTCTTGCCGCCCGGGTTCGATTTCGATATAGAACTTGCCATCTACGAAAATAAGATCCTTATAGCGTCTTTTGCGAAAGAACATCCTCTCGCAGTACTGATCGAAGATGAAAAGGTTGCAAAAACAATGAAAGAATTGTTCCGCTACATAGACAGCACCTTAAGCGCATAAATCAATCTGTGATGTGGTGTGTTAGTGTTTTGTCATGAAACTGGTTTCATGGAATGTGAATGGACTGCGAGCTGTCCATAGAAAGGAGCTTTTTGTGCCCTTTGTCCGAGCTCTGAAACCAGACATTATTTGCCTCCAAGAGACTAAGGCAGAGAAGGGACAGGCTGTAATCGACTTGCCAGAGTACGAGGAGTACTGGAACTCTTCAACAAGGAAGAAAGGGTACGCCGGCACAGCCATTTTTACGAAAGTTAAGCCTCTGGGCCTTTTACTCGGACTTCCTGAGGAAATAGCTAAGAAGTTCAAGTTATCAGGTGACGGATACGGGGATCCGAACGCCGAGGGCCGCGTTATGGCCGCGGAATTCAAGGATTTTTTTCTTGTGAACGTGTATACGCCCAATGCGAAACCGGATTTGAGCCGATTGGCGTTGCGGCATAAGCACTGGGACCCTGCGTTTCTGTCCTATATAAAACAGCTAGAGAAGAAAAAACCTGTCATTTTTACGGGAGACCTGAACGTAGCACACACGGAGGATGATTTGGCCAATCCCAAGGCTAACGAGGGCGAGCACGGATTCACCAAAGAGGAGCGCGAGGGTATCCAAATGTTGGTCGACGCCGGATTTATAGACTCGTTCAGGCTCGAGCACAAAGGAAAAGGGTTCTATACGTGGTGGAGCCACTTCGGAAATGCGCGTGCGCGTAATGTTGGTTGGCGCATAGATTATTTTTTTGTTTCAAAATCTCTTGCGTCAAGAATCCACAAAGCAGAAATTCATCCTGACATATTTGGCTCCGATCACTGCCCGATTTCTCTGGAATTGAAGTAATGTCCGATAGGATATTATGTCGAAAATGAGCCAAGATTATCCACAGCATGTCCTTTACAGTGTCCATAAGCCATGTATTCTTTAGGACAGAGGATAGGTTCATACCTTTCCTTCGGTTTTCCAAGTTCTTTTAGGTCCAAGGTAGCAGGTACACTCACCAAAACGTGGCTTCTCATTGAGGGCCCAAATGTGAAAAAAAGTACCGTTCGCTTATCCTTATAGGTACCAATCTCTGGAAAACTACATAACTGTGGATACCTCGTATCCACTGAACCCCGCTTTACAACTGCGGATAAGTCCAGAAAAAGAGTGACTTATTCGCTGAGTGAAGCGGGGTTTAACCTTTCTATGACTCTAGTGTACGTGGTGTTTTTCTCTTAGTTTTTGAATAGCGGCTTCGTCTTCTTCCGTCTTTCGTTCCTTTCCCTTTTCGCCGATCTCTTGCAATTGAGGTTCAGGTAATTTCATCATCTCTTTTGAGCGTGTTTCAAGATATTCGCGGGTATTTTTTGTGGGGTCGTCCAGTACCTCTTCAAGAAGTGCATGCAGAATCCAACCAATGCGGGGTCCAGGTCTTTCTCCTAATGTAATGATTCCTTCGCCGTCGATCTTCAGCATAGAGACCGATACAGGATCGCGCATTGCTTCATCTACCATCGACATGTATTTGCGCAGGCGAAATGGATGCTCTTTCGGTCTGCCAGTCCCTATGCGGTCGCAGACGCGCAGATTAAGAAGGTCCATGATGTTATCAGTACCTACCCTATTTATGACACGTCTGACTGCAGAGAGTGTTATCTTATCTGGGTCTGAAAAGAACATATGCCAACGCACAAGGGTATGTACGCGCTCAATAAGTTCTTTCGGAAATCGAAGGTCAATGAGAATTCTTTTTGCTATCCTAGCTCCGACGACGTCGTGTCCGTAAAATGTCCAATCTTTTTTCTCATCAGACCATTGCCGCGTCGCAGGTTTACCTATGTCGTGCAAGAGTGCTCCAACTCGCACATCGAGCGGCCATTTCTTGTCAGCAGCGTGCTGTAGAGTCCGCAATGAATGCTCAAACACATCGTACGAGTGGGCTTGGTTTTGAGAAGCGCCAATTCCCTCTTCTAGCTCTGGAATGATGTATTTCAAAATACCCAATTTTTGAGCCACATAAAGCGCTTGCATGGGTCGGTTGCTCTCCAGGATCTTTATCAACTCATCTCTGACACGTTCCCTCGATATCTTTGCCAAATGTGACGCGTTGTTCGCGATACCGCTTGCTGTCTTTGTATCGATAGCAAAATCCAATTCTGCGGAAAGTCGGATCGCGCGAAGCATGCGCAGGGCATCTTCGGCGAATCGCTCATCCGAATTTCCCACGGTTGCAATGATCTTCCGCTCAAGATCGCTCTTTCCCCCATGCAGGTCGACCAATTCCCCCGTGTCCGGTTCGTATGCGATAGCATTGATGGTGAAATCACGTCTTTTCAGGTCATCTTCAAGGGTATCGCTGAATTTTACTTCATCCGGGTGGCGTGCGTTGGAGTATTTTCCCTCTATACGATACGGCGTAATCTCGACTACTTTTAGTCTGGGATCATCAGATCCAGTAACGACACCGACAGTTCCGTATTCGTTCTCGTAAAATGTTTCTTCAAAAAGCGCTTGGATCTCCTGCGGCTTTGCATTGGTTGTAATATCCCAATCTTTGGGGATTCTACCTGCTATAACGTCACGAACGCACCCTCCGACCAAATAGGCCTCAAAACCAGCTCCTTTGAGACGTGAATGGAGGTTAGTCACTTCCTGCGGTACGGAAAGAAGAACCTTATTCATGTGCAGATTCTAGCATTGTGCAGACATAAATGGGCTGTATGATGGGTCTCACGCTCCTGTGGTGAAATGGATATCACATCAGTCTTCGGAACTGACGTTCCAGGTTCGAATCCTGGCGGGAGCAATCGCATCGTGTGCGGATACGGGGAATCGAACCCCGATCTGTACCTTGGCAAGGTACCGTTCTACCACTAAACCATATCCGCTTCGCGGCCTATACTCTCATAATATTGTCGCTTCATCAATTCCTGTGGTAACGTTTGCAGCCACTCGAGCATTTTTACTTTTAAATAGGTACTTGTCACGAGTATCGTACACATTCCGTACGAAAGCCTATTGGTCTTATGGCGTCCTTGGATGATCATGGACTTAGTGAAGTTGGTCTCATCAATGCCAGATTTCCAGGACCAATATTTTCGGCATTCTTTTTCGTCTAGATCTGGATAGATAGTAAGCGCAGCTTTGATTTTCTGATCAGGTATTCTACATAACTGTCTTAAAAAAAGGCTGAAAAGCTTTATCATTTCGGGATCAGTATTGATAAGTCGCGTATGGTGACGGGATCTTTTGTCGCCCTCCCCCCAGTAGAGCATGACACCGGAAATAAATAGAGGATGGTATCTGAAACGCTTAAATTCATCCCCAGCCTCTTTTTTCGCCTGTTCGTACACCCTAATCAAATGAAGTCCTCGAATTCTGTTTAGTTCTCGAAGACGTATAGTACTATTGACGTTAGACAATATGCTCAGTCTTTTCTTTATGTGTGTAGACCAGTCGAGATTGCCAAGCCAACCCGATAGTGTGCTCCTTGGGATTTTTAACTCATGAAAAATCTCTGCGTAGCTTTTTCCTTCAGATCTCATCTTTATGGCTAGTTGCCTATCAGTTCGCATCAAGATTTATTGTAATCGACGGGAGTTCGATTCCCGCCTTAATTATGTTGAAGCTGTGGAAAAGCATGTTGATATGTGGATAAAGGACATATTTATACGTCCTTTGTCCTTTGTTTTTGAGAAAAATAGCACAAATGGTACTTAAGTAACGTATTTCACGTGAAAACATGGGTATTAGCAGCAAAAGAACAAGAGTCGGTCAAATCGGCGAGAGAATCGCAAGTATATTTTTAGAGAGGAAGGGATATAAGATTGTCGAACGAAATTATAGGAAACCATGGGGAGAAATAGACATAATTGCCGAGAAACAGAATATTATCCATTTTGTTGAGGTGAAGGCTCTTTCACGTGAAAGCAACTTGGACATTTCACGTGAAAAGGGGAATTATCGACCGGAGGAACAGATCCATCCAGTCAAGCTGCAAAAAATCTCGCGAACTGCGGAGTTATACATGAATGAGAAAAACGATTCACGCGAATTTCAAATAGACGCTGTTGGAGTTTTTGTTGACGAAAAGAAACGAACAGCACGCTGCCGGTTGTTTGAACAAATTATGTAACGATATTTGATAGGACATCATAACGGACGCGATATATTTAAATGTGTCCTTTATTAATATTATGTTAGGATGCGATAGGCATGTTAAATATTTGTAAACTAATTCAATAGAGGTTTGTTTTGTCGGGGCGTCGTATACCGGTAGTACGCTTGCTTTGGGAGCAAGTAGACTGGGTTCGATTCCCAGCGCCCCGACAGAGAAAATCTCTTTAGGTCCGGTGGGCTCTACGGTGCTTGTTTTTTCGTTACCTCTTCGACCAGAATTCCTGCGAGTACTTTTGCCTCTGAGGAGAATTCTTGTGCGAAGGCTTGGGGATCCTGCGAGAGCAGGGAAGTCAGACTCATCCCGGTATGGTCGCGAACACTCCTATCTATGTGGGCAGTCGTAATGGCCCGTAAGTCGCGAGTTTGGGTCGTCTCTCCTTCGCTTGTTGTTGAGACGATGCCGATGAGGTGGCCCCAATAATTGATGACTGCTCCGCCGGAGGAGCCGCTTTGCGCAAGAACTGTGCCACCCAGAGATATTGTGTCCACAAGCTTTTCACTGAAGGTCAGCATTTGCTTAATATTCGTAAAGACTGTAGATGCATACAATGAATCACGTGCCGCCGCGCTGCCGCCAAATTCAGCTGGGTATGCTGCTATCAGTATGGGGTCGCCTGCAAAGCCTATGCCTTCGCGTGTGTCTATTGGGAGATAGTGGAATGTATTTGGGAGAGGGGTGCCATCTATCGTTCTCGCTATGCGGAGAATCGCGTAGTCGTGTTCTCCGGTCCCTACGGGGCTTGATTCGACGATGCTTGAGGCATGTTTCGATATCCATTTGCTTGGAAAAAAGACAATTTCTGGATACCACATAGCTCTGGCGGGGGAACCAACGCGAATTTTGCATGTTACGTCCGCGTTGGAGTGGTTCGAGAGGAGCACGTATTGTGCAACGTGCGCATTTGTGATGATTATACCGCGCGGATCAACGATGACACCGCTGCCGCTTATAGATTTAAGAGAAGAGTTGCCGCTCTCGCACAGAATGTTGATAAGAGCTGACCTTGCTTCCTGATTGAGGAACGATGCATCGTGCTGAGGGAGAGGATACGGATCGATGATTCGAGTGACTTCATCGTTGCCTTGCTTTTGTTCTTCAGCAGATTTTATTGAAGGGACTATATCAGCGATACTGATAATGTCCTCACTTTGAGGCACTTTTTTGCCCTCCTCTGTTGTGCTTGTTCCGATCCGCTGAATTTCTGGAGCCAGTACGTTACGTTCTCCTTGAGATCCTGTATTGACCGCAGAAATGCGAGTCGTGAGACCTCTCGGGTCCACAAGAAAAAGGACTACAATGACAAGGAATCCTAGCGCTCCTATGTTGGAGAGAATCTCATATATTCGAGGACTCATACTTTGTGCGGGATGGGAGAATCGAACTCCCGTCCTCAGTTTGGAAAACTGATGTCCTACCATTAAACGAATCCCGCGCTGCCCACCATAGCCTGAACAACAGAGGGCTTCAAGCCCACAAAAGAGCGCGCTTCGGCGGTCATTGTCCAGTCGCGTGCTCGCACACGTGAGTGTATCGAGACACTTTACACGAAATCTTTGACCCACACAAAAACCCGCTGCGCGGGTTTTTGCTCTTAACTTCTGAAAAACTATTTAATTGCGTCCTTCAAGGTCTTGGATGCGCGGAATTTCGGGACTCGCATCGCTTTTATCTGAATTGTTGCGCCTGTGCGCGGGTTACGACCTGTTCGGCCTGCTCGCGTCTTGGCTTCAAATATGCCGAGGCCCGCAACAGAAACCTCTTCGCCTTTTTTGAGCCACTCGGTGACTGCAGCGATTATTGCTTCAACTGCACGTTCTGCGTCGGCCTTAGTGCCGCCAATGGTCGAATGTACTCGGTCGACCAGATCCATTTTATTTGCCATATGTAATTAACGACTTGTTTTGCGGTTAATATCGACCGACTTGGACCATTTTGAGCCCGAATTTCGGGGTGTCAATGCCTAACCCAACATTTCCACATATTTGCGCGTTTCTCAATAATGTGGCGTATTCTCGGTCTTTTTTGGTTGCGGAAAGAATGAGCACGAGATAGTATCAGCTAAATGAAAATCGGCGTGATGGGAGCCAAGGGGAGTTTCTCTGAAGAGGCGGCGAGGGTGTATGCAAGAAAGTTCGGAAATCTGAAAAAATACAGTATTGCCTATCTGATTTCTGCTGAAAACGTCCTGTCTAGCCTGGAAAAAGGTGCTATAGACCTCGCTATATTCCCGATTGAGAATTCGAACGGCGGCGTAGTTCTCGAGACGATTTATGCGATGACGCGGCACAAGTTTTCAATAAAAAAGCTCTTCGAGATAGACATACATCATAATCTATTGGTCAAGAAGGGGGTGGCAGCACATGCCATCAAGGTTATTACGTCTCATGAGCAGGCGTTAAAGCAATGCAAAATGTATTTGAAGCGGCGATGGCCAAAAGTAAAGGTTCGGGAATATGAAGACACGGCGAAAGCCGCCGAGGACCTCTCAGAAGGGAAGTTATCAGGATCTACTGCCGTCATCGCATCACACGCTGCGGCACATATGTATAAGCTGAAAATACTTGAGGAATCGATTCAGGACTCCAAGTTCAACTACACGAGTTTCATTGCGGCTGAAAAGGTTTAGACTCTAAGGCTTGAAGTGCACAAGGTCGAACATTGGGGTGAGATGGACCATCGTATAGGGTACGCGGACGCTATCCGCCATCTTTTTAATGTCGTCGTCGGTAAATCTGGTGAATGTGCCGACACTAGTATGAACGACGTTGCCCTCGATCTTCTCTATTTTTGCACCGACGTCAGTAGGCGGTCCACTGCCGAACTCGTCCGTTATCATGGGACGATTGTAGGGTGAGCAAGAGAGCTCGTAAAGAGAATTATCTCGCGTACTCGATAACGCGGGTCTCCCGAATTACGGAGACTTTTATTTCACCGGGATATTGCAATTCTTTCTCTATTTGGTCGGCGATATCGCGAGCTAGTTTACGGGCGTCAAGGTCGGAAATATCTTCCGGCTTAACGATGACACGGATTTCACGGCCAGCCGAGATCGCAAAGCTCTTCTCAACTCCCGGATGTTGCTTGGCGAGTGCCTCAAGTTCTTCAAGTCTCTTGATGTAATTCTCGACTGAATCACGGCGAGCGCCGGGTCTGCCTCCAGAAATTGCGTCGGCAACCTGCACTATCATCGATTCGGGTGTCTCGTATGGGTATTCTTCATGGTGGGCCTGCATTGCTTTTACTACCCGCTCATCCATGCCGAATTTCTGCAAGATACGTCTGCCGATCTCAACGTGCGTGCCAGGTACCTCATGGTCGAGCGCTTTACCGACATCGTGAAAGAGTGCGCCGGCGCGAGCAATGCCTGGGTCTGCACCGAGCTGCTCGGCGAGCATGCCTGCGAGGTGAGCCACTTCAACCGAGTGGTCGAGCACGTTCTGTCCATAGCTGGTGCGGAAATATAGACGCCCGAGGATCATTAGGAGTTTCGGGTCAACGTTCGGCACACGAGCTTCGTACGCGGCTTCGGTTCCTTTTTTCTTGATGATCGCATTGATCTCGGATTCGGCTTTCTGCACTGCTTCCTCGATCTTTGCAGGTTGGATGCGTCCATCGAGGATTAAGTTCTCGAGCGCGATGCGCGCGATCTGTCTTCGGATGGGGTCGTAACACGAAAGTGTAATGGTCCCCGGCGTGTCGTCGATGATAACGTCGACACCGGTCGCGCGTTCGAAAGAACGGATGTTTCGTCCCTCTTTTCCGATTATTTTTCCTTTAATGTCGTCATTGGGAAGACTAACCGTTGTCGCTAGAACATCAGAAACGACAGAATTACCGAGTCGGTGAACGGCTGTCGTAAGAATTTCCTTTGCTCGCTGCTCCAACTTTTCATTTCCTGCGATCTCAAGCTTGTGCATGCGACCCTCGATGTCACTTTCATATCGTTTCTCGATCGCCTTTATGAGTTCTACCTTTGCCTCGTCTACGGAAAGTTTTGCAACCGACTCGAGTTTTTCTTGCTGCGCACGCACTGCCTCTTCCGCAAGAGCTTTTACTTTCTGTACCTCTTCTGTTTTCGAATTTAGCGATTCTTGCTCGACTTCGAGGTTTGTCTGTCTCTTATCCAAAAGCTCCTCCTTTCGGATAAGCCTCTCTTCGGTCTGTTTCAGGTCACGCTCGCGTTCTTTATAGTCGCTCGTTTGCTGCTCCTCTTTTTCTTTTGCACGATTTTCTGCTTCTTCTGTGATTTTCTGTGAGCGCTCTTGCGCGTTCAGCATCATCTGCTTTATCTCCAACTCCATCGAACCGCGTTTTCCGAGACTGATTATCCAGCGAAGGAAATACCCGAATCCCACTCCCAAGATCCCTGAGAGCGCTAGGAGCGCGAGAATTAATTTTAGTGACATACGTGTAAGGATTCCCCACACGCTGTCTGCACCTACTCAAAACGCATTAGTTACTGAAGCATCATCAGCAGTTATAGAAGCAAAAACATCGATACGCTCGTTTCGGGTGCAAGGCAGCTAGCAAGGTTGAAATTCATACGAAATATTAATGGTGTACAAGCGAGTATAGCACTGTAATAGAAACTAGGGAATAGGGTATGAGAAATGTCAAAAAAACCCAATATCCACCTTAAAACATCGATAATATCCTGTTTCGGAGCTAGTGGAGTACTTTGTCGATAATACCATATTTTACTGATTCTTCGGCGCTCATGAAAAAATCCCTATCCACGTCGGTCTCTATCTTCTTCAGAATTTGCCCGGTATTTTTTGCGAGGATCTTATTCAGCCGGTCACGGGTTGCGATAATGTGCTTTGCAGTTATTTCGATATCAGATGCTTGGCCTTCTGCGCCCCCTGATGGTTGGTGAATCATCACTTCTGCATTCGGAAGTGCGAATCGCTTCCCTTTTTCTCCGGACGAGAGAAGGACAGCAGCCATCGATGCTGCGATGCCGACGCACACGGTCGAAACATTCGGTTGTATATGGTTCATTGTGTCGAGGATCGCAAGTCCTGCAGAGACATGCCCGCCAGGGGAGTTGATGTAAAATGAAATATCTTTTTTTGCGTCTTCGGAAGCAAGAAATAGAAGTTGTGCGACGACAAGATTGGCGACATCGCTATCGATAGGCCCGCCAAGGAAGACTATCCTCTCTTTTAGAAGCCTCGAGTAAATGTCGTACGCGCGTTCGCCAAACGACGTTTTCTCGACGACCATCGGTACCAGCATCTGCGATTTCTGAGTGTTCATATCCAATGAGTTTACCACCAGAATTTTTTCTGTGCAAAATATTTGGGGAGCTCCGAGTTGGGTCAATCTCCCTTGATTTTGATTTTTATTCCTCCATTGCCGGAGTCCGAATTATCGCCATCATCATCGCCGTTGTCCTTGTCCCCATTTGTTTGATGAGATACGCTGTCATTAGTTATTGTCGAGGTCGCAGTTGTTGTGCTAAATGCCACTCCGATTTCCATGGTCGTCATTAGGGTACCTGAGGCATCCGAGTCCTTGTCATCAGAATACTCCTCATTTTTTTGTGTCTTACTTTCAATTTTCACCGCAAAATCCCCGAATTTTTCTCGCGCGTTCAAATAGGCCTGTGTTTCGATCGCAGAACGAAGCGCCGAGTTGAATCTCGTAAATGCTTCACGTTTCTTGCCGCTTTTAATCGCGGATTCTCCTTCGTCGTACGTATCATTTGCTGCACTTATCTCTGCCTTTGCGCGGCTTTTTGTATCGATGCTGACGCGGGAGGAGCGAGAGAGCTGCCGCACTGATGCGTCAATACGCGTACGAGCCGCAATGCGATGCCCCTCGATCTCATCATCGTCCTCCGCTTTTTCTGCGATCTTTGAGTTTAATGTATCTTCTATTCCGCTGATCAGAAGCGCTCGAGCACTGACGTTTGCGATAACGCCGTCAAATTGTTCGAGACTTTTCTCATCATGAATTTCTCCGCGAATATCAGTGAGCGCATATTCGTGGGCCCGAAGTGTGGCCCCGAGGCTTGCTTCGACTTCTGCCGCAGCAGCAAGATCATTTTCCGCTTCAAGCTCTGCGCTCTCTGCCTCGGCAACCCGTATGTGTTTCTCGATGCGAGAATCGATATCAGCCCGCGTTTCTTCATCAAGTTCGCCGGAGAGCGCGAGTGTTGCGGCCTCCGCCATGCGGCGTTCCGCCCTCTCGATGGCCCATTCGGCTTGGGATCTTGTCGAGACCGTGAGTGCGGCGCGCACCTCTTCATTTACGTTGACTTTGATAGGGTAGAGGACATCTCCCGGCAATGATAGTTCAGCCGCACCCGCGGTGCTTCCGCCTACGACAATGACCATGATCGCAGCAATGAACGGCATTGGATGAATTCGCAGCTCAGTCGTGAAGATCGTTGTGACCTTGGAAAATGGTGTTCTCGCAGCGCTTTTTCGTATCGGTTTGAATTTCAGGTACTCGCTCAGAACTGCGTGCGTTTCTGCGCGAGCTTCTGGAGAGAGCTCGATATTAGTCGCCGCCTTGATCAAGCGTCCGAGTTTTTGTTCTTCTATATTGTGTTCCATAAAATTCATATCTTTTTTTCGCCTCCGGTCACATTCTCTCGAAGTTTTGCCAAGCCTCGGTGTATTCGAACGGAAACGACATTTTCAGAGAGCCGAAGTACTTGCGCTATCTCTTTAGGCGGCAGATCTTCGGTAAAGCGAAGTATAAGCACATCTCGATAGATATCGTCCAGGTCGTCTATCGCGTTTCTGATGCGGGACATTTCTGCACGATTGATGCTTTTCACATCACCGTCGTGCGGGATAGCGAATCCTTGGTCCTCTATCATGGCATCCAATGATACTGTGCGCTTCTTGCGGTACGTATCCACGACGAGATTGTAGGCGGTTCGAAAGAGGAACGGCTTCCATTGTTCGATCCGTCCGCCTTCCACACAGTAGTCCCACGCACGCGTGAATGTTTCTTGCATAAGGTCCCGCGCGATCTCGCGATCAGATACCTTTGTGGCAAGGAAGCGAAATAGGCTGTCCGCATGGCTTTCATATGCGGCCAAAAACGCTTTCTCTGCCTCTGCTGCCTTTGACGTATGTTCCATGATTTTCTTACCTAATGGGAGAGTTCTGCACTCTCATTGCAACACGGCTAAGAAAGCTTTTCCAGCAGTTCAAGTACTTTTTCATTGCGCATCGCGTGTGCGATGTGCGCGCGCAGCACATTTGGGTCAGCGTGGGCACGGTGTTTTTTTGCATGGAGGATCTCGTGGGAAAGTGCAAGTTCGTCAGGCTCTAGTCTTTCAGTACGGGCAATTTCGCTCAGAATAAGACGTATTTTGGCTCGTTTGTCAGCGGCTTCTTTCCACTCCAAGCGGATAGCATCACGGGTTTTCTTTGTTTCTGACATATATTCTTCAAACGTTTTACCCATGCGCTCGAGGTCGCCTCGCATGCGCACTTCCATATCGTCGAGTTCGTACTCTCGGAGTATTGAGGGGTACGAAACACGTGATTCGCGTACAATGTCGTCGATGAGCTCGGCGCGGTGCTTGCTCTTTGCCTGCAGCTCCTTCTCGTTTTTAATATGTTCTCGAAGTTTTTGGGTGAAATCTTCAGCGCTTGCGTAACCTAGGCTTTTTACGAATTCATCGTCCAAGGGAGGAAGGTCCTCTATCTTCGCTTTTTGAGCCTCTTCTGCCGCTTGGGCCGGCTCCATGCCCCCCTCGACCTTCTCGATGCGTGCTCTTTCTCTGCGCAAATGTGTCTGTGTCTCGATATGCTCGCCGTCGGAGACACTTACTGTTTCTTGTTTCGCGTTCCGTACCCCGGCTATTTTTTTGTAATCAGGAAGATGTATTTCTGGCGCAAGGGGAGCTCGTGCAGTGAATCGGAGCGGTTTATCAGAAACAGGCTTCTCGATAGAAACTCGCGGCGCTTCGACTATATTCGCTTTTTCAGCTGCGAGAATTTCTGGGAGCTCATGCTGAATGGCATGTTCTGCGGCGTGCTCGAGTATCGCGGTTTCACCAAATTCGCGAACAAGAACCGCTTCCGGAATATGGCCGGGACGGAAGCCGCTTATCTTTGCATTTTTTCCGATATCCCTGACAGCTTCCTTGCGGTAATGTTGCAGAATTTCGGGGGGAAATTCAGCTTTGATCTCAAGTTCCCAGTTTGACTCATCTCTTGAGATCTGTACGTTTTTTGCTCCGTGCATTGCGAGAGAATAGCAGAAAAGAGACACTCTCGCACATAGGTAACGCGCAGATCCAGTGCGAAGGGGATCACATCGATGAGTCGATTGCCTGCATGTCAGCTCCGACCTCTCTTTCAAGAGTATCCATATCGGTTGCTGAGACATCCATTTCGATGGCTGCCACGGAATCAGATGACGACGTCGGTGGAAGTCCAGCGGAATCATCACCGAGGATCAAAGGTGGCAGGTTATTTGAATTCATGCTATTTAGCTTTGCGCCCCAAAAATAGAGACCTCCCGCAGCAATAATGAGGACGATGATGAGCGTTCCTATCAGAGGTCCGATAGAACTTTTTTCTCGTTGCGGAAGAGGCGCCTGCCCTGGGGGCGTCTGAGGTATATTCGGAGAGACAGCGCTACTTTGTTCCATAGTATCCCTGGTTAATAGTTATTAATTGGATGTGTCAGTTGATGCAGACCTCTCAAGCGATGCCGAGGTTTCTGCTTGCCCTGCGAGGCCTTTCAGCGCGCGAAGCGCATTCTTGATAGCTTCATGTGCTGCCTTTACTGCATCGACTGCCGCACGAACGGCAGTTCGAACTTCTTCAAAATGGTCTCGCGGCGTATCAGAAGAAGCGGCGACTTCGATAGCTGCCTGTGCGTCGGCGATTGCAACGGATGCCGCATCAACTGAGAGATTAGCGGAGACACTAGCAGAAACGGCAGTGGAGACATCGATTCCGTCCGCTCGCATCTTTTCGATCCGCGAATCGATACGTCCAAGGATCTGGTCAAAACGCTCAAGTGCGTTGACAAGCCGATTCATTATCATCACAAATTTATCAGCGATAAGATCGCGCGCTTCTTGGCGCAGATCGTTTCGTTTAGCTCGGAAACTCTCGCGCATGGCTGCGGAGTCTGTTTTCACCTGCATGCGAAATTCTGCGCGATGTTGTTGTGCTATTTTCAAGATCGACTTTTTTTCTTGCGGCGTTGTTGCGGCTTCGAGCTCTGCCTTTGTCTCGGCATGCATTGCCTTGCGTTCTTCCACGGTGTCTTGCCAGAATTCCTTACGCTCTTCTTTGATCCCGGCTTTTACGTCAGCTTTTTCCTGGATGAACTCTTTGCGGTCATCGCGGAATTCTTGTTTTTGGACCTGTATCGCATTATTGATGCCCTGTGCCTTTTCGCGAAGCTTTTTCAACGGGTTGTTTGGCAATGTGACGGGAGAGATACCGACGTCCGCATCAATTTCTACGTTTGCATCTTGTGCGGACGCAACATGGGCAAAAGCGCTGCTTGCGCAGAGGACTCCAAGGAGTGTAATAGTGAAGGTAGTTGATCTGATATTCATAGGATGAATGAGAGTAACGTTGTATTTGCCATCAGAATAACACGACGTAAACGTCGGTTTGTGCGATACGGCGCGGCGGCATGGGGATTACTTACTGGCGACGTAGAGTGAGTGGAATGAAAATGTACTCATTTTCATTGCCGAGCCGAGGAGCCAGAAACAGATGCCGGTTTACGAAAGTTTGGGCTTATATTCTTTCTCGTATCGCTCCGTGCACTCTTTGATTATCTTGTGCGCCTCCGGTATGTCGAAAAAACCGAGTACCTTGCATGTGCCGGGTTTCTTAAGATCTTTGTAGTGTTCGAAATAGTGTTCCGTTTCTTTTTGCCAGTGTCCGCCGAGATCCTCGTAGGAGCCAATGTGGTCCATGCGCTTGTCATCAGCAAGTACCGTAATTATTTTGTCGTCGCGTTCGCCGCCATCCTCGAATTTCATAACGCCGATGACGCGTACTTCTGCGAGCGAACCTGGTACCAGTGGCTCTGTCACGTTTGCAATAATGAAATCGAGCATGTCGTTATCCTGATCCCATGTTTGCGGTATCAACCCGTATGCCACAGGGTATGTAAGCGATGAGTAGCCGACGCGATCAAGTTTGAGTTGGCCCGACTCAGTGATGAATTCGTATTTGTTGATGGAGTTTGTGTTTATCTCGACGAGTCCGTTTGCGATCCCTTTTTCTTCATTAGCGTACGCAGGGAGCACATGCAGAAGGTTGAGCATGTACTTCGAGGGTTTTTGGTCGATAGTAGCCATATATTTCCGCTAACAATAGCAGATTATGCTGCTTTTTTCTCGTCGCTTTCTGTGGAATCTACTTTTGTTGCGTCAGGTTCAGTTTTTGATCCTTCCGGAAGCATCGACGTTTCCGCGCTCTCGATCGGTTTTCCGACCTCACCGCCCGCTGCAGAGCGAATATCTATCTTCCAACCGGTGAGACGTGCGGCGAGACGTACATTTTGCCCGCCCCTCCCTATCGCAAGTGACTGCTGGTCTTCTGACACTTGAACTTCTGCACGGCTCTCTTCCTCAAAGAGTTGAATACCAAGAACTTGTGCCGGCTTTAACGCTTCCTTTACGAAGTCAGCTGGGTTCTCTGACCATTCGACAACATCGATCTTTTCACCTCCGAGTTCAGAGGTGACAACCGCTACTCGTACTCCTCTCTGGCCGACAAGGGCGCCGACCGGGTCGACGTGTTCATCTTTCGAGTGTACGGCTATCTTGGCTCGGCTGCCCGGTTCGCGGACGATACCTTTCGCTTCCACGATCTTATTTGCCATTTCCGGCACCTCAGTTTCGAATAGTTTCTCCAAAAAGCGGGGGTGAGACCGGGAAAGTCGGATGAAAGTCCCGCGAACTCCCTCGTCTACGCGCAGAAGAAGCGCGCGAACGCGCTCTCCCTGTCTGTACCGCTCTCCCGGTATCTGTTCGTCGTAGGGCAGAATTGCGGTCGCGCGGCCGAGGTCGACGTACAAATTACCGCGTTCAAAGCGTTGCACGTGCCCGGTCACTATCTCTCCTTCGCGTTCGCCATATTCAGAAATAATAGAGGCACGCTCAGCTTCGCGGATCTTTTGCATGATGACCTGCTTTGCAGCTTGTGCCGCGATGCGGCCGAAATCATCTCGTGCCTCAAGAGGGAATGAGATCTCTTCGTCAAGCATCGCGCCCTTTCGTATGCGCTGGGCATCTTCGAGCATGATGTGTTGCTCCGGATTGAATCGCGAGCGGTGGTCGTCGTCCCCAGTCGGCTCTTCGCCCTCTTTTCGGATGAGCGAATCGTCAACGACTATCTTTGCTTGGCGGAATTCAACGTCGCCCGTCTCTGGATTGAATGATGCTCTGATTATCTGCCCTCGTTTCCCGTATTCGCGGCGGTATGCTGCGGCGAGCGCTGTTGAGAGCGCATCAATAACGCTTTCGCGAGAAATCCCACGCTCTTGTTGCAGCTCATCGAGTGCAGAATTCAAGGTTTTTAGGTCAAAAAGTGCCATATGGATTGTGTTGTATAACCTTCAATAAAAATTCCGGCCAAGGCCGGAACAGGTACGAGGAGTGTATCAGACGGATATTCCGTGTCAATGATATACTAATTGTGCGCATGATTCTGAAGAAATAGACGTTTCTCAACTATGTACATTTCTGATACACACTTGAAATCGTTTTTGGCTGACGCAAACCTGGTCTCACAAAAGGATTTTGACGTGGCAGAGTTAGAAGCGAAAGAAAGCGGCAAAACGATCGGCGATATTCTTGTAGGGAAGGGCTCTATTGGCGAGGATGAGCTTCGCCGTACCTATGCATATATCCTCGGTATTCCGTTTGTCTCGCTGGTCGGCACGAATATACCGTACGAGACGCTTGCACTTATCCCTGAGCCTGTTGCACGCCGCAACAACATCATCTCTTTCAGTCACAAAGGCGACGAGCTCGAAGTTGCGATGCTCGACACTGACGATCTCGCGGCCATCGACTTCATTAAGAAAAAGACGCGTTTAAAAATATTGCCTCGTCTTACGGATGCAGCTTCGGTCAAATCCTCGCTCAAACAGTATCAGAAGGGTCTCAAGGATACGCTTGGCGACGTTATTAAGAGAGAGACTGTAGCGCTCGAAAAAGAGAAAGGCGATGTCGGAGAGGCTGATCTAAGGCAGATGGCCGAGGGCGTTTCAGCCGTTCGCATTGTGGATACGTTATTACGCCATGCGGGGGCACAGAATGCGTCAGATATCCATATTGAACCATTGGAAAATACGCTTCTTATTCGTTATCGTATCGATGGGATCTTGCACGACGCGATGGAATTGCCAAAACATGCCGCAGCGGCTATCACTGCACGCATCAAAGTTCTCGCAAATATGCGGCTTGATGAACATCGCTTGCCGCAAGATGGGCGCTTCGGAGCAGAAGCTGGGGGAGAGAAGATATCATTTCGTGTCTCAGTCCTCCCCACGTACTACGGTGAAAAGATAGTTATGCGACTTCTTCGCGATTCTATCTCAGGCTTTACGTTGGAAAGTATCGGATTTCACGGTACAGGGCTTGAACGGATGCATGATGCGATGCGAAAAACGACAGGCATGATACTCACGACTGGTCCTACTGGTGCCGGAAAATCGACAACACTCTATACGCTCCTCGATATCATCAACACGCCGGATGTAAATATCTCCACTGTCGAAGATCCTATCGAGTATCAGATGGCGCGTGTGAATCAAACACAGGTGAGACCAGAGATAGGATTCACGTTTGCGACCGGGCTTCGCTCGCTGGTGCGTCAGGACCCGGACATTATCATGGTGGGTGAAATTCGAGATAAAGAAACAGCGTCGCTTGCCATAAACGCTGCTCTTACGGGTCACTTGGTGCTCTCAACGCTCCACACGAATTCTGCTGCTGGCGCAGTAGCGAGGCTCCTCGACATGGGTGTGGAGCCATTCCTGCTTGTCTCGACACTGCGCGTGGTGATCGGGCAGCGGCTTGTCCGAAAATTGACGGCGCAACATGAGCCATACGAGCTTTCTCGCGATGAACAGAACCAATTAGAAAAATTTGTTGACGGGGGGGCGGTTCTCAAGGCCCTGAAAGAAGAAAAAGTTGTTGCAAAGGAGGCAACGTGGAACAAAGTGCCGTTCTATAAACCAAAAGGATCAACTGAAACCCCGCAAGGATTCAACGGGCGCATCGGTATCTATGAAGTCTTGCCAGTTACGTTGACCATCAAGGACCTTGTCATGGCAAATGCAACAGGAGATGCCATTGAAAAACAGGCACGGAGTGAAGGCATGCTCTCCATGGCGGAAGACGGTATTTTTAAAGCAGTACAGGGAATCACTACCATCGAAGAAGTGTTGCGCGTGATCTCAGAGTGATCCATGTTGTGACAGTGAGCGATTGTGTACAGCACGCGCTTCTTTCTGTTGCTTAGACGGTATAATCGAATGAATGTCTCGGTTTACGTACACTGCTGAAAAGCCGGACGGCGAAGTCTATAAGGGCGTCGCAGAAGCGCGCGATCGTTTCGAATTGTACAGCGTCGTGCGCCGTGAAGGCGGGCGCATCATTTCTGTGGATGAAGACAGGGCGAATCAGTGGCTCAGTATCGCCTACTGGAATGCGAAGATCTCTACGGTCACGGAATACGAACGCATTCTGTTTGCGAGAAATTTAGGCGCTATGCTCACGGCAGGCCTTGCGCTCTCACGAGCGCTTTCAGTACTGGAGCGCCAAACGAGGAATCCAAAACTCTCGAATGTCATTTCGCAGCTCTCGAGCGAAGTGCGGCGAGGGGACGCGATGCATGCCGCGCTTGCAAAATTCCCGTATATATTTTCGAAGCTTTTCATTGCGATGGTTCGCGCTGGCGAAGAAGGGGGGGACTTGCCTCAATCGCTCACCGTCATCGCCGACCAGATGGAGAGGATGTACAACCTCAAAAAGAAGATACGCGGGGCGCTTATTTATCCAGTGATCGTTCTTGTTGCGATTGTCGGTATTGGCGTCTTGATGATGATAAAAGTCGTACCGACGCTGGCCTCGACATTCGCCGAAATGGGCGCAGATCTGCCGGCCTCGACGAGGACAATAATTGCTATCAGTGATTTTCTTGTGGAATACACGGTGCTTGCGCTTGCGCTTGTTGTATTGTTCGTCGGCACGATTTATTTTGCAGTTCATACAGTTGTTGGAAAACGTTTTGCTGATTGGTTTTTCTTGAAAGTACCCCTTATTGGGGTATTAGTTCGAGAAGTGAATGCCGCACGTACCTCGCGGACGCTTGCATCGCTCCTCTCGTCTGGTGTTGACCTCTTAACGTCGCTCGATATCGTGAGTGACGTTATCCAGAACGGTTACTTCAAGGACATAGTTCAGAAGGCAAAGGCGGCCGTTGGAAAAGGAGAGCCCCTTTCCGCAGAATTTACACGGCGCGAGGACATGTATCCGGCATTTGTGGGGGAGATGATGTCGGTCGGGGAAGAGACAGGACAACTGACGGAAATGTTAAAGCGTCTCGCCATCTATTATGAGGATGAGGTCGATAGAAAGACGAAAGATATGTCGACGATCATCGAGCCGTTCCTGATGATTTTCATCGGCGGCGCAGTCGGATTTTTCGCGGTCTCGATGATCTCTCCTATCTACCAACTGTCGGAAGTCATCTAAATATGAGCGACGAGACGATTCATCCGGGCAAAGAGCCTTTGCCAGAGTTGAAAGAAATCATCAGCAATACAAAAGATGGTTGGCGAATCGACTGGCGCACAAAATCTGACAATATACCTGTTGCATATCGCGAGTTTGATTCTTTGGATGGCTATTACTATTCCGAGCAAACTATGGTTTATCCGGAGTTCCAGAGAAGGGGCATGTTTCCTCTGATGATGGAAAAAACCAATCGTCTTTTGGAGTCTGCCACACCGAAGAAACCGGGGCTGCTATATTTACATATGGACGAAGAGCACAGGGGGGCCGAAAAGATTCCTGCGATGCATGGATGGAACGAGGTTCCCGGGTATTCACAATGGCGGATATATCTTCCGAAAGGCGTATTTATGCCGACGACTGACTCGTTAAAACATGTGATAACAAGAACCATTCCAGAAATGTATTCAAGACGACGTGAACACCGCCAATCGCGCGGCGTGACGCTCATCGATACCATCGTTGGCACGGCGCTTCTCATGCTCGTATTTGTCGGTATCTCCGGTGCGTTTCAGCTTTCAGTCGATGTTGTCACGAATAACAAGGCCCGTGCGGGGGCGATAGCTCTTGCGAACGAACGGCAAGAATTCATTCGCAGCTTACCCTACGATTCTGTTGGCACGGTTGGGGGAATTCCATCTGGCGCGATCGTGGCGACGGAGACAGCAACATTGAATGGCATCTCATATATTCGCCGTACCATAATTTTGTATGGAGATGATCCGAAGGACGGTACAGGCGCCGCCGACACGAATGCGAATCCAGCGGACTTTAAAGTGGTTAAGACAGAGGTTTCATGGTCTGCGCACAATGGCGGGTTGCGAAAAGTCGCGTTGACGACACGAGTCTCGCCGGTAGGCATTGAACAAGCAGTACCGGGCGGGACTCTCGCTCTTTCAATCTTGGACGCAGCATCTGCGCCAGTCGCGAATGCACAGGTTACCGTCATCAATGCCACGACCAATCCGGTCGTAAACATGCTTCTTTTTTCCGATAATGATGGACTTGTTACGATCATCGGAGCTCCAGCCAGCGCTGGCTACAAGATTGTGGTCACAAAAAGTGGTTACTCAACTTCGCAGACATACGATGCAACGGCAGAAATTACCAATCCGACGCCAGGGCATCTGACAGTCGCTCTTAACCAAACGACCTCGTTTCCATTCTCTATCGATCTGGTTTCTATAAAAAATGTACAAACATTCGAGCAAATAAAGACATCAACAACGACGGATACGTTTGCGGATGCTTCTCAAATTGCTACCACCACGAACACAGAAGTTGCTGTAGGACTTTTGCGATTGGTCGGTGCGCCCGGACCATATTCAACTCCGGGCGAAGCGCGCTCGATAGCCATCGCACCGCAATATCTGGTGCGGTGGAAGCAACTCCGCTTTGTCGATACGAGACCGGCGCAGACAAACATTGCCTATCGTCTGTACTCCAGTGACGGCAGCTCGCTCATTCCGGACTCCGAACTGCCGGGTAATAGTTCCGGATTCAGCCTATCGCCGGTAGACATTTCGGGTATTTCAACGACAACGTACCCAGGTGTTTCTTTACATGCGTCACTTGGCACGGCAAACGAAAGCGAGACGCCGGAAGTTCTTTCGTGGGAAGTCACACATGACGTGGGACCTCTTCCTCTTCCAAACATTACATTTGGTCTTCAAGGTAATAAATCAATAGGGAATGGCCCAGGAGGCACATTCTATAAGTATTCGACGACAACCCTTTCTACGGGTCCGACGGCAGGCGTCGGTATCGGCAATCTCGAATGGGACACGTACACGACAACGGTGGATGCTTCGACGGGTTATGACATCGCTTCCTCGTGTGCGCCGCAGCCGGAGAGCCTTGCACCGAATGAATATGCAACAACGAAACTTATTCTTGCGCCGCACACGACAAACTCGCTGCTCGTCGATGTTCGTGGCAACGGCGGACTCATAGCAAACGCGACAGTGCGCTTATATCGCTCTCTCGGATACAACGTCACGATGACCACCGACTCCTGCGGGCAGGCCTTTTTCATCGAACTTTCGAGTGGTTCGGTGGGCGGCGGTAACCCATATTCAATAGACATAACAGCTGCCGGATTCCAGCCGTACACAGCAACCGACGTCGACGTTTCAGGCACCTCGCGGCTGTCTCCCGTATTAAATTAGTATGAACTACTCACGCGGCATCACATTTATTGAAGTGTTGGTATCCATTACTGTCTTTACGTTCGCGATGCTCGCCATTGTTTCATCGGTACTTTACTTCTATCGCACGAATACATACGTTATAGAACAAGCAAGCGCTGTAAATGCAGCGCAGCGCGGCATCGAAGAGATGGTGAAAACGATGCGAGAGATATCCTATGCGTCAAATGGCGCATATCCTGTTGCCGCGGTTGGCCCCCAGGAGGTTACGTTTTACGCTGACATCGATTCAGATCCGCTTATTGAGAGAGTGCGATACTATGTGCAAGGCATTTCATTGCTTCGTGACGTAACAGACCCCACGGGTGATCCTCCTGTGTACGGTGCAGCCCAAACGACATCGGTAATTTCTGAGACAGTTCGTAACATCGAGCAAGCGACAACGACATTCCAATACTACGATATGAACGGTGCAGAGATAACAAATTTTGCTCAGATAGCGTATGTGCGTTTCATTACCATGAACGTTATTGTGAACGTTGATCCAAATCGGTTGCCGAACCAATTAACACTTCGCTCGACCGCGGCGCTTAGGAACTTGAAATAGACTATGAACAGAAAAAAGAAACACGAAGGGAGTGCGTCGCGAGGAGTGACCATCATTCTAGTTGTTGCATACATGGGTATTTTTGCGCTTATTTTGGGAACAATAACGAGCTACAGCTTCATGCAGGCCAAGTACGGACGCGCATTGTTCGCACGGGAACAGGCAATTCAAATAGCAGAAGCAGGACTTGAGTATTATCGATGGTTTCTTGTGCACACGCCAAATGTCATGCTATCCGGCGCCGGCCTTGAAACGCCAGTTACGTATGTCGTCGAAGATCCAGAGGGTGGGCGGGTAGGAGAAGCGGCAGTTACGACAACGTTGAATACTGCCTGCGGCGTACCGCAGTACGCAAACATCGCATCGGAAGGCAGGGCTGACCAAAACCCGGTCTTTAAACGCACACTTATTGCGCGTTATATGCGACCTTCAGTCGCGGAGTATTCACACATTGTGAATCAAAATGTCTGGGCGGGATCAGACAGAAATATCACGGGTCCGTATCATTCGAACGGCGGCGTGAGAATGGACGGAACAAATAATTCCGATGTCACAAGTTCGGTTTCGACATGGATATGTGGTGCAAGTTTCGGATGTTCCCCGACAAATAATAATGCGGCGGGCGTATTTGGCGCGGGGACCGGAAGTCCGCTCTGGAGTTATCCCGTTCCCCAGGTAAGTTTTGAAGGCATCGGCTCAAACTTCAGCGCGCTTCGCGGCTACGCGCAACTCGATGGAATACTGCTCAGCGGCACAACCACGCGAGTTGATAATGTGCAACAAGGAGGAACCTATTCATCAGTGGCTGCTTCTGATCAGCGCGGATACAGGCTTGTGTTCAATTCAAACGGAACTGTCACTATCTATCGCGTTACTGGTACTTCAGGTGTGTGGGGGTATAACGGAGGGCACTCGCCGACGTGGTATATGAATTACGACATCATTTCCACACAAGTTTCACTCGGCACATTTACGCCGCCGTCGGATTGCGCGGTTATTTTTGTCAGCGCAAAAACATGGATAGAAGGAACGGTGTCAGGAAAAATAACAATTGTTACGGCAGATACTGGTGCGTACGCGCCGAGTGTTATTCTGAATAACAACGTTAATTATGCGACAGCAGATGGATCGACCGGGCTCACGGTCATTGCTGAGGATTCTATTCTCGTGCCGCTTGTTTCGCCGGACCAGATGACGATCCGTGGCATTTTTGTCGCGCAAGGGGGGCTATTTGGCCGCAACTACTACACGACGTCGGGCTCGAACCAAGTACCTTCGGCATACGATGGATATGTACAGCAATCACAACTCACGACAAATGGCTCGGTCATCTCCAACAAACGCGTCGGCACCAAATGGCTCTGTGGTTCCCCGGGCGTGTATTGTTCCGGGTACAACCTTCGTATAGACAACTACGATCGAATACTCGCATTCGCACCACCGCCTTTTACTCCATCTGCATCGGCCGACTACAAATTTGTATTATGGAGAGAGCAATAGGATTTTCGCGCATGCTACAGCATTTTATGCGGGTATTTTTTTGTTTTTTACTTCTTTTTTTGATATTCAATGCAGGCGTCGCTTCTGCGGACCAGTTCAATGACCAATATTTTTTGAAAAAAGGAGAAATCCTCGACCTTACCAGCGAAGTTCCCGCCGGAAGCGGGAGTGCAACACAGAATCTGAACCAAAATCCGGACGAAGAACCTCTGCCTGAGACACCGATCGACCAGAAAGAGCAAACTGAAGAAAACTCACAAAGTAACCCGGAGTCTCCTCTGCCAGGCCCGATCGTCGAGACGGAAGGGGATGTAGTGAACACGCTCGTAGAGCAAGGGGCGATCACGGTCACTGATTCAGGCGACGAGTATAAAATTGGCGGAGGAACGATAGGCGGTTTTAGCGTAACCATCGACGGAAAAAAAGTCCGGGCGGCGATACAAGGCAATGCTGACATACGCGATATCTTGAAATTTTGGAAAGGATTGAGGGGCCGCGCGAAGGAAAAAATTGATGGCGGCAAGTTATCAACTGGCCAGTACTATGCGCTCATTGCAGCAGAACTTGCGGGCGACGACGCGCAGCTTGAGAAAGCCGCTCTCTCCGCATCCCGATTTGAGATCACATATCGCAGTCGCGGCGCGTTGTTTGCTATTATCCCGTTCTCGTTCCCAGTGCGGGTAGAGGTGGTGGGTGCAGCCGCGACATCAGAGGAGAGAGTTCGAGTACGTCTTCCGTGGTACCGTTTTTTCATACGGAAATACTTTTCAGCGCGCTCTCTTGCAGCAGAAATAGACGGGGTCGTTGACAAAGAATTGTCCGCTCTTACTGCAGGTGCAGAGGACGTGCAGGCAATTCTCTTCACAGCTGTAGCTGAGTTTTTGAAGCAAAAAACACGCACAATATCGGATACCATACTTTTCGGGGGATAATGTAAAATTCCACGGATTTACCTGCGGAATTTCACATTGAGAACCGAAGGTTCTCAACGCCCGTCCGCCACATGTGCGGACTCGCTGCTCTTCTCGACGGGAAAACTGTAGTTTTCCCGGCCCCTTTCGAACTCATGTCACGTAGCGAAGTAAGTGAAGTGTCGCATGCTACAATCCTTCGCATGTCGAAGTGTCTGGTGATCGCGAATTGGAAGATGAACCCACCGACGTTTCGCGAAGCAAAATTGCTGCTCGAAGCGACCAAGAAATCCGCAGAAAAAGCCAATGTATCCCTTGTCGTAGCTCCGCCGTCTCTTTTTTTGCGAGAATTGAGGCGTTTATCACGCTCGCGGCGTATTCTCTTTGCTGCTCAGCACGCACATTTTGAGGAAGGCGGGGCACATACGGGAGAGATTTCGATACAACAAGTGCGTGATGCAAAAGCGGGGTACGTACTTATCGGGCATGCGGAACGACGGGCACGAGGAGAAACAAATGACGATACGAGACAGAAAGTCGGCGCTGCGCTTGCAAACGGTCTCATACCGGTTCTGTGCGTCGGGGAAACCAAGAGAACTGCAAGCGGCGATTATTTTCCGCTTATTGCCGAACAGATCCGCGTTGCGTTCACTGATGTCCCTGCCATAAAATTGGGAAAAGTGGTCATTGTGTACGAACCGCTCTGGACGATCGGTACGGATAAAACAATGGACCCGCGCAGCATGCACGAAATGTCGATTTTCATCAGAAAAACCATCGTGGATTCATACGGGCAAGAGGGACATAAGATGAAAATTCTTTACGGGGGTTCCATTGATGCCACGAACGCCGGAGCGATGCTTCAAGATGGTGATGTTCACGGACTTCTTGTGGGGCGCGCCAGCATCAACGCGGTAGAATTTGCGCATCTATTACAAGCAGTTGGAAATTCATGATGAAAACCGTCAACGATATTCCTCAGGGCGAATTGAAAGGAAAGCGCGTTTTGGTGCGCACAGATCTTAACCTTCCGCTTGATGCAGCGGGCGAGGTCTCCAATCTTTTTCGTGCAAAGCGCGGATGGCAGACGATCCAATACCTTTCGGAAAAAGGTGCGAAAGTCATCTTGCTTTCTCATATTGGCAATGATATTGAAGATTCGATGGCACCGGTTGCCCGTGCAATGAAGAAACATTTTTCTTTATTTTATGTTCCAGATATTGTTGGTAATGCGGCTCGCGAAGCGATCGCGGAGATGAAGGAAGGAGACGTGCTCCTTCTTGAGAATATTCGCCGTGATCCGCGCGAAAAAAAGAACGACGAGTCGCTTGCAAAGGAACTTGCATCTCTTGCTGACATATATGTGAACGACTCGTTTGCCGTCGACCACCGTGTGCATGCGTCGCTCGTCAGCGTTCCGAAATTCATGCCCTCATATGCGGGGCTTCTTGTCGAAGAGGAATTGGAAGTTCTGAGGAAGGCTCGCACGCCGACAAGACCATCGTTTGCGATTCTCGGGGGGGCAAAATTTGAAACGAAGGCTCCTCTCATCAAGTTACTTCTGCAGACATACGATCATGTATTCATTACCGGAGCGCTTGCCAACGATGTATTCAAGGCGCGAGGCTTGCCGGTTGGGCGGTCTCGGATTTCAGCGCAATTGCCCGAAAAAGAAGTTTTGAGTCATCCTGGTTTTCTTGCCCCGGTTGATGTCGTTGTCGAACGAGAAGATGGTCAGGCGCAAACAAAAAAACCTGAACAAGTCGAGGATGGCGACAAAATCGTTGATATCGGACCCGATTCTCTCGCGCTTATTGCTCCATACATCGAGAAAGCTAATTTCATTCTCTGGAATGGGCCTACGGGATTGTATGAGGACGGCTACACGTCGTGGACACACGCTGTTGCGGCGTTAACGGCGAAAAGATTTGCGGATGGAGCATCAGTTGTGATAGGTGGGGGAGATACCATAGCAGCAATAGAGGGTGCCGGCATAAAACAAGAGAATTTGGGTTTTCTTTCGACTGGAGGTGGAGCGATGTTGGAATACTTGCTCAAGGGTACTCTGCCTGCTATTGAGGCGCTTGGTTGAGATAAATGCCTGCCCCATGAACCAGCTATGTCTTGTCAACGATATCGAAAATATTTAGGATTTTTGGCCAAGCCAAAGGTCGATGCGGGGAAAGGAATGCTTCCTGCAATTGAAGCACTCGGATAGACTGTACGTATGCAGGCTGTCATTCTCGCTGCCGGTCGGGGTACTCGGATGGGGGAGAAAACAAAAAATATCCCAAAGCCGCTCCTTCGAGTATCTGGAAAGACACTTTTGGAGCACAAATTTGATGCGTTGCCTGATCAAGTTGACGAGGTCATACTCATCGTCGGATACTTGCAAGAATTGATACGAGCGCAATTTGGCAATTCCTATAACGGAAGGAAAATTACGTACGTTGAGCAAGAGAATCCCGTGGGGGGAACTATGGATGCACTTTTGCAGGCAAAGGGAATTCTGAAAGGAAAATTTCTTGCGACCAATGCGGACGATATTCATACAAAAGAAGACGTTAGAAAATGTATTGAGCAAGAATGGGCTCTCGCCGTAATGCACATGCCCGAATTAGACATGTCATCAAGCGTGCATATCGATGCCAATGGCACTATCACGGAGATCATCGAGGCCGATAAGCACACGAGGGGGCCTGGTGTAGGGGGCGTCGGGCTGTACGTTCTTGATACGCGCATTTTCGAAATAGAACCAGTGCTCTTAGAAGGTCGTACGGAGTACGGCTTGCCGCAGACAATGTTAGCTGCATCAAAGGCATTCAAAATTCCATTAACTGCTGTCGAGATCTCATTCCGACTTCATATTACGAGTCCCGATGATATTCCGTACGCAGAACTAGCGCTTGCCGCGCGCGTATCCACAGCAAGGAAAAAATCTATTTGATGAGAAGTCATACTGTATGCATGCGTGTTTTGTCCTTTGTTGTCGGGGTCGCTGCAGTGTGTCTCACTTCTCCGTTTGTGTCTGCGGCGCTCACGGTGCCGGAGATGCAGGCGCAAGTAGAGGCATTGCTCGGGCAGATCGCTCTGTTGCAAAATCAGCTTAAAGATCCAGCTGCTCCTCCTTCGGCAACACAATGTCCGGTATTTACACGAACGTTGACGAGAGGATCTCAAGGGGATGACGTCAAGACCTTGCAAGATTTCTTAAAAAAAGAAGGCGTGTTCAATGTCGAGATAACAGGTTTTTTTGGGATGCTGACAGAAAGAGCCGTGCAAGACTGGCAGGCACATGTCGGGATCGTGTGGCTTGGTAGTCCGAGTCTCAACGGATGGGGCGTTGTGGGACCTAGGACACGGGCGAAGATCCTGGAGAGATGCCTTGCAAAATTATCACCGAAGCCCGTTTTCCTTCCAACGCCTACGCCAGTTTGTCCTGCGGTAGCGACAACAACGCCGACGGCAAGCTGCGGTGTAAAATGGGAATTAGTACACGACGAAAACTGCAACGCGTCCTGGAAATGTGCGGCACCGCAAAAGGGGCCGAATCGTCCGCCGGTTCTTCATGATATCAGCGGGCCATCGTCAATAGCGGCGGGAATAGAGAGAAAATGGGCCATCAAAGCGACTGACCCGGATGGCGACGGCCTCACATTCCACGTATCATGGGGCGAAGCTAATTCAACGCTTAATGCGCTCGAAAAACTCGCAGGAGAAGGCGTATTTTCGTCCGTAAGTTCGTTCACGCACACGTATTACTCAACGGGTTCGTATATTATTACGGTAAAAGTGCGAGATATGTCGGGAGGAGAGGCAGAGGGAACAGTGACAGTGAAAGTCGTGGCCGCTTCTGACCCTGCATGCGGGGCTGGATGTATTTCAGAGCCGCCCGCTCCAGACGGCGATGTTCCCGAGGAGGGTTCGCTCATATTTGTTCCGGAAGGAGTAACGTACTGCATCACTCCCTGGGGGAGCAAGCTCGTACCGAGCGGCAATACCGTTTCTCCGGATCCGTATTTCAAAGGCAGTGTGCCGATGTCAGTTCCAACATTGAAATGTGTAATCGGCAAATGGTATCGATGCGATGCCGCCGGCGCAAATTGTGTGACACATTACCCGCCAGCTAGCAATCCAACTATGGCGGGATTGCAAACCTACATGGCTCTCGTTGGTTCGTCCTGTGGTTCTCACATGTCAACCAAAACCGTCAAAACAACAGCCGGTTCGCTCATCTGTAAAGATTTTGCTGGCGCCCCCGGGGTTTGTGCGATGGCACAAGAGGACACGGCGATTAATTTACATTGCGCGCACACAAATTGGGCGGAAGATCTGACATTCTAGCCCTGTAATCCTGCGTTACATGACAGGGTTCGGACTCCTTGGCTCGAACATACAAAAGTTCTTTGTTGTATTTTGCTCGCTCTACGCCGTCCGTAAGGGAATGTCCCCACGCGCGTCTACACATACAGAACTGTTATGATTACGGCATTATTTATCACTCTTTCTCTCGTATGGTTAAAAAGGCGCTCATAGGAGGTCTCATCGCATCTTCGCTCGTGTTTTCCATCGGTATTGTGCCGGTTTCAGCTCTCACGGTTGATGATCTCCAGTCCCAGGTACAGCGATTGATGGCCCAGATAGCGGACCTCACAAGACAGCTGAACGAACTGCGCGGGCAGCCGCCAGTTCCTCCCATTATAGGTTCGATTATGCCATCAAAGCATCGTATCTGTTCTGTGCTCGTTCGAAATTTGACAACAGGCACGAATGGAGATGACGTTCGTTCGTTGCAGGAGTTTTTGAATGAGCAGGGATATTTGTCCGCGAACGCGACAGGCTACTTTGGGCACATGACCACCCAGGCGGTGGCAAAGTGGCAAGCAGCAGAAGGCGTGCAGGCAATCGGCGCATTCGGCCCCATGTCGCGTGAGCGTCTCAGAATATGGTGCGGCGGCGGGGGCAATGAGAATTTTAGAGTTATTCCGCAACGGGGCGCTGCTCCTCTTTCTGTTACCTTCTACACGAATATCAGCGGATTCCATTCAGCAGCAGATAATTACATTATCGAGTACGGTGATGGTTCGACCGAGTCAGCAGCGAATTGCTATGCGCCTACAGATCGGTGTCAGAGACCGGGGACGAACACACATACGTATACATCCAATGGTACCTACATGGCGCTCTTGGTTCATACAAGCAACCCGTGCGGAGTAACCCAAGGTTGCATGGCGCCAATAAGCAGGGAAGTTATAGGAAAAGTCCAGGTATATGTCGGAGATGTCGCGTGCACGAAAGAATATAAACCTGTGTGCGGTTCCAAACCGATTGTCTGTATAACGACACCGTGCAATCCGATCCAACAGACATACAGCAACAGATGCATGATGGAAGCCGATGGCGCGTCATTCATGCACGCAGGCGAGTGCCGCGCAGGCTGGCAGGATCCTGCCAACGATCCGCAGTGCAAACGCTGGACCGATGGAAAAGTATGCGGGACCTCTTGCCACCGTGAGTTTCCCGGAGGCGAGCCGATTTGTGTAGCGATGATGTGCGCGCCGGCGCCGGGAACTGTTCCTCCCGACAGAGCACCGTACTGCACGGCATGGTTTGATGAATTTCCCAACAACAAACCGCCCGTTATTTCCGGTTTCTCCGGCCCGACGACACTCGTCGTGAATACGACCGGCACGTGGAATGTGAATGCATGGGATCCGGAAAATGAGCGGCTAAGCTATAGCGTGCGGTGGGGCGACGAGAACTCGTATCCTATCCCTGCAAATGCATCCATGGCAGAACGCCCGTTCGTACAAATGACGACATTCACGCACGCATATTCATTCGCGAGGGTGTATACAGTGACGATCGTTGTGCGAAATGCTTCCGGGCAGGAAGCGAGGACCTCAACAACGGTTAATGTGACTGGCGGTATGGCGTGCACCGGTGAATATGCGCCGGTATGCGGTCAACCGCCGGAGCCGGCCTGTCGTCATTCCATTCCTGCATGCATGTTAGCGACACCGGGTCCGACGACATACAGTAATCGTTGCTTCATGAACGCAGCTGGCGCGGCATTTCTCTACGTAGGTCAGTGTGAAATATATACCGCTTGCACACAGGAGGCCATGCAATGTCCGAACGGCACATGGGTAGGACGCACTGGACCGAACTGTCAGTTCGTGTGTCCGTAATATTAGTAACTCGCAAAACAAAGACCCGCAGAACATGCGGGTTTTTGTTTTTGGCATTCCTTTCTTACTGCCACGTAATCGTTACTCGTCCAGATGCGCCGCTGCCACCAGAGACCATATCTCCACCGCTTGGAGGCCAGTCGCCGCTTCGATCGCAGACTTTGAGTAAATCACCATAATGACATATACCCCCTACTCCTCCACTACCACCACTTCCCACTGCGAGAGAGACAGAGGAGTTAGTTGACAGCGATCCCGATGAGTACGTTTTGCGTACATACCCGCCTGAACCTCCGCCGCCTGCATATGCTCCACCTCCTCCTCCACCACCGGGCGCGGTGCCTGCATTGCCATTACCGCTTGTAACCGCGCTCCCCCCTCCGCCGCCATTTGGCGCGCTTCCTCCTGCGCCGCTCGTTACGCCGTTTGCACTGCCGCCTGAGTTTCCTGATGTGTTTGCATCGCCTCCGGAAGCTGTACCGCCTGCTCCACCGACAACACCACTCCCGCCGCTTCCACCTGCCGCCGCTAAACTTTGGAACGTGGATGAACCGCCGTTTGCGCCATTTCCTCCACTTCCTTCTACTGTACCGTTGCCTCCTCCTCCACCTCCTCCTCCACCCCAGAGCGTCACAGTAATGGAACTGTAGGAAGAAGGAGTCGTGAATGTGAATGTACCCGGACTGTTGTAGCTGATGGAATTTCCTTCAACCACCGGATTGCTGCCGTATGGAGCTGTCGGCACGGAGAAGCTTGATGTCCATGCAGCGCTTCCTTTGACGACGCGGAATTCATCTATCCATCCGTTCAATACAAAGCTTGTTCCGTCCGACGCGCCGATGGTGAATGGCGCTGCGAAATCAGGCATTGCATCCGAGTCGGATACGCTCGCTATCGATGAACCGTTCTTGTACAGCGCGAATGAATTTCCATTGCGGACAAGCGCTAGGTGATACCACGAACCGGTTGAGAACGTGCCTGCTCCTGCGGAGAGTACGATCGTGTTTACGCCGCCGTTCCATACTTGGAAGACAACGCTGCCGTCTGACGCGATATACATTCGGTACGCATTACTGCCGCTTCCTTGCCCAAATATACCGTTCGTTGCCGCTAAACCGTTAAGTCTAAGCCAAAAGTCCACCGTGAAGTCGCCGGTACCGAAATACCAGTTGCTGCTATCTGGAACCGACAGGTAATCGCCGCTCCCGTCGAAGAGCGCGCTCGCACCGCCGAATTTTGATTGAGCAGTATCTATTTGGGCGTTCCCATTGCGCGTGATCGTGTTGTTTGTCGATGAACTATCCGGGAATGACGTTGCGCCGTCACTGCCGTCTGCGTGCACGAGAAGCGAGCCCATTCCACCCGCGCCGCTGCCGTCAGAAACGGTGATTGTGGTCGAGTGGATCGGATTGGTGCTGTTCGTTACGGAAGAGCTTGCGACGTTGTAGAGTTTCGCGGTGTACGTCGCGTTTCCTGTATAGGTGTGGTTGACAACGAACGTCTGCGGCCTGCATGTATTTGCGGCGACTTGCAGATTCTCCCACAGACTTCCGTCTCCAAAGTTAATTGAATTGGTGCTCGCAGAACACGAACCCGTAGCGTTTACATCGGCATTGAACGAAACCATGAGAGGCGATGAGCCGGACGACGGATTAGCGCGCAGTGCTCCTCCAGTCGCGCTTCCGGTGGGCAGGATGGTGAATGAATCAGTTCTGCCTGTAGCGAGAATTGTTGGAGAATTGTTGCATGCAGTTCCGAAGCAAGAACCGCGCGGCTGGTACAGCACAGCGCGTATATGGTAGTCTTGGTTGTCGATTATTTGGTTGGAACACAGCTGGCCATTGCCAAGCGAGCACGAAGAGGAGAATACTGGGACGTTCCACACATACGAGCCGTTCATCGCAAGGTCGTTGACGATACCGCCTTCGCCGACAAGCGTGTTGTCGGATGCGCGCCTCAATTCGAGTCGCACCGCAGCGTTTGATGGAGGAATAATGACAGTCGGGTCCCAATTGATGAGGAGTGCGTTGCCGCGAGCAACCGCGCTCGTTCCGTTCTGGAGGCGCACTTGGATGCCGTATGATGTGCCGGGCGGCGGCGTTGGTGTGGCAGTACCGCCCACGTGCACCGTTCCTATCTGTTTTGATGAAAGAACGGCGAACCCTCCTTCCCCTGTCGGACCCATTTCTTCTAACATGACGGTGTGCGTCCCGGTTTTTGTATATAAGTGGTATACCGTTTTCGTTACGACTCTCCCGCACTCTCCGCTCACTCTTCCTTGTGTGAATACATAGAGCTCTTGGAAGGTGCCATCACCAAGCTGTAGCCGGTAGATCTGGTTCACTCCGCCCGCGACGTCGCATGAAATGGTGGGAAACGAAGCAGTGATCGCGACGTTCAGTGGAGGTTGTCCCGACGTTGGGGCTATTGAAGATTGCGGAGGAGTCGGTGTTGGATACAGGATAGGGGTTGGAGTGCCAGCGCATCCGTACTGAAGTGCGCGTCTGGTCACCGGCCCGACACGTCCAAATCCTGTCGTGTTTGGGTCACCATATGAAATGATATTGCACGCTATTTGGAAACGTCTGACGGCAGCAGTCGTGAGGTTGCGATATCCGCCCGTCACTAATCCTTCCGGATAAATATTTGGGTCAAGTGCGAGGTGCGCTTGCAATCGCGATACGTCAGGTCCCGTATCGCCGGGCCCTAGATTTCGGGTGAGCACGAGCGATGGAATTCCGCGAAGAATTCCATACGTTCCGGCAGCCGGGGCAGTTTGCGTGTTTCCCTGCATCTGGGCTAGGAGAGCAGTGAGCGCATTTATTTGCGCAAGAAGACTCGCGATCCTTTCTTCATTCGTTTGCGCAAGCACCGCGATAGGCATAAGCGCAAAAAGTAAGACGCCAACAATAAGTTTCTTTTTCATGAAAAAAGAATGACGAGTAATTCGGATAATAACCCTATTCTCGCACGAGATACCGCTGGGGTAAGCTTGCAATCCACACTATGCGGACAAGATATGAGTTTTATGCGTTACGATTGATGGAATGAGCACTTTCAAGCGCGCTTTGTGCGCATCTCTCGCGGGGCTTATCTTGGTTCCAGTTATCTCAAGCGCACTCACTGCTGATGAGGTAAAAGCGCAGATAGAAGTGCTTCTTGCCCAAATCGCACAGCTGCAAGCAAAAATTGCCGCAGCAGGGGGAAGCACAGAGGTTGCACCGCCCGCTGGCGGGAATGTTATTTGTTCGATATCACGATTTCCATTGAAACGCGGCGATAGCGGTGGCGATGTTGAAGCGTTGCAGCTATTTCTGAAAAGTCAGGGATATTTCAGTGTAGACATCACGGGGTTTTTCGGGCCAATAACAGAGAATGGACTTATTCAATTTCAGCTGAAAGTGGGGATTATTTCACAGGCGGCGGATGGCGGCGTGTTTGGAGCTCGAACGTTCCAGTATGTGATAAGCACATACTGTACGCGTCCTCCCCCTCCGAGCAATCAGTGCCTCACACCGCCACCGCAGCCAGTGTTGACGTGTACAGGTACATGGGAAAAGAACAATGACCCGAAGGGTTGCCATGTAGGATGGACCTGTGTGTCGGCAGTCGACACGACAGTAACGCCCATCAACAAGCCTCCTATTATTTCTTCCGTTGTCGGTCCCACAACCGTTGACATCAACAAAAGCAATACATGGAGGGTCAGCGGGAGCGATCCTGAAGGAAACGTGGTTAATTTTAGCGTTGTGTGGGGAGATGAGGGTTCTTCTCTTTCCCAGTTATTGAACATCTCTCGCGAGGGCACACCATACAGCTCAGCCGTCTCCTATTCGCACGCGTATAGTTCAACCGGAAAATTCACGATCGTGGTTTTTGCCAAAGACGCGAGTGGTGCAGATACGACCGCGACACTTTCTGTTCAGGTGAATGATCCGGACCTTACGAATATCGGGATCGGAGGGAGTTCATGCAAACTGAACAGCAAGACGTACCCTGATGGGGAAGTGACCGCAAGTCCAGCGTGCGCTGCATCATCAAGCTCTTCATGCACAAGTTATCCATTCTTGCAGTGCATGGGCGGAACGTGGGTCGCCATTCCCTCGATCGGTTCAGGGTATCTTACGGGAGACGTAAATTCGTGTGTGATAAACGGCACTGTGTACGGCAATGGGCAATCGTACACGCTTCCGCCGGGTCCAAATCTGTTCGACTCTGCGTATCCCTCCGGGGGGAACGGTAAGACATGTCGGGACTTCCCAAACGAAAATATATGCGCTCTTTTGACAGGATCATCATCGGTGACACTCACCTGTCAAAATGGCATGTGGAGTTCGGACAGTCAGTATGGATACGTTCCGTACGGCACGGGCTCGCTCTGCGTGAGCGCCAATGGGATCGTCTTCACGAATGGGCAGAGGGCATACTCGGGCGCAAATCAATTCCAAACAGAGCATTTGTACATGTGCCGCGAGGGCAGGTGGTTCACCACAGACATATATGGAAATGTTATTGTTCTCCTTGCTACGCCGCCAACCGTGACGGGTGTTTACTATCCGCCTCAAGATATCAACATTACGCCGTAGCAGAATTATGGCGAAGCTTCTAACGGCGATCGGCATTTGCTTCCTTCTCATTGCTCCCATGGTGTCAGCTGCCGAGAGTACCGACCTGCAATCGCAGATAATCGCGCTATTCCAGCAGATAATACAATTGCAAAAAGATCTCGTCTTGAAATTGACACAGGAGATAACAAAATTGCAAACGCAGATAGCTAACCTGCAAAAGCAAGTTGCACAGACGCACAGGTGCACTCTGGTCATGCCACCATCGTGTTCAACAGCGCTCACAGTCTCGTACGACTCGTACAACTGTGTGACTGGTTATGCCTGCAAGCCGTCAACGACAACAACGCAAACAACAACCGGCGCATCCTGTACATATAATGGTCAGATATACGCTGAAGGGATGACGTCAGAAGGTGGCTGGACAGCCTCGACTGGCGTGAGTTTGTGTCTTCCATCGGGGATTTGCCCAAACAGGACAGCGGTTTTGCCTGTATTTCAATGCAAGGGAGGTCAGTGGTTGTGTACTTCATATTGCCCGGCGGGAGCACCGACGCAAACGTCATCTTCGGACCCTTCTAACATGCCGTATAACTGTAAGATCTGGCAGACGCATGGATGCAGCGGATACCAGCGTTCATATCCAGGTGGACCAGCAACATGGTACACAGGGATGTGCGTCCAAAGTCTTCCGCTCCCGACACCGCAGTGTAATCAATACTTCTAGCGCTAGAGGTTCGTGCGTATCTTTTCTGCAACTCTCGCGGCCTCTCCTTTTCTATACGGTTTCCCTTTCCATAATTCGTGGCCGTCGTTCGGGAAGCGCGGCATAATGTGCACATGCGCATGAAATACGAGCTGTCCTGCGCCAGAGCGGTTGTTCATGGCGAGGTTGATGCCAGTCGGGCCGATTGATTTCTCGAGTGCATGCGAAATTTTGTGCACGCTGTTCATAACAGCATTCCACTCTTCCTCCTCCATCTCAAAGATATCCACTGCGTGTTTTTTTGGGACAACAAGCGTGTGTCCCGGGTTCACTGGATTGATATCAAGAAATGCAAATGTTTTCTCATCTTCATAGACCTTGTTTGTCGGTATTTCGCCGCGAATTATTTTGCAAAAAAGACATTGGGGCATACCTGTTGAGTATAAGATACAATAGGGAGAATGGAAGTTTCTGAGTTAGTGCGTACGCTTCTCACAAAACGGGGAATAACGGATGAAGAGACCATTGCAAAGTTCTTGCAGCCAGACTTCGTGCGCGACACGCATGATCCTATGGCACTGCAAGAAATGGATAGGGCGATCGGGCGCATCCTATCTGCGATGCAACATAAAGAAAAGATCACTCTATACGCCGATTTCGACTGCGATGGGATCCCCGGGGCAGCCGTTTTGTATGACACGTTCGCGAAAATCGGCTACGAGAACATCGAAGTCTATATTCCGCACAGGGATATGGAAGGGTATGGCTTTCATACAGATGCGATAGAGAAATTAGCCAAGAAAGGAGTATCGCTCATCATTACGATAGATGTAGGTACCGTTGCGTATGAGGGAGCGAGTCATGCGAAACAGAGAGGTATTGACGTCATTGTGACAGATCACCACGAAGTAAAAGAAACATTGCCGGATGCGTTTGCGATCATAAATCCTAAACTGGGAAATTATCCATTCCGAGACCTCTGTGGCGCGGCTGTTGCCTGGAAATTAGCGTCTGCGCTTCTTACCGAAGGCCGTAAACGCAATCTTGCTGCGTTTACGGCAATTCCCGAAGGCTGGGAGAAGTGGCTTCTGGACCTTGTCGCCATTGCGACCATAGCGGATATGGTGCCCTTAGTAGGTGAAAATCGAACCCTTGCGTATTTTGGGCTTACGGTTCTTCGAAAAACGCAGAGGCCGGGGATTCGTGCGCTATGCGCACAACTTCGCCTGCGGCAAAGTGAACTCACTGAAGATGATATATCTTTTTCGTTTGCGCCGCGCATTAATGCGGCTTCGCGAATGGGTGATCCGGAAACAGCATTTCAACTTCTCGTCGCAAAAAACTCGCGGGATGCGGAAAAATTAGTCGCGCACCTTGAAGAATTAAATGCACGTCGAAAAGGCGCAGTCGGTTCCATAGTGAGAGAAGCAAAAAAACGTGTCTCAATGCGGTTTTCATCCGCCGATCAAGTCATTGTTCTCGGAGATGTGGAATGGAAACCAGCGCTTCTCGGGCTTGTTGCAAATTCCATAGTAGGCGAACGTGGTGGACTTGTGTGCATGTGGGGGAGAAATGGGAAAGGGGAGTTGAAAGGCTCATGCCGCTCCGACGGAAGCATTTCGGTGGTCGAGCTTTTTTCGCGCGCCGCCCTTTCATTTGAAGAATATGGCGGACACCATGGCTCTGGCGGATTTTCTGTCTCACATGAAGCAGTACACACTCTGCACGATGTGCTCAAAAATGCGGCTGCTCAAATAGAGGCTGCCACGATCCAAAAACGCGACGAGTACGACGCCACTGTGGCTCTCTCGGAGATCTCATTTCCTCTTTTTAGAGATGTATCGCGCTTAGCGCCGTTTGGACTGGGGAATCTGAAGCCCATATTTCGCATCCCACGAGCCTCGATAGGTTCAGTGCGAAGTTTTGGCAAGGAAAAGAATCATGTAGAGGTCACATTATCCTGTTTTGCGACTGGCGTGACGGCCCGCGCTTTCGATTTTTTCAGATTGCCCAGCGATTTTGCTTTTGCGCCGCAGCCCGGCCAGGAATCGGATGTTCTCGCCACTCTTGTACACGATACATTTAGGGGGCAAAACTCCCTTGCGCTCCGCCTTGTGGATATAACGAGAGTCACATAAGTCCATGATATAGTGCCGTCTATGCCCCGTAACGAAATGTGCCTTAGGCTTGTACAACGCATGAAAACAAATCACCAAACTAAACAAATCAACACAGTCGAGCTTTTAATCGATTACGCCGCGGCAGCCGGTAGGCTTCTGCCGCAAAGGCACATTTTCTAACGGGGTATGAATACATTTTCAATAGGCGATTCTATCAAGTTCGGGTGGAATACATTTACAAAACGACCGTGGTTTTTCATAGGTGTTATTGTCTGCCTCTTCATTGTGTATGGCATTCTTTCTACCGTTACAGATCCAGAGAAGAGCAATATCGGCGGTATGCAATTCTTGGTGTCGATCGCGGCGGGAGTTATCGGGATTTTCGTCGACATGATGCTCGTCAACATTGCTCTAAGATCTCACGATGCAGCTGAAACCGTAAAATTCTCTGATGGATGGAATAAATTACCGTTTTGGTCCTACCTTGGCGTAAAAATCCTAAACGGCACTATTGTCATTGTTGGTCTCATTCTTCTGATTGTTCCTGGTATCATCGCGCTGCTGATACTCATGTTCTCGAATTATCTGGTCATAGATAAAGGCCTCGGTCCCATCGAGGCGATGAAAGAAAGCGCACGCATCACAAAGGGACATCGATTGCAGTTGCTCTTGTTCATTCTTGCGATTGCGGGCCTCAATATTGTGGGCGCGCTGGCTCTATTCGTTGGTCTTTTGGTGACAATTCCTATCACCATTCTTGCAATGGCTCACGTCTATCGGACCCTGGAACACAGATCAAGTGAAGTTGTACCTGTTACCTCAAACGTTGCCGCGTAAAAAAAGTGTATGTCGGTGGTTATCTATACCGACGGAGGTGCGCGTGGAAATCCAGGACCTGCTGGTGCAGGCGTCATTATCCGCAAGGATGGAAGGGTTATCGCTGAAGTAGCGCAATTTTTGGGCGCACATCAAACGAATAATTGGGCGGAATATGAGGCAGTTGTTGTTGCGCTTGGAAAAATGCTCGAACTCGGACTTACCGGAAGCGACATACGGTTCTACCTTGACTCGAAACTTGTTGTAGAACAGCTAATGGGTAATTGGAAAATAAAAGAGCCGACGTTGAAGCCGCAAGTTGCGAAAGTTCGGGATCTTTTAAAGGATTTTGGCGTAGTTACATTCGCGTATGTGCCTCGAGAAAAGAACAAAAAAGCAGACAAGCTGGTGAATGAAGCAATCGACAGCCAGGCGTAGCACCGATATAGGGCCGGTGCTACACTTTTTGCATTAGCCAATCGCATAATGAGATGTATGGAAGTATCCGTAAATTATCTTTCAGTTATTGTCGCGGCAGTTTCATCGATGGTGTTAGGTTTTTTGTGGTTCGGCCCTATCTTGGGTAAGCAATGGATCGCTTCAATGGGATGGACAGAGGCAGAAATCTCCGCAGGCAGAGAAAAAATGAAAAAGGAAGGGTGGAAAACGTATCTCATTCAGGCAATCGGGGCGCTTGTAATGGCATATGTACTTTCGCACGTTCTTGTGTTCGCGACCTCCTACATGCAGACAAGCGGCCTGATGGCGGGTCTCACCAGCGGATTTTGGATGTGGCTTGGTTTCGTTGCACCGGTTACGGTCGGCGTTGTCCTCTGGGATGGAAAGCCGTGGAAACTCTGGTTCATTCAGAGCGGATACTATCTCGTCTCGCTTATTGTGATGGGAATAATTATTGAGGTGTGGATGTAGCGTTATGAAAGAACAGCTCAGAGGCGGCTTCTCTAATTTTGTAAATTTTGTTCGCGAGCGAGGTGTGATGGGACTCGCAATAGGTTTTGTTCTCGGTACGTCCGTACAAAAAGTCGTAACCGCTTTTGTGAACGACATCGTGAACCCGTTCATCAACATTTTTCTAGGACGTGCGGAAAGTTTTTCGAAATTCACCGTTGGCCCCTTTGCTATAGGAGATTTTGTCTCCGTCTCGATAGATTTCCTCGTCCTTCTTGCGCTCATTTACTTCGTCTTCAGGCTGCTCCGCCTAGATAAGTTGGATAAACCAAAAGAGGAATGAGCCATTGGCATCTGTGGGCTATCGTCTGCGGATTTCTTCTCGGAGTTTTCGTTCATTCTCTCGTATCCGTAGATTGGTATGAAATTTCCTTCGTCCTTGTACTCGCTCTTTCCCTTGCAGCATATTCATGGGTGACTCGCGCTCAAAAAGTCGCGGTACTATCGGTTGCATTTCTTGCGGCAGTTGGGGGTCTGATACGAATGCACGAGGCAGTACTCGTGACTGAACCCATAGTTGATACAGAGGTACAGGAAAAGGTCGTACTTGAAGGCTACATATTTGAAGAGCCTGATAACAGAGAAAGTAACATCAGACTTTCAATGCATGCAGAGCGCATCATATTCAAGGATGCAACCAGTACTATCTCCGCAGGCGTGCTTGTGGTCGCGCCGCTTCTCACCGACATTCAATATGGTGACCACGTAAGAGCGGAAGGCACGTTGCGGCTGCCGAGAAGTTTCCTGCCTGCCGCGCGGGGCACGGCGCAGGCAGGCGAATTGGGCGAGGGGAGAGAATTTAATTATCCGATGTATCTTGCAAAAGACGGCATGCTCTATGAGCTTGCGTTTGCGCAGGTTGAGAAAATCGGAGAAGCACAAAAAAATCCGTTCAAGACAGGTGCAATATGGATAAAACAACAATATCTATATGGTTTAGGAATGGCGCTTCCAGAACCGCATGCGGGTTTGGCCGGCGGCATTACTGCAGGTGATAAACGCGCGCTTGGCGGTGAGATGACAGATATATTTCGCACAGTCGGCTTGATTCACATCGTGGTTCTCTCCGGGTACAACATCATGGTTGTCATCGGTTTTGTTGAGTGGTTGTTTCGCCGTACGCACCGCTACGTTCGCTTTTCGCTTGGTGTCGGAGTCGCTGTATTTTTCGCGCTCATCACCGGTCTTGCGTCATCCTCGGTGCGTGCGGCGTCGATGGCGGTTATTGCGACTGTTGGAAAGGCGACTGGCCGCGTGTATCTAGCATCGCGTGCGCTTGCTGTTGTGGCGTTCGGCATGGTCCTGTGGAATCCATATATTCTCGTTTATGACCCAGGATTTCAGCTCTCCGTCATCGCGACGTTAGGACTCATCTTTTTCTCGCCGATCGTGGCAACCTGGCTAGGGTTTCTGACCGAGAAATTCGGATTTCGCGAGGTCGCAGCATCAACTATCGGTACACAGATTGCCGTGCTTCCGCTTCTTTTGTATCAAAACGGGACATTTTCGCTCGTTTCGCTACCCGCGAACTTACTCGCGCTCATTGTAGTTCCGTGGGCGATGCTCGCGTCATTTATCGCCGGTGTTTTCGGTATCGTCGCCGGCCCGCTTGCGCCAGTCATCGGCTTTCCGGCGTATCTTTTACTATCCTACATTCTTTTCATTGCCGAATGGGCGGCTAAAATACCGTTTGCGACAATTACAGTCGGTTCGTTTAATGTTTGGTTACTTGCACTGCTTTACATCGTGCTCGGCGCCGTTCTCTGGTGGAAAAAAACGAATGGTAACAATTGGTGATCCGAAGATTACGTGATACTAAGGAATCTTCGGGAAGGAAGAGGTGTTCATGTCTAAAGAACCGAACGTCACCGTACCTATCAATAATTTGACAATGCCAACTGTTTTGCATCGCTTGCTCGAGCAGATCGCTCGAGAAAGCGGACGCAGCATGGAAGGTGTCATTGTTGAGAGATTGCGGCTTGCTCTTCTGCCCTTGCGGCGATAGAGCTCGGGCTTGGATGTAGGAAACCGAGCAGCGCGACCTAGCGGCCACGCTGCTCCTTCCCCGATTTAAAATTACACTACCTGTTCAAATCGCTTCTCAATAACACCCCAATTCAAATTCTTGAAGAATGCATCTATATATTTGCCTTTGCCTTGCGCGCCGTAGTCGAGAATAAATGCATGTTCCCAGACATCAAGCGCCAAGATAATAGGCAGCGTCACAAAATGTCCATGGTGTTGCTCGCCAGAAAATCCCGCGAGGAATTGTTTGCTGACAGGGTCCCAATAAAGAAGGGCCCATCCAGGTCCACGCATATTGCCTACCGCTTTGAAATACTCCTGAATATATCCGTGATACTCCTTTTCCAGCTGTTTAGCGAGCGTGTTGTCAGCGTTTAGCGGAGTCGCACTGCCTTCAAATTGCGAAAAGTACAACTCATGCAGACGCATACCGCCAAATTCGAATGAGCGGCGGCGTATCAACTCGGAAAGCGCGTGTGCATTTTTTTCCGAGCCTTCCTTTGCGTATTCGACGAGTTTGCTGGATATTGCATTGAAATTCTTTACATACCCCGCGTACAGTCCGAGGTGTTCCTCGACCGATCTTTTCGAGATTCCCTCAAGTTCAGGAAGGTTGAATGTTTTTGCCGTGTATTCCATATAAAAAGATTATATATTATCGTATCCAGTATACGGTATTCAGTATGAAATACGAAGGAACGTCCGGATCCGGCTCGTGGCAGTATACTTTCTGAATGCAAAAGAGCGCGAAGATGTTGCTCGCTGTTGTTCTGTTCTTACTTTGTCTCAATGTTGTCATTTGGTACGCAGCTTCTCAAGCCTCACATACTGGGGTGTTGACGGTTTCGTTTCTCAACATTGGCCAGGGAGATGCTATTTATATCGAATCTCCGACGGGTCAGCAGGTGCTTATTGATGGAGGGAAAAATCGGGCAGTACTCCGGGAACTTTCCAAAATGACGCCATGGTTCGACCGCACGCTTGATGTTGTTATCGGCACACATCCGGACTTGGATCACATCGGCGGCTTGCCAGATGTGCTGACGCGGTATCGAGTATCAACCGTCATGCGTTCGAGTGTACACGACGAAGAGGGAACGGATTTTGCGGCATTCAATAAAGCTATCGAAACAGAAAAAAATGCTGGCGCGAATGAAGTAGTTGCCGCGCGCGGGCAAATTATCGATATCGGCGGCGACGCGTATATTCAGATTTTGTTTCCAGACCGTGATGTTCCATTGGTTGAGACGAACACCGGCTCTATTGTAACGAGGCTCGTATATGGCGATACGGCTTTTATGCTGACTGGCGATTCGCCGGAAAGCATCGAGGAATATTTAGTGCGTCTTGACGGTTCGAAATTGCGATCTACCGTCCTGAAAGCAGGGCATCACGGTTCGCGGACATCGTCGTCGCCTCTCTTTGTTGGTTTTGTGGACCCAGAATATGTTGTATTTTCGCGCGGCTGTGACAACACATACGGACATCCGCACGAAGAGGTTGTGGAATTATTCAAACGATTCGAGATCCAAACATTTGATACGTGCACCAACAGAAGGGTTACGTTCATGTCTGATGGGAACACGGTTACTTTGAAAAAGTAGTTTGTCACGATTCGCGATACCACAAAATAATTCCCACTACGAATAGCAGTATGCCGAGGTCACTGAGCAGGTCACCGGTGCTTAGAAGTATTTGCATCGTGTCATTAGCGACAAAGGTGCCCGGATTGTACGGCATTGGCTCGATAGATTCATACATTTGAATCAACACGCTCGGAATCACAAAGCTTGCGGCAGAAAGCGCAAATAGTAATTTCGCAGTCAATTTTGGCATCACATAACTGTATCATCTACGAGATACAGTTAGAGCGGGAGTGTTTATATCAAACCTGCTTTCTTGAGATCCAGAAATGCACCTCGCCCCGGCACTAAACTTTGGCATGGTTTTGCAAAACAGTTTCTGAGAGAAATCTATAGTTATGTTCTGCCGATATACCGATATATCGGCACATTCGGGGAAAAACAAAAAAATGCCAAAATTAGTACGGGACTTCGGTATCACCGTTGCGACGAAGCAACGTATCCCAACCTACTTTACTAGCCCTGCCTCTTTGAGAATTTTGTAGGCACCTCGCTTCTGCATTGTCTTGAGTGCTTTCGCTGAAACCGTTACGGTGATTTTCTTACCAAGTTCTGGAATGAAAAGAGTCTTCTTTTGGAGGTTCACCAAGCGTCGGCGAGAGCCCGTCGGGTTGAACTTGGTCGCACGTGTGCGGTTTGAGTAGCCGCCACCGACTTGAGATTTCTTGCCTGTTATGTCGCAAACTCGTGCCATATGTGGGGCGCATCTTACGATATTTGTGCCGAAAATGCAAAACTAATCGATATTAGGATATTGATGGGGCGAGACTACAATTAGTGAGATTTTCCATCTCATTCTGCCGTTCTGTCATCTTAGATGCAGGTGTCCCACGTCCAGAGTATTCTCGTTGAAGAAAATCAAGAACTCTTGGATCAGTAATTTGTTCTTCCGTGCCGGTTTTCTCATCCAATTTGAATGCTAAACGACCATTTCCCGTAAGTCCTAACAAGCCCGCTTCTTCAAAAAATACTATTGTGTGATGTCCTCCGGTTTTTGCGAATTTCTGGCCTTCTTTTTTCGGTGGAACGAGTATATAGCTCATTGCTCCTAAAGTGCCGACAAGGAACGGGTCGCAAGTCTTCGGCATATTTAAGAGTTTAATTTTGTGAAAACGCTCGACATTTCCGGAAAATATATTTCTTGGAGTAGGACCATCACTCACAACGCGTCCATCGTTGTCAAAAATTGAAATTGTTGCGCCCTTTCCTGCTACAGTAAAACCTCGCAACCTTAGGTATTCAAGTGCTTCTTTTGTAATTTCGCTCGCTTCCACCGCTTCGGGTCGTCCAGTAATTCCGAGCATCGCGAGCGCAGCTCCAATCGTAAACCTTCTTCTGTCCATTCCGGACTCGTTTTTCATTGCCCTAATAGTATAACCTTGAGCAAAAAATGTTACACTCTCGCTATGGAATTGTTTGATAGCATTTTTATCATCGTTATCATCATGTTCTCGGCCGTCATCCACGAAGTGATGCACGGGGTTGCGGCGGACAAACTGGGGGACCCAACTGCTAGGTACGCAGGGCGTCTAACCCTTAATCCAATAAAGCATCTCGACCCATTTGGCTCGGTCATGCTTCCCGTGATTCTTGCCCTCACGCACTCACCGATCCTCTTTGGCTGGGCGAAGCCGGTACCATATAACCCATACAATCTAACGAAGTCGCCTAAATGGGGGGAAGCGATTGTTGCTGGAGCGGGCCCGGCATCAAACTTTGCAATTGCGCTTATTGCCGCTGTGTTTGTTCGCGCGAATTTCTTCTCGTCCGAGCTCGATAGCGTGTTATTTCTCATCGTCGTCATCAATATCATGCTCGGCATCTTCAATCTGATACCGATTCCGCCACTCGATGGTTCGAAAGTTCTCTCTGCGTTACTCCCATATGGTCTTGCTCGTACATATGACGAACTCCGCGCACGACTCGAATACAACCCATTCATGGGCATGGGTCTTGTATTGATCGTCATCCTCTTGCTTGGGGGAGCATTCGGAAATTTAGTCTATTCCGTGGCTAGATTACTTGCGGGAATGTAGATTGAACTATTCACACAGGAATGTATTCAAAAGAATGACGCGGTGTACAATGTTGAGATGCAGAGAAGTTACTTTTCTGTTGCAGCGCATCTGATAAGTGCGGTAATTATTGCCTCGATCCTTCTTTCGATTGTCGTGGGTATTTTGCTCACCCCCTTTTCTGCAGTTCTTGCCACGAGCAAACTTTATCCGCTAATTGCGGGTTTTGTCAGCACGATTATTACAGGCTGGGTTGGTGTGTGGTATATCAATAAAAAGAAGTATCTTGAAGCTTCTCACGATCCTGCTCATGTTGCGGGCTGGGCTGTTGGTCTTTTTGTACTTTTGTACGTGCTCATTCTTGCAGCAATGTTGATAGCGCCAAGTGACGCCATTACTTCAATGTTTCGGGCTTTGCTCGTTTCGTCGCTTGTTTCGTGGACAGTCCAGACGGTGCTCATGTATTTTGTTTTGTACTTCCTCATAAAACGAACTGTCGCGCGGATGTATAGCGGTACGTGAGCCACGTTTGTTGCATTTACTATCCGAGCGTAGTACACTCGTCTGACCCTTCGGGGTTTTTTGTTTGTCATGTCAACCATAAATCAACTCATCAAGAGAGGACGCCACGACAAGGTCCGTCGAACGAAGACGACAGCCTTGGGGCGCGGTTTCAATACGCTCAAAAATCGTCCGACATTCTATCCGGCGCCGTTCAAGCGAGGTGTCTGCACACGTGTTACCACAAAAACTCCTCGTAAACCGAACTCTGCCATCCGAAAGATAGCGCGTGTTCGTCTTACCAACGGTATGGAAATCACGGCGTATATTCCAGGGGAAGGACACAACTTGCAGGAACACTCGGTTGTACTCGTTCGAGGCGGCCGCGTGAAGGACATTGGCCTTCGTTACACAATAGTTCGCGGCAAGCTCGACACCGCCGGCATTGATAAGCGCCGACGCGGACGCTCTCTCTATGGAGCAAAGAAGCCAAAGGGCGACAAATAATATATGCGACGACCTATCAAACGACGCCACTTGCCTCAGCCGGACCCTATATACGGCTCTGTAAAAGTTTCCAAGCTCGTCAACTATGTGATGGAACGCGGCAAGAAGGACACCGCGCGCAAGATAGTCTACAAAGTGATGGAGGAGTTGAAAAAAGAAGGCGATCCAGTGTTGATACTGGAAGACGCGCTCGAAAAAGCATCCCCGTCAGTAGAGGTTCGCTCTCGCCGTGTCGGTGGTGCAAACTACCAGGTTCCTCGCGAGGTCCGGCCAGAGCGCCGGCTTGCGCTTGGCCTTCGCTGGATAGTTGAAGCAGCAGAATCAAAGAAAGGAATTCCAATGGCAGACGCACTTCTCACAGAACTGAAAGCGGCGCACAGAGGTGAAGGAGAAGCAGTCACGAAGAAAGAAACAACGCACCGCATGGCAGAGGCCAACAAGGCCTTCGCGCATTTTGCGTGGTAGTTCCCCACCACATGACAGCGACTACAATGCCTCTTGTTGAGGTCCTTTTTCTTTTTTAGCTTCAATGGCGGTGGTGAGCGAGGACTGGATCCTGTTAAATAATGACCCGGGAAGTAGGCTCGGTATGTGAATTTGTTTGCGTAGCGAAACGGCGTTTGGCCGTCTTAAAGGGGACGTGCATACACGCTCAACCAGTGGCGAGAGGAGGGCCACGTACTCTGCTTCCGTCATGCCCTTGCGAAGCGGTGGTCTTCCTCCTTCTTCGTTACCATCCCCATTGTGGGCCCATGTCATGATTTCCTCAGCGAGGTCTGCCACCGGCTGGTCGTCGGCAGTGTCAGGGGCCACGAGAAGCGCTTCAGCTTTCTTTTGATAATCAGCGAGGGTCTTCTGCCCCGGTTCTTGTTTTTGAGTAAATCCTGCTCCCTCAACAGAGATAGACATAGAGGTAGATGCAATAACGTCTAATACCAGACATACTAGCATGTAGTGTTGCATTTCCGCTGATTTCCGCTACATTACTGGAACGCCTTGGGCGTTTTTCTTTTGTAAATATATGACTAGAGACTATCCATTGGAAAAGGTACGCAACTTCGGCATTGTCGCACCCGTCGTCGCGACGAGTACGTCGCTCCTTGAAAACACCACAAGAGTACTTCAGAAAATATACTCGTTGTGCACTCGTTATTTTCTTGGTCGCCCACGGTTTTCAACGCTCGACCAGAAGAACTCGCTGCTTTCCTCCACGGGAAAACTTTTGAAAAGCTCCTTAAACCACTTTTCAATCCCTCCCCTTTCGACCAACGTGGGATTAACGTTAACCAAGCTAAATTAATTATGAGTCGCGATTATCCACTCGAGAAAGTCAGAAACTTTGGGATAGTAGCCCATGTAGATGCGGGGAAAACGACCACGTCTGAACGAATTCTCTACTACACTGGTGAGTCTCACAAAATTGGGGAAGTGCATGAAGGCAATACGGTAACCGACTGGATGGAACAGGAGCGTGAACGCGGCATCACCATCACCGCTGCTGCCATCACCTGTTTCTGGAACCCGACGTACATGGGTGCGGACATCTCGCAAAAAGTGCGATTCAACATCATTGACACTCCCGGACACATCGACTTCACATCCGAAGTGAAGCGCTCCATGCGCGTCCTCGATGGCGCAGTTGTTGTTTTCGACGGTGTTGCCGGCGTTGAACCGCAATCAGAAACGAACTGGCGCTATGCGGAGGAGGCGGAAGTGCCGCGCATCTGTTACATCAACAAGCTCGACCGAACGGGCGCGTCATTTGAAAAATCATACGCGAGCATTTTGGACAGGCTTTCTACAAAAGCAGTTCGTCTGCAAATTCCAATCGGGCTCGAAGGAGATTTCGAGGGCATTATCGACTTGATGTCGATGAAGGCGTACAAATTTGAAGGCGAGATGGGTAAACAAGTCATCGCGTACGATATTCCAGAAAAATTCAAAGCAGACGCGGAAATGTATCGCAAAGAACTTGTCGAACGCATCGTCGAGAACGACGACACGATGATGACCGACTACTTGGAAGGAAAAGAAATTCCCGTCGATGTTCTGCGAAAGACATTGCGTCAGGCGGTCATTGAGAACCGTATTTTTCCAGTTCTCACGGGCTCTTCTCTCAAAAATAAAGGAGTACAGCTCGTACTCGACGCAGTTGTTGACTATCTTCCAAGCCCGCTCGAGGTCCCTCAAGCGAAAGGCATCAACACCGATACAGGAGCTGAAGAAACGCGGCCGGCATCTGATGAAGCGCCGTTCTCTGCGCTCGTATTCAAACTGCAGGTAGACCCATTCGTGGGAGCTTTGTCATTCTTCCGTGTCTATTCGGGAAGTATTGCAGCAGGAGACACAGTGTACAACTCTGCGAACAATAAGAAGGAGAGGCTTGGACGCATTGTTAGACTTCAGGCAGATAAGCGAGAAGACGTCAAGGTTGTGTACGCCGGAGAAATTGCCGCTGCCGTCGGTATGAAGGAAGTGAAGATAGGCAACACGCTCTGCGACCCGGACCACCCCATCGCGCTTGAAAAAATAATTTTTCCCGAGCCGGTTGTTTCGATGCGTATCGAACCTAAGACAAAAGCAGACCAGGAAAAAATGGGCATCGCACTCTCAAGACTTTCTGATGAGGACCCGACGTTCCGTATTAAGTCGGATGTTGAGACGGGAGAAACCATCATTTCAGGCATGGGCGAACTGCATTTGGAAATTATTGTTGACCGAATGAAGCGCGAGTTCGCTGTTGAAGCGACGACCGGCAAGCCGCAAGTTGCATATCGCGAAACAATTCAGGGCAATGCAGATGTCGAATACAAGCACATCAAGCAGACGGGCGGTCGGGGTCAATACGGCCACGTGAAAATTCGCGTGAAGCCGCTCGAACCAGTCGTCGAAGGAAAGAAAGTGAAAGCGAACGTCGAACGCGAAGACCATTTCGAGTTCATCAATAACATCAAGGGCGGTGTTATTCCGGCGGAATACATTACGCCTATCAAGAAAGGCCTGAAAGAAGCGATGGACAGGGGAGTTCTCGCCGGCTTCCAAGTTGTTGACGTATCGGTAGATCTCTACGATGGTTCGTACCACGATGTTGATTCATCTGAAATTGCCTTCAAGCTCGCGGCTATCAATGCGATGCAGGACGCGATGAAGGCGGCGAAGCCGGTTCTTCTTGAACCGATAATGAAATTGGAAGTCGTGACGCCGGAGAAATTCATGGGTGATGTGACCGGCATGATAAATTCGAAACGCGGCACGGTGGAAGCGATGGGCGAGCGTGGCCAAGCGCGTGTTGTGACCGCCAAAGTCCCGCTTTCAGAAATGTTCGGATTCACGACACAGCTGCGCTCTCTCACCGAAGGCCGCGCGGTCCCGAATCTCGAGTTCTCACACTACGCTGTTGTCCCCAGGAATGTGGCGGATGAGGTGATTGCGGCGAGGAAGTGAGAATAATGTGCGCTATACTGTGTGCATCATTGTAGTCTTTCGTAACATGAAAAAATACATTTCTTTGGGTGCTTGCCTCGTCGTCTTTGCCCTGCCTTTGACAACTTCCGCCAAAACACTCGACGAAATCCGCCTACAACTTGAGTCCGTGCTCGCACAGCTACGGGGTCTCTCGACAAACGGCATGGTGCTTGGCGCCGCGACGACCGATGACTACCCGAGTGGTGATTCCACTCCCGGCGTTTATTGCCCCCAGCTTTCGACCACAATGAAGCGCCCCTTCCGCGATAGTCAGACGAACCCCCCGGGGCAGGTAACGGAACTCCAGATATTTCTTGCAGAATACTACGGTCTCAACGAAGAAGACATCGTGACCGGTTACTTCGGAAAATTGACCGAGAAATACGTCATCCAATTCCAAAAGGAACACGGTCTTCCCGCATATGGCATTGTCGGTAGTATGACGCGAGCAAAGATCGCTGAAGTGTGTGGAAGGGCACAGGCGGCGGCGAATGCGGACTTATCAGAAAATTTTCTCTCTGCAACGCCGACTATTGGTGCTGCTCCACTTTCTGTCTGGTTTGTCATGGAACACTTAAAAGCGGTCGGCGACGGATACGTGCTCAATTTTGGCGATGGCACTCCAGAGTACGGCACGAGGGCAGAGGGTAAAGATGGCGTCTCACACACATATACATCATCGGGCACGTATAAAGCCGTGCTCTATGAACTTCAGGATTGCCCGGCGGGCTGTATCCGCACGCTTGTGGGGCTGGTCTGGATAACTGTTACAGGCGGGAACACGTCTAATCCGATTACTGTTGTGTCTCCCAATGGCGGCGAGGTGTGGGAGGAGGGAGTCATGAACACCATTACTTGGAAACCATACGGTTACGACCCGGTGGTAAATCCAGCACATGAGGTCTCTGCGTATCTCGAACGACGAGATGGTGGAAGCGAACTGTTTACAGTAGTCGGCCAGCTTCGCGAAGAAGGTAAGGCTTCGATCCACACCTATATGCGCGTGTTTGATGCAAACAGCGTCGGCAAGTATCCGCCCCCCGGCCAGTACTATGTACGCGTCGTCAACAACAATACAGGCGCATGGGATCGTTCTGACGCAGCCTTCACGCTACTCGCACCCGCAATCGATCTAAAAGTAAATGGCTCTGATGGCCCGGTTCAAGTAGCCGTGAATACCGCCATCACCGTTTCGTGGATTGGCAGAAATGTTACAAGTTGCGTACTGTACGGTGTCACTGCGAGGCCGGGAGACACGGTAGGCAATATCAATGTAGATCCGTCAGGGAGCGGCATGTATTATGTTTCGGCGAACTACGTGAACATAACCTGCAGACGCTCAGACACCTCGACGGTGAGCGATTACGTGACCCTAATGTATGCCAATCAGCCCGCGAGCTTGAGGATTACTACGCCTAATGGCGGGGAGGTTATTCCACTCGACCAGAAACACACTATTTATTGGAGTCAGGTCGGTCTTAACCACATGAGTATCGCTCTGTATAAAAACGACATGTGGAAAGCGTGGATCAACAAAGACGTGGGACCGGATATCGTCGCTTCTGGTTCGTATACATGGATGCCTAAAGACTTTGCAACGGACATTGACCAAGGCGCCATCTTCAAGATTTATATTACCGGTCAAAAAGCCGACGGGTCAGGGTATCTAGACGACAAGAGCGACATGCCGTTTTCTTTCGTGAATCAGTCAAAGCTGGATATCCGCGTGAGCGCCCCGAGCGGTGGCGAGACATACGTCATAGGAACGACCGATGACACCGGGGACTTCATGCCGCTCAAGGTAGTGGTCAACAACGCAAAGAGCAAGGGCGATATCATACTCACCCTTACGAGGCGTAACGATGACTTGTGGAAACAAGGGGAATACCGCTGGCTGAGGACGGGGAACGGCTTCGACCCGGCGGTTCAGGATCCGATCGTCGACAGCGGTAACACACAGATAAATAAATGGTATGCACCGGGGCAGTGGTATCTTCTCGCCGAGTGGCAGGGAGCCGATGGTTCGTACGCAAGAGATTTCAGTGACACGCCCTTCACCTTCGTGACATCGTCCACTGGCATCCCCAACATTCGGGTGAGTTCTCCTACGGGCGGCAGCTACACTGTCGGCAGCACACTTCCCGTCTCATGGTCGAGCGATAATGCACCGACCGGCTCGGGCGTCTCGCTATGGCTCACGGTGCCCGGCCCCAACGGAGCGCAGGACTTCGCCCTCCTCAACCCTACGCCCGGTACGTCGCTCTTCCCAACAACAGGTAGCTACAGCTGGCCCATACCACCCAGCTGGACGCCCGGGACACACAACATCCATGCGTACCTTCTCGCCGCTGGGTCGCAGGCGGGCTGCACATCGGGATCGTGTGTGCTGGTCAACAATTGGTCTCCGCAATTCACCATCAGTGCGCAGAATGTGGCACGGCCGGCCATATTCTCGATCACGCCTTCGAGTGGCAGCATTGCAACGCCAGTTGTGATCACCGGCACGGGCTTCGGCACATCCAACATCGTAAACCTGGTTAGCGGAAATGCAGGCTGGAACGTTGGAAGCAACGTGCCGTCGAGTGACGGAGGTACCAGACTTTCTCTATCGCTTGGCATACCCGAAGGAATGCCTGCCGGAACCTATACAGTAGAAGTATGTAGCAACCTCAGCAATCAATGCGGCAGCGCGCCTGTTACTTTCGCACTTATCTACTTTGACTCGCCGAAGATCCTAAGCGCCCAGCCTGCAAGTGGTTCTGCGCCCCTCACGGTTACGTTCGGTTCCTCGATGAACGTGTGCGACTACCGGCCGTACAGCATCGACTATGGAGATGGCACGTCTGCGAGCTTCAATGACCTTGCACCAATCCCGCATAAGACCACGGATTGTTATATGTTTTCGCTCTCATGGCCGCATACATACAATCTACCCGGCACGTACACCGCGAAGATCTTCCCGCCCGGAAGCGGAACCCCGTATACTGCAACGATAAACGTCTCGTATCTTTGAGGTGCCTTAGGGCGTCGTGCGTAATTCGCCCAAGCGTGCAATATGCCTTCCTTTTTAGGATTTTTCGTCGGGCTGTGGCAAGCGATTGCTTCGGTATTCGGATTTACGCCGCCGGACGCGCCTCTCGCTACCTCGTTTGGGGAGTGTGTCGATGCTGGATATCCGGTGCGCTGTTACGCTATCCGCCCGTCGCGATGATAACCATGATCTGGCGCCATATCCCGCCGGCAATCTCGACTCGCCCCTGCGTTGGCGCCGGACCCATAAGATACCCGAAGGCGATGTCTGCCACGCTGCCATCAGGGAGCTGTACCATCGCGACATTTTCTCCTCTGCCGCTGCCTGCGAGGCTTACTCCCCATACATGGTCAGGGTCGCCAAATGATGGGTGGAACCGGTTGCCACGCGACCATTCAAGAATAAGGCGCGCAGTGCGTTCCTGATTTTTGTATACGGATGTCCGAAGAAGCGTGAGATCTTCGCGAATTTCCTCGAGATGGATAACGGCACGATGCAAAGGACCAAGCGGGAAGCGGCCATTAAAATGCACTCCCGTTCGTCCATCTCGCCGCCACACGGTCTTACGGACTACCGGTGTTCGGTCGAGCGCCGTAGTTCCTGATTCACAAAATCCATATGTTTTTGCTGGTCTTTGGGGAGATAATACACGGTAGCACCTTCCCCCATTGACCTTACGCGGTTCCAGGCTTCTACGACGGCTTGCTCGCGCTCACGCTGTGTTCCGTAGATTCCAAAAAAATCCGTGACATCCACTGGCTCGTTCGGATCCAGATCTTGTGCTTCAGCGCTGGGTATGAGTGATGACGCACTTCCCAGGATGAGCGCGCGGCGGCTCAATTTCCCTTTTGGCTGTTTCAGCTCTTCTGACATGCGACGTATGGTAGCATGGGTGAAAAAGGCGCCCCGCAGAGGGATCTTGAGTTTTCTCACCATGTTGTCGTTCCGCGCAACGTTGCGGGTGAGGTGGTCGCGGCGAGGAAGTATCGTCCGAAAAAACTGTCCACACCCAGCCCCAGTTTTGCTGCAGCAAAACTGGGGCTGGATGGCATACTTATTGCATTATTGATTCACTCCCCCGCATGCTTAAAAAATCCCTCATAATCGGCTTCATTGTTCTCGCTTTTCCGTTCTCTACTCTCGCCCTTGGCACAAACCAAGAATCAGAAATAGCCCAGCTCCTCTCCCGCGTCCAGGCGCTCTATCAGCAAATATCGCAGATCATCGCTTCGCAAGGTGCGGACAGCATGGTGGCTGCCGCGTCTGGAGCGTCGAAATTCGTAGTGGGAGATCGCGTCAAAGCAACGGACAACCTCAACGTCCGTTCGATGCCTTCCCTCGAAGGGGATATCGTCGGCGTCGCATTGAAAGGCATGATGGGCGCCGTTGCCTCTGGTCCACAAAGTGCCGACGGTTACACCTGGTGGCAAGTGAAGTGGGACGGTTCCGGTTTCTTGCCAGGAGCGACCGGCTGGTCCGTGGAGGACTATCTCCAGAAAATCTCAACCGGTACGGCTCCTTCGTGTACACTGAAGGCAAATCCGGAGTCTGTACAACCTGGCGGCAGTTCGATCTTGACGCTCACCTCGCAAAACGCGACGAGCGCAACCATAGACCAAGGCGTCGGCGCCGTCGCGGTGAACGGCACGACGAACGTCACCAACATCACAACGACCAAAACATACACAGCGACAGTGACGGGCGCGGGAGGGAGCGCGGCGTGCTCTGCGACGGTTGCGGTGCAGACGCCGGGGAATCAGTCATGCACGTTCAACGGCCAAACTATTTTGCACGGAGGAACCGTCACCGCATATCAATCATCATCAGTTCCCGCCGGAGGACAATGCGTTTCGCAAACGCGCACCTGCAACAACGGCACGCTCTCCGGCAGCTACCAATACCCGAGCTGCAGCGTGCAGAGCGCGGGAAAATTCTCTATTGGTGACAAGGTCAAGGCAACCGACACGCTCAACGTCCGCGAGGCGCCCTCCCTCGGAGCGTCAATCGTCGGCAAGGCACTGAGAGGCACAACGGGTGTCGTTACGAACGGCCCGCAGAGCGCCGACGGCTACACTTGGTGGCAGGTGAAGTGGGATGGGAGTGGCTTCTTGCCGGGAGTGACAGGCTGGTCTGCTGAAAACTATCTCCAGAAGATAACGAGCGGCACCGACTCGTGCACGCTCGACGGCGTTACCGTCCTCCATGGCCAGTCGCGCACCTTCTATTCTGCAAAAACCGTGCAAGCGCCGAATACGTGCAGTGTCGTATCGCAATCGCGCACGTGTACGGATGGGACTCTTAGCGGCTCTTCGCTATACCAGTACGCATCGTGTGAGCAAGTACAGACGCAAGCGCCGACGTGCACGCTTAAGGCAAATCCGGAATCCGTGCAACCGGGCGGCTCGTCCGTACTCACCCTCTCATCCCAAAATGCGACGAGCGCAACGATCGACCAAGGCATCGGCGCGGTACCCGTGAATGGAACAAAGCAGATCACCAACATCACGGCGACGAAGACATACACGGCAAGCGTGACGGGTGCGGGAGGGACGGCGCAGTGCTCGGCGATAGTCTCGGTGCAATCGGCGTCAATACCATCCGGCATCACGCTCAACAACGTCACCTCACAGTGGAATCGGGGGACGACCCTCTTGAGTAATTTCCTCAACCTGTACAATGGGCACATCATCCGTGACGTTTCCGACGCCAGCTACCCGTACAAGATGTGGTTTATGGGATGGGCGGCGTACACGTGCAATAACCCCGGCGGCTTCACGCCCGGCACGCCGTGCGATGCGATATTCTATGCGCGTTCCGCAAACGGCCTCTCGTGGCAGGTGTATAAGGGGGATTCAGGCGGCACGCCGCAATACGATACGACGATGACGGCATCGCTCTGGAAGCCCGTCATCACCGCTGGAAGCACGTACTACGATGGGGTACACAACGGCGACCCGTCGGTCGTGAAAATCGGCGCCGATTACTACATGGTCTACAGCGCAACCGGAAACGACCTCGATGGGAAAGCATCCGGCCAGGCGGGAGACACCGACCAGGATTTCCAGGGGATCATGGCAGCGGTCTCGACCGACGGCATCCACTGGCAGAAGGCGACGAAGCCGTACTTCGTGTCGCCGACCGAAGCGGGGAAACAGGACAACCTGAACGGCAACATGTATCACCGTCCATCCTTGATGTACGAGAATGGGAAATTCAGGATGTGGTTCGACTATTGGAACACAACGGGAGGCCTCGTGATGGGATACGCGGAGCTGCCGCTTGCAAGCCCGACCCAATCGGCGTTCCTTGCCGGCACCTTCACGGGCGTGAACGTCGGCGACAACCCGCAGATGTACGCATTCCCGAACCCTGATGTCATCAAGGTAAACAGCACCTACTACGCCTACGGCGACCCTCCACAGCAGTATGACCAGGCGACCCAGGATCCGTGGCAGGCGCGCAAGATAACCGAGGCGACCTCGCCGGATGGCATCCACTGGACGACGCAAGGATACGTTGACGCCGAGTCCGGCTGCGCCGCAAACCACGTGCCCGAAGCGTACTATTATGACGGCACCATCTATGTGACGACCGGATGCCAGAAGGGAGGCACGCCATACGATTTCCAGTACAAAGAGATACGTCGCATGTCGAAACAACTTTCTGCGCCGGTGGACCAGTCATGCACGCTTGACGGTGTCACGAAGCAGAACGGCGAATCGTACACCTTCTATTCCGCAAAAACCGTGCAAGCGCCGAATACCTGCACGGCTGTTTCGCAGGTGCGGACGTGCTCCAAGGGCATCTGGAGCGGAGACAACCAGTACCAATACAAAGACTGCGCGGTTATCAGCGTCCCCGCGCCGACGGGCCTCCAAGCGTCGTGCAAGCCCGCAGGGGATGAAGTCACGCTCTCCTGGAATGCGTCTCCGGGTGCCGCGAATTACGGGATCCGCATCATCCAAGTGGGATCGCAAATATTCCACAAGATCGAGGAGTGGTTCCAGGGGACGACCTTCACCGCATCCGTCGTGCCGGGGACGAACTACTCGTGGTGGGTGCACGCGAATCCGGCAGTAGGAACGCTCGGCGACTACACGATGGGCACCGCGTTTACCTGCGTCGCACCGGCGGTGGCGCCGACCAATTTGCAAGCGACCTGCACCGACAGCACGCACGTGACGCTCACGTGGGATGCGATGCCCGGCGCCATCCACTACCACGTCCGCCTCATCGAGCCGGGTTCATCGGTGTTCTATCGCGAAGACAACGGCATCCTCGTCGCCACGTACTCGACGAATGTCGTCGCGGGGAAGACGTACAATTGGTGGGTGCACGCCAACTTTGATCCTGCTGTGCTTGGGCCCTATACCTCCGGCACAGCTTTCAAGTGCGGCGGGTGAACCCGTTGCACGTACCAGCTTGCACCATTGCCACTCTCCACAATCAGCGAGAGTGAGGGCAATCCACCTTGATCCTGAAGCCCTGCGCGTTGTGCTATGATTTCCACATGACGAAGCTGCGGTATGAAAATCAAGTGAGAGACATCGTTAAGAAGTTTGACCCGCAAGGTTCAAACCGTTATTTCCTCTTCGGCTCTTCGGTTCGGAAAGAAAAATTTCATGACATTGATCTCGGCGTCGTGGGGAACGGGAGGTCGCAAAAAAAACTCTCGGAATTGCGTGACCGTTTCTATGATTCACCCATCCCGTACAAAGTGGACGTTGTCGATCTCGATGCCGCAGACGCCGATTTCCGTGATTTTGTCTTGCAGAACGAATCCGTCGTATGGATACCATAGCGAAGAGGACAACACATCGCTTCGGAAAAGCGGTAGAGGCTTTGGAAAAAGCGCTTGCGCTTAAACCTTTGCCCGAAAACGCCGAGCGCGACGCAGTCCTTTTGCGATTTGAACTCGCGGCCGAGTTGATGCCGAAAGTATTGCAGCGCATCTTGGCGGAACGCGGTGCTGACGTGGCGTTACCCAAAGACGTCGTACGCTCGGCGTCTGCTGCATCTCTCGTGAGCGAGGATGAGGGGGAAGTGCTGCTTGCGATCATCGATGACCGGAACAGGATGGTACACGATTATGGGGAAGAATATGCGAGCAAACTTCTGGTTCGCGTTCGTGAAGAATACGCCCTTGTGTTGCATTCGGTAGCAGATCGGATGCATTCGTGACGCAATTTCGCTATCCACATGGGTGTGCAAAGCGGCCGGCGCGAAGCGCCGGCCGCATGGCATGATGTATGCATATTCGTAACATCTCGCGCATGAAGAAACTATTCGCGGCATTCGGCTTCGCACTCGTTCTCGCTCCCGCGCTCGCGTCCGCGCAGCTGTCATCAACCCCCTGGGGGCCAGATGCACTCGCCGCGCCGCAAAATCTTCAGGCCATTTGCAACGCTGCGGGCGATGAGGTGACGCTCTCGTGGTCGCCGGCCGCGAACGCCACCTACTACAGCGTTCGCGTTAATATTCCGGGGAACGCGGATTTTGTCCATGCCGTCAGTACTCGCGGAGAAACAACGATCACCCTCCCCATTTCGCCGAACCAGGAGTATGCCTGGTGGGTGCACAGCAACAACGCCTCAAACCCGCTCGGCCCCTACACCATCGGCCCGCGGTTTACGTGTCATACGCAAACGTTACAGACTCCGACGTTTTCTGCCTCGCCGACATCCGGCGTTGTCCCCCTCGCGGTGACGTTCACGTTCTCCGGAACCGGCAACACGTATCGAGTCTATTTTGGCGACGGCGCGTCCCAAGATTTGCATCCCGAGTGCTACACGGGAGGAGGGTGCGAATTTCCCCACACCTACGCGTCGGCAGGGACCTACACGGCCTCGCTGCGGACGACAGCTGGTGCCACTGTGGCTTCAGTCTCAATATCTGTCACTTCGCCGCTTACGTCAGGCACCTCCTGTACGCTCGATGGGGTCACGGTGGCGCACGGAGCTACGCGTAAATTCTATCTGCACCGCGACGAAGTTTCTTCCTCCCAATGCCAGACGAATTCCATCGACCGCACGTGTAATAATGGCGTCCTCTCGGGCGCGACCTCGTACCAATACGCAGCCTGCACATGGCCAGAGGGGAACACTTCTCCCTCCATCACCATCACCGCGCCACCGTCGGGATCATCGGTCCAAGTAAATAATCCCGTCACCATTTCCTGGCAATCGCAGAATGCACCCGCAAACGCCCAGGTCATCCTTTCGTGGGGTCCCTACGGTGCCCCGATGTATGGTATCGGGGGAATTCAGCCGCTGAGTGGCTCATATGTTTGGACTCCTACGGAGTTGTATTTATTAGCAGGCAATGGAGGCATTTATGCCACGTTGCGGATGCCTAATTATCAAGTGCTTGCCCAAACGAACATCCCTTTTACGATCACCGCCGCCGGCACTCCACCCCCATTCGCAGTCGGCGACAGGGTGCGGGCGACCGATGCCGTCAACGTCCGTGCGACACCCTCGACGAGCGGCACCATCCTCGGCGCACAACCGACAGGAGCGGAGGGAACCATCATTGACGGCCCGCAAAGCGCGAACAGCTACACCTGGTGGAAGATAAATTGGGACAACAGCCCGATCGACGGCTGGAGCGTGCAGAATTACATCGCGAAAGTGTCGAATACGAACACATATTCCCTCATCCCCACTCCCGCTGCCGGACTGCCTTACAGCTTCGGGCTTGGCGTGAAAGGACCAAACGATATTTTCCAGGGCCAGGTCGACTGGGGCGACGGATCGCCGTACGGAACCGTCACGCCCCAAAACTGCAACAACAATGGGATGTGCGCCGGGTATGCGACGGGGGGTCATGCATATACCGCCTCCGGAACATACACTGTTCGTCTCCTCATTGGCGGCGTCGTCCGCGCAACGGTAGCCATCACCGCCCCTCACACCAACCAAAACACCCTCACCGCAACTCCCAGTTCCGGTCCCGCGCCTCTCGCTACCAATCTTGCATTTACCGTTACCCAGACGCTCTTAGCGTTCCGTATCAATTTTGGTGACGGTACGCCCATTCATCAGATCACCGCAGCGGAGAAATCGTGTACCGGTACCGGCCCCTGTTCGGGCACTATCGTGCACACGTATACCACTCCCGGAAGCTACACCGCCAAACTCCTAGCGAACGGCGGGTATGAGACGGCGACTGCGGCAGTCAACGTAACTGGCGGCACCACCCCACCCCCATTCGCAATCGGCGATCGGGTGCGGGCGACCGACGCCGTGAACGTCCGTGCGACACCCTCCACAAGCGGCGCCATCCTCGACGCACAGCCGACAGGGGCAGAGGGAACCATCATTGACGGCCCGCAGAGCGCGAACGGCTTCACGTGGTGGAAGATCGACTGGGACAACAGCACGATCGACGGCTGGAGCGTGCAGAATTACATTGTGAAAGTGTATCCGCCCCCACCACCCGATGGCAGTTCGTGCACCCTCGATGGAGTTACTATTCAAAATGGTCAGAGTCGCATCTTCTACTCGAATCGTTGGGGAAATTGTTCCACTACTGGTTCGTCGTTGTCGCGAACCTGTACAAACGGCACGCTCTCGGGCAATGCAGCTTATAGGTATGCGTACTGCAGCGATGTTCTGAATAGTCTCAACGCTGTACCTTCATCTGGATCCGCGCCCCTCACAGTACATCTACTTGTTCCGCACTCGCCAAATAGCGGGGGTGTCTTTCCCTCAATCGATTTCGGTGATGGCACGCCGCCATATTCTCCGCCGTACCCTGGGACAGATTCTAGCTACCCGTATTATCTGGTGGATCACATCTACACAAGCCCTGGCACATATACAGTTCATACTTTTGGTGGCTTTACCTACGATCCTCACGAGACGATCACGGTCACCGTGACTGCCCCGACCGCAGCGGCACAAAACCACACACAGCTCGCCAACTCCCTCACCGCACTCGAATCTGCGCTCAAAGCGATCCTGCAACTCTTGGGACGGTAGGAAGGAGTAGAAAATGCGCGTGCACTCAAGCGGCCACTTGTGGTAGGATTTCAGCATGGATGACCTACGCGCGCTCGCAGAGAAAACCAAGCCTATCTTCAAAAAATGGAACATCAAACGCGCCCAGCTGTATGGTTCGCGGGCTCGCGGCGATTATCGCGAAGGAAGCGACGTTGATGTTCTCATCGATTATGGAGACGCGCCGTTTTCGCTTCTCGACCATGTCGGCCTGCAGCAGGATTTGAGCGAAGAACTGCAGCTTCCCGTCGATGTCGTTACGGAGGATGCCGTACATCCGCTTCTGCGAGAGGCGATTTATTCAGATGCTCGGACGATTTATGAAGGATGATTCGATTACACTTGAGCTGACCCGGCAGGCCTGCGGAAAGGTAACCGAATTCTTAGGCGCCATCTCCGAGGAGGAATTCTACGCAGATGCGAAGACGCAGAGTGCGATAATCATGCAACTCATTGTTATCGGCGAGTTGGCGAAGAATGTATCGCAGGTTGCACGCTCCGCGATCGATGTGCCATGGAAACAAATCGCTGGGTTGCGCGACGTGGCCATCCATCAATATTTCGGTCTCAAACTCAAAGAAGTGTGGCGGGTCATCAAAGATGACGTGCCCATGGTTCAAGACAAGATTTCGGCGTATCTCGCTGTCTCAAAGTAAAGACGAGCTGCCCGTTTACTCGTTGGACGGCGAGAATGCCCCGCAGCCAGGCTAGCGGGGATGAATCGCCGCCCTTTCAAATGAGTGCGCCCGGTGGGCGCTCATCTTCGAGCAAAAACGCCACGGTGGTTTCCCGCGAATTTTGTGTTGGAATAGGAATGGGCCACCGCCCATTCGGGTTTGGTGTGCATCCCCGAGGGTCGGAGTACCGACTCCACGGGGTATTGCACGCCAATAAAGTGTCAGGAACAATGAGGCAGAAGCCTTTCGCCAACTCCCTCACCGCACTCGAATCGGCATTGCAATCCATCCTGAAATTGCTGGGGCAGTAGAAGTATTGACAATCGCCAGTATACTTGCTAATATAGCGTCATAAAAGCAAGTATGCATATAAATAGGTATCTAAAACCGAAGATTGAGTCAGTCCTTGGCAAATCCAAAATTATCATCCTGTATGGTGCCCGACAAGTGGGGAAGACAACGCTCGTTAAGGAGATTCTAGCAGGATACACGGGCAAAAGCAGGTATCTGAACTGCGACGAACCCGATATCCGGGAAGCGCTTACGAGAAAGACCTCGACGGAAATGAAATCGTTCATCGGGGACGGGCAGCTTGTAGTATTGGATGAGGCGCAACGCGTGCCAGACATCGGCCTTTCGCTGAAACTCCTGCACGACACCTATCCGGATCTCACCATCATTGCCACTGGATTATCGTCGTTTGAATTATCAAATTCGGTGAGCGAGCCTTTGACCGGGCGGAACGAATCGTTTACGCTCCATCCGATCTCATTCTCGGAATATGCGGCGTCGATCGGCACGATCGAGGCATCGCGACTCCTGGAAGAGCGCATCCGTTTTGGGTCATATCCGGCGGTCATTGCCGCACCACTGCCGGAGAACGAGGCGCGTTCGCTCGCGCGCGACTATCTCCTTAGGGATGTCCTGCGCATCGAGACGATCCGTAAGCCGATGGTGGTCGAAAAACTAGTGAAACTTCTCGCGCTCCAGGTTGGGCAGCAAGTCTCCTACAATGAACTTGCACAGCAGCTCGAAGTGAGCCGGCAGACTGTGATGGGTTATGTGCGGCTCTTGGAGCAGGCGTTCGTCATTTTTCGTCTGCCGCCCTTGGGAAAGAACAAACGCAAAGAAGTCACGCGCTTCGACAAAATATATTTTTATGACACGGGCATCAGGAACGCGCTCATTGACGACTTCAAACCGCTCGAATACCGCGCGGACAAAGGCCACCTTTTTGAGAATTTCTTCATCGCGGAGCGGGTGAAGCAACTGGATCGTCAAGACAATCGCGCCACACTGTATTACTGGCGGACGAAAACGGGCGCGGAAATAGATCTTGTCGAAGACGCGCAGGGGACGTTGCGCGCGTTTGAGTGCAAGTGGGCCGGGGAAGCGCCATATTCACGCGCATGGCTCTCGGAATTTCCTGGAACACTGCCGACGATCGTAACGCGGAAATCAGCACCAACACTTCTCTTGCAATAGTTGCGTGTCATTATCCCCACTCCCCGCACCACCCCGCCGCACTTTTCCCGTATCATTCCATACATGCAGAAACTCCTCCTCTCCCTCGGTCTCGTGGCACTCCTCCTGCCAGCTCTCACCTCCGCCGCCACCTGCCCCAACCTCTACCGCAACCTCTCCATCGGCATGTCCGGCTCTGATGTCCGGGAACTCCAAGTCTTCCTCATCGAAACGAGGGATCTCGCAACAGGCAACACGACCGGCTACTTTGGCAATCTCACCCGCGCAGCCGTCCGATCCTTCCAGTGCCGGGAGATGGGCATCTGTTCGGGAAGCGAAGCCGCTAATGGCTATGGCAGAGTGGGCCCCAAAACCAGAGAAGCCATCCAGAGAGTCTGCAGCAGCACCGCAACTTCGTACCCAGTACCAATCCCATCGCCGACGAACTCCCAGTGCTCCATGAGTGTCTCGCCGGCCTCCATCACCCTCGGCCTATCATCCCTCCTCACCTGGTCAAGCACGAACGCGAACTATGGCACGATCAGCGGCATTGGCACGGTCGCACCTCATGGCTCTCAAACGATCTATCCGACACAGACCGCGACCTACACCGGCACCTTCTGGGGGCATCAAGCAGTTGCGACGTGCAGCGCGACGATTATGGTTGCATCTCTTACAACCAGTTCGAACCCCTCGTTCAGTGCTTCTCCAACATCCGGTGAGGCACCTCTTGCCGTCACATTTACCGTCAATCCCGGAGACGCCGCGCCTTCGACCTTTTACGTGGATTTCGGCGACGGATCGACCGGCCCGCTCCATCTCCTGAGCTGCGGCGCGCCGGAGGGCGTCTCGTGCCCGCAGGTCTACACCGTCTCGCACACGTATGCAGCCGTCGGAACCTACATCGCGAAACTGAAACGAACAGTTTCTTCTCAGGTTGACAATCTCGGCGTTGCGACAATCACCGTCACCGCACCGAGGCAGATCTGCGAGCACGCTAATCCTCCTGTCGGTTGCTACTGGCAGCCGGGCGCGACGTGTGCGCAAGATCAGCTAATCTGCCCGACCGCAAATGCTTCATGCCCGCTTGATGGAGTCACTGTGCCACACGGCCAAACGCGCAAATTCTACCAGCAGCGCGTGGCCTCGAGTTGGTCGATGTGCCAGACCTTTTCCATCGACCGTACGTGTAATAACGGCGTTCTCTCGGGTGCAACTTCGTACCAGTACGCGAGCTGCACTGCCACTGACGTTGAGAGCGCGCCAGCCATCACCATCACGTCTCCGCAATCGGGCGCGAGCATCGCTCGCGGGAGTGTCATCGGTATTTCGTGGCAGGGGCAGAACGCGCCGGCTGGGTCAATCGTCCGATTGAGCATGGTGTCGACAGACGGCCTCAATCAATATGTCCTGACCGCAACCGCCCCCACGTCAGGTTCATTCAATTACACGGTCCCGACCGACATGCCTCTCAAGTCTTTCAAGCTCTATGCAAGCCTCGCACCATCGCCAGTATCTCCGGACACAACGAACACGTATGTACTTGTCACCGTCACCGGCGTAGGTGGGTAGGGTACTGGTGCGTTTACTCCGAACAGTTCACAACTCGCCAGCGCCCTCACCGGTCACGCATAAATCGTTGCTACGATTTTGCGCGATCCTTACAGGATCAGTACACCTTGAGGATTTTATTTTCGCGAGTACGCACAAATAAAACCTCTCAAGGTCTTGCGAAGCTCCACGTATTCGCTTCTCACCCTCCTCGCCTCGACAGCTCTGGCCTTGCGACGGGCCCCACCCCGGTCTCACTCGAATCCACCCTGCAATCCATCCTCCAATTGTTGGGGCAGTAGGTTTGCTGCAAAACTTTTTGCAGCAGTGTGCTTGACACTATGTTGCAATCACATATGATTGATGAGTATTAATCAATCATGATCAATCTATGGCCACTTCAACTATGCCCATCACACAGGCTCGCGTGAATCTCGGCTCCGTCATCCGGCGTGTACTTAAGGGGGAGCGAATCACGCTAGAAAAGGGCGGCATTCCGGTCGCGACCATCATTAATAGAGAAGATCTCGAGGATCTAGAAGATGCACTTGAACTGATGCAATTGCGCGAGAAGCAGAAAGGTGAGCGTGGTGTAGAACTCGAGAAATTCCTAAAGCGACATGGCTTCTAAAGTCATATTGTATAAGCGAGCCCAGGATGATTTCTTACGCTTGTCACAAGCGATGCGCAATCGTATTTCTGAAGGCTTGCGCGAACTCTTGGAATTTCCGCTGCAAAAGAGAGGCATTAAGAAATTGAAACCACCGTTTCAAGGATATCGAAAACGTGTCGGTGACTATCGAATTCTTTTTGATCATAAAAATGATGTTGTTTTGGTACGACATATTAGAGATAGGAAAGATGCATATCGGTAGATAATGCCGAGAATATCTATCCACACCACGGCCTCATCCGTCAACTGGCAGAGCGACCGCATGTCATCATGTACATGCATCCGCTAACATGGCTCCCATGCGCAAGCTATTTATCTCCTTAGGTCTCGTCGCTCTCCTAGTCCCCACCCTCGCCTCCCTCCCAACCGTAGCCTCGGCGCAGACGGGAGGCACACCATTTTGCCCCACCCTCACGCAAGACATGTGGTATGGCAGCTGCGATGAGAACATTGCGGATAGCGACTGCGCCCGCCACGTAACAGGCGACCAGGTCTCACAGCTCCAGCACTTCCTCATGGACTACTTCCATAACCCGCTCGGCCTCTGGATGTCCGGCTTCTTCGGGAACAAAACCAAGAACTACGTCACGCAGTTCCAAAGCGACTACGACGTCCCCACAACCGGCAGAGTCGGCCCCTTGACGAGAGCCGCGATCAAACAGGCATGCGGCGCGACTACGCCACCTCCGCCCCCCACAAATCCTCCCCCAGCTCCCACGTGCACCCTGAACGCCAACCCCTCGTCGATCACCCTCGGTCAATCATCGACGCTCACCTGGTCAAGCACAAATGCGACACAGGGACTTATTATCTCGATTGGGTCGGTGGATACTTCCGGATCGCGAACAATCTCTCCGCTGCAGACCACCACTTATACTGGCGCCTTCTGGGGACAAGGAGGCGCCGCAACGTGCAATACGACTGTCACAGTCACTCCGCAAACAACCACCAATGCCTCCTGCTGGTTCAACAACAAAGAAGTCAAAGACGGCGAGTCCATCACCGCCTACCAATCCGCAACAGCATCAAGCGGCCAGCAGTGTCTCTCGGAAAGCCGCATGTGCACGAACGGCACTCTATCCGGAAGCTACCAATACGAACGTTGCATCGTGCAAGCTGCAAGTACCACCGATACGAACAACTCATGCATCGCAAACGGTCAAACCTACCCCCATGGATCTCATCATTCCTGTATTCCAATGCCGACAGGAACCGCATACTGCATCCCCGGCATCTGTCAAAACGGTACATGGGTACCAAGTGCTCCAGGCGCAGCTTCCTGCACACTCGACGGCATCACGAAACCACACGGCCTGTCGCACCCCTTCTACTCATCTCGCACGCATGCCAACTGCTCATCAATATCGCAATCTCGAACGTGCACTAACGGTACTTTCTCAGGAGACGCGAACTATCAGTATGCGAACTGTACGACGAGCACTGGCACGGAAAATTATACTGTCACTGCAACTCCCTCATCGGGCATAGCACCACTAAACGCGCTAGTCTACGTGTTTGGCCCAGCTTCCATCTTCAACGGCACTCTTGATTTTGGTGATGGCTCAACTACAAAGGTTGATAGTGGGAATTGCTCTAATTTGACCGATTGTCGAGGTGGAAAGTACCATATCTACTCAACCGCTGGAACATATACCGCAAAATTTGTCCTTGACGGAACCACCCGCGCCACCGCAACGATCACGGTCACGAGCGGTACGACTGCAGGGCCCACCGTCACCATCACCTCTCCGCAGACAGGCACGAGCGTTGCAGTCGGAGGTACGCTGAACATCGCATGGACAAGCGCAAACGCTCCAAGCGGCGCCGTAGTCGCACTCTGGATACGTTGGGAGAGCGGCGGATCGCATGCATTTGCGACCGGCCTTGCGACATCGGGAGCATATACCTATACGCTTCCCACATCGCTCCCACCGGGGAACCACAAACTCTGGGTGCGGCTCTTGAACTCAAGCTATACCGAAATTGCGAGCGCCGAGCTTCTGTTCACGGTCACCAGCGGCACCGCCTCCGCCACGAAGAATTCCCAACTCGCCTCCGCCCTCACCGCACTCGAATCCGCACTCAAAGCGATCCTCCAATTGCTGGGGCAGTAGGGTAACAGCTGTGTCCCATACACATCCAGGAAAACGGTACCTGACACCGTTCGCTCACCGTTCGTTTACCCCGTTTACTCGTTTACCGTTTACCTGACACCGCTTACGTTTACCCGCTTACCCCTGATGCCAAACGCCCGGCCATTCATGTCCTTATTGTATCGCGACATCATGCCTCAAGGGGATACGCCCTGCACCATGCACAGGGTCCGTAAAAAACCATTGAAATACGTATATACTTAACGGCAACTTACAAGCTACAATATTTTTTATGCAACTACACGCAAACTTTGTCGCCCCGCTCGCCGGACTCGTCGTCGGAGCGCTCCTCGGAGGCGCAGCAGGATACTACTTCGGCTACGATGTCGGATGGGAAGGCGCTCTGAAAGCTCATGACACGGAAGAGGCGCAAGCGGCGGTGAATCCATACGCCGAAGTGGAAACGAATCCGCTTGAAAACGTTAAAACAAATCCGTACGAGGATGTGAAGCTGAATCCTTTCGACTGATATGTCGAAGAAAATTCTCTTTGTCGCCCTCCCGTTGATAATTCTTGGGATTGCGGCGGTAACATTCGCGCAGGAAGATACTATAACCTTCCCCATCGAAGAATTAGGTAATTGCGAATCAAAGAGTGCATGCCAAGCGTTCTGCGAGGTTCCTGAAAATCGCGAGGCGTGTTTTCTTTTCGCGGAAGAGCACGGATTGATGAGCGAAGAGGATATCGAAATCGCGCGTAAGCTCGGAGATAAGCCTGGGCCTGGAGGGTGCATCGGGCCAAGCGAGTGCAAAACCTATTGCGAAGCGGAGGAACACGTAGAGGAATGCATAGCCTTCGCGAGAGAAAACGGACTCATAGACGAAGAGGACGCCGAGCGAGCCATCAAACTTGCGGGCAAGCCGGGACCGGGAGGATGTCGCGGTATCGAATGTAAAACGTATTGCGAGGATCCCGCTCATGCCGAAGAGTGCATCACGTTTGCCGAAGAGAACGGATTCATATCAAAAGAAGACGCGGAGCGAGCGCGAAAAATGGGCAATAAGCCCGGACCGGGCGGATGCCGCGGAGAGGAGTGCAAACGCTACTGCGAGGATCCCGCTCATGCCGAAGAGTGCATACAATTCGCGGTCGAAAACGGATTCATGAGTGCTGATGAAGCCGAACGCGCGAAGAAATTCGCGGGCAAATCTGGCCCCGGAGGTTGTGTGGGTCAGGCATGTAAAACATACTGCGATAAACCGGGCCACATGGAAGAGTGCATCGCATTCGCTCACGAAAACGGCATGATGTCAGATGAGGAATTCGAGCATGCGAAGAAATTTGCCGGAAAGCCCGGGCCGGGAGGATGCATTGGCGAGGCATGCAGAACATACTGCGAAGAGCCGACGCATCAAGAGGAGTGTATAGCATTTGCCGTCGAGAACGGGTTTATGACTGCCGAGGAAGCGGAGCGCGCCAAGAACTTTATGGGAAAATCAGGTCCCGGAGGATGTAAGGGCGAAGAATGTAGAACGTACTGCGAAGATGAGTCTCACCACGAGGAATGCGTGGCGTTCGCCGTCGAAAATGGATTTATGTCCAAAGAAGATGCGGAAAGAAGCCGCGGATTTATGAACATGGGGGGTCCAGGCGGATGCAAGGGGGAAGAATGTCGAACGTTCTGCGAGAATCCCGATAATCGGGAAACGTGCATGGAGTTCGCAAAAGAGCACGGGATGATGCGTGGGCCGGAAGGTGGACCGTTTCCGCCGGGTGGTTTTGAGGGTCGAGCTGGGATGGGCGTGCCCGGCCAGGGCGGCCCCGGCGGATGCAGATCGCGAGAGGAATGCGAGGCTGTGTGTAAAGAACATCCCGATTTGTGCCGCGATTTTGGCCAGGATAGAGCAATAGAGCGGCGGGGATTTGAAATACCTCCGGGACAGCGCCTGTGCTCCTCCGATGAAGAGTGCAAAAAAATGCAGGAAGAATGCCGCGAGAATCCGGAATCATGCGGAATGCACGTAGAGCAAGGATTCTGGGGCACGGGGCCAGGTGGGCCAGAAGGCCAGAGGATGATGCCGCAACCACCGGGACCCGGAGCGAGCGAAGAAGAGCGTCGTGTATACGAAATGAACATGCAGAAATATAACGAGATGCAGGAAAAGTACATGCAAGGCAATCCAGAAATGCCGCCAGGTGAATATATGGGAGGACAAGGAGTGCCGGGTGAACATATGATGCCTCCTCCAGGTATGTATGAAGGCCAATTCCAAGGTCCGCCTCCAAGCGGCATGCCCGGCGAGGGAATGCCTCCGGGAGATGGGTCTGCTCCTCCACCACCACAAGGTGAATCTCCTCCTCCACCGCCTCCTGAAAACCCTCCACCGCCTCCGCCGCAATCAAGTCTTAATCCAATTAGTTTCCTCGCAGCGGTTATCGTAACGTTCAGTAAGCTCTTGGGAATATAACGGAAGTAGAAAACTAATTGCTCGGGAGATACCTGCGTAATTCGCGTCTCAACTCTTGATGATTTGGCAGCGTTTTGGCGACAAGTTCCCAAAAGCTTGCCTTGTGATTTTGCTCAATTAAATGACACAATATCATGCACGACAATGTAATCCGCAAGAGGCTTGGGTAAAAAGAGCAAAGAGTATGAAAAGTTCAAATTCCCCTTCCGAGAGCAGCTTCCCCAGGTGCGTCGCGTATGCTTTATTGCAATCCGGCCGAATCGAAAATCGTAGAACTGATTCCAATAATTCACCCGTTCATCGATCATCGCTCGTGCCTGTTCTCTGTACTTGAGGTAATCGCGCCGTCCTGAAACCGGGAGCGTGAATCTGAGCGCGAGCCCGCTCTCAGGCGCCGTGCCACTTAGCGTGATATTCCGCTCGCCTCTCTCGTTTTCGGAGTCGGTGAACGCCTATTATGTTGATTTCGGCGATGGGACGACCGAGAAGATGACTCGCGACGGATACTCATGCATACCGGAGGACTACAATTGCACAGGAGGAAAGGCCGCCTTGATGTATACACTCCATTCATATTAGACTGCCGGAATCTACACGGCGAAACTATTGAGGTACGCATATGCTTGTCCCGAGGACGGCAATTGCCCGCCTCCTCCGCCGGTATGGATCGAGCCTACTGTCGTCGGCACCGTGACGATAACGGCCATGGGTCCCACCAGCTCGAATCCGAAATTGTATGGCACAGTCACGAAGCGCACCGGGAATTGCATGCCGGGGGCGGGAGGAAATTGCATGATGACGCCTGTTGTGCGTACGGTTTATATTTATTCGCCGGTGACGTTTGGACAGTATCAGGCGAATCAGTACTCGTCTCCGATTGCGAGTACGGTTTCGGGCTCCGACGGGGCATATTCCATTACGGTCCCCGCGGGTTCTTATAGCGTTATCGTGGATGATGGCGGAGTAAAATACTGCAATCTCTTTAGCGCGGGCTTTGCGTGTCCTGTCACAGTCGGGCAAACATCCGTTCCGTACGACATAACGATTGACGTCTCCGCGCAGTGATTTTTCACTCGGTTGTTGCGGATGCTTTAAACCACGCGAGCAATTTTTCCACATCTTTTTTTCTATCGCTCGAACCAAGGACGATGATGGCGACGGTCGCTGGTTGGCCATCCACGGATACATCCCACACCGTTGTCATTGTTTCGCGGGCCGCATCGGTGTAGCCGGTCTTTCCGCCTAGAAATTTAGGATTATCTGCGAACACATTGAAATTACCAAGCGAATATTTTCGTCCACTTTCGGCGAGAATTGTTTTTCCTTTCTCCTTGCTGACATTCAGAATGAAAGATTGGCTGTTGAAGATGTATCTGGTGAGGACGAACAAGTCGTTGACTGTTGCGCGATTATTTGTGGAGATGCCGGACGGGTCGTCGAAATTCGTTTGCGTCATTCCTATCGCGCGCGCTTTTTCATTCATCAAATCTAAGAAATTGTTCGCACCATTATATCTCGCAAGCGCGTAGGCGACAGAGTTGTTCGATTCCATGAGAAGCGCGTAAATCAGATCGCCGACGGTGAATTCATCGCCGGATAGGATGGAGCCGGGCGTCCCCTCCGTTTGTTTTCTATCGTCTGCTGTCACGGCCAATTTTCTGTCGTAATGAATTGTTTCATTCGCAACGAGCGCCGTCATCAATTTTGATATGGATGCAATCGGCAGAACTGTGTCCGCGTTGTGTTCTGCGTATACTTCGCCGGTTTTAATATCTGCAACGAGGAATGCATTCGCGGAAACTTTCGGTAGAGCCTTTTCGCCGAGTGAAATAGCAGTTGATGATGCGCTCCCCTCTGCGTTTACGGATGAATCATCTTCCCACACGAAAATCGGCGTTCTGTACTCAGCGAATTCAAATACCTCTGTAGCGTCGTCAGTCAAAAGTCGGATGCAGCCCCCTGAATATCCTTCCGAGACAGGAGTGCCGTCAGGATAGAATGGCCAGCCGTGGATGAAAAAATTTCCGAAGAACTGCATCGCTTTTGGCATATGTACTTCGCCGATAGATGAAAAATGGTCTTCTTCTTTTGTCTGAATTTCATAGAGGCCGGTCGGCGTTTCCCAACGGCTTCCACGTTTTCCTTTTGACTGGATGTCGTACTCTGCTATCGCGTGTCCGTCCTCGAATAAATACAATTTCATTGCAGAGAGGTCCGCACCGATAAACTTGCCATCCGATACCAGCGAATCAATGGATGTGCTGCCGATGACGCGGGAGGCAAGCGTGCTCTTGTATTCCTCCATTTTCTCCAAGAGGCGCACTTCGCCGTACGAACGAAGCTCACGCAATACTTTCACCTCCTCTATTTGCTGCTCGATATCCGGCACTTCCCGAAACGCGACGGCAATGACTGCTTCCGCTCCGAACGCGGTACCCCAGTGCGCGACGCTCACTAAAAGTGCGACGCCCAAAACGAATTTGGCCGTGAACATCAGGGCTGGCTTGTCGAACGATTCGTCGGGGAGGGGCTGCATGCAAGATTTCTTCTATTGTAGGCTATAGAGCGGGGAAGGAGGGCGCTTTTTGTGTGGATGGGTGGAAATGACAGAACGATGGCTCGAAACATGAGAAGAATCTGTCCACACAACTGTACAGACGCTCACGCGCGCCAGTTATACTGACCGTTATGCCGACAAACACGCGCTACATCAGGAAAGGCATCGTAAGTATAGGAATCCTATTTACAGCGGCAGGGCTTATTTCCGCACTTTCCACGTTTGGATTAGGAAAAGTTTACGCGAGTGTGCTTCTCATGCTCGGTGTAAGCGTTGCTGCAACGTATTTCGTCGCGTCAAAGTTTCTGAAGTCTCGTCACATCGAGCCGACATTCAAAACAGGCCGAACCATAGGCATTATTCTGTTCACTATCATCCTTGTATGGTTTGCGTTCAAAAGCCTTATGACATTATCGGCAGTTGTCGGGCAACCTGCAGAGACCTTGGCCTTGCCGGCTATCACCGCCCTCTTCTATATAGCGTGGTTGCTCGCGTTTATCGCCGGGTGCTTCGCCGCGCGGATGCCAAAGAGCGTGGTCGTGAATTAATTTCCATTTGAGCCTGATATCTGAATAAGTTCAGATACATTTGGCACTCCTCTAACTAGGGGAGAATGAGGCAATTCAACATATTCAGAGGCACGAAAGGATGGTTGTGGCTGTACGAG
>VMGC01000005.1 GCA_007376385.1 Parcubacteria group bacterium Gr01-1014_8 | reverse complement strand
CCAAGGAAAATTTATGTTGAGTGTCGCTTTCGGACAAGCAAAATATTACACCGACAATTTAAGAGAAAACATTTTGCGCGGTATTCGGCAAAAAATACGTCGTGGTGAACTTTCGGCAAAAGCCCCTCTCGGATATTTCAACGAGCCACGACTTCGGACGATTGAACCTGATAGAAAAACTTTTGGCAAAGTAAAGGAGTGTTTAGGGGCTTTTGCTACGGGACAATTTACGCTCACTGGTATTCAGCGCAAAATGTTTTCTGTCGGCTTGGTTGGCAAGACCGGCAAGCACCTCGCTCTTGCCTCGGTTGAGCATATTTTGACTAATCCTTTTTACTACGGACATTTTCAATATCGTGGCGAGGTGCATGCCGGATCGCATAAGCCAATGATTTCAAAGAAACTTTTTGACCAAATCCAAGAGGCGCGTATAGCGAATGGTAAACCCCGCAAAAAGCGAGGACCAAAGAATTTTCAGTTTTTAGGCTTTGCTACTTGTGGGGTATGTGGCTACGCCATAACCGCCGAGCGACATATAAAGAAAAGTGGTTTGAAATTTATTTACTATCGTTGCACCCACAAGAGCAAAACTATTGAATGTACTGAAAATCGCTTTTTGCGGGAAGAAGTGCTAACCGAGCAAGTGAAAAATCTTTGTCAAAAAGTTTCTTTGCCCGACGAATGGCGGGAAAAATATCTTGCTCGCCTTGAAAGCGAGCAATCGGAATCCCGCCACTCGTCAGACCTTTTCGCTCAAAATCTCCGCGATAATATTTCCGCCATTAAAATACGATTGGAGCGACTAACAGACGCATATTTAGCAGAGGCGTTGGAGCTTGCCGAGTATCAAGAAAATAAAAATATTTTAATGGCGGAAAAGAAAACGATTGAGGAGAAATTGAGTGATTTTGAACGAAAAGGCAATCATTGGCTCGAACCGGCGGGAATGCTTTTGGCGGAATTCAAAACCCCCTGGAATTTCTTGGCGGAAACCAATGCCGAGGGGCGAAGCCCCGAGGCAACTTCTTCGGCAAATCAATTTTGGTGGACCTAAGGGGAATCGGACCCCTGCCTCAGCAATGCGAATGCTGCGTAATGCCACTTTACTATAGGCCCCAATGAGAAAAGAGCGGAAGCTCGCTTACATTCTTTTCGAACGAAGGGTCTATATGGCTCCTGTATATAGGCCCGTGCGGGACAATGGTAGCAAAAAGTTTCTTATGCCGCGACTAGATCATCTCGACATCAATAGGCTCCTCGGGTGGCGGGTTCGTAAGGCACTGTTTCAGCTCCAACGTCTCTGTCCATCCGCACTCGCCGTTTTGCTGCGGCTCACATGATGCATCGCGATAACAAATATATTCCGGGCGATGCTCGCACGTTGTCATTATATTTTCCGCTTCGACGGCAGAGACGCAGAGCTGACCGCTGCAACCTGCAACAGCACAGCTGTTAAACACCACAGCGCCTGGTACAGGCATTCCTGACGAAATTTCTTCGACGAACGTTTGTCCGTTTGCAGAGCATTGCCTTGGATACGATTCCATTATCGAATTCCCTGCCGCTGCACATTCATCAAAATTTGTTATCGCATGGCCCGGAGACGGTACCCCTATCATTGAAGCAAAAAGCCACGCCACCATAAAAAGACCAAAAGCAGCTGCGAATGGCACTAAGATATATTTCGTCTCCATGTAGATTTATTTGCGAGCGTTGCGAGTGAAATGCAAAAGAGCACTTTTGCATTTCCGAGCCGAGGAACAAACACAGGTTCAATACCTAGGAGCTCGCTTCGAGGAACCTTTGTCATACTACCACACGGGCACTTCCATTTTTCTAAGCCGGATACCGGAAAAAAAATTGGTCGCACCACACCAGTCGGATCGAGGAAACCTGGTGTGGTGGTATGGTAATAGACGAGACTACCAACTCCTGCTTACCTGTGTCTCGCAATACCACTCGCTAGCCTTTATAATCCCGTAACGCACCCTTAGCTCAGCTGGTTAGAGCGTTCGATTCACATTCGAAAGGTCTCAGGTTCAAATCCTGAAGGGTGCACAAGCGAGCGAAGCGTAGCTTGTGCAAGGCGGAGCGATGTTTCGTTAGCAAACGAAACCGCGAGCCAGGGTCGTGAAATTTTCCTTGTGTCGACAAGGAAAATATTCCTGACCACTGTAGCGAGCGAAGCGCAGCATGTGCAAGGCGGAGGCCGACGGGCCAAGCCGGGGTCGCGGAAATTTCTAGCAAGAAATTATCCGTGACCACACGCACTTTCTGAAGTGCAGATATTCACAGATTCTGTTACGATTCTCCAACAACAGACCGTACGAATCACGGTATGTTGTAGGCCAGCATTCAAGTCCATCGTCGGGCCGTAAATAAGGTAGCATGAACGAGTTGGTGAGAAATTCTTTTACCGGGCCGTAGTATACCGGTAGTACGTACGATTCGGGTTCGTAAAGACCGGGTTCGATTCCCGGCGGCCCGACAAAAGAATTTCTCCGAATGTGCGTCGCCACATCCTCACCAGACGGCCCGACGATGGACTGGAGGCCTGCCTTTTTGCCGGGCTGTAGTATAGTGGCAGTACGCATGGCTGGGGGTCATGTGGCTCGAGTTCGATTCTCGACAGCCCGAAAAATATGAACCAACACTGGTTTAGAAAGACCTTCAACGGATGGTGCTGGAAACCGATTACGTGGCAGGCATGGCTCATCACTATCGTTTGGGTGCTCGGCAATGTCATTTATTTTCGACGCCTTGATCTCGCATCACATTCAGCGAGTGACACATTGCTTAGTTTCGCTCCTTTTTTTGTCGTAAGTACACTCATTTTTTTGGCGATAGTCAGAAACACGTGCCCGCTCGAAGATTAGTTGGACGCTCTCGCGCCAGTAGTATATTCTTTCTCACGTCCTTCACATGGGGCCTATAGTTCAGCGGTAGAACGCGTCCATGGCATGGACGAGGTCGGGGTCCGACTCCCCGTAGGTCCACATACCTCCCGTCGTTCAATGGACCCGAAGTCGCTGCTCCCATAGTTCAACGGATAGAACGCAAGCTTCCGAAGCTTGTAATGTAGGTTCGATTCCTACTGGGAGCACAGATATAAGCAGCGAACGGGCAGGTAGGATTGTCCATTCCGAGGGGTGAGAAGCGAGCGTGCGCAGCTTCGCAAGGCCGGAGTCCGCCTTGGGCGGACGAGGCGGGGTCGCGCATATCTTCAGCGGAAGATAATGCATGACTAATGCAGGTTCGATTCCTGCCGGGAGGACCACTGCATCCGCCTATATTGCTTTCTTTTGATCTGCGCCGCACACGCAACTTCCGTCATCACAACATCCGCAATCCTTGTTGACCTTCACCGACATCATTCCCGAACCGAATTTTGCGATGTAGAGAAGTCCTCCAATAATGGCGATATTTTTGAGCGCCATCGTGAATTGCATTTGGTCGGCAAGATTATTGTGAAAGAAGACGGTCGCAAGTGCTGTATACACCACAAGCCCCAGCGCTGCTGTTCTCGCGTGAAAGCCAGTGATAAGCATAAGCGCACCTCCAACTTCCGCCACTGTCGAGACCCACGCGAGTAACGTCGGCATCGGAAGCCCGACCGAACCGATGTACACGGCGATTCCCGCCATATCCATAAACTTAAACGCACCTGCCAAAAAGAGAAACCCGATAAAAACCCGCCCAACTACGGGAAAGTACGAACCTGCACTGCCATATTTCCATGTCATACGCACGAATTGATTAAGACTAAGTCATTTCATCGTAACGCGCTCTCCTGAGCGCGCCCAGTGGATAACCCTTCTTGCTCCTATTTAATGCTGACTATCTTGTACTTTTGAGCTCCTTTGGGGGTTTCGAACGTGAACACATCACCTTTCTTTTTGCCCATGAGTGCAGAGCCGAGCGGCGACAGGTGCGATATTTTTCGCTCCTGCATGTTTGCTTCAGCGGAACCGACTATCTCATAGATATGGTCGTCTTTATCGCCCTGTTTTTGAATGCTGACGGTGGTCCCGAGGCTGACGGTGTTCCCCTTCCCTTTTGCGTGCTCGATGATGCGCGCATGGGAGAGCTGCTCTTCAATGACCCGGATGCGGTCTTCTGTCGCAGCCTGTAAATTCCGGGCTTCCTCATATTCTGCGTTCTCGGATAGGTCGCCAAGCGAGCGTGCGTATTCAAGCTGTTCGGCTATCTCGCGTCGGCGCACCGTTTTCAGGTGCTCCAATTCTTCCGTCAATTCGTCAAACTTTTCTTGCGACAAGTATGTGTTTTCGTCCTCTCTCGGATTCATAGCCTGCGTATTGTACAGGGCATATGACATTTGCCAAGGGTAGAGGTGCGGAGTGGGGAAAAGGCAGTATCACATGCTCTTGCCTAACAAAGAGAGTTCAATTGGCGCTCACGTATTCCGGTTTATTCGCCGCGAGCCATTCAAAAAAAGGCCGCATACCGGGAGCCGCGCCGGAAAGCGTTCCCGCTGGGGCACGCTCGAGAACAGTGGCAAATGCAAATCGCGGATTGTCCGACGGCCAATACCCTATCGACCACGAGTTCATGAACTGATTTCGCTCGCCGACTTCTGCTGTGCCCGTCTTGCCCGAGATGGCAAAACCCGGCATATCAAGCGCGCGTGCGGTCCGACTTTCTGCATCGGATGAGACAGCGGCTCTCATGCCTTCACGAATAATTCCCAACTTGTCATCTGAAATACCGACGGACGATGACTCCACCTTTCCCCCCATCACTACTTTAGGCGTTACGAGATTGCCGCCGTTCGCGATAGCAGCCGTGTATCGAACCGCTTGAATAGGTGTGATTTGAAATCCGAATTGACCGATCGCGGTTATATACGTATCGCCAAGTCGCCACGGATCATGCTCACCAAATATCTCTTTTTTCCATTCGGGTGTCGGGATAACACCCGCCGCTTCGCCGATGAGCGGAATGCCGGTTGCGGCGCCAAGGCCGAACGCACGCGCATATGTATCAATGAGGGCGATGCCGAGCCCCTTCTGATCTCCAAAACCGCCGCCAATGGTGTAGAAGTACACGTCGGACGAGACTGCAATGGCGCGGCGCATGTCTACGTATCCGTGAGCTTTCCAGTCTCGATAAATAGTCGGATCCGACGCATCATAGGGATTCGGCACAACGAGCTGACCCGTCGAAAGTATCTCCTTTTCCGGGTCAATAAGCTTTTCTTGAAGCGCCCCCGCTGCAAGGATGGGCTTCACTATCGAGCCCGGCGTATACAATCCTGCGACCGCGCGATTCAAAAGCGGAACGCGTTTGTCGAGATTCGCGCGTCGTATCGCGTCTGTATCTCCCGCGGAAAATGCCGCGTGGTCATATTCTGGAAAACTAGTGAGCGCTAGAAGTTCGCCGGTCTTCACGTCCATGATGACAGATGCTCCTCCTTGAAAATTATTGTTTGCAGCGTGCGCTGAAAGCAGTTCGTACAATTTTGCCTGCACATCGGCATCTATTGAAATAGTGACGTCCTGCCCTTTCCTCGCTGGAATGACAATATGTTCCCGCTGAAGATTGCCACGCGCATCAGTTTCTATCATCTGGCTGCCGTTTTGCCCGTGCAACTCGCCATCGAGGAGAAGCTCGAGGCCAGAGACCCCGACATGATCTTCGCGCCACCACGCTCCGGACGTGTCCTGCTTCGGATATCGAACAAAGCCGACAAGGTGCGAAAATCCGGGGGAAGCAATATATGTGCGGAACGCGAACGGAGTTGTCGTGGCGACGTACGCAGACGTCGTTGCAACAGTGATGTGCGAATCGTCCACTGGCGCTTCGTTCCAGGCTACGGGTACCCCTCTCCTATCATGCATAATGCCGCGCTCTGCGAAGATTATGGAACGCTCAAGGCGGTTATCACGTGATATGTCTGCATACTCAGAACCATTCAGGATCTGTAGATCGAACGCTCGGCCAAGAAATACAATCGCCCCCAGGCCGAATACGAGCCCGACGCCCATGAGCGCCATGTGCGTCACTGGAAACTCGACGCGACCTTCGAATTGCGCTTCGTCTAAACGCGGAAGGTTCGAAGAATCGAGAAATATCTCGTCAGGGTCTATCTCCTGCACTTGTATTCGCCTCTGAAGCGGCCACATGCACAAATAATACGCACTACCGGGATCACGTCGAGTGAGCAGAATTCGATACAACTAAATCATCCTCCTGTCGACAAGCAGTTCATTTCGCAGTGGCTCAAGAATTATCAACACAACGAGAGAAAAAAGCGTAACAACCGGGATTCCATACGAAAAAGTGCCCGGGAACCACAGGATGTCTGCACATGCGCCAATAAGCAGAACTTCCCACGCTCGCCAACGCAGTGAAAGGGCTAGGATGCACATCGCCGTAAGCCACGGCGGCGCGATAAAAACGAAGACGATGCCGAGGATAGCTAACAGAAGCCGCATATTACTCATTTCCAGGCACGATATATACGTATCGCACGGTATTTAAATTTATTGGAAAAACAACATGAATTTCCGCGTATGCGCTCGACGACGCAGATTCTATGTTCCCGATTATTCCGATGGGCCGGCCCTCATATATCGATGCACGTACTGGCGCACCCTCTGCAAGCGCGGCTTCACGAGGAACTTCCGCGCTTGCGTTCCCGCCTCCGCGACCGGAAATGGTAAAACCAGTAGAACCGGAAACGACTTCAGTTTTTTGTCCTGGAGCAAATACCATGCGCACCAGCGAACTCTTTGCGTTCACTTCACTCACGGCGCCCAGAACAAACCCGCCTTCGGATAGAACAATATCGCCCTCACGCACACCTTTTGTAAAACCCGCACCGATTATGAATGTCCCGTAGGGTGATGCGCGAAACGATGAAGCGATAGGTGCGATGAGCCCTTTTTCTCCCTCCTCATCGGTGACCGCCATCATTTTTTGCAGCGCCTCGTAGTCATCGCGGAGCGCCTCAAAACCCGCATTCTGCGCCTCCATTTTCTCGATGCGCTCGCGCAGACTCTCATTCTCATTAAGAAGCGCCTGCCTGGACGACCAGAAATCCTGCCCAGCTACGGCTGCAACAGCGCTTCTTCCAAAACTTGCAACTGGCACGAGCATCGGGCGAATACGGGAGCGGATCGCTCCATCCATAAATACATCGGCACCGATAACAACAAGAATAAGGAATGTTGCAACAAGAAGGCCTTGCCGGGGATTACTGGTCGTCGCGCGGATCTTAAACTTATTCCGTTGGTACAAGTTCATCATCAGTTTTGAGGAGCGCTTCCCTATACGCATCAATGTCATCGAGTACGATGCCTGTTCCCCGCACGACAGCCGTCAGAGGATCAGGGGCGACAATGACCGGAACGCCGAGCGCAGCAGACAGGAATTCAGGAAGTCCGCGGATGAGTGCGCCGCCGCCAGCAAGATAGATGCCCTTTTGCATAACATCCGCTATCAATTCTGGCGGAGTCAATTCAAGAACCTCTTTTATCGCCTCGACCAGTTCGTCAATAGAATGCCCGATCGCGTTCCGTATATCTTCGTCCGTGATGATTATCTCCCGAGGAAGCCCTGTCGCGAGATCGCGCCCGCGAGCAACGATCTCGAGCGCGGTTCCGCTTCTATTCACAGACGCAACGGCTATCTTCACTTCTTCAGCGGTCTTCGCTCCGATAAGTATCTTTGATTCATTACGAACGTGCGTCGTAATATCGGAATTGAATTTGTCGCCTGCAATGCGCACATTTCGAGCCGTGACGAGACCTCCTAGTGAAATGACCCCAATATCAGTTGTACCCCCGCCAATGTCCACTATCATGCTCCCCCGTGCGGCGTGAATGGGAAGCTCGATGCCGATTGCCGCCGCAAGCGGTTCCTCAACAACGTGCACTTCGCGCGCGCCGGCTGCCTTCGCCGCGTCCCGCACAGCCCGCACTTCCACCGATGTAATTCCAGATGGAACACCTACCACCACGCGGGGACCGAGCAGTTTCGTGTGCCCTTCCTGTGCTTTATTGATGAGATATGAAAGCATCTCTGACGTTATTTCAAAATCGGAGATGACACCGTCTATAACAGGCTGGACTGCCGCGATATGCGCCGGCGTACGGCCCAGCATGTCTTTTGCCTGCTGACCTACAGCGACGACCTGCCCGGTCTTTTGATTGACTGCAACTATTGAAGGCTCGTTGATAACAATGCCGCGCCCTTTCACGTACACAAGCGTATTTGCTGTGCCGAGGTCAATGCCTATATCGTTGGAAAAAAGTCCGAGGACGCGTTCTCGCCAGGCTCTCAGCCGTGCCCTTAATCCTTGTTCCATACACCTATTCTCCTTTGATTTTTTGTATAACTGCGCTATCAGAGACAAGAGACGCGGGGCCATTCTTTCGACCGCTCATTTCGGCGCCGCCAGCTGATACTGTTTTTTCTGATATTACCAATCGTGTCGGAATTCCGATAAGGTCTGCGTCTGCAAATTTCTCTCCGGCCCTGACGTCGCGGTCGTCGTATAACACGTCAATATCATTTTCCTTGAGCAGCTCGTAGAGCTTGTCCGCTTCGCCTCGTATGGTTTCATCGCTTCCGATGATCGAAAGCAAGTGTATCTTGAACGGCGCTATCTCTTTTGGCCACACTAATCCTTTTTCGTCAGAAAGCGCTTCCGCAACTGCTCCCATCAAACGTCCCGGACCAATGCCGTAAGAGCCCATAACAACAGATATTGCTTTGCCTCCTTCATCTTTATATTTCAATCCAAGTTCATCCGAAAAACGAGTCCCGAGCGGAAAAATATTCCCGACCTCGATTGCCTTTTCTTCCGTCAGGTCCGCCTTTGCAATGCCGAGTTCGGCAAGAACATCGTCCGTGTACACTTCCTTATTTACGGCTAATTTCCTCGCTTTATTGACGTATATGACATCCTCGCCTGCGTCGCAGAGCATTTGATACTCGTCGCTAAATTTCGAGAATGAGCCGCCCGAGGCGAATGTGCGATACGTTATATCTCCTATCCCTACTCGCCGGAAAATCTTCTCATATGCTTTTGCGCACTGTTCATAGAATGTGCGGAATTCTTTCTCGTTCCTGCTGAACGAATACAAATCTTTCATCACAAATTCGCGAACGCGCATGATGCCGCTCTTTGCACGGAGCTCGTTGCGGAATTTTGTCTGGAATTGATACACATATTTCGGCAGGTCTTTGTATGAAGAAACATATTCGCTCATAAGCGCGGTGAGGGGCTCTTCATGCGTCGTTGCGAGTCCAAGTTCTCCGCCGCCTTTTAACGCTGTTTTGAACCAGACATCGATGGCATCATCGCTCCATCGCCCGCTCTTTTTCCAATGTGCAGGATTTTGAAGAGCCGTAAGCACTATCTCCTGCCCGCCGATGGCGTTTATCTCTTCGCGGATGACCCCCACGATGTTATTGAAAACGCGAAGTCCCAGAGGAAGAAGCGAGTATGCCCCCGCCATTTCTTTATGGATGAATCCGGCACGAATAAGGAGCTGCGCGTTCTTCGATACCTCGTCTTTCGGTGCTTGTTTTCTTGTCTTTGTGAAAAGTTCAGATTGGCGCATCCCGTGCATACTATCGCTATCCACACAATAGAGCAATTCGAGCCCTTCAACACCTCACCCCTCAACATGAGCATACCTTAGGTGTGCCGACCGGCACAAGTAAGGTATGGTCGAAAAGTTAGAGCCTACCCAACCAGACGCACAATATCGTTGTACGTTACCGCAACCATCAAGACGATGATGAGCCCGACGCCAAGCGTGTTCAGCAAATGCACTGCAAGCTTCGGGGCATTTCGCTGCATGAGAGCCTCAACTCCTAGGAGCACGAGCCTTCCTCCATCCAATGCCGGAACCGGCAACAAATTCACGACCGCTAGATTCAACGAAATGAATCCGGCGAGAATAAGCACGCTCCCGAAGCCATGTTGCGCTGCGTTCCCAACCACGCCAACGAGCCCGACAGGCCCAACAACCCCCTCCAACACAGAGGCCCCTCTGAACGCATTCGTGATCATCCCGCCAAGACCTTGGAATACCGACCACAATTTATCTGCTGTTATCGGCAACGATTGTTTAAGCGCTTCCCATGCAGGAACCGGATCGCTGGTTACCATGACGAGCCCTACCCCGAGAGCTGGTCTATTCGCTTCCTTTGAAAGAACTGCGTGCGCCGGATGTACGATGACAGTCTTCTTTTCCAGTCCGCGAAGATACGTTATTTCAAGCGCCTCGCCACCGCGCCCTCCGACAAATTCCACTACCGCTTCCGGATTTAATGCCGGTGATTTCCCTTTTTCATCAGTGATAGACATTATTTCGTCTCCTTGCCGAATTTCCGATGCAGCAGCAGGAGAACCGTCTACGACGGTACTCACGAGGAGTCGAACATTCTCTGCCTTAGCATCGCTTGGAACCGCGTGCGGGATGCCGACGTAGAGCGCCCCTGCGAAAAGCACCCATGCTGCGACGGCGTTCATCAGGACTCCCGCAACAAGAATGAGGGCTTGCACATACCGAGGAGAGCCGATAAAACTCCCCCGAACTTTCGGGGCCGCTTCGCTCTCGCCATACAGCCGCACGAATCCTCCAAAAGGAATCCAGTTCAACGTATATTCAGTATCCCCAAATTTTACGATGAGAAACGCACGCGGCGGGTACCCGACGCCGAATTCCTCAACACGTACTCTGAATATCTTTGCGGCCGCAAAGTGCCCAAATTCATGGACGACGATAAGAAACACGAGTATCCCGATGACAAGAAGCGCTGTTGTCATGATTTCGGTTTCTCGGGCAAAGATGTATCGCGAATGCCAAAGGTCTTGAAGATCTTCCTTTCCCAAAGCCGAGTGCGGGCTGCTCGGGCTCGTGCCGGTGAATATGTCTGTAACGCGTGGCCATTGATGCGCTCATGGATCCTCGTAGAACGCGTATCTTCCTGATCAAGACGCAAGGCAGCGACATTGGAGAGCAATTTCTCACGTCTCTCTGTGGGCAGGTTCTCTAATTTGTCGTGCGCTATTTTCCGATACTCCTTCAATTTCGGTCCGATGACATCGCCACCAAGAGCCGCCAGCGTCTGCAAATGTCCCACGCCAACGCGCGTAAGATCATCGTCGTGAACGATGCGTGCCATGTCCTCAAAATCGAAATGTATGCGTATCCCCTGTTCAGGAGCCCACGAATCACGGATATCGTATGCGGCCGCTTTCATAACGGCCGGATTGTAATTAGGCGCCGACGAATCGATGAGAACCACGATATCGTAGTCGGAAGTCGGCAGCGCATATCCATCCCACCTAGAACCCCTGGGACCGATCCCGACGAAACCAGGGAACATCAGCAACCGAGATTCGATCTCGCGCACGGTCTTTATGACATCATACGCCAGTCTTCCATCGAGCCGCGGCATCACTCGTTTTCTTTTCGCAAGCTCGGAATAGTTCTTCCAGTATTCGTCCCCTTTAGGGACCGGCGGATTCTTTTGTTCTCCCTCTGGAGTGGCCATATGTCTTAGCTATTCATCTCCTTCTCCTTATGTTCGAACGCCTTTTCCAATTCTTCGTTCATCGCGTCGACTTTCTTTTGCATCTCGTCTTTGAGGCGAAATTTATCATCCTCGCTGATGCCGCCCGCTTTCTCCTGTTCTTGAATGTCCTTCCACGTCTCGTCGCGCGCAATACGAACAGTCTGACGCGCATCCTCCAATTTCGCTTTCGCTAATTTAATCAACTGCTCCCGGCGCTCGCCGGTAAGTTCGGGAAACGTGGCGCGCACGCCGGTATTGTCAGAGCTGATGCCTAACCCCAGATTCGCATTCGTAATACCCCGCTCGATATCCTTGATAGTCGAAGGGTCGAACGCCTGCACGCGAAGGGAGCGAGCGTCTTCTATTGATATGGTCGCGAGTTGCTTCAATTGCATCATGGAGCCGTACGCAGATATGGAGACACCGTCCAGAATTGCCGGCGTGGCCCTGCCTGTGCGCAGAGTGCGAAATTCGCTCCCAAGCCATTCCTTCGCCTTTGCTAGTTTTCCCTCTAACACCTTAAAATCGTATGCCATTGTCGAACCATTATACCCCATGAGATAATTTGCGTAATATAATTGCGATGGACATGCCGCTACTGAAGAAGTCCCGAGCTAAAGGCTAATTAAAACCTTATCTCACGGGGTGGACTATACCTGCGGTGTAAGAAGAGCTACTTGTTCAAGAAGAGGCTTCAATAGAGCGCCTTTATCCATAAGATACTTCCGGGCGCGATAGACGGCGTGGAGCCCCTCTTTAACCTCCCCTCTTTTTTCATTGGCAAGAGCATATTCCAGGTCTTGAAGAAATCGGACGGCTTTACGCACATCGCGTTCATCATCGTCTGTTTTCGCATAGAGCGGTTTTAGCATTTCCAGCCTGCTCTCTGGTGTTGCAATGAGAAATGCTCCCGGCTCAATGAGCCGTTCATCGGCACTTCCTTCCAATACAAGCATCTCTCCACGCGAGCGCAGCGTTGACAATAACGCCGCAGGCGCCGCAACCACAAAAAAGAAAACACAGTCCGCGGGCGGTTCCTCCAGCGTTTTCAGGAGAGCATTTTGAGCATCGTGGGTCATACTCGGCGCGATGAGGATAAATACTCGTCTCGAGCTCTGCACGGCCCGCATGTTCGCCCTGTCGCGAAGAGCGCGCGCGTCGTCAATCCCAAAATTGAGATACTCTCGGATGTACACGTCAGGACTTCCCTTCGTGTCGAAACCGGCATTGAGAAGAAATTCTTCTATCGCAGTTATTTTCTCGGCTCCGCCGGCTACTAAATATGCGGAGACTAGTTCTGCACTTTTTTTTTCCATGACCCCTTTAGTATATCAATTTATGCTGCATACCCCGTGATACAACAAACAATGTTCTCTGTGTACCCGCTGCGAGCCAAAAGCATTTTTTATATAGTCTCGACAGACAAGGCGCGAAGATTCTTTCGATATACCTTAGTGGTGCCGACCGGCACCACTAAGGTATTACAATGAACTAAACAATTGAGACGAAAAACTGTGCGTAACCGACAGGACAGTTAATTTCTCTTAAGGTATACTCGGCGCGATGTCCGAATTTAAAGACATTCAAAAAACGGCATTGACCGTTACGCGCTTTGTGGGCTCCCCCGCCTCCATCATCATCCATACGATCCTGTTTGCGGGAAGCTTCCTCGCGGTATGGTTCGACATCCTCAACCTCGACCGCATGCTACTTGTGCTTACGACAATAGTTTCGCTGGAAGCCATTTATCTCGCGATTTTCATCCAAATGACGATTAACTATCAAGCGGCAAGCATCGCGGAAGTGCGGGAGGATGTGGAAGAAATCCAGGAAGACGTGGGCGAAATTCAAGAGGACGTTGAGGAGATCTCGGAAGACGTTGATGAATTGCAGGAAGACATCGAAGAGATAGGCGAAGACGTTGAGGGAATAGGAGAAGATGTCGAGGAGATGACCGAAGAAGAAAATGCAGAAGCCGCGGAAGAAGAGAGGCGCAAAGAACAGCAGAAAGAAACGCTTGTGAGCATCGAATCAACACTTCAAAAACTAATTGAGGAAGTCGAGCAGCTCAAAAGAACTGAAAAACCGAAGGACGTAAAGCCGATGTTCTAACGATTTCTTACATGTGTGGGAAATCGTCTGCGTGCTCCCGTTCGTATTGCGCGGTAAGCGCGTCTTTTCGAAGTCCACCCAACATATCCTGCAAAGACTTAAGAGCACCGTCCCTTTGTTCGCTGGAGTTTCTCGCTTCTTCGACAAGCGTCTCCGCATTGCGAGAAAGGCCCAGTATCGTCTCCGCCGAATATTTCTGCAGCTTCTGCTCCGCGAGAGAGTTCAATAGAGTTGTGATATCTCGATGCGCTGCCACTACCGATGTCCACTTGGCGCTTTCTTCCTTACGCTTTTCTTGAAATGTATCAGTATCGTCTCGCTTCCCGAGCAAATAGTTGAGATAACTGACAGCGTTTGAAAAAGTAGAAGACCACTGAACAAACTTTTCAGCTTCACTGCCTAAAAGCTCTGGTTTCTCGGCTAACGGTTTGTGTCTCGCAACAACTTCTCGTATCGCAACTAGCCTGCGAATCGCATCACGACTGTCTCCAGTGGGGACACCGTAAGACCACAAATCCTCCTCGGAAACTTTCCCGAGCTGCGCCAATTTTTCTTCGAGCTCTCCGAACGCCGCTCGCGCGGCAACTTCCATGGCTTTTTGTTTCTCGGCTCCCGATGCGCGCAGCGTGTCCATGCTGCGTTATGCGGCCTGCGCAGTTTCTTCCTTTGCTGCGGCTTCATTGACGAGCCGTTTGTGTTCGTCGATTCCTGCGCGAAGTTCTGCTCTAATCACTTCGTCTACATGTGGCACGTATTTTGAGACAACCGCCTGCATACCCTGCGCATCCTGCGAAGCGAAAAGTTTTCCAAAATTGTCTCGCTCATTCTCCGGCAGCATGTCTAGCAACTTGAGAAGCACTCTTTGAAGCAATACTTCCCCAAGCTGGTCGAGTATCTCATTTTGCTCAAGTTCCGGCAGATGCATCAGGTTCAACTCTTCAATGAGCATCGCTCGCCCTTGTGTCATTAACTGTTGAGGGTTCATAGAAAGAGTATACATTAACGTATGACCGTTCTATGGCGTTCGGCGCATGATGAGCCCCCACAAGGTACTTATTGCATTGCCTGCGCCTTTCCAAACCGTTTCTGCGGTTTGCCTCACCACATCTGCCGGAGATGTATCTGGCCCTAGCCATGGCATTTTCATTTCCATTAAACCTCCAACGAGGAGCGCCGCGACGACGACATCTATTGTGGCGGAACGTCCGGTCATTCGAAGGAACCGCCAGCCTTTTCCTTCGACGATAACGTCTTTACCTCCTTGTCCATATTTTTGTTTCAAAAGGTCGGATGCCTCGCGTATTGCTCGTCTGGCCCTCAGACCGGTGATGGCAAGTGCAGGAAGTACTGCAACGATAGCAGAGGCCGCAATCGCCGCGGGGATGCCGAGGCCGGTAAGCATCGCCAACGAAAACCCTGACGTTAGATGTTTGGAAGCGAGCGCCGTATACGTGATGCCGCTCGCGACGAGAAGCGTATTTTGCAAGATGCGCCCCCACGTGGTTGGCTCTTTCTTCAACAATTCTAAACCTTCTTTAATGTGTTTTCTCACCGGCTGTGCATCTATCCACGCCTGTTGTTCGCCAACGACGCGTTTCAGGGTCGCTATGTCTGCGAGGGCGCTTTCCGGCCTCGTCGGTGTATTCAATTGTCCACGCAGTGAAGCCGCACTTGCTGGCGCGAATTGATTAACCCTCTGGAATGCTACGGGAGACTGCCACATCGCACTCATGCCCCCCATTCCCGACATCCGCTCTTGCACCAGCGCCTCAATCCTATTTGCCTGCTCAATCAGTTGTCTAATCACGGGATCGGGGTGTGAGTTCCTATCGCCTGTGGGCGAATCAAGCCCGTTCATGTTTCTTATGGAGTCGGTGCGCTTGCTGCATCTCTCGCGACGGCTTCTCCAACCAATCGCTTATGTTCGTCGATTCCCGCGCGAAGTTCTGCCTTGATGACGTCGTTCGCGTTCGGAATGTACTTTACGACGACCGCTTGCATACCTTCAGCGTCTTGCGCGGCAAATAATTTACCAAAATTCTCCCGCTCGCTCTCTGGCATTAGTTCCAACATCTTCAAAAGTACGCGGCGGAGCAACACCTCCCCGAGCCCGTCGAGTATCTGGTCCTGTTCCTCTTCCGTCAAATGCGCAAGGTTCAGCTCCTTCACGAGCATCTCTCTCCCCTGTGCCATTAATTGCTGTGGGTCCATATGTGTTAAGTATAACTGTTAATATTGATTTCCCTGCATATCAAAGTGGATTGCGCAGTTTCCTCAGGGGTATCATCGCTTGTTCCATTTCGGGCGGAGACCATCCGGACCTTGAGATAGCGAGCAGCAGATCCGAACCCAAGTCGCGATTGCTGACTTTTTCTACTATCTTTCGCATGTCCGTTTCGCCGGGCATGATCGTATTCGCGAATCCTGTCAACGTATTTTTTTGTGCAGGCGTTAGCTTCGCATCTTTCCAGACAGCCTCTGGCGTAAATTTCACTGCTTCTGCTCCGGCATCGAGCGCGGCAGCTTTCGGCGTAGTTAATCTATTGAGAGCCATGCCTCCTGCAGCTCCCAATCCGACTGAACCAAGAGAAACCGGCCATGAAGAAGCTGGCGCGGCTGCTGTCGCGGCTTCTGCAGCGACGGCGGGAGAAATAAAATTAAGTTGCTCAGTAAGAGCTGAAAAGTGTATCCCAGGTGAACAGCGCAGACAGTCGGGAGAAGAGGTTGGCCACGGAATGTTTGACCATAACCACGAGAGCCAGCCCTTTGGCGTAGTCCAGAGGGTCCAAGGATCTTTCCATACGTTTAGTGCGCCCCCCTTAACGTACTCCGCGCCCGTCTTGCCCCCGGGATACGGATACCCAAGCAACGCACCAATGACTCCGCCAAGAAGTGCGCCCTTAAACGGTTCCTTAAATAACATCTGACGCAGTTTCCCCGAGACATATATGTTGTTACCATATTCTCTTCGCAGAGCTCGATCAGCCTTGATCGTGCGTCCAACTCCGCGCATTGCCCAAAGCGGCGTGAACACACCTGCGCCCACCGCAGCGCCTGTTCCTACAGTGGCAACGGTACTGGAGGCACCCCACGCAAGCAACGCGTTCATGAGATACGGCACAACAGGTGCTGCAAAACCGCCTGAACCGGTAAGTATCGCGGTTGTTCCCGCTATGCCCGCCGCAACTAACGCAGCGCGGAACCATCGACCCTTTCCGATCTTCTGAAGCCCTTCACTGATGTGTTTGATATTCGGATCTCCATTCTGCGCCTGCAATTGCGCATCGGTCGCAGCCTTATGTTTCGCCAGCTCTTCTGCAAATATCTCTCGAATTCTTTGCTCGTTTAGCGCATTTCCAGCCGCAACAATAGGCGTGCCATCAGGCCCGATATCGCCTAGTTGATACGGCCTCCCGCCGCCAGGAGCGCCACCGTATCCCCCTACAGACCACATCGGATGCGCCATCCACATGGGGTGCATCCCGGTTCCTCCGACTGCGCCGCCCGGCATTCCGCGAAGCATCGCTTCGATACGAGACATTTGAGCGCCAAGCGCTTGCACGGTCGGGTCTGAATGTCCTGCGGCGACATTATCAATCGCGGGTGAGCCCGCGGGCGTCGCTGCGATTCCCGTCAACCCAGCCATTTCTTGATTTATCTCTCTTATTTCCTGTTGAATGTGCGCCGCACGCCCCGGATTGAGTCGATTCTCTTGCTGAAGAGCTCTCAATCGAAGCAAATTATTATCTCGCAATAGCTGCTCCGCTTCGGGGCCTTGCACGTTGGAAATATTCCTCGCTCGGTTCTCAATATTTCTTGCCGCATCAGCGAGCGACCCGCCGCGACCCCTCTGCAGAACATTACTCAGTTCGCGAAGAGGCGCACTCATCTCCGGAGCTGCCGTCGCACTTTCTGCACCTCGAGGCCACAGTCGAATCATACGACGTGACCCACATTAGGCCGCTTTTTTCGAAGAAGTTTGAGTGGCGCCCGCACCGAGCATGAATGCTCGATACGCTTGAAGCCCTGCGCGTATTTCGCTATCCAGAAACTGTGCAAAATTTGGAATGTACTGTTCATATTGCTGTAAGAATTCCAGCGCGCGACGCGGGTCGGAACCAGTTTCATCATCCTCACGCTTGGCTTTTTCTGCCATCTTTGCTAGTTCTTGCGGCGGGACTTTTTTCCACACGGCAAGAATTACTCTGTCCATCAGAGCCTCACCAATTTCTTCAATGATTTCTACCTGTTTTTCCGCCGGAAGGCTCTGAATACCAAGTTCAGTCGCAATCATCGTCCGAAATTCATCCCAAGTCTGTTTATTGTTTGTCATATGCACTTTTTATGAAAACACCGCGTGCGATGCATTGCCCCTCATCATAGCACCGATTTTATTGCACTCTTGAATAATAGTCAGATGTTATCTAATAAATTTTGAAATGAATCCCCAGATTCCCATGGCTCCATCTTTCAAATGACCGCCTATCTCCACACCCATTTTCCCAACCTCTGAAACACCCTTCACGGGAAGATTGGCGAGCGCGGCAGGCATCAGATCTGGTCGCAAGTAAAGCGTAGTGATAAATGAAGCAAGTCCTTCATAACCTGAAGCTGCTACTCCGATACCCGAGAGCCCAGCAAGAGTTCGTGGCAACCATTTTCGGATCGTTTTAAACACTGGACCGTGGTCCTTATCTTTTTGGAGACGATCTAACTCTCCCGTATTATTATCTCTCACGGCATCAATGAGCTGCTGACGGGCAACTGGGTCCTTCCATACCCTATCCACCACTCGTGCCGCATCGAGCACAGCTCGATTCTCATTGACCAAACCGGAGTAACGCCTTAGCGCAATTGCTGGTATAAAAAATGAAGCGGTTTGTACGAACTTTGGTATTTTTGCACCGGCACTGTTCATTCCCCCAATTACATTACCAGCGAGCTTATGTATAAGTTGAGCCGCTATACCGCCGACAAAATACTTTGCCACATCCCATCCTGTCTCGCGAACGTGGGCAAAGCCGCGCCGCATACCTTTATTGCGGTAATGCCGCATGTCATTGACGTTGATGCCCTCTTTCAGCGCCAGATGCTGCATGAATTTCTCGAGCTCATGATTCGCTCGCTCCGGCCCTTCTGGTGTACCTCCGGCTGGTCCTAGTCTATCCAGGCTCATAGCAAGTTTTCGTATCCCATTTGGTAAAGCATTACGGTCAATCATATCAAATATTTTCTACTGGGTTACTGCGCGCCACCATACTTTCTAAGCATCTCTGCGATCTCAGCATCAACCTGCTTACTTAAGTTGTCCGCACCGGCAGCAGATGCTTCAGGTACCCGTTGCTCTACGGGAGCTGTTCTGCGCGCTGGTGATTCAGGCGATGCGTGGGGTGTTGACCGTCTGACCTGCTCGGTACGGATCGCCTGAACTTTCGCCATTATAGAACGACCAGTCGTACCGGCTGGAGCGCGTGCAGAGAGACCACGAACGCGCGCACCTCTGTTCTGCAAATACCAATCATATTCGGGCTGCGTTAGTCCAGGTATCGGCGGAGATGCATCGGAATATCCAGAGTGAAGCAATGCAAGGAATTCAGCACTTTCTGCTTCCGCCCCTCTCGCCCGTGCTTTTTCCGCTCTTCCGTAAGGTCGTCCTTCAGCCGTTGCTTCGATGGCGGCAATTCCGGCAAATTGTCCGCGAAGCTGCCCCTTTCGCCTTGTCGAAGAGCCTTTGTATTCAGCCAAAAGACTCCTCTGTGAGTCGGATAACTTGCCGAGATCCTCTGGCTTCAGATTGGCAAGATATTGATTCCCTTTTATCAGCGCTTTTGCGCGCACTCTATCCTCATCACGGGGAAGGGTTGCGAGCAACGGGTCCGCGTGAACCCCGCCGATCGGTATGCCGGCCGTGCGCCAACTTTGGATGATCTGCAGAATTTCGCCGTTATCCGTTATAGAATTTTTCGCGGTCCGCGGCTCATACTGTTGGACGCCCTTTACTATTGCTTGCCAACGAGGGTCCAACACTCTTCGCAGTCCATTGCTATTCGGGTTGGTGCGAAAAGCTTGCAATGTCTGCAGCGGATTAGCGCTTGTAAGCGCCGCGTACACTTCATTTGTGATGTCATCGTTCAACCGATTTGACATTACGATGGGCCCCGCTCTCTCTGCAATCTCTCTTGCCCACGCACGAAGCAGTCTTCCTCTCACCGTATTTTGGGCATTCTTAATGATAGTCGTAGCGTCGTTTACGATAGCGCCAAGCCGAATACTTGTTCCTGATGTAAGGCGAGTGGTTTGTTCCACACGCTTCATTTCGGCCGCATTTGTAATATGGCCGCGTATCTCAACGAAACTCGCCGGTGGATGCCCTGACCGCTGGACTGCCATCAAAATCGCTTCATTACGGATGTCTTTGGTCGGAGCATTTGCCAGCTCCACGATAGGCTCATTCCGTCGTTGCGCATCGGACAGGTCCGTCATGAACTCTCATAATAACAACTAAACAAACCTCAGGTGGCAGAGGTCGAGGTGGCAGTGGATATGTCTAGGCCGTAAGAGTCGACTGCACGTATCTGCGATGAGGCTCAAGTGCTTTATTGACCGTATCAAAAGCTGCACGCTCGACATCACTTTGCGGTGCACCCTTATTGCCGGGGCGACCCCATACTGCGAGAAATACGTCCGCGTCAGCCCTTTTAACATTGCCACCGATGACCAGCCCTTCAAGAACATTGCGCTCGACAGGCGTCAGATCTGCTTTGCCCGTTTCAGGAGATACTGCGAGCGGTGTTTCTACAGCCGGTGCCGTTTTTTTAGCGGCTTCCGCGCGTTGACGTTCCTGTCGCTTGGTCCATCGTTCTCGAACCCGTGTATTCGCTCCGGTCACCGCACCTCTTAAACCACTGCGGGTTGCTGCCATGCTTCGGCGAGCGACGTCGGCGACCGCAGCGCGTCTTTTATCTCGTCTTTCAATCCGCTCCTTTTCCCACAATGGAAATAGCACTTCAGCAGCACGGTCAATTATTTTTTGTTTCTCAGCCGTGAGTATGATCGTGTCGGCCGCTTTTCCCAATAGACCTCCGAACAAGGCCATATACTTCAGCGCATCTGTTTCAGTGAATGTGCTTCCATCGGCAAGTTTCTTTCTACTTTTCCACGCCTGCCCAAGTGCTACGACCTCCTCGGGGGACAATTTTCCCTTCCCTTTCTCAGCCCGCCGGTTCATTCGGTCGACGTTTCTTTTTTGAGCCGCGATATCTTCCAGCCGTTTCGATTCTGCAGCTTCTGCTGCTCTCCGTTTCGTATCAGCTTCACTTCGTAACTTTCGAGCTGCCTTCACGTCGATTCTCCTGAAGTGTAGTTGTGCTCTGCGTAAGGCGCGCGCTTCGTCTCCCGAGAGCGACGGCCGATATTTCCACCAATCCTCTGGCTTCAACTCACCCATCTTCGCGACAGCAAGCATCAGATTACGCATTTCCGCCTCGGACCACGTGAGCTTACCGTGTTTATCTGTAAGATTCTGGAGTTCATTGAATTTGGCACGGGTGTTGGCGTCAACGTCTGATTGCAATAATTTGTCTTCATTTTCTTGCCGCCGTGTTTCGCGCCATGATTGAACACCTCTATAGCCACCGGCAATTGCTGCTCCCGCTCTTTTCAGACCGACATCAACTATCCCATCTTTTCGCTCCGCTTTCCTGGGCTTCGCCGCAGGCGCGGGTTCAACGATTCTTTCTGGAGCATCTGTTGGAGGACGAGCTTCTGGTCCAACAGGCGGAGCGTTTCCGCCTTTTCCTCGACGTTTTCTTCTTCCCCTGCCTCCCCCGGCTGCATCTCCATTCTTTGACGGGGTATCCGCGGCGGACGCGGCGGGTCCGAGACCTGCTTTCAGAGCTTCCAACGCTTCTGCAGCGGCTGTATCCTGAATATTAGGAGCCGCCACAGGAGGCACAGCTTCCGGACGCTGGGGTGCAGGGGTCTCAACAGGCGGATATTTATTGAGAATCACTCCCATTGCGCTCGCAAGCCGTTGCAGCCGCTCCGGCAATTTCATTAATTCCAAACTTTTCATTTGCTCCGCAGATATGTGCGCATCGTCCCCGCCAAAAATAGCGAGGGCTTGCCCAAATGCGACCGCAGCAAACCCCACTGTGTCCATATCTTGTTTACTCTCAGACTTGCCCAATCCCAAAGCATTCATTTTTGCAAGAATCTCACCTCTGGGATTTGCGAGCGCAGATGCGAGAGACTCATCAACGGGCACACCCGGCATCCCAAGATTTCGTTCAACAAAAAAATGCAGTCCGCTGGCGACGAGCTTGAATGCTTCTCCCGCATCTCTAAATTTTTGTTGGTCAAATGCTGCTCCGGCAGATTCAGCTGGCCGTGGATCAGTTTCGACCGTTTCTGCGTCTGCGGGCTCTTCCGTGGGTATCGCGGAAACGATCCGTGCCTTATGCGCGGCTAATTTGCGAATTTCCTCGGTTATTTCCGCTTTTCGTTTTACGTCATCCGGTAGCGAACGATTCTCATGTTCACGCCGAAGAATCTCTGTAAGCGCAGTCCGCAGAGGTTTACCAAGCTCTATCACATCATCGAGCGTTTCTGGTTCTTTCAAAGGTGGCTTGATACCCCCAATGTCGGTCATGGTTGCATAATAGCGTCCAAACGCCGAATAAGTTCTTCAGTATCCACATCTTCTACCCGCAAGGCTCCGTCACCGCGATCAATGGGTGCTGATGTGCCGACTGCTTCCTCGAGTTGCTTTGCCAATCTTGTTTCCAGCTCATCAATATCGAGAGCATTCTCATCCGCACGCGCGGCACTAGACGTTTCTCCCCCCACTACGTCCGGAACTTGCACCATCGAGGCATTCGCAAGCTGCTGCTCTAATCGTGCAAAAGCATCATCGCCACCTTGGTCGATTTTCTCGGGTTGTGCGGACAACTTCACGAGCCCGACTTCTTTTTCCATGATCGCGTACGCAGCATCGCGTATCTCTTCAACAGTATTTTGTTTGGTGACGTGCGTGTGAAATTCTATCGGCCCTTCTGGCGTCTTGGCCAATCGATGTTCATTCGCCACGCGAATGCGAGGGATTGCCGGAAATGACACCGCATAGTCAGCTGGTCTCGATGGCGAAGGTACCATGACGAACGATATGTCAGGGTCTGCGGGCATGACGCCTTCTACTCGAACGCCGAGCGGAAGTTTTTCGATGACGGCATCTTTTGCCATCTGCGCATCCATATCGGCCTGTATTGTTTTCGTATCTCTTCCCAGAAGACCACGCGCAGCCTCATGTTTTATTTCATCTGCTCTCGTCGCGATGTCGTGTTCTGGCGTGGTTACGACGCTGAACTGGCTATTCACTGCCTGCGTCGTAATTCCCAGTATCGCGCGAAGATACGAATGCGTGTCTTTGACACCCGGAGCCAGCACCTTCGTCTCAAGCGACTTCATATAACCTTCTACATTGTCGCGGATACCTATTATTCTCACCTCCGGAAATTTCGGGTCGCTCTTCAGCATGTCGAGATGTTCGAATATCTCCTTCCGCAATCGTTCAGCTTCCGTTGTCGGCAGCTTAACGTCCTTGCTTAGCTCGGCATGAAAATCAATATACTTTTTCCGCGCGATGACGGAATCCAAATATCCCGCGTGCGCAGTAAAAAAGAGAGATTCCTTCAAGAATTTCGCACGCTCATCCGGATTAGGATTTTGTTTTGTTCTGAAGTTCTTATTATTATCGACGAACGCACGTATCTCGGACAACTTACGAATGACATACTGTATCTCTGCTGGCATGTAACCATACTCTGTCGATAGGCGCTTCTCGACGGGAGATTTTTCCTTCTCGTCGGAAGGATTCAGCACGGCTAAGTCGCGCAACGAATGATCCGCATTCGGATCCTCCGGATCGGGCTGCTCGAATTTGGCGACGAGTACGTCGAAGACGGCCTTCGCGGCCTGAAGTTGCGCTTCCTGGCTTCCCTCCAAAGGTTTTGTATCTATGACCATCGGCAACACCGCAAATAGCCCTCGCTAAAAGGGCACGATGCTACCTGTAGGATACCCTATCGTTTGCTAATGATGGCTTTCTTGTCCCCATCAGAGAGCTTCGCCTCTAACTGGGCGAGCCACATCAAACTCCAACAACGTTATCGTTTACTGATAATCGCTTTTTTGTAGACGTCCAAGTGTTTGAGTGCTTCGCCAGTGCCTTTTGCAACGCAGTATGGGGCATCTTTTGCTACGCGCGCTTTCACTCCTGTGCGCCGAAATACAAGTTCCGTCAGATTACGAAGCTGTGAAGAGCCTCCCGTCATCGTAATGCCGTTATCTATGATGTCAGATGCGAGCTCTGGCGGTGTCTCCTGCAACACATCGCGAATTGCTCCAACCATCATGCGAAGCTCACGGCTCACCGCACGTACGACTTCGTTCGTTCCGAGTTCTATCGAACGCGGAAGTCCCGTAAGATGGTCCCGCCCTTTAACCGTCATCGTCAATTCCTCATCAACGGGAACGGCAGAGCCGATGTGAATTTTTATTTCCTCCGCCATTTTGTCGCCAATTGAAAGATTGAATGTTTTTTTCACGTAGTCCGCTATCGCATGGTCAATACGATTGCCCGCACATTTTACCGATGTGGACGCAACGATACCGCCGAGCGAGATAACCGCAACGTCGGTCGTGCCTCCGCCGATGTCCACTATCATGTGTCCGCGCGCTTCGTGGATAGGAATACCAGCGCCTATCGCGGCAAGAATAGGTTCTTTGACCACATATGCGTGGCGCGCTCCCGCCTTTGTCGCCGCCTCGACGACGGCGCGCCTCTCTGTTGAAGAAACCCCGGCTGGCACGCTGACCATTACTTCGGGACGGAACAAATTCCACCGTCCGAGGGCCTTCCGTATGAAATAGCGAAGCATTGCTTCGGTTACGCGGTAGTTGGCGATCACGCCGTCCTTCATAGGACGATACGCGACGATAGATTCGGGGGTTCGGCCTATCATTTCCTTCGCGTCGTTTCCTACCGCGAGAATGCGGTTTTCTTCTTGGGAGACAGCCACGACCGACGGCTCGTTCAATACGATGCCCTTACCCGGCACAAAGACGAGAACGGTCGTCGTGCCGAGGTCAATGCCGAGCTTTGGACTGAAAGAAAAGGCCATAGAGGTTGGAGTGGCATTGTATCTTTGAAAGGCATTCCCGCAAATGGTTGACTCGCTTTGGACACAAACGTATTGTGCCTATGGATAACGCGTTGCTTGAGCTCCAGGTTCGAGCAACGTTACTGCGCGCCCTAAGAAGGCTGCGCAGGCTGGTAGCCGGTGACGTGAAGAGCGCTTTTCCTCCCTGCTCTTTGCTCCCGGCTACTTTCGTGCATCCCCCTCCCCGCATCACTAAATACCTTAGTAGTGCCGACCGGCACTACTAAGGTATTTAGGCATCGAGGTCAGATCTTAGCGTCAGGATGCTTTTTTGGATTTACCTCCCACCAGAATTTTTTGGAGAAATTGCCAGCATCATTACAAACCCGCTTTAGATAATAGAGGTCCTTTGTCGGAATGCCTTCAAGTATTTTCCCCATGCGGGCCATCGTTATACGAGGCAGACCGTCAAACCGGCGCGTCGAATTCAGGCGCTCGCAAAAGAATTTCATCAATTCCCCCCGCTCCGTCTCGCGAAGAATATGCTTGCGCGTCTTTAAATGTGCCCCAATGTGCTTCATACCCGCAGTATAACGTGCGCAAAAATCATATGTATTGTAGAATGCCGGCTGTCTTGAACATTGAACTCCGCACCCGGCCCCCCGCGCCGGGACAAGCGGATCAGTGGCGCCCCCACGGGCGACTCTGGGAGGACCATCGCTTGCTGCTCTGCGATGGTTCTCTGTTTATTGGCGAGCGTTGCGAGTGAAATGAACGTGTACTCATGTTCATTTCCGAGCCGAGGAACCAACATAGGGTCGAATACCCCGCGGCTTGCCGGCTAGGGAGGATGCGCGAAGCGCGTTCCTCATGGCGGGGTTTGCCCCGCCGGTATGTATACCCTTTATTGGCTATATACTTTCTCATAGTGGATCGCGCGCAAACCCTGGGAGGGTGTTTGCGAGCGCAAGGCCGGTCGGAGTGCAAGCGCACAGCATTGCTTCGCGCGCTCCAGACCGGCCTTCGAATAAATATAGCCTCACGGTATGATGGCTACGATGCGAACTATTGTGCAAAAAGGAGACCCCATCCTGCGCGAGACTGCGCAGATAATTCCTATTGATGAGATACGAAGCACAAAAATCCAATCTCTCATCGCTGACATGAAAGCACTCCTTTCTAAAGAAGAATACGGAGTCGCCATAGCAGCGCCGCAGGTCGGCGAATCACTTCGTCTGTTTGTCGTCGCCGGCAAAGCGCTTATTGAAAAAAAGCGAAAGGCTCACAAACCTGAAGGCGAGCCCGACGATACTGACTTCTCCGGATTGTCCCCTGAGGATGCTGTCTACATAAACCCGGAACTCGTTAAGATGTCGCGCGGAAAGACCGGCAAGCACGAAGGCTGTCTCTCCGTACGCGGGAAATGGGGCATCGTGCCGCGCGCGGAAAAGGCAAGCGTACGCGCATACAACGAGAAGGGAGAAAGGTTCACACGAGGTGCATCCGGATTTCTAGCACACATCTTTCAGCATGAACTCGACCATCTAGAAGGCGTCCTCTATATAGATAAGGCGACAGAGCTCTACGATGAGGAAAAAGACGTGAACGGAGCGCCTGCATGATGCCTATGATTCCGTATGTTTTCTTCGGAACCGGCGAAATTGCAGTGGGCGCGCTTGAAGAACTCGAGAAAGCACTCCTCATGCCATCCCTTTTGGTAACAGTGCCTGATAGGCCTGCAGGTCGGGGTCGAACTATGACTCCCCCGCCGGCAAAAGTTTGGGCTGTTGCGCACGGGATCAAAACAGTACAGCCAGAGAAATTAGACCAAGATTTTTTTTATGAACTAGCGAAGACAAAAGCAGATGTATACGTCGTAGTCGACTACGGAAAATTCCTTCCCAAAGCGCTGCTCGACATACCGGCGCGCGGTGTCATCAACATGCACCCCTCGCTGCTACCGCGCCTTCGCGGCCCATCGCCGATACGCTCCGCGATATTGACCGACGAAAAGAAAACTGGCGTCTCTATCATGCGTGTCGATTCTAAGATGGACCATGGGCCCATCATCGCGAGCCGGCCCGTTTCTATTCCCGATTGGCCGTCGCGCGGGCGCGACCTTGACGCCCTTCTCTCTCATCAGGGCGGGAAATTACTTGCCGAAATCCTGCCTCACTGGGTTTCCGGAGATGTTGAATCTCACGAGCAGAACCACGACGTTGCAACGATTTCAACGCTGTTCAAAAAAGAAGACGGCTTACTTGACCTCGTGAATGGCGACCCCTATACGAATCTGCTAAAAATCCGCGCCTTTGACGGCTGGCCTGGTACGTATACTTTTTTTGAAAAGGACGGGGAAAAGATGCGCGTAAAAATATTGGATGCACATATGGAAAACAAGAAGATCGTCATTGATACGGTTAAACCCGAGGGCAAAAGGGAGATGAAATATGCCGATTTTGCTGTGCCAGGTACATCAATCATCGCTCCTTCAGGGCCTGATATCAACACACCTGCCTAATTCTTTTCTAACACGGATGTATAGTCAATCGCATACCGGAGCCGATTTCCGGTAAGGGGAGCTTCTCAGGCATTGCTGCCAATTAAAATGAGAAACTCTTTCCCTATCGATAGCATCAAAGCATCAATGGAACGCGCGTACCTTAAGGGTGCCGACCGGCACCATTAAGGTATACGGTATACGGATTATTTGCCACCCCGAATTGCGTCCTTGAATCTTTTTCCTTTTCGCCTCGACTCTTTCGTGCTCTTTCCTTTGCTTTTTCGCAGCTGCCGCTCTATCTCTTCCTTAACATCATCGATGGCCGCATTCACGCTTGCTGCGGAATTCTTCGCGTACGCTGCTTTTTTACCAAGAATGATTATTCTCACTTCGGCAGTCCACATATAATCGCTGCTGTGCTTCTTCCCTGCAGCGCGAGATATTTCTACTTCACACCGCGCGCCACTCGTATCTGAGCCCATCTGCTTCTCCAGCGAACTAAGCCTGCTGTCGAGATAGTTCGCTATCTCACTCGTCATCGTAAAGTCCGACTTTATTCGTGTATCCATATGGAGCTATTGTACCCCATGAGATAATGCATTCGAAATAATTGCGAAATTCAGACTTCAAACACTATCCTATTTTTGCAGGAAGTGCCGTCGTGCTATCTCACGGGGCGGACCACCTCAAAAACCTTATTTTTAGAACGCATGCCGGTGATAAATCGAATGGACGTCACTGGAAGATTGAAATGTTCTGCAATTAGCTGTTGTACTCGCGTGTTTGCTTCATTTCTCTCTCGCGGTTCCTTCACTGACACTGAAAAAGCGAATTCGCCGGTCTGCTCGAAGAGTTCTCTTCGTGCTTTTGCGGTAACACGCACTTTTACGCGCATACGACCAGTATAACCGCCAATTGCCCCACATGTGCGGAAAAACGGCCGACCCTTGCGCAGTCCTTGTCCCTGTGGTACAGATGCGCCGTCCGAAGTTCGCTAGGTTAAGCGTTTCTTGCTCCATAGCAAGAAGCGTTTTTGATTTGAAGACCTAAATTAATCAAGTAATTAGCCACCTTTATATGTTTAAGCACGACATCAGAGGGTCAATTTCGGTCAAGGTATTGAGCTTTATTACTATTCTCGTCACCACAGGGGTCTTCTACCCCACGGGCGTCATGGCCGCTACGGTTCTTTCCGTGGAGTCATTCGGTACTGGGGTGACAGATTCTAGCAACATTTCCAACTGGGATGAGGAAGGAAACGATAACGATTCCACAACGCTCGCACGCGCCGCGCAGGTTTCAGGTGAAGACGTGGCGAGCCCAAACGGCGCACGTTTTGCAAAGATAGCAAACGGCGAGTGGATTTGCCGCGAAATAGATGGCGACGCTGGAGTTAACGGCTTCACAAACTTCAACATCAACTATTACTGGAGAGGCGATATCGATGCCGAAGACGGCGAAAAAGGCGTTGTAGAATACAGCGAAAGTGGCAACGAAAATGAGTGTGGCGACGGCGACACCGATTGGAACACGCTCGCGACCCACGAGCTCGATGATACGGACGCAAACTCTGCGAGCTGGAGCTCACAGCAAAGTGTCGCTGTGCCCGCATCATCTGATAGCGATTTCCTTATCCGCTTCCGAAACAGTGCAAACCATAGCGCAGAGAATTTCCGCATCGACGGCGTTGCCATAACGGGTGACGTTGTCGGGGACACAGGAGGCTACCAAGTCACCGTCGACCAGCCTGTAGACATTGAGCTCCTCATGTTGACTCTTACGGGTACCGGTTCGGCCGACCCCTACGTAGGCCAGTTCAGCCAGCACGATGTGCAGGTAAATTGGGGCGACGGAAATGTTGACGATTTCTCGACGCTCAATTTTGTCGATCCGGACGGTTCGACGAGCGGCAACAAAACATTCTCCGGCCCTTGGACCAACTCTCACGCCTACTCGACACCGGACACATACACGGTGACGGTGAAGCTGTACCACCAGAATCCTCCGGGCGCTGAATCGTCCGGCGACGCAGTATTCTCATTTGAAGTGGAAATTCCCGCACCGGATACTGACGCGGATGGCGACGGCATTACTGATGAAGAGGATAACTGTCCTGTTACCGCGAACGCCGATCAGGCTGATAGCGACGGCGACGGCATAGGAGATGTCTGCGACGATGATGTAGACGGCGACGAAGTCGTAAACGAGGAAGACAATTGTCCTGTTGACGCAAATGCAGACCAACTCGACAGCGATGGCGACGGTATTGGTGATGTATGTGATGACACTCCGTTCCCGCCAAACCCTGTTGATACAGAAGAAGAGTGCCTCGCACTCGATCCCGCCGGATCCTGGAACGGAAGCACCTGCGAGGAAATTCCGACATGCTCGGAAGGTCAGGTATACAATTCTGAAACCAACGATTGCGACGAAGTAACTCCCGAGTCGTGCCCGCCCGGATATATCGGCATTCCTCCGGTGTGCATAGAAATTCCCCTTCCGGATGCATGCCCTGAAGATCCTGACTTCCAGTTGATCGGTCCCTGCTCAAGCGATGATGTCTGCCCTGATACTGATGGCATTCAGTTGAGCGAAGAGGATTGCAGTGAAGTATCGGAAGAAGAGACCGATCTCTGCCCAGAAGACGGAATACAGACGGAACTTCCGTGCGCAGAAACTGTAGAAACGCCGCAGGGCACTTCTACACCGGACAACGGTGGCACGACAGATCCGTCTCCTTATGAGGGGGTCATATTCTGCTGGGGCGTTCCGTGTCCTCCGTCCGCACCTGAAACGCCGGCAGAACCTGCTACGTCTGACATCGGCGAAGCGGTTGTTGAAGAGGTGGCAGGCGAAGTCGCGAGCGCATCGTGCTCGGCCATTCTCCTCACGTCTTACATTGGTAAAGGAAAAGAAACAGCTGATGACGTTAAGATTCTTCAGGAATTCCTAAACAAGGAAATGGGGCTTGCTCTTGAAGTGAACGGAGAATTTGACGCGGCTACCAGGGGTGCTGTCAAAGCATTCCAATTAAAGTATGCGGATGAAATTCTTGCTCCATGGATACCGTTCGGCCTCAAGCAAAACATGCCGACCGGCTACGTCTATAAGACAACACAGCGTATGATAAATATGCTTATGTGTCCGGGAACAGAAATCCCGATGCCAGAGCTTCCTTAATTCGCCTTCGTACGGGTCAAAAAGCCGCCTTGAAGGCGGCTTTTTGGTACCTTGACTAGTTACTGCTTATGTGGTACCATGCCTGCGTTAGGGCTGTACTCCAGGAGTTTTTCACCCTCTGTGAAAGTTAGACCTTGGTCTGCTACCTTAATTTAACGATCGCAAACAAAAACATTTATGATGTCGAAGCACCACAAGAGTACTTCCATTTTTCTAAGCCGGAGTACCGGCAAGAAAAAAGTGTCGCTCTGGAGCTTCATCACGATTCTCGTGATGGCCGGCGCCCATTTCCCCATCGGAATTCTTGCCTAACGCTGCAGACTGAATCAAAACCACCTCTCGCGAGGTGGTTTTGTGTTATATCTGTACTTTGTTCAATTCTTCTCGACTTATCGACAACTTCAACAGCCGAAAGATTGAAGTCTTGGCGGACAAGCCGTCCAGCTCTTGACTGATCTGTGCGAAAACAAGATCACGTTGCTTTGAGTCTTCATGTTCCGCTCCTTGACCTCGCATATCCCGCATCTCTACCCATCGATTAACTAGTTCCTTTATCTTACCGTTCGTATGATAGAGGCCGCCCTCTGCCGTTAACTCATCGGCCACCAATGCTCTCGGTTCGCGTTCAACCTGCGATTGTGGTCGTATATTCCTCATCCCAAATCCGCTGCCTTTTCCAATCATAAAAATGCGGTTACTGACTATGCTGGAAATTCTAACACATTCGTCTATACTGGGCCGGACATTCCCCGGTAGCGCAATGGTAGCGCAGCTCCCTGTTAAGGAGTTGGTTGTAGGTTCGAGTCCTACCCGGGGAGCAAATTAGTTCGACCCTTCTGATATACTCATCATGTGACAACGATAAATCCTTGGATTAACTTCAACGGCAATGCTGAAGAAGCGTTTACATTTTATAAATCAATATTTGGGGGTGATTTTACAAAGATTACTCGTTTCAAAGATCTAGCGAGTCCAGAATTTCCAGTGTCAGACACCGAGGCAGAGAAAATTATGCTCATCACTTTACCCATCGGTAAAAGTAACGTGTTGATGGCCAATGACGTACCTGCGTTTATGGGTAAAGTGAATGAAAACGAAAATCGAAGTAAAATTTTGGTCAGTACAGAGAGTAAGGAAGAAGCAGAACTAATATTCAACGGGCTTTCGGCAGGTGGCACTGTAGAGATGCCTATGGCTAATAGCCCTTGGGGTTCCTATTTCGGCATGTTTCGAGACAAATATGGTATCGAGTGGATGGTTGAGTTTCCAGCCGCTAAATAACTTAATAGGCTTATAGAGGTACAAACACTCTATTGGCAGTAAAGAAGGTTCGAAGATTGGAGACACAGAGGAGCACGTGATTTTGTCTCTTAACAAAACCATTCTTTTTTGGATGGCAGTTGACGTTCGAACTTCTGATACAATCAGAGCGTGAATAAGGCGTTCTACAAAAATGCGATTTTGTGGGGTTTTGCGCTTTGGTTCATCGGCTATGTGCTTGGCATCGTACTCTTCTTTGTAGTATCGCCCTCCATGATCGGGTGGATCCTTACGCCGATCGGTGTACTGATCACGCTTTGGGTGCTGTTCAAGAAAATAAGCGCATCATTTGAACACTATGCTCTCCTCGCGGTCGCATGGACACTTATTGCGATAGTTCTCGACTACATATTTCTCGTGATGATATTCAAGCCGGCAGATGGATACTACAAGTTAGATGTATATCTCTACTACGCTTTGACGCTCATTCTCCCCCTCGCAGTCGGTTGGTATAAGAACAGAACTCAAAATATGATCGATTCGGGCACATAAATAAAACACTATGAATGCGGTCGTTGGAAAAAGAGAAAAAAGTGTCGGACATCTTTTTCTTTTTCCTCGCCTTTTTCCTATTTCTATATGAAAGAAGACAAAGGATTTCGTCAGCTCAACGCAACGACACGAGACGTGATCGAGAGTGTCGTGATAGACTGGATCGATAAGTATTACATTGAGAATAGCAATCTCGCGGTCAAGCATTTCAATAATCCCGAAGAAATAAAACTCTGGGTACAGGGCGTATGGGGAAGAATTACGCATCAATTGTCGGGCTCCGGGTTGCCCTATAACAATGACGTAATTTTGGCTAACGCAGGCAAATCGTTCTTCGACCTTATTTCTCGCCACAGAGAATACGAAAAAATAAAACCACATTTGCCAAGAGCCGTGACCATGCACGACAAAAGATAACTATACTTTGCGAGCCCAGCGTAAGAGATTTGATAGAATGATCCCATGACCAAGCTCGCCAACGGTACGGTACATAAACTACCTGAGGATTTACGAAATGCCATAAGCCAGACGCCTAAGGTACGGGCATTGTGGGAGGATATTACGCCGCTCGCGCGCAATGAATGGATTTGCTGGGTAATCTCCGGTAAGAAAGCGGAAACGAGAAATATCCGTATCGAGAAGGCGCTTTCAAAGATGAAAAGCGGCATGCGCCGCCCCTGCTGCTGGGCCGGCTGTATTCATCGGTAAAAAGAACACTTTTCTATTTCTTCCTGATGGGTGGAATTCCAAGGTCGTTGCAGATTTTCCGCGCAAGTGTTGGAAAGATTTCAGTATGCCTTGGAACTGTTGAGGTCTAGCCATTCTTCGTATTGTGAAATACCGAATGTTTGCTGCCCTCTCGGAGCAGGTAACACGAATGCGCACGCAAATACCGTTCAAGTTCTGTTCGCTTCATTAGCGGAAGGCAGGGATGCTTTCGCGCACAAGCGACTCGCCACGAGCAGATTCCCGCTTCGTGAGCATTCGGCGAGCGGCCACAAACTCCCGTAGCGCATCTGCAAGATTAGCCTTGGCCTCCGCTTTAGTGGCCCCCTGTGTATTAACACCCGGGATTTCCTCAACCCATGCAACGTACCCGGAGCGAACTTTCTTGTATATCGTTGTCAACATATGATGGCCACACTATAGCACAAGCTCTCGTCAGGCATCGCACCTGTCGTCCCTTTGGATAAGTCGCGGCGGGTGACACGTTCGGCATGCTCACCGACAAATTCGGAACGAAACGGATGGTCAACATCACCGCAAAAAAGTCGTAATTTAGAGCTCGTCGCGCAGGAAAACGCCAGCCGTTCGTGTGGCGGTAGGGGTGATATACTTTTCTTCATGACCAAGGTTCTTGTCGCGGCAGGGGGGTTCATTACACTCCTCTCTCTCAGCCTTGCGTATTCCTTTCATTACAATCATTTCTTTGAATTTCTTCTGTTGGGGCTTCTCCTTTTACTCATTCCAACGATCTCCGCAGAATTGCGCTCGCGTGGGAAAATTATTCTTCTGTACGTTGTATTTCTTATGGGCGGGCTCGCGGTTGAATTTAGTGGTCTGCGTCTCGCGCACGCATGGCACTATAATTACGATTCGCTTGTTGAATATATTCTTTTGTTTGCATGGGCATACCCTGCAGGCGGATTCATAATAGTGCTGTCATATTTGTATGGGAGAAAAGTTTTCGGCGCAAAGGAAACTCCTGCGACCGAAGTGCGCCAAAATCCTGTACGCATCGCAAAAGTCATTTGCATCGCCTCAACAATTCTTACGCTGTATTTCTTTGCTAACCTTCATTCAAGATTTTCTATTGTGCTCGGTTCATATTCGTTTCTGCTTGTTGTCTGCGCAATGCTTTCTATCATCTCAGAACGACGTTCCCACAGTTCGTTTGTCCGAGACTTTTTACAGAATTGGCGCGCGACACTTGTGGCGGCGCTCTCTGCGACATACGTTTTCATGCTTATCCAAGAACTTCCAAACATCGCGGCAAAGCAGTGGGCCTATACATGGCAGACTAGCACAATCTTAGATTCGCTTTTTCTTGGGATTCCTCTTGCAACGTGGCTGTTATGGCCATTTTTAGTATTCGGTACAGTAGCGGTTCTGTATGCGACTCGAAAATAAGTCTAAATTACAAATCTATATTTTGGATACCGATTTGCCTTTTTGAAAAGGTACTTTTAGCGCTTGAGCCGATTGTGCGTCGGTGACGGGATTGGTGAAGTCAGGCTCCCATCCTCAACTACCGCGGGGTGACACGTTCGGCATGCTCACCGAAAAATTTGGTATCGAATGGATGGTCAACATCACCGCAAGAACCTAGCATTTTCAAAAGTCTTAAACAATCGTGAAGCTAGCGTAAGTGGGAGCGGAGTGGTTTTGCGACGCCCTCAATAACATTGTCTATTTCTGCAGTAAAACTATCTTTGCCGTCCGTATGATACAAATATATGTCAGCATCCGGCGTCGGAACATTGTGAAAAATTGCCCATATTTTTCCATATAAAATCCCAATCAGTGCGTCTAAAGCAGATTGCGCATTTTTTATTTCGTTTCCCCAGAGTACCTCCGTTTCGAGCAGCGCTTCCCTCAAATTCGTTCTTGCAACTGAGACTTTTTCCCATCGGCGATTGTAAATAATCCATTGTGTATCTGCTCTAGTAACATCTAGGCCTTTAAACTGTGCTGCCTCCTCGGCAGCTTTCATTTCTGCATGAGAAATAGTTGGGTTTCTGACGTCCCGATTTATCGCTTCACGCACGTCATAAAGAGCCCTGATATATCGCCGAGCGGTTTCATATTCAATCCGCCATTTAAATTGGCGCTTCCACTCACTGATACCGTAGATAGCAACGCAGGCACCTATCAGCGCAGCGACTCCAGTTAGAGCGCCGGAGTAATTACTAAGAAATTCAAGCATCAAATTTAACTTAAGAGCGTCAATTATGGGCAACAGAGCTACCAATTCGACTTTTTCAAAAACAAGACTACTTCCACCTTCGAAACTATACGTCTGCTAAAGATCCTGGCAACAGCATATAAACGATAACAATATATTGACAAACGATAAATGACAGGATAGACTTGATTGTATGAAAAAGGGCTCGACTCTATTTCTGAAAGTAGTTATCTACTGTCTAGGACTCGCGGTGCTCGGACTATGCATCATCATCGCCGGGGTGAGTCTCTCGGGAAATGCGGGAATGTATCTCCCCCTGTTGCTCATTATGGGTGCAGCGGCTATTCCCTTCTTCTATGCGCTCTATCAGGGCTTGCTCTTGCTTCGCTACATAGACAAGAACACCGCTTTCTCGGAGGAATCAGTGAAGGCCATCAAGACTATTAAATATTGTGCGTTTGCTATCAGCACATTGTATGCAGCCGGCATGCCAGTCATCATCTATATCGCAGACAAAGACGACGCGCCGGGTGCCGTACCCATCGGACTCGTCTTTATCATGGCTCCGCTCATCACCGGCGTTTTTGCGGCGGTCCTGGAGAAGCTCCTGCAGAATGCTATCGACATTAAATCAGAGAACGACCTAACGGTATGATAATCGTCAATTTAGATGTCATGCTCGCCAAGCGGAAGATGAGCGTTACCGAGCTTACGGAAAAGGTAGGCATCACGATGGCCAATATTTCTATATTAAAAAACGGAAAAGCACGGGCAATCCGGTTTTCAACCCTCGAGGCGATCTGCAAAGCGCTGGATTGTCAGCCGGGAGAATTATTAGAATATGAAAGGTAAACCTTTACTTGCTGCGACGCTCGAAAGCGAAAGCGTGCTTTCGCTTCACTCGCTATCCTCGCAAGACAAAAAATAAGTATATGAATCGATATCTAACAATGTTTTCAATCGTTATTATTATCGTCGGGCTCTTTCTTGGCGTCCGCTACATTGGCTCGGTCATCCATTACAACGCTGTCCAACCGGCGGAGGATGCACCGCCTCCAATCCGCATAGTCGGAGACCTCGGCTTCTTCCTCACCGGCGGTTCACTCCTCCCACTGTGGAATCTTGACGCAACGACAGTCATGAAAGTAACCTGGAGCATCGAGAAGGCGAATCCCCAGATCAAGAGTGAGGACGATTACCGCATCAACGAACAGACGATTGCGGCCGACGTGTCCACTTTGGACGGCACAACGAAGCGCTACGATCTTGGTACCGCGATGGGCTGCACCGGCAAAGAAATGAATGAGATCGAGGATCACAAGATAATGCTCGGCAAAGTGGACTGCAACGATGCACTCACTGGAACCAGATTCGCCGCATTTATCCAGAAAGGTGGATTCCGCATCGAGCGCTATGACGAGTCTTCAAAAGACGGCAGCATAAAAACGAGCGTTTTGGTGGAACTATGAAAGGTTTCAAACCTTTGCTTGCTGCGTCGCTCGGAAATGCGAGTGCAAGCACTCGCATTTCTCTCGCTATCCTCGCAAGATAAAGTGACGATCCAGCAGTATGAGCGCGACAACGCCAACCCACACAGTCAGTCTTTTTGTGATGTTCGGAGTACGATTATCGCATCACGCTAGTGCGTAAGATTATTTTGGAATCATCGTCTATACTATTCATATGAACACCAACACAACATTGTTCGCAATTATTGGCGTCCTAATTCTTGGAGCAGGTGCGTATTTGATTTTTGCGGATCAACCAACGACAGAATCATCTGTCACGAACCAGATGACTGTTACCTCTGGCGAGAATCCTCAACAAGGCAGCATAGTTCACGACCTCCCCGTAGAGCCCGCGGCAGCCGTAGCTCGCAAAGACCTTGCCTCAAAGCTTTCTGTTGAGGAGAAAAGCATAGTAATTATGCAGATAACGGAGACCACGTGGACCGACGGCTGTCTCGGACTTGGTGGACCAGCGGAGAGCTGCCTTCAGGCATTAGTACCAGGATTTACCGTCGAAATGCTCGCGAAAGGAGAAACATATATTTACCGCACCAATAAAGCAGGAACAAGCATCCGACTAGAGACAAAGTAAGCGGGGTCATCACCACGTCCTGCGCAGATTTCGGGACTGTTCGTCTGAAAGTTTTTATCCCGTGTGATCCGGCGGCCACGTGTGCAACAGTGTCGCCAAAATGATGTAAAAGACAAGATGGATGGTATACGAAATAACAAAACCTCCGCGTATACGCAACATCAAGTACGGAAATATGAGTGTTGAGACCAGCGCGCCGATTGTCATGATTGCGGCATATTGAGTCGGAGACACCGCCAGCAGTAAAAGCACATGTGCGGCACCGAACTCAAGGTAGAGCACCAAGATGGCATATGCCAGGGAGGAAACTGGTCATTTGAAAATCCGACCGCATATATTCGGTGATGTGCTTAGGGCTCATCAAAAAATAACGACATACAATTCAGCGTGGCTACGACCTTCGTAGCCATATTCGTGTACAATTACGCGCACTCGCACAATCATGGCCATCGAACATTTACGCGTCCCCCTCTACAAAACGCTTGGTAAGATAGCGGCGTTATGGGCCGCCGTAAACATCGGCTTCTACACGTTCCTCCCCATTCTCGGAGTTGATCTCAGTTACAACAATACCCCGGTTGCGATCACGCTCTACTATGTGGTGTGGCTTTTGATCAGCGTGTATGTTTTTTGGGATATTTTCTCCAAATGGCTCCCGACCGAAAATCGTGTCTGGGTATATGGACTACTCTGTGGAGCGTATGGCGCATTCATTTTCTTTATGCTCTTCGTCCTTTCACAGCTTCCGATTCCGCAGGTACCTCGCATCGCGCAATATACCGATATTATATTCGCAACACCGTGGTACTTTCTCCCGAAAGCGCTTGATATTTTGATCCAGCAAGTATTGATAGCTGCACTCATCTTGGCACTCGCTACAACATTTCGTTCGGTTAAAAAAACATCCATTGTATACGCAGTATGTTTCGGCGGCGTGCACATTCTGCTCTTTGCAATCGGCGGCGCGCCCACGCCATATACGATGGTCATGACACTCGGCGCCGTTGCTTCCGCATTCATATTTCCCTACTTGATCCTGCGTGTTCCGAGCGGTTTCGTATACAACTACATGATCCACCTAACGTTTTATGTGGCGCTTGTGATGATCTCGCATACGTGGCCACCACCAGCGATTTCATAGCAGGGGGAATGATTTGAAGTTGGGTACTTGCTACACTAGAACCATGAAGCCGAGGTCCCTGCACATGTCGTGGCAGTTGATTGATTACGCGATGTCTCCATTCATGCGGCTTATGTCGATGGCTCTATTCGAGCGGCCGCAAGAGTCGCATGCATGGCACGCTCAGAAATTCAATGACGATGAAATAGCATCTATAGACTTAAAAAAATGCGTGGTGATCGAGGGTGATGATGCATCATCAATAAAGAGCGGTGCAGGTCCCCTATTTCATATTCCGCTTATTGGCGGATGGAGAAATTATGTGGTACTCGAAGTGGAGCCCGATATCGATACTTGGCACGTAGGATGGATAGTACGAGATACGAATACTATGGACATCCTTCGTGCGGAACTTCACAAGCTGCCGCTGTACGAACGCCGCGTCCGGATGCTTGTCGGACCGGAAGGGAGAAAGACAACATTTTGCGCATTTAATCCGCAAGGCCAGGTACGTCTTACAAACATTGGCAAGGGACGAATAGGAGACGGATCTTCGTACGCGAAAATAAGGCTGTTTTAAAAATGAGATATAATCAACGCGTGAACATGCAGCTTCTGAAAGACACAATCGGGTGGGGACTCCTGCTCTGGCTTATCGGGTATGCGCTTGGCATCATCCTGTTTACGCTTGTGTCCTCTGCGGCAATTGGATGGATCATCACACCAATCGGGATTGTCATCACGACGTGGGTGCTCTTGAAGAAAATTAACGGGAGTACGGTGCAATACTACGCACTCGTCGGCGCTGCCTGGGTGCTGATCGCCATCGTCTGCGATTACTTCTTCCTGTACAAAGCCTTCCAACCGGCGGACGGCTACTACAAATTAGATGTGTATTTATACTACGCCCTCACGTTTTTCCTCCCGATTGTCGTCGGGTGGTGGAAACTGCGAAAACAGACTTTGCCGCCTCCAGCTCTTTAGCGATTTTCCTCTCATCGATCGCTCTGGATCTGCCCGGCAGAGAGACAGATCTTCCACGCTGTAATGCGATACTATGAAGAAACCTATGGAAGACAAGAAAGCAATAGATATTTTGACTGTGTTGCTGCACAAAAATATCTTGAATGAAGAAGAAAAGGAGGCTGTATTAAGCGCGATAGAGATCTTAGGTTGGACGAAACTTATAGAAAGTAAAATTGAGACACGCAAGAAGCGACGGACATAATGTACTGGGTATACATCATAGAGTGCAAAGATAGCTCTATATATACGGGCATCACGATGGATATACGACGTCGTTTCAAGGAACACCAGAAAGGACTCGGTGGTAATTACACACGAAGCAGAGGCGTTGTAAGAGTATTGTATTCGGAAAAAAAGAGGAATAGAAGTTCAGCACTTAAGCGCGAGTTTGAGATAAAACAATGGTCCCGAAAAAAGAAATTGAGTCTCATTAAAATTTGAGCTTTGAGCAGCTCGAAAGCCGCAAGAAAAGGACGGCAGAGCCGTCCTTTTTTCTCTATCTGCCCTCCCGCCCATTGTCCGCGCCAGTCTCGCGCCTAGGCAGCATGTTACCTCTCGACTGAACTGCAGCTGCATTTCGTTTCCGCCTCATTGCACATCGCGCACTTCTGCATGCAGTGCTGCCCTCCGCACGAATGCTTGTCATCGTGCTCTTTCGCCTCGGTGCCACAGACATCGCACTTATAACCTTCTGTTGCGCCGCCGCATGTTTTACATGACATATGTCTTGATACATTACTGCTAGTCTCTGAATAGTACACCATCACTCCGGCTATTCGACCTTGAAGGTGAACATCATCCCCGCTTCAAGGTGTTCCGCGATATGGCAGTGGGCCATCCATTTCCCTGGATTTGATGTGTCGAGCACAATATCAACCGTCTCACCGGCTTTTACGAGTACCGTATCTTTCCATACGAGATTTGTCTGTGGGACGCCGTCACGCGCCACGACGAGAAATCGCTGACCGTGAAAGTGTATCGGATGCTGCATGGGATGCATGGATCTCGGGTCGTTGAATATGCGGATCTTCACAGGCTCGCCGTGCTTGAACGACCAATCAATATCCATATTCTCTTTTCGAGTATCCTCGTCGACTATTTTCCATTTTGCTGAATCTGCATCCGACATCGCATTCATCATCTGCATATCGTCCTCCCACTCTATGCCACCTTCAGGAATTCCCATCGTCATGCCGTTGTCCATCATCGAGCCGTCCGACATCCTGTGCTGACCGCCTCCACCCATCATTCCCCCCATCATGTCGATAGAAAGCGAAATGCGCTTGTCCGGGACCTTTGCGAATAACGGACGGAGCGCATCAATGCTTCGCACCGTCGCCTCGTGTGTCCGCAACTCTGCAAATTCATTAGCGTACGAGACCCCAATGGTTTCGGCTGACACATCTATGCGCCCCAATGTGTACGTTCTATTAGGCGTTCGGTTCTGCGGGGAGAAAGAACCGCTTTTGTCGAACAAGACTTCTACTATCGCTCGTTCCGACGGTCCGATAAGAACCGAATCCTTCCACGCATCGTGTTCGTACGCGCCGTTGTCCGCGCCAACCAGCTTGAGCCGCGCGCCGTCGATCGCAAAGTTGAACGGTCGTACATTGGCTGAATTCGTTACGTAGAATCGGATGACTTCCCCTTTCTTAGCTAAAAGCGTGTAATTGTCGTCGCCGTTTATCAACATGACGTTGCCGAATCGGCCCATGAGCGTTCTATCTGCGCCGCGCGTGCTTAACTCGATATTCCCGCCTTCGATGAGAAGGTCATCGAGGAAGAGCGGTATTTCGCGGTTTACCGGCGACCAATAGTTCGCGTCTACTGAAACGACAAGGAAGTTACCATAGAGCCCAAGCTCCTGCTGATAATCCTCCCGTACATGCGGGTGGTACCAGTACATGCCCGCATCGGGAAACGTAAGCGTATACGAGAATGTCTCGCCAGGCTCCATTTCTTTTTGCGATGTCTGCGAGCCGTCGAACGCGTTGTCCATGCGGACTCCGTGCGAATGGAGCAGCGTCTTCATGCCGGTATCGTTCGTAAAGTTAATGGTCACTTCTGAACCTTGTGCAACTTTAATGAGCGGACCGGGTATGGAACCGTTGTACGCGAGCATGCGATACGTCCTACCGCCTATTTCCTTTTCAACTGCGCTCGCAGTGAGCTCGTATGTGGCGCCGTCCGCAAGCTCTACCACCTGACTCGCCACAACAGGAGACGCGGGCCAGAGATACCCTTGAGTCGTATACATAGCGATCCCTAGAACCGCTATGGCGAGAAAAATACTGAATAGTTGTGCCTTAGTCATAGTGCAATTCTATTACGTCTTTATCGTGCATGCTGTAGTTCTCGAACTCAGTATTCGTTTCCCCGTTGACCGTCATGTGTACATTTGTTCCGAACGAGTGCATGTCTTTTCCCCAATTCTTGAAGAATTGTCCGAGCATCAAGTCTTCCTTTCTGACAACGCTGCCGAATTCGAGGTGAATAATAGGAAGGTCATCGTGCGTGTGCATCGGAAGATGCGTTGCCCCAAGTCCTATACCCTTCGGTATGTCCTGTTTTTCACCCTTCACATATATGGCAAGCGTCGGATGCCAGTGTAGGCCGTTTCTTGATACGACATCCGGATCGCTCTTTTGAAGGCTCTTCGTCCACCATGCCCCGCCGATGAGAAGCAATATGACGATGCCGCCGATAAGTATTGTTTTCATGAGTGTACTATTTATCCGTTTAATTGTTTGAGAGGTGCGGGAGGCCGCTTGCTTGGCGGATGCCAAGCAAGCGGCTCGCACTTTTACATGCCCATAGAACCATCTTTCATGATGTAACCATTAGACATGATGTGGTTGCCGATAGACGGCGCGCCAAGCCTGTGCAGACCCAAGTTGTAGCCAGAAGCTAAACCTATGATAAGCCCAAAGAGACCGATCGTAAGTACTGTTACAAAAATTGCGCTTGTATGTTCCATACATTTTCTAGTTAACTGCTAAAGCAAAAACTAGAAAATGTAGGATTCTTTACGATTAAGTATTCCTCGCGAAAAAAGTTCCTGGAACAAGGTCGGTCTCGCTGGTACATGACTGTGTGCGAGTATTCTCCCGAAGCCCGGCGTTCGAGGTGCAATGCCTTTCCACTTTCCATATGCAATAAACGTCAGCGCAGCAACTGCAAGCAATTCAAGAACGATGCTTGCAAACGCGAGCTGCCAATACTTCATGTGTTCAAGTACGCTCATCGCGCACATTGCTGCCTCTCCTTGATCAAACGGACAGCCCATTTCATGGTGCATCGGGCCGGAGAGCAATAATGGCATCCCGAAAACCGCCGCCATAACGACGATAGCGAGAAACAAAGGTGTATATGCTCGCATGTCCACATCCCCACTCTATACCTAGACAAAATGAACGCAAGATACCAGGGTATACCCCGTGAGATAGAAAAACGTACAGTTTCAGACATCAAATGGGACTTTTTACCCTAAAATTATGTCTCCAATTTACGATGAATGATTCATCTCATGGGGTATACTAGCCGGAGGTCGCCTTACTAGCAGTAAAACTATTTCTCATATGATGGGTGGATACGGAATGATGGGCGGAGCAGGCATTTTTGGCTCTCTCTTTGTGATCATAGTGCTTGTGGACCTGGTTCTCGTTGGCATCTGGTTGTGGCAACAGATATCGAAAAAATAGAATTTTAGCTCTTCACTGCAAAGCCCGCTCGCCAATTTGGCGGACGGACTTTTGCTATAGATTCTTCAAAATAAAATCCACACGCTCTTTCGGTGGAAGAACAGAAACATGAACAACCGGAAAACCGAGAGACTCATATACTTCGGTGAGCAACTCGTGTAATCGTTTCTGCGCTGTCTCATCTTCAGTGCGGGCATAATCAGGAGCAAGCGGGAGTGGATCCAGAATGAATACCTTTTTATACGACGCACTCCGGAGAGCGTTTTGCAGCTTCTCATCTTCTGGCAGAGATTGAAAACGGTAATATGCGAGCGCATCGGGAACTGCCCGGTCAAGAAAAACTACCTCGTCCCTTGAGAGGGCCTTCTCCTCTCGTATTTGCATATCGAGAACGCCTTGTTGAAATGCTACCTGATTCGCGCGTATCTCATCCGTGGTCTTCCCTGTGACGCGCTTCGTGTCTATGTAATGGCGCGCGTGCTCAATGGTCGTCTTGTATCCGCGCTCTTTCAATATATTTACCGTCGTCGTTTTGCCGGAGCTGGGACCTCCGGTGACAACGTACCACTGTGTATTCGCCCGCATTGCCCCGTTCACGCCTTGCGTGAAGATATGAGATTATAAACCCTCGCAAATATCCATCCAGAAACAAACCCCGCGACAGCGCTGCTCGCGATACCGCTTATCCACGCACCTGCGGACCCGATCGGCGACGAAGTGAAAAGGCTTACCCACATATGTGTTGCCTGAATACTCGGTGCAACGGCCTGCACTATCGCACACAGTACGAAAGCAACAACAAGTGCCGCTGCAACCCCTGCCCCGGCAGCAACTCCCGAAATACGAGATGTGTTTTCCACAGGAACTTTTTTCTAACCTGTTAAAACTCACTGATCCTTGTTATCAATGCCAAACCACGTATGCAACAGACACCACGCCGAGAAACTCTCGATAAGCGCTATCCACGCCACAAGGAAAATTGCCCAGTCAACGAAGGGGATGCCGTACGATGGCGCCCATGGACCAAGCCACCAGAATGCGAGCGCGAAACGCAGTATCCTATCAAGACGTCCGAGATTTTGAGTCATAGTTTTAGTTTTGCCATGAATGAGGCTGTTAATATGCATCGACCTCCTCAATCGTAGCACTCCATTCCGACACCCTATGCCGCCCGGTGCGCGAAATGCACGTATACAAGCACACTTAATATCGCCGCGAAGAAGCACCAGACCGACACAAAGGCATTTGTGTAAAACAAATATGCGATCATCGCGAACAGAAAAGTCAGGATCCCGAACGTATTGATCACTCTCTTGCTTGAAAAAAGGCAGCTAACGATCGTCGCTCCAAAATACAGCAGCATTACCGTAAGCCCGTAAAAATGCGAATTATTGTAGACAACATGCCTAGTTACAATTTCCGAAGTGACATAACTTAGCGTATGCGAGTAGAGCAGGTACACTCCAACAGCGAGACCCGCAGCCTGAAAAATATAGAGTGCTTTCTTCCGCCACTGCACTGTCTCCAACAATCCTACAACGAATGGCACATAGATCGGCCACACCACAAAGGCAAACAATGAAAAGATATATGTTGCGACCAGATTGAGGGTCGCCGCGTGGGAGCTGAGCGAAAACCATACAAATCCCTCTGTCAGTTGCTGAACGCCGAACAGAATCGGCACCATTGCGAACGGCAATTCCCTCTTTGTCTTTGCTTGCGAAACGGTAATGACTCCGACTGCACTCAAGGCTCCTCCCGCGACAAAACTTGCTGCAGCGGAAAAACACATGGTTATTTGGATTGATTCTGAGCACCTCCTATCATCCATGAACTGCTCATATGAGAAGAAAAACGCGTGTGATCGTCTACATACGCGAAGAACTCCTCAGCGGATGCAGGAATGAGAGCCGTCTTTTCATAGTGCTTCAGTTTGGTATTCATAATGTTAACTTCGATTCGACTCGCTTTAATGGTACCGTGCTTCAATCACGTTAATCGTAGCACCGGTTTGTCGTTCGCAACGTTGATCGGTGCGTAAGGTGTACGTGTATGCATGTTTTTGGCCGCTCATATGTACGCGCGGATATTTGATTGCGTGAGAAAATTTGTGGTAAAGTTAACCAGGTATGCACGCCCTTATCGGCATTCACGCCTTTCTCGGAGAAGCCGGCGCACTCGCTTTTTTGTGGGTGCTCGTTGAACTTTTGTCTCCATCAGAATCGCGCGTGCGTCGGGCGACTCGCATCGCTGGCATCGGCGTCCTTTTTCTTTTTCTCGCTTGGATCGTCGGGGGGTATTATTACCTCACAGAATACCAAAGCATCGTAAAGCCGGTGATAAAAGCAGGACCGCTTCCTTGGACACATTCGGTCATCACTGAAACAAAGGAGCATGTATTCCTTTTCCTGCCATTTCTCGCCCTCGGAGCATGGAGCATCCTCAAACGGCACGGCAGCGAAATGATGCAAAATCGCAGGACTGCGGCTGCCGCTATCATCGTATCGGCCCTCATCGTCCTTATGGCGTTCTCCATAGCGGGTATGGGATTCATGATCTCCAGCGGATTCAGAAGCGCACTTGAGTCGAAAGCACTATGAACCTCAACACCGTTGCAACGTTAAGAGCAGGAGCGCTGACGATCTGGCTCATCGCAGCACTCGCCATCGGCACGGAACTTTCCGCCCCTCTCAAATCGTTCCTCACGTCGCTCGCAGGCCAGCACTGGACAGCAAAAAGCATTCTTTCTTTTGCCGCATTTGTTATCTTCTATACGCTGTTCAGTCGCATAGGAAAATCAACGTCCGTGCTCTCGAGCGCGATACTTCTCTCGCTGAGTGCGATTGCGGCAGGCATCGTTATCTTTGCGTTTTTTGTCTGGCATTTTCTCTACGCATAAGATCGTACCGGCGATGCCCAACCAGGTTGAGAGCTGGTTCTATATGTTCGTGCTTCGAAGAAGCGACGCATTCACCGCTACGATAACCGTAGAGAGCGACATAAATACGGCGGCAACTGCGGGCTGAAGCATAATGCCGTAGACCGCAAGAGCTCCTGCTGCGATCGGGAGCGCGATGATGTTGTACCCGCTCGCCCAGAAAAGATTTTGGATCATTTTCGAGTACGTGAGCCGAGAGAGTTTGATTATTTTAGGAATGTCGCCGGGGTCATTTTTTACGAGGATGATACCCGCAGATTCTATCGCGACATTTGTACCCGCCCCGATCGCGATACCAAGGTCCGCCTGCGTAAGCGCCGGGGCATCATTTACGCCGTCGCCCACCATCGCGACTCGTTCGCCACGTGCTTGAAGATCTTTAACAGCGTCAGCTTTTTGCCCCGGCAGGACGTGCGCAAAATACTCGTCTATTGATAGTTCTTTCGAAACCCACGCAGCAACATCTTCAGCGTCCCCTGTTATCATCGCCACCTTGATACCCATAGCGCGGAGCGCGCGAACAGCTTCACGCGATTCTTCACGGATAACATCCGCAAGAGCCACCGCACCGACCCACTCTTTTTCGCGCACAACATGAATGACCGTCTTCCCATCACGTTCGTGCGCGCGAATGAGTTTTTCGATCTCAGCAGATATTGTTGCCCCTTGCTCCTCCAACAATCGTGAAGACCCGACAAAAACTCGCCTCCCGTTCACTTCAACGGCAACACCCATTCCACGTGTATTCTTGAACGAAGAAACTGCCGGAATTTTGATGTTGTGTTCCTGTGCATGCGCTACAATTGCCCGCGCGAGCGGATGCTCCGACTTTAGATCAGCTGCTGCGGCAAGTTGGAGAGTCTCTTCCGCACCAACAACAGACACTACTCCGAAAGAACCTTTGGTGAGTGTCCCTGTCTTGTCGAACAATACGGTTGTAATGTTCCGAGCTGCCTCAAGCGCGAGACGCCGTTTTACAAAAAAACCATTTTTTGACGCCATCGTCGTCGAAATGGATGCGACAAGCGGGATCGCAAGCCCAAGCGCATGCGGACATGCGATAACAAGCACTGCGACAAGCCGCTCAACGGAAAATCCGAAGCTTTCCCCGACTGCAAGCCATGCGACGAACGTGATGGCGCCAGCAACCACCGCGAGAACAGTAAGATAAAAGGCAGCTTTGTCAGAGAGCAACTGAAGACGGGATTTCGAGCGTTCGGCTTCAGCAACAAGCCGCATAACACCCGCCAAGAATGTGTGTTCACCGAGCTTCAGAAGACGTATCTGCAAACTTCCATCTCCGTTTGTTGCTCCCGCGATGACTTCTGCACCCTTTTTTTTGAGAACAGGTCTTGATTCGCCGGTTATGAGTGACTCATCCACTTCGGACTCCCCTTCAATGACAATTCCGTCTGCAGGCACTTTGCCGCCGGGGCGGACGAGTACGTTATCACCTTCACGCAATTCAGAGAGAGCAACAGTCGCCAGTTTGCCATCCCGCATGACCTCTGCCGTATCTGGCAGAAGTTTTGCCAATTCGCGCAAGGCTCCCTTTGCACTTTGCACAGCCTTCATTTCTATCCAGTGCCCAATGAGCATGACAGCGATAAGCGTTGAGAGTTCCCAAAACAAGGTCATGCCGTTCCCAAAGAGAACTGCTCCTGCGCTGTAAAGATACGCAGCGGTGATAGCAAGCGCGATGAGCGTCATCATGCCAGGCAGTCGAGCCTGAAGTTCGCGCAGTGCACCCTTGATGAAAACCCATCCGCCGTAAAAAAAAATAATCGAACCTAAGAAAAGCGGAAGATATGCCGAGCCGGGGAATACCGGCGCTGTCAAGGAAAAGAACGTGTCCGGCAGATCGGAATAAAGAACGATGGGTATTGTTAGGGCAAGTGTTACCCAGAATTTCTTTAGAAAATCTTCAGCGTGATGACCTTCATGCCTGTCCGCTGCAACGCCGCCTGAAACATGTGCCTTGTCTTCGTGTTGATAGTGTCCGTGGTGGGCAGAATGATCCATTGTCTAAGTGTATAACAAAACATGCGGTAAAATACAGACATATGAAAACACTCCACTGGCTTGTCGGAATCGTCATCATCTTGGCGGGTGGGTTTTATGCCCTTAATAGCTACATATATAATGAGAAGCAACCTGTCCGGTCAGGAGGAGAAGCTCAAAATACACCTATGCAAAATTCATCAGACTCACCCGTTGAAATATTTCCGATCGAGCATGCGACAGCTGTCATACATTGGCAGGCACAAACACACAATACGACCTTTTACCTTGACCCTGTCGGTGATCCGTCGGCGTTTGCGGGTTTGCCCGCAGCCGATGAAGTTTTGGTAACCGACATCCACGACGACCATTTCAGTCCCTCGACACTCGAATCAGTGGTCGTAATGCCTGTTACCGGGCTTATCGTTCCTCAAGCGGTCAAAGATCAACTTCCTCCGAAGCTTGCAGCACATGCAACAGTACTCAAGAACGGAGAATCATTGGACTCTCCCGGCCTCTCCATCACTGCGATACCAATGTACAACCTTCCCGGTTCATCAAACGAGAAATATCATACGAAAGGCCGAGGCAATGGCTATTTAATTGAAATAGATGGGTTCCGCGTTTACATTGCAGGTGACACCGCGGGCATTCCAGAAATGCGTGCGCTCACTGACATTGATATTGCTCTCGTACCGATGAATCTTCCCTACACGATGGATGTGGACGAGGCGGCTAATGCTGTGCTCGAGTTCAAACCAAAACAAGTGTACCCGTACCACTACCGAGGCCAGGGAGGCTTAAGCGACGTAGGCCGTTTTAAGGAACTGGTGAATGCTGGCGACCCAAGCATTGAAGTCATCCTCGCAAATTGGTACCCGCAACAATAATGCAGTTTAAGACCATATTTTGGGACTGCGACGGGACGCTCGTTAATACCGAATATCTATACTTCGAGAGCACGAAGTCGGTTCTTGCGTCTGCGGGAGTACACATCACCAGGGAGTGGTATGTGAACGAAATGCTCAAAAAAGGCGCAAGTTCGATGGCATACGCACTATCACAGGGTATTCCAGAAGCAGAAGTTCAACGCTTGCGGACTATTCGTAATGGCGACTATTTAGAGCTGCTGAAAAAATACGTACCTGTTAATGATGGCGTCATTCAAACTCTCGACAGGTTGCATAAAAAAGTACCTATGGGAATCGTGACAGCCGCCTTACGTATGCATTTTGAGCAGATAATGAAAACCACCGGACTAGGAAAATATTTTGATTTCTCAATTTGCGCCGACGACGTAACGAACATCAAGCCAAACCCTGAAGCGTATCTACGAGCATGGGAGCAAAGCGGGTTTGAAAAAGAGGACTGTCTTGCTATTGAAGATACTGAGCATGGACTCACTGCGGCAAAAGCGGCTGGCCTCACCTGCTTTGCATGCCCCACAGAATTCTCCCACACAAATGATTTTTCAGCGGCGGATACGATACTTACGAATGTGCGGGAGATACTTCCCCACTTCTCTTCATAGGCAATCGACATTCGCTCGTTAACACCGTTCTCGAGTGCTACTATCAAACGATATGACACACTATATTTGTACAGGAGGATGCAAGGGCGTGTCGGATAGACCGGGTGTATGCCAAGCGGAAGGCTGTCCAAAACACAAGCATCCTCTCACCGAATGCAATTGCACTGACGGAAAACATGGGACAGAAAAGAAAGACAAATAGCCAGCATTGTCCCCCCCCCCCACTATTCCGTCTCGAACTCAATTCCCCCTACTCGTTTTGCAACAAAATTATATAGCCAGGCCGTAACAGCACCGAACACGACGCCCATGGCGCCATAAAAAAGCGGCAAAAGTATCGGCGCACCGATGCCAAACATAATTGCACCGACACCAGCTGTTTGCGACTGCACACCGGCAATAAGCGACGCGGCGAGAAAAAACAATCCTGCAATAAAACCAAATATGGCGTACAGAAGCCCTGACATTTTTGCGAGCGACTTAGGCGTGATTCTTTTGATTTTCATATCTCGCTACTATACCCGTTTGTGTTTTTTCGACAAGCTATGCTGGACATCGCTTCAAGACAATATAGAGCACGTCTGTTACTGCCGCGCAGGCTTGAAAAAAGAATGCGAATCATCTTCCCTGCGGATCCCGAAGGCTTCAATCACGCCCTCGCTCTCATCGCCGGCGATGAATATGACGTCTCCAACCTTCAGACCGCTCGTCGTTGCGTGACGGTCATTTGGCGGGAGCGTGATACGCAATGTAGAAACATCCCCCCCTTCCCCTCCGGAGTCCCGTGTGTCCCGAACAGTGAGCGTGCTGCCATCAATCGCAAGGATAACGCAATGACACATGCCGCTTCCCGCAGTCGGCGATCTTTGGGCTCCTTCGTAAAACCCGCCAATCGGCCGGGGCAGATGTTCCCTTCCCTCATGCAAAACATCGTTCAAAGGAGTGCCGCGGTCCAAGGCAAAACCAAAGGCAAATGCCCCGAGGAGGAGACCCGCGACTAGATAGAGAACCGGTATCTGATACCCAAGCCGGAAGTTTCTAAGCAGCCACTGGAGGAGCCCGACAAGTGCGACATCCAGAACCAAGAGATACCATGGAAAGAAATACACGAATGCTTGCATGCCGCGAGGTCCGAAGCCGAGCAGCGTTTCGTGTCCATTGATACGCAAGCTGAAGAATATGAAGTTGAATATGAATATCGTTACGAACACGATGCCGAGCGACACAGCAAGAAGCGCCACTATCTTTGCAACAAAATAGGCGCGCGGCGTCATTGCCACTTTTCCCGAGCGGATATCCCCAAGCAATTTGTCCCTTAAATTATTCATAGTTCGTTTTTGATGTTCTCGCGAAGCGCTTCCTTTGCCCGCTTCATTCGTATGCTCACCGTGCCGATAGGAATTTGAAGGATGTCGGCAATATCCCTGTATTGCATGTCCTCATAGTAATGGAGAATGAGGATTTCGCGGTATTTTGCCTGCATCTTGTCGAGCCCCCTGTCTAGTAACAGGCGCATGTCTTTTACATCACGCTCGCTTTCTGCAGGGTCCTCATATACATGGTGAGACACAAGTGCATCAAAATCGTAACTAAAAGCAGTTCGTCCGCTCTTTCGAAGAGCGTTGACACATGCATTATGCGCGATGCGATATATCCACGGGCTAAAACGAAGCGTCGCGTCAAAACCTTGGATATTCTGGTATGCACTGACGAATACGTCTTGAACAATGTCCTGAATATCTTCGTCGCGGGCAACGAATCGGCGTCCGTAGCGAGCAAGTTTCTGCTCGTACCTATCAACCAGTATTCCGAAAGCGTCAATGTCGCCGCCCTGCACGCGACATGCGATCTCTTCATCTGATTCAGTCTGCTCCACATGCATATAGTACACAGTTTTCGTATTTTTCTTTCACGACGCAAGCCCGCTTTATGCGGGCTTGCGTGCGCGAGCGGAAAGACTTAGCGACCCATGCGGCCGCGTGGACCATCTTCGGTCATTGTCACGTTGAAGTCGGTATCAAACTTCACCGTAGCGTGCGAGCCGTCCGCTTTCGTGATGTGTGCTTCGTAGGCCGCGCCTTCGGCGTCGGTCTCGACGCGGTCGATAGTAGCGCCAGGAACAGCTGCCTCTGCGGCTGCAGTTACTTTCGCTGCCGTCTCGCCGGTAAGCAGTTCTTCTTTCGAACCGTTCTTGCCGACATGCCCGCCCTTCGTGCGGTCGAAGCTCCCCGCAGATTCGCTCTGCTCTACGTCAGAGCCCGTGTCGGCCCCCTGCGCTGCGGCCATTCCCGCATATCCTGCAATTCCGCCTCCTGCGAACAGCAACGCCGCAAGCAAGGGTATCGAGGTTACTTTCTGCAATTTTGTCATACTATATTCTTCTAACTTTTTAATTCGGAACATGAGCGTCCTCCTGCTCCTTCCCGTACTACACAGCACAAATGCGGTTTGTTTCAATCCGGAACATGAGGACCGTTTGGTATACTCCGCACATGAACGCGCTTCCGAGCGCAGCAGTACACAGAGAACCGCATTCAGGCGGGTCGGGCTCCATGTTGAATTGGCTGCGGGCTTCCGTTCTTGGAGCTAACGACGGCATCGTATCCGTTGCCGCACTTGTCGTCGGCGTTGCGGGAGCGACAGATTCCGCAAGTTTTATTCTTACCGCCGGTATCGCCGGCGTTCTTTCCGGAGCGCTCTCCATGGCAGTCGGAGAATATGTATCGGTCAGCGCCCAACGCGATACTGAACGAGCTCTCATCGGAAAAGAGAAACGTGAACTTGAAGAAGAACCCGAACACGAATTAGAAGAACTCGTAACGCTGTACGAGGCAAAGGGACTCTCTCGCGACACCGCGCGCACTGTTGCGAATGAATTGACCGCGCGCGACGCATTTGCCGCTCACCTGGACGCAGAGCTTCACATTGACCCTAATGCACTCACGAATCCGTGGCATGCGGCATATGCATCCGCTGCATCATTCTTTGCGGGTGCTGTTATTCCGATGCTTGCCATTACTCTTCCCACACCATCCATGCGCATACCCGTGACGTTTATTTCTGTCGTTTTCGCGCTCGCTATAACGGGAACGTTGAGCGCGTATGCAGGCGAGGCAAACAAGACGCAAGCCACAATGCGAGTCGTCCTCGGCGGCGCGCTTGCGATGGCCGTAACATTCGGGATAGGAAAATTGTTCGGAGTCGCAGGAATATAGAATTCAAGAAGAATAGCGCGACCACTCTGTATTCTGAGCAGCTGTTTCTGGAAACGGTATACTTACGCAATGCAGATTTCTCCTTCTCATGTAATACATCTACTCTTCATTGCCGCAGGCATCGTCGCCCTCGTATTGGTGGCATCGCCGCGGAACATGCCACCCTCACTGAATGGTGCGATATATGGGGATGAAACGCTCCCCATCGATGCGCGCGTCAACGACCTGCTCGTTCATATGACGCTCGAAGAGAAAATAGGTCAGATGGCGCTCGTCGAAAAAAACAGCGTGCACGAACTTGATGACGTTGCAACATACGGCCTCGGTGCGATTCTCAGCGGCGCTGGCGGCAAGCCGGAGAACAATACCCCCGAAGGCTGGCGCGCGATGATAGGACAATTCACGAACGCATCCCGCTCGTCACGCATCGGCATTCCGATTCTCTACGGAGTCGATGCAAACCACGGAAACGGAAACGTACCGGACGCAACTATTTTTCCGCACGCACTGGGACTCGGCGCAACGCGAGATCCTGAACTTGTTGAACATATAGCGCGCGCAACTGCGGAAGAATCGCTTGCAACAGGCGCACAGTGGAATTTCTCACCTTCTCTTGATCTGCCAACAGATATACGATGGGGTCGCATCTACGAAGCCTTTTCAGATGACCCAGAACTTGCTGGAGAGCTTGGCGCCGCGTATATCCGCGGTCTTCAAGAATTTACGCCTGCGGTTGCGGCAGCTGCGAAACATTATATCGGCGCGGGGAGCATGGCATGGCAGACTTCCAGCAACAAAGATTTTTTTATCGATCAAGGAATCACTCCGCCTGACGAAAAAACGCTGAGAGACGCATATCTTCCTCCATTCCAGCGCGCAATCGAAGCAAATGCGCTCAGCATCATGACGGGCCTCAATGCATGGGGCGATACGAAAGTGTCGGCAAGCCGCTACTTACTGACCGACGTCTTGAAAAATGAACTTCATTTCAATGGGTTCGTCGTTTCCGATTGGTACGGGATATATGAGATAGCTCCTGGTACGTATGATTCGACCGTTACTGCCATCAACGCCGGTGTTGATATGGTGATGCTCCCCTATGACTATGTGCAATTCATTTCCGACGTTAAAAAAGCAGTAGGGCGAGGCGCAATCTCCGAGAGTCGCATCGATGATGCGGCGAGACGGATCCTCCGAGCGAAATTTGCTCTCGGGCTCTTTGATGCAGATGATGCTGCTGTGGACCTTTCTGTCATCGGCTCGGAGCTGCATCGAGCGCTCGCGCGCGAAGCCGTTGGGAAATCTCTCGTTCTTCTAAAAAATGACGATAGTATCCTCCCTCTTTCCATACATTCAAAAAAGATACGCATTGCGGGCAGCGCAGCGGACAATATCGGTATGCAATCAGGTGCGTGGACCGTGGAATGGCAAGGCGTTGACGGCAATTGGCTTCCCGGCGCGACATCGATCCTTGCCGGCATCCGCCAGGCAACTGGTCCAGACGCGATCGTGCAATATGACAAAGACGGCACATTTGCTGAAAAAGATATCGCGGACATCGGCATCGCGATCGTCGGCGAAAAGCCATATGCTGAAGGATGGGGAGATGCGGCGAATCCGACGCTGAGTGCGGATGACATGGCCGCAATCAAACGGCTCCGCGCTTCGACGCGGCATCTTATAGTTATACTTATCTCCGGGCGACCGCTCATCATCACCGACGATATTTCCAACTGGGACGCTCTCGTTGCTTCATGGCTTCCCGGCAGCGAAGGAGAAGGTGTCGCTGACGCGCTCTTCGGCAACGTCCCTTTTGGCGGAAAACTTCCCATGTACTGGCCGCGCTCAATCAAGCAACTTCCATTCGACTGGACAGATTCGAGTGCTAGTGCGCGGCCTCTTTTCCCGCGCGGCTTCGGCCTAACAACAGAATCTCTAAAAAATCCAAAGAGCAATCGCTGAGGCGCAGAACCAGCTGAATGCGGAAATTGCACCGCTCAATACGAGCGAGAGTTTCTCGTTTCGCGTCAAGGCGGCAAAAGGTCTCGTAAGCGCAAGGTTCATGAGACGCCCGATGAGAATCGCGTTCGCGAATAGTATTGCGACGAATAACAACTTCACGTCGAAGAGAAGATTCGAGAGCAAGAATAACCGCATCGGATAGAAGAGATAGAATCCAGATATTGTCAGCGAGATAAGACCGAGCCAGATCATCAGATGGTAGTTCCGCAGCGTTTTTCGCTCAAGCACCCTCTTTTTTCCGCGGAGCCACAGAAACGCATCTTTATCGGCTATCGCGGTTATACCGAGAACAAACCCAAATGAAAGGATGTGAAGCACTAACATATGCGTCTAGTTGGCAACGACGCCGATTTTGTATTGTGCGAGTACCGATGCGGGAGTGCCTTGCCCGCCATGCTGGCCGTTATATGCCGCAGTTCCGTCTACCCCGCACAGGGATTTTATCGCCGCCTGTCCGCCCGGATGTTTTGTCACGAACGAGGAGAGATCGTAGACTGACCCGCCAATTGCCGAATAGCAACTTGCTGATGAATTGTGCGCTGCAACATCGGACATTGTAAATGTCGCAACGGTGCTCACGGAAGTGCTTGTGTTTGTACTTGTGTTCGATGATGCTGTCGGTGCTGGAGCAGGAGCTGGCGTTGGCGCGGGAGCCGTGTTCGTTTGAGACGTGCGATTCGACGAGCGATTATCCTCATCGTCCTCATCGTCGTCCCCATATTCGTGCTCATTTTCGTCCTCACCGTCATCGCTCCAGCCGCTAAATAGTGCGCCCTCAACCTCGCGGGCAACCGCCGCCAAAACTTCCGGAACAGTGGTGGCGGCCTTCGCGTTTACGCCTACACTCGCCGAAACCCCGCCGCTATTCTTAGGAGAGGCAGCGGCCGCTGCTGAAACTTGCGATTGAGATGTGACGCGCGCAGCCCCTGAGTCGTCAGAGATGACCTCCGAGTTAGTCTCGCCGTTTGCGTTGGTAAACATTTGCGTCTTTACTTCCGCAATACCTATACCGGTAATTGTGAACATAAATAATGCAATAACCCCAAATAAGATCTGATTCATATGTGTATACAGACGCAAACGATTGCTGGCGTCTTACAGCGCTTAATGCACGGATAAACCTACCCCGCATTGCCCCTAGTACGCTGCGGACAGGCAATTTGTTTCAAGTCTTCTGAAAAGGTGATTTTGCTATACTGGGTTCCTAATAATTATCATCATAATGAGCACACACTATGGACCCTGTAGTTCACTTTGAGATGCCTGCGGACGACCAGAAGCGCGCCGCAGATTTTTATGGAAAGGCGTTCGGCTGGCACGCACAGCACCTCGGACCGGAAATGGCAAATTATACTGTCATTCACACAACGGAAATGGATAAAGACAGAATGCCGACAAAGCCAGGCAGAATAAACGGCGGAATATTTAAGAGAACAAAATCCGACCAATACCCGAATGTCGTCATAGCGGTCAAAGATATTCGAGAGGCGATGAAGAAAGTGGCCGACGCGGGAGGCACGGTCTTGGGCGGACAAAAGCCCGGCGTTCCCGACGACATTCCGGGCATTGGACTCTACGTGAGCATTCTCGACACCGAAGGCAACCGTGTTGGCGTGATACAGCCAAAAGAAATGTAAAACACGGTTTTTCGCAGGACGGTGGCATCCCCGCCATTTTGAAAGGTTGTCGAGGAGAGTATAGTTAACGTGTGACAATGGACGGCAAGGAAAAACTACCGCTTCCAAATAATCTTCCAAGCAGAAGAGACTTTCTGCGAATGACAGGAGAAGCGGCAGGAGTAGCGGCCGGAGTGATGATGTTCGGACCGGCATTCGCACAGGAAAATCCTGATGAACTTCCTGCCGAATTGCGGCCTGTACCGAGATGGCGCCCGGGAGATCCTCCGTTCGGACCGTTCGATGAAGCAGTCGATGACGCCCAAGAGCGTATGCAAATCGCGCGCATGAATTACGACTCCGCCGTGTATAACAAAACGGGACAGCCAGCGTTAGGAAAGTTGGTGGAAAATCTTACCCGGTTCTCCCGTGAATACGGCATGGCATTACGCGCATACGAAGCAAACGGGACTCGCTCATATCCCGGTCTCCTCATCGCTGAAGGGCTTGGCGCTATTGAAAGAAGACTGCGTAGCGGAAGTATCGACGAACAAGAGGCGTGGCGACAGTTCAATGAATTTACCGAAAGGCAGACAGAAGCCAACAGGATACAACTTCGGGGCTTCATGTGCGGATACTACCCCTCATACTGTCTTGTGCAGTAGACACTCAATCCAGCCTCGATTTGATATGATCTCCCCCGTGCCCTCACAAAAGTCAGCGAGGCCATCTCATTCATCGTACATCGCGACTTTGCAGAAAGCATTTGAGGGTAAATAATTACCGCATGACAATCCTTAAAAGCATTGGTGCAGTTCTTGCAGGTCTTATCACCGTTGTTGTTTTATCAATGGGCACTGATTGGGTGCTCGAACAAGTGGGCATTTTCCCTCCCGTGTCTGACCAAGGATTATTTGTCACATGGATGCTCGTTGTGGCCTTTCTGTACCGCAGTCTGTACGCAATCGTAGGCGGATATGTGACCGCTATGCTCGCACCGGACGAACAAATGCGACATGTAAAAATTCTCGCGGTTTTGGGAGTCATCGGCGGGATAGCCGGCGTGGTTGCAGGATGGAATCTCTCTCAACATTGGTACCCCACCCTGCTTGCGGTCACTGCATTCCCTCTCGTGTGGCTCGGCGGAAAATTGCGCATGCGTAATACACAACCTGCAATTCCAGTGGTATGAGTCCGGAAAATATTACTCCACCTCAAGAAGAAAACGACGCGAGACTGCTTTGGAAGTACCCAAAACTTCGCGGCAAAATAGGACTTCGTGTAAGTGTTGATTGGACGGGAGTAAAGGAACCCGGTCCTCATGGAGAATATAAATTAACACGCGTCAGAGAAAACTTTCAGGGTCAGCCTGAAGGAGAGGTTATGATTGCTGTTAACGGGGTGCCAACAAAATGGTGGGTCCCAATCGATAACATTCACGACAACGAAGATTGAACAATGAAAAAGAAATCTCCATGGAGAACTTGCAACCGCGGTCACAAGTTTCGCGGAAGCGGTCCCTGCCCTATTTGCTGGCCGGGAAGAACGAAAAAGATGGCGTACGGTGGATTCAAGACTATCGTCAGTGCTTGATGATTGGTTGGGACTGCCGAAAATTGACAAGTACGCTGTAAACGTGTGCTAATCTGGGCAACCGCAAGAAGCGCACTCCCCCACCGTCCTACCTACAAGTACGGGTGTATAATCCACATTCGTGCGGCTTATAAACTTAGTAATAAAGCAATAGCAAATATGTATCTATTACGAGTAGGAATAATCTCTGCAATGTTCATGGGCCTCGCTATGGCACCGCTCGCATATGCAGACAACGATAATGACGGCGAACATGGAAAGTCGGGAAAGAGTAACAACGGCAACAAGTCGTGGGTGTTCAACTTCGGAGCACTTGGCACAACCACCGATGCGCTCATGCAGCAGATTAAGATTCTGCAAGAAGAGCTCGCAAAGCTGAAGGCGGACAAGAAGGCCTTGAGCAACGACGATTCGAACGACGCAGCGCGAGCAGCGCTCAAAGTCGAGATAAAAGAAACAAAATCCGATATAAAGGATGTGAGAAAGGACCTGAAATTCCTTCGCTCGCTCTCACGCGGCATGTCAGGCGATGACGTGCGCGACTTGCAGGAACTTCTTGCACAGGATCCTTCGCTCTTCTCGCCGGAATTCATAACTGGATTCTTTGGCCCGAGAACCGAAGCAGCGCTGCGCCTGTTCCAGAAAAAGCACGGCATTGATTCCATCGGTATCTTTGGCCCAAAGACGCAGGCTAAAATCCTTTCGCTCTTCATCGGCCGAGAACTTCCGTTCGGCATCATCAAGAGACTTGGACTTGAGATCAGCTCGACGACGCCGGGACAAGGATTTGTGACTCTGTGCCACAAGCCAGCCGGTGCGTCTCCGCAAACACTCGTCATCGCAATTCCGGCTCTCGGAGCCCACCTCGCTCACGGCGACTCTGTCGGCGTATGTGCAGGGGGCGGGACACCAACCGACACAACTGCTCCGACGTTCAGCAACATTGCTGCGACAAGCATCACAACTGCAGGAGCAACGATCCAGTGGAACACCAACGAAGGCGCAACATCCCAAGTCGAATACGGAACAACAACTTCCTACGGGGCAACGACAACGCTTAATGCAACGCTTGTGACAAGTCACAGCGTCGCGATTACGGGTCTCACCAACGGAACGCTGTACCACTTCCGCGTTATCTCGAAAGATGCTGCGGGCAACAGTGCAACTTCGGGAGATTCGACGTTCACGACAGGAACGCCTGACACAACCGCACCAATTATCTCGGGTCTAAACGCATCGTCTACCTCTGCAACGGCAGCAAACGTGATATGGGCGACGAACGAAAACGCCTCGAGTAAAGTATGGTACGGCACAACAACGCCTGTCACGCTGGCGAGTCCGACCTTGAACGCGTTTAATAGCACGCTCGTAACAAACCACCTGCTCGGACTCTCTGGGCTTACGGCAAGTACAACGTACTACTACGCTATAGAGACGACGGACGCAGCGAACAACACGGCAACGAGTTCGACCCAGTCATTCGTCCAACCGTAACTTCTTCTAACAAAGGAGTGGAGAACGCCCCGCGCTATCGCTGGGCGTTTTGGTTTTCGATAACAAGGCAATCCCGAGAATGCGAGGATCAGGCCTTGGGCTCGCCATCGCCAAGGGTATAATAGGGGCACGGAGGTATTACCGGCGTTGTGACCAAAGTTGGGGTCGGAAGTACATTTTATTTCACCCTCCCGGTGGCGCAAAAAGAAACAACTAGTCCATGAAGAAAATACTTATTATCGATGATGACGAGACTTTCAAGAGTCTCATGAAAGGAGAGCTGGACAGCGCAGAGTACGAAGTGGTATGTGCGAGTGACGGAAGCGAGGGGCTGCAAAAAATGAGCGAATCACAGCCCGACGGCATCCTTCTTGATATCAAGATGCCTGGAATGGACGGCCTCCAATTCCTGAAGGAACTGAACAAAAAATACGGCGAGGGTAAAACGCCTGTACTCATTACCTCCAACGTGTCTTCAATGGATAACATCGCGGAAGGAATGGCGCTCGGTATCCGCGGCTACGTAGTGAAATCAGATGAATCAGCACAAGGCATCATTGATGCTATCGACAGGCTCTTAAAATAAAGGGTATTCATACCGCGGGGTATTCGACCCTATGTTGGCTCCTCGGCTCGAAAATGAAAATGAATACATTTTCGCTTCGCTCGCAACGCTCGCCAATAAAGGCCTCCGCAATCGGCATGCTTGAGAGCCCAACGCGAGACGCCAGTTGAGGAGAAGTCGAGCCGGGGGTAGGATGCCGGAGATGGAGCCAATAAAACATACCCTTGAAGTAAAAGAGGAGCACAAAAAGAAGGCGAAGCATAAGGCTGAAATGTTCAAGTCCCAGCTCAAGTTTGAGCGGCACTGGACCGATAAAGTCGCCGATTTCATGACCGTACAGTTCGGCACTGTCTGGTTCCTGATCTGGCATGCGGGGTTCTTCATCGGCTGGATAGAGTGGAATCTGGGATGGCTAGGACTCCCTATATTTGACCCGTTCCCATTCGGGCTCCTTACGATGGTAGTCTCGCTTGAAGCAATCGGTCTCGCCATCGTCGTCCTCATCAGCCAGAACAGACAGAGCAAAATTGCGGACCTACGCCAACAGATGGATTTCGAAATAGACGTGCGTGCGGAAGCAGAAATAACGAAAATATTGCGTATGCATGATGCCTTGCACCATCACCTCGGTATTTCGAAAACAGACAGAGAACTCAGATGGATGGAGAACGTAAAAGATATTCGCGAGATACAGGACGTTATCGAGCGAGAGAGCGCAGGTTGACGCTTCTCACCATGAAAAACGAAATACCATAATGGTGCCGACCGGCACCATTATGGTATTTTGGATTTGAGCTCTATGCAGAGACTCTTGATTAGAACTTCAACTTTTTCTCCAGCTTCGCGATCCGCACCAGCGTTTTGACGACCGTGTCGGGGTTCAGCGACATGCTCCCAATTCCCTTCCGCACCAGAAAGTCGCCAAAATCAGGAAGATCCGACGGACCCTGGCCGCAGATGCCTGAATATTTCTTTCGCCTCTTGCAGGCATCTATTGCGCCACTGATGAGTTTTCGGATAGCCGGGTCGTTCTCGTTGCCCACCTTGGCGATAGTGCCAGAATCTCTGTCGAGTCCGAGCGCAAGCTGGGTTAAGTCGTTCGAGCCGATGGAAAAACCGTCGAAGTAGTTGAGAAATTCATCAGCAAGGACGACGTTTGACGGTATCTCGCACATCATGATGGTTTCGACTCCTTCGCTCTTCTTCTTCGCGAGCGAGCGCGGGACAAGTCCGTCCTCCGCCATCAACGCAAGAACCTTTTTCGCCTCTTCAATAGTGCGGCAGAACGGCACCATGGGTATCACGTTCTTAAGCCCCATATCGTTGCGCACTTTCAAGAACGCCTTTATTTCCAGCTCGAACGCTTTGCGGAATGCCGGCGCGTAGTAGCGGGACGCACCACGCCACCCTATCATCGGGTTTTCTTCTTTAGGCTCGTACAAGTCACCGCCTATGAGGCCTGCATACTCGTTCGACTTGAAATCAGAAAAACGGACGATGACCTGCTTCGGATAGAATGCGGCCGCGATCTTGGCGATACCGAAGGCAAGCTTGTCTATGTAGAATTGTCTCGGGTCGCTCCAACCGCGCGTACGGTTCGCGACTTTTTTCTTTATGTCCGGGGGCAACGTTTTGAAATTGAGAACCGCCGATGGATGGATGCCGATGTAGGACGCGATGATGAATTCTTCGCGCGCGAGGCCCACGCCCTGCACCGGCAAGTGCGAATAGCCGAATGCCATGTCGGGCGACGCGAGGTTCAGCATGAGCTTCGTTTTTGTTTTCGGGAGCGCCTTGATGTTCTGTTCGGTCATCGTGAAGGAGACCTTGCCCGGATAAATCCTGCCTTCCGAGCCTGCGACATCTATGGTGATGATGTCTCCCGTCCTTATCTTTTTTGTCGCGTCATGAGCGCCGACGATGGCCGGAATGCCAAGTTCGCGAGAGACGATTGCCGCGTGCGAGGTCCTGCCGCCACTATCCGTTACGATGGCGGTTGCCATTTTCATGATCGGGCCCCAGTCAGGGTCTGTCATTTTCGTGATGAGAATTTCGCCTTTCTTGAATTGTTCTGCTTCCTTGGGGTGATGGATAACGCGTGCACGTCCAGAGACGATGCTGTGCCCCACTGATATACCCTTCGCAAGAAGTTTGCGCGGTTTGCCGCGAAGCAAATATTCTCGAAAGACCGTGACGTCACGCTTCACTTGCACGGTCTCCGGCCGCGCCTGCAAGATATACAGTTTCCCGTCGCCATCTTTCGCCCACTCGATGTCCATCGGCGACCATGAACCGCGGCGCCTCGTATAGTGGTCCTCTATCATCGTCGCCCATTTTGCGAGCGTAAGAATATCTTTGTCCGAGAGACAGAACGTGCTTCGTTCTTTTTCACTTGTCTTAATTTCTTTTACGCGCGAAATATCCACTGATTCGTTTTGCTTGGAGTACACCATCTTGCCTTCCTTCTGGCCCATTGCCTTTGAGATGATTGGTTTCGGAAACTTGCCGAGCGTCGGCTTGAATACGATGTACTCATCGGGAGAAACGCGGCCTTGGACGATAAGCTCGCCTAGCCCCAGCGAGGCGGTGATCAGCACCACATCTTTGAATCCGGATTCGGTGTCGAGCGTAAACATGACGCCCGATGAGCCCTCCCCTGCCCGCACCATTTTCTGAACACCGACGGAAAGTGCGATGTGTGTATGGGAATATCCTTTTTCGGCGCGATATACGATTGCTCTATCGTTGAAGAGCGACGCTATGGTCCACATCACCGCTTTCAGGACTGCTGCTTCTCCGCGGATGCCGAGGTATGTCTCCTGTTGCCCTGCAAAACTCGCATCCGGCAAGTCTTCTGCAGTCGCGCTGGAGCGGACCGCAACATCCACATTTTTACCGTATTGCCTTTCCATCTCCCGATACCCTTTAACGATTTCTCCCGCCAGGTCTGGCGGGAGTTTTGAGGCGATTATCTTGTCGCGTATCTTCTTTGCGCGGCGTGCAAGTTCCTTGATGTTGCGGACCTGGATGCCACTAAGAGTCTCTTTAATAAATGCATTCAGATTATTTTTCTTCAATATGTACTCGTACGCTGCTGCAGTGACGATGAAACCGCTCGGCACTCGAACTCCTTTTTTTCCGACAGAACCGAGAAGCTCGCCCAGCGAGGCGTTCTTTCCCCCCACGCTCGCGACATCGTTCATCCCGACCTCCTCCATCCAGACCACGTTCGCTCTGCTGGCCTCAGCACTTCCTGGATTCGGACTGCTGTCCTCACCACGTCCTCGTTCGCCACTCGGTTGTCGCACGCCGCTCGGTCGGATGTGTTTTTTCATATACACATCATGACGGCCGTTCCGGGGTGAGTCATTGGCTGCAGAATAGCAGGCCGTCCGGCAATGTGCCAGTGGAAAACTGACCCCAAAATATTAGCTCACGTATCTACAGCTTCGGCAATTCTGCTGACTAACATTCTATTCAAAAGCTGCACACAGCCGCTATCGCCGCGCGAGTTCGGGGGTCTACGGCACCATATCCGGTCGATATCAGGTTCTTGTGCTCACGTATCCATTAGTTCGGCAATTCGATGTTGCAACTCATGTATCTGTGCTTGCAAGAGATCTATTTGAGCAGCTTTTTCTGGCGTCATGGAAGTCGGTGAGCCGGAAGAACCTGGTGGTGTAGTCGACGCTGTAGACGTTGAAGAGCTGCCGGCCTGCCCGTCCAGGGGCACAGTCACAATTATCGGCTCTGGCTGAACGTACACGTTATCCTTTGCAAATTGCATGAGGGCTGCACGCGTGCGCGGACCGACGAATCCAAAGCCAGTCGTTTTTTCGTCGCCGGAGCAAATTATCTTTGAATGACACTGCAGGGTTCGCACTGCCGCGCGTGTTAAGGGGCCGAAGGTAGATGTCTCATTGCCCGGCGAGCCTGGGCCGGACTCAGCAAGCACAAAACCTGATCCGTTCAGCATCTTTTGCAGCGTGATGACCTCTGGCTTCGTGTCGCCGATTTTCAATGCGGCGGTGAGCGTGCGCGAATTAAACGTGTATATCTTATGCTCCGCAACATCGCCGGGTACAACAATCGAACCAGGATCAACAACGGAGGAAATCGTCATCGCTGTACTCTGCCAACACGACGCTGATGAGAGCCACGGATTCGTACCTTCTGTTTGAAATAGGTAGCGCGCGTAGGCGATATTTCCTTCGAGCGTATCAATATCCATGCCCTTTGCTTTGGCTGCCGCGCGGTGAACTCCTTCATGGATCTGAAAGACTCCTACCATCGCGCCGCCTGCGCCTCCGTGCAGGGCCCCGTTTGCGCCCTTGCCGGGCGGGCCATACTGCCTCATTTCTGATTCGCACTGTGCGATGGATATCATGAGCGGTATGTCTGCAAATTCCGCGCGAACGAGCGCCTCAACGTCTTTATTGGGGGACGCTGGCGACTCAGGCAGCCCTTGTGCGCCTACGAGAGGCGGCAAAAGCAGCAAGAGTAGAACGAAGCCTGCTGCACTCTTAATTCTTAACATCATCCCAGTAACAGTAGCAGGCGTACGATGCCCCAAACAAGAAAGATATCCCCGCAAAGAACGCATACCTTAGTGGTGCCGGTCGGCACCACTAAGGTATGCAGCCTGCCGAGCGCAGAGCGATGACCAAGTGAAGAACGAGGAAATACTGAAGCCAGTAGGCTGAATGTAGGAAGTACTAAGAGCAACAGACCGAATGTGCAGCGCCGGACACCAGCGGCTGCAAACACATGCCGAGCAAACACCTCTCTAGTACCAGGTACCTGTCCAGTAGTCGTATATCGGCTGGCTTGGATGATAACTGCACGAATAGCGGCCATAGCCCGGGTAGTCGCACAGCGGCTCGTTCACGTATGGAATGTAATCGCCGGTAGGCGATGCATTGTACGTGTATTGATACGGAGAATTGAATTGGTATGCGGAAAAAGTGTACTGCGCGTACGGTTGGCCATATTGCTGCTGGCCGTATGAGACCGGAAACGCTGCTTGATATGGATACGCAGACTGGTAGGGAGAATTGTATCCGCCTCCATAGTTTCCCCCGTAACTCACCCACTGGTACTGCGAGTAGTCGTCATATCCGTAATCGTAATAATCGTAGGTATCGTAGAAATCACTGTAATCGTATCCATAACCAAAGTCGTACACTTCCTCATACGCTATTTGGGAGCCATAGTCGTCATAATATTGCGCATCCGCAGTTACGGGTACGATCATAAACACGGCTGCCATCATGGATGCGAGGCAGGAAAGCTGTATAGAAGCCCTATTCATATGGGCTCGCGTTATATCATGCCCTCACACTTGCACACATGGAGAAAATCTGGTGTTGTGATGCTATTCACAGGAGGTACCTAAAGTATCCAAATAACTCGTATAATTACAGTATCTAACGTAAGTGCTGAACATTTTATGCAACAAAATATGAGTCCTGTCTCCCCTCTTGCGACAATTGTGGTCAGCGTCGTTGTCATTATCGCCGGCGGGTACTATCTGGCATTCGGTCCCGTCGCCAGCCCCGATACGACACAGATAACGAACAGAATGGCTGCAAGAGATTCATATGTAGAGATGTACCTCTATCCGGGTACGTACGCGAACACGAGCTCTCGCACGTCTCGCGCAAAAGTTGACCCTATACGTTTCGTCGGAACTGCTATCGTTACGTTCGGCAAACTGCTCGGCATCTGATCTTGTGATCTTGCACAGAATCTCTTACTTCATCTTGCTGTAGCGCAATGTGTTCCCATTGCCGCTTAAGTTCTTTAGCCTCAGTTCTGTTTCAGATAGAGCATCAACACCAAAATAAAACACGTCACCTGTATCAAACATTATCTTTATTACGGTCGAGTCGAGGCTCTCTGCTGGTACGGGAAGCGCTGTTTCGAGGAGTGGATTGACTATCATCCATCTGCCTCCGAGCGGAGCAGCCGGAGCGCTGTCGTATGAATCAATAAGACTGCCGTTTGCCTTGAATTCTCGGGTGTACTTGATGCTGCCCGTGCTCCTCCATATGGTCAGCAACATAGATCTCGGTCTCTCATCGGGGCCTGGCCCCGAAACAAAACCGCCTAGGACTCCTTCTCCTGTGCGCCCGCCGGATAGTAAAAAGTAGGCGGAGAGCGCAACAATAGCCAGAATGGCGAGGGAGCCCGCAATGAGTACTGTCTTGTTCATCTTTATCTTCATAACAGGGCGGTGGCTCGCTTCGCGACCACACTTGGATTTTCTAAAGCGGGCGTACCCGCTAAGAAAATCTCGGCGCAGTATACCCCTCTTTTAGGACTGGACAAGCGAGAAAGCGTGTGATACCCTTCGGGCATCAATTTCAGGGCTGATCCAGAGAAGAGGGATCGACCTACAACTCCCAGCACACTGCTTTTGATACTTACCTGCGACCACTTGGATTAAACTCTATAGCGCGTTGCGAGCATGTTTTTACCAATTCTATTTTCATTTCATTATGCAAACAGGAACAATCGCCCGAATCACTGATAAAGGATTTGGGTTCATCAAGATCGAGGGGCAGGAGAAGGATGTCTTCTTCCACTCCAAAGAGCTTGTCGGCGTTACATTCGACGAGCTTCGAGAAGGTGACAAATTGACGTTTGAAGTCGTGGACTCTCCGAAAGGTCCGAACGCGACTCAGGTCAGCCGAGCAGTTGCTCAGCCGATGGCATAACGCCGAGATCTTCTAAAGCGGGCGTATGCCGGCTTTAGAAAATCCAAGTGTGGCCGCGTAAGCGAGCCACGTGCCGGTCAAGAAAGAAGCGCCCCGCCTAAAGAGGCGGGGCGCTTTCTTTTTGCCCCTCCGAATAGGCTTGACAGACCGTGTAAGACTTAATGACGTATATCGTCTCAATATTCGTCCGCCCGCGTGGCGGTCATTACACGTAACACAAGTTAATTAGTCAATATGATTGCAATCATTCTAGTAGTGATCTTGGCACTTGGAGGCGGAGCCTCTTTTGCCGCCGAAAATGCTGTCCCGGGAGACGTCCTCTACGGCATGAAAACGTCGGTGAACGAAAACGTCCGTGCTGCACTTACGGTTTCGAGCGAAGCAGAAGCGAACTGGCAAGCACGCGTTACCGAACGCCGCTTGCAAGAAGCCGCAGAACTTAGCGCCCGCGGCGAATTGGATGCTGACGTTGCTGCAGAATTGGGAGCAGAATTTTCGTCGCATGCAGAAGCCGCGCTTCAAGCAGCCAACGAACTTAGCACGTCCGGCAAGACGGAAGCTGCGGTATCGGTCCTTACGCGCATCAACACTGCTATCAACGCATTCAGCAATGTCGAAACGAACGTGAAAGGCAGTGCTTCAGCAGAAGCCCACACAAGCCTCAAGAACATCATCCAGAACATCCGGGCTCGCGCAGGTGTCGCCGCAGGGGACGTCAGCGGCGATGGTACCGCTGACATCAATGTCACAGCGGGCGACGTGAACGGCGACGGAACAGCTGACATTCACGTCGGTCCGGCCACCGTCAAAAGCGAGACATCGGCGCATGCAGAAGGAGGTTCGAGTGCAGAAGCAGGAAGTAAAACGAAGATGGAAGGTTCGACAGAAGTAGAGATCGGTCTTTAATCATCTCAAACGAAGCGCCCCGCCTCTTTAGGCGGGGCGCTTTTTGCTTTCTGTGTTCTAACTGCGCGGCATGTACCGCTTCAATTCTTGTCGGCGCGCCTGAAAATCTGGGATGGTCTTTGCTATCTCCGCCCAAAACGAGCGGGAATGGTTCGGATGCGCCAAGTGACTGAGTTCATGCACAACAACGTAGTCGGCAAGTTCTTTCGGAAGAAAAAGAAGTGAAAAAGAGAAGTTCAAATTCCCCTTCTTCGAACAACTTCCCCATGTGCGGCTAGTATTCTTTATTGCGATGCGCCGGAATGAAAAGTTGTAGTGTGCATTCCAATACGCAACGCGCTCGTGCAGAAAACTCCTCGCATCTTCCTTGAATTTCAAATAATCCCTCCTCCCGGAGACCGGCAAGGCCTTATACTGCATCATTTTGCGCACGGCCCACTTCAGCCACTCGGCCTGCCTCGATACAAATTGCTGAATTGCAGTTGCCTCGCTCGCGTATGGCACCGTCAAGATCACAACGCCGCCGGGATGCACGCGAAGGCGCATATACTTTGCGCGCCGCGAACGCTTGATGGTGTATTCCATGCGGCTATTCTACACATTCTTTGATATGAAAGGTATCCAAGAGTGGAAAACGCTACTGTGTCGGAGAGAGCCGCGAGCGAACCTTTGCGACGATATCGGCTACGCTCGAATCCCCCTTCACCATGTAGTGGAACGTCCCCTCGCTCATCGCTTCTTCCAGGCTCTTTTCATCCGTCACATTCGTCAGAATGATTATTTCTGCTTTCTTCCCCCAGGAGTCCTGCCGTATCTCGTGGATCATCTCCATGCCGCCCATCTTCGGCATTTTTAGGTCTGCAAGAATGACATCCGGATGGTTAGCGAGCGCTAGCGCGAGGCCCTCTTTGCCGTCTGTCGCCTTCAGAACCATATATCCTTCACTTTCGAGCGCGGCGAAAAGGACAAGTGCAGCTGGCGCCTCATCTTCGACGAGAAGAACGGTCTGTTTCTTTTCGCTCATATTTCTCTTTAGTGTAGCACTCTACATTTCGACCGATTTCTTCTCATAATTTTCCTTCCATACAAGCGGCACCGAAACACGAAACGTCGTGCCCTTGCCTTCGATGGAATCAAACGTTGCATTTCCGCCTGTCTTCTCAGCAATAGATTTGACGACGTACAATCCAAGACCGGTACCATCCGGCACGAGTTCTGCCGCGTTCGATGCACGGTGCAATTTCTCGAACACTCTGCCCTGCTCCGCTTTCGGAATGCCGATACCGGTGTCGGAGACGCGAATAAAAAGCATGTCTTGCCTTGCGCCGCCCGTCGTTATCTCGCATTCAACAGAACCCTTGGCCAGGGTGTATTTAATAGCGTTGGAAACAAGATTTTGGAGGATCATCCTCACCATCGCCTTGTCCCCCTGAAGATGCGGCACATCCGACGCACAGATACATCGAAGCGCGATGCTCTTCGCATCAACCATGTGCTTTTGCTCTTCAACCACACGCGCAAGAAGGTCACACACATCAAACTCTTCAAGATCCGTTGCGAACGTTCCGAGCTCGATCTTGGATACATTCAGAAGTTCGTTCACCATTTCCACCATCCGCCGGTTCGCGTCGAGTATTTGGCTCACATATTCCTTCTCCTTTTCGACAAGTTCCCCGGCTTTTCCCCCGAGGAGAGCCTCGGAAAGCCATCGAATAGACGTGAGCGGCGTCTTTAATTGATGCGACGCAAGCGAAACGAATTCTGATTTCGCTTTATCTATCTCCATTTCTTTCGTGATGTCGTGCATGACGCCGGTAATACGAAGCAGGCGCTTCTCGCTGCCCACACTGGTCACGCTGGTCACTCCATGTACGCGCACGTGCCGTATCTGTTCTGATCCGAGAACGATACGATAAGTAAATGTGAATGGACCAGCTCGCATCATTGCGCTTTTCCATGCCGTTCGTACTGCTTCTTTATCTGCTTTATGCGCCACCTCTACCATCGCCTCAATAGCGGGAGGTTTATCTCTCTGAAAAAGTCCCGTGAGCGCGTACATTTCCTCCGACCAGAACGATTCAGAGGGATCTTCAATGTCCCAGGTAAAACTCCCAAACTTTCCTATCTTTTCGGCTTCGCTCAGTTTTTCAGATACGGCATCTATCTTATGCACAAGATCTGCAACATGCTGCTCTGCAGTCCACCGAGCGCTCAGCGCTAAGTACGCAGCGATCACCAGTAGAAAAAGCAGCACTCCCGCTACCGCGATCAAAGGAGAAATACTGACGACGAGCAGCGCAGTCTCTATCGCCCTGTGAAAGAGTTCCGTGAGCGCGTCAACGAGTACGACAACCGATTCCACAGGGCGTATTGTAACAGGCTATCCTCGCCTCCTCGCTCTCTGCGCCTTTTTGATATTTTTTCTCTGTGCACGGCGCATCGCGGCCGTGGGCTTCTCGCCCTCCGGCACATTGCGCGCCGGATGCGCGCGGAAAATGTCACCCTTCACATGCACGATGGGACCGCGTATCTGTTTGAGTGCGGTTTTCTCTTTCTTTCCCGTGATCTTCAGCTGACCATTTGATGTAACACGCGCCGCATTCTTGCCAACGAGCCACGACACCGTGTCCCAGCTCCCGCTCGAGCGCCTTCCCGCCAGACGTTCCAGCCCGCCCTTCTTTCCCACATCCTGCACGCGGAATGAAACGAACTCGCCCTTAGGCCGCACCATGACGCGATAGAAACGCCCCCTTCCTGTCGAACCCGGCTTTTTTCTGATGCGTCCCTGCGGTTGCGCGAGCGTGTGCTGTCGCTTCGTCATTCCCTTCCACGCCTTCTGCGCGCGCTTGATATTCCTCTTTGCTGCTCGTCGTTGTTTTGTCGTCGCCATATCAAAAAATGTTAGGTGCGGCTCTGCTCTCCTCCACGGGGAACCGAACGCGGTTCCCCGACCCCCTCCGCTCTTGCGCATTTATCCCCGCAGCAGAGCTACGGGGTATTCTGCGCAAGTAACAAAACAAAGGACACGCGCATGCAGGTCCCTCGGTCAGTTTGGTATTTTGGGAGGCCGCACCTAGAAGATCTATGCGCGGTGCACTTTGTTCCAGATCGTGGAGAGTGCGTATCCGACGCAATATCCAACACAGCTTGCAACAATGATGACGGTGATCGCTGCGCCAAATTCAAACGGCTTGATGGTAATACCCTTCTCTACCATGTGTGCCCACATCGAGAAGTTCACCAGCGGCTGCGCCCATCCGAGAAGGACGAGAGCCGACCACAATACGTGCACTCCTCCTAAAAATATCGCGCCCACTTGCCCTGCTTTTGAAGCATTTGTATGCATATAAAAAAGTTAGCTGCTATCTGTGAAGTATACCAACGTTTGAAGGAGGCCATGATACACTGGCGTGCATGAAAGAAGAAAAGTGGAAACGTCAAAACGACCAGGCGGGTAAAGGGAGGCGGCCGCCCATTCCACAGTATCGAGTCAACAAGAACCGAGGCGGCTCTTCTCAAAGACGAAGCGGCTAGGCTGGCTTGTTCTCGACTCCGCAAAACATTGTAGTATTGAAGGCATGATTGCAGCGAGCAAAACCTTCTTCATCTTTGGAATTCTTGCGCTCGGCGGTGCGAGCTATTTGTTTTTGCAGGTAATAACTGACCCGCCTAGGGTCGTGGAGGTCATTGTGTTTCCCATCTATATCGGATTTGCTGTTATTCTCGCAGGCGCCTGTTTTCTCGTTGCACTCATACTCTATCTTATGCGTCAAAAGCGATGACTTGATGCAAATATTATCTCTTCTTGAAGATGTATGTCGGGATGGGTTGGGTTTCTCGAACGAGAACAAGCTCCCAGCCGAGGGCGCCTTTTTCGTTCAGTTTTTGAACGACGCAGTCACTTTGCGCACGTTGCTCCGCTATCAACCTCTGCCCCAGATCAGTAATGCTTTTTGATGCTTCCATTGCCTGTTGTAAACACTCAAGCGGCGGATCCATTATTTCGTACTGAAACGGACCGTCCGCACTGCTAAGAGGTGTCGTCTGGACGACCTGATTACCTACATAGAAAACTGCCAACACTGCAACCACCAACACTGTAATTCCTATCAATGCTTTGCTCATCATACTGTTATGTTCGTCATGAATAGTAAATAAAGAGCTACCTACTGTCTCTGGTCATCGACCATGTGCCAGAATTCTGAAGTGTGTTCGTCCATTTCCCGCTTCCATAGTTGCGGTTGAGGGCTCCCTCGTATATCACCGTGTCCGGTATCGTCGGAAATTCCATGGTCACCGTCACATGGCTGCTCTGCACTGTGCCCTCAATGGTAAATGCGGTTGTCACTCCCTTGAACAATTGCGTCCCCGTGCCGGAAAATTGAGCCGAGTCCGCATGATGCTGTATTTCCATTTCCGATGTTCCCGACTGCCCATCATATGCGCGCCACGCCGCACTCCATTTCCCATGCAGATCGCCGTTTTTTTTCGTCGCCTGCTCCGGCGGCGCACTCTCCTCCTGGATTTGTTGAGACACGGGGATGGCGTCGCTCGTTTTCTCTTCGACCACCACCACGACCTCTACCGGACTTTCCTCCACTTTCGGCTTCGTCGGTGGAATCTCGCGCGTAAAGACATCGGCCGCTCCCAGCAACATTTTGAATCCGGTATACGGAAGAAGGTAACCGGGATTTATTGACTGATCAGTATCAAGCGCGCGAATGTAGTAGGTCGGGTTCGACAAAATGCGGATGCCTGCATCGCCGATGGTCGATGAGTCTGACTTTTTATGGAACGCGTCGCAAAACACGACGCCGGCAGCGGTCCCTGCCACCCCGAACGACAACGCGGCAACTGATCCAAGACCACCCGTCCCGGCGGCAAACGCCGCCCCCGCAGCTCCTCCAAGAAGACTGCCAACCGTAGGCAGGTAAGTCTTGCAATCCTCGTACAAAAGCTGGTCGTCGCGCACAGGATCTATCCAATTCGCACTTACAACAAATGGAGAAAAGACGATGATAGAGATCAGGACGCTGACGATGGTCCTCATGCGAGAACTCTATACCCCACCCGCGGGAGGCACAACTGCAAATTTCAGATGATTACGAGCGGTTGCCGAGGGATTTCCACAGGTACAGCACGACGATAAAGGCAGAGATCATGAGCGTGAAATGAAAAATGTATTCGATGCGCAAGAGGCCTGCAAAATCCTCCATGCCGTTTACACGGTGCATGTTGTCGTGCGGCCACCACGAAATGAGCATCCACGCTATAGCTACAAACGACGCTGTCGCAAGCGCGTTGTTCTCAGGAAGTGCGGCGACCACGCGTGACCAGCCGAAAATGAGAAACGCGACGCCGAGACCGAAGGAAAGAGACTCAAGAGCTCCGAGGAAAATGAAGTGCGGAATAAGCGAAGAGCTGGGCCCCGCCATGCCCGCTGGGTCCGGCCAGATGACACGGCTCAGCGCAAACGCGATGATCGCGAGCGGCACCGCTACGAATGCAAATTTGTACTGTGTTTTCATATCCTGTGGGATTATACCGCTTTCTTTTCCTCCAGCCACGCGACTACACCCCCTTCCAGCGACTCGATATCGTAGCTCTTCTCGGTAAGTTCTCGAGCTACGATATCGCTCCGTCGGCCTGTTCTGCAGATAGCGATCATCTTTTTATCATTGGGGAGCGTCCCGCTATTCGCCTCCTCTAACATTCTGCCCATCGGCATATGGATCGAGCCCGCGATCGGCGGCACATCCACCAGCTCTTCACTCTCTCGGATATCGAAAAGGAGCATCTCATCTCCCTTTTGCATTTTTTCTTTAAGCTGCTGCGCATTCATCGGAGTTCTCTATTGCATCTTCTTGTCCGACTCCTGCTGACCTGGCGCTTCCACGATATAGGCAACTATCCTCCGGACGATCGGCATCACAAGGAGAAGCGCCGGAAACGCTACTGCCCACGACCACAGCCACGCGCCGAACCATACCTCGCGCGCACCGGCAAATCCTGCAACGTGTACACTAGATATTCCGGACACTATCGCTGTCATTAGGAGCGAGAGTACGAACGGCATTACCAAATGATGCGCCGAAGATGGAAGTTTTTTCATTCAAGAAGTGTACCAATGATGCGGATCCGTTCGCAAGGTAGAAATTATTACTTCTCATTTCTAAGCCAAGGAAATGCTGCCCAGGTAGCAATTCCCGTTATAGGTGCTACTCCTCCACTTCGAGCAAATGCGTAGCAAAAATTTGCTAATCGCGCCCTACCTAACAGCACAGCAATCAAGTGGGTGTAGGTTAATAGATTTCCCTGCCTGCCCGTCTTCTCTTTCGCAATATTATAACCTAAGGCGTTATATTTGACGTCCTCATTCCATGCGATCATTTGCAAATATTTCAAATAAACCTCAGCTGGTAATCCAGTAACACTGAAGAGCGGTTTCTCAAGTTCCTGAAGTATATCTTGGGATAACCTATATTCGGGGACAGCGTTCGGCTGATCACTGATCTCGTAATCCAACAAATAAGCATCTCTATAAAGGATGGCGGCAAGCAGCTCCAAAACATTTTCTTCATCATTTCGTAAAAGTCTTTCAAAAACGTGAAAAATCTCTTCAAATGACGCTGGTGCTTTAATGATCTTATTCGACTTCCATATAGTGGGCTTCATGTCGTCAGGATTAGGAGCGACAGTACCATCTTTGTAATTGGTTTCCGCGTCCGCAGCAGTCTCAATTCCTGGTTTTTGGAATCCAATCCAATAAGCCCTGACTTTCCAAATCTTGTGTTCATGCGGGCTTTCTAAGGTTCCTCTAGAAAGCGTTCGTGCAAAGTTGACCATCTGTAGGCGTTTAGGTCCCACTTTTTTGGGTTCCAGGATCTTTGGATCGGGTATATTCAGTAGTTCGATGAACTTTTTATGCATATGGCAGACAGTGGATAACTCGATCTTGATCAAATGGATATTCCTTGGTACGATTTAGCTATGGGGAAACTAGCCAAACATACGCTCAAAAAAGACGATCGACAAGCGGTGCCACTTAAGGTCATTGAATTGTTCGCAGGGGTGGGAGGATTTCGTCTCGGACTCGACCAAGCATCAAAAAAGGAAGCGGCGAGAGCAGGTCTGAAATTCGAGACCATCTGGAGTAATCAGTGGGAGCCATCAACGAAACGCCAGCACGCATCCGAGGTGTACCGGGCACGTTTTGGCAGCAAAGGACACAGTAATCAAGATATCGCGACCGTCGCAACAGGTGACATCCCGGACCATCATGTTCTTGTCGGAGGATTTCCTTGTCAGGATTATTCGGTTGCACGAACGTTGAGCCAAGCTGCGGGACTCCAGGGAAAGAAAGGCGTTCTCTGGTGGCAGATCTATCGCATTCTTCAAGAAAAAGGACACAAGGACTCTGCTCCCTATGTGTTCCTAGAGAACGTTGACCGATTATTAAAGTCCCCAGCATCTGCCCGCGGTCGTGATTTTGCGATCATGCTCGCTTCGCTCGCAAACCTCGGATATGTCGTCGAATGGCGCGTTATCAATGCAGCTGATTACGGAAAACCACAGCGCAGGCGCCGGATCTTTATTCTCGCGTTCAAGAATGGAACCGGTATTGCAAATGCGCTACGTTCGACTGACGCGATCAATTGGCTGACAAAAGAAGGAGTTTTCGCGCAACGACTCGCAGTCGAAGATGAAATTTCAAGATTCGCGAGACACGATGTCGCTGATGATCCCGTCAGAATAACGAGAGACTTTGAACAATTGTTCCCGGACGATATAGATTTTGCGAATGCTGGGGTCATGAGTGACGGTCGGATCACAACCGCTCGCGTAACTCCAAAATACGGTGGCCCTTTCATTACTCTCGGTGATATTCTACTTCCGGAACACAAAGTCGCCGAAGAATATTTTATCAACGGCTCACTAAAAGAGTGGAAATATCTCAAGGGTGCTAAAAAGGAAGAGCGCCATGGGACAGATGGATTCACTTATCACTACGCAGAGGGTCCAATGACTTTTCCGGATGCTTTGGATAAACCTTCCCGCACGATAATTACAGGAGAGGGAGGGCCCGCACCCTCGCGATTCAAGCATGTTGTAAAAACAAAGTCCGGAAAATACCGCCGACTTACCCCAACAGAGTTAGAGTTATTATGCCAATTCCCTGCTCGCCATACCGCATATGACGACATTTCCGACGTAAAACGAGCGTTCTTCATGGGTAACGCACTTGTCGTCGGAATCATTGAAGAAATAGGCCGTGCACTTTTGCAGAGCATCAAGCGTCACGAAGAGCCTTCACGACGCGTGCAGCGATTTGATCCGCATCTTTCTTTATTTGGTGCTCCCACACGGTAAGTACACGCCATCCTAATTTCCGCAGGTCTTTTGTCTTATGAGCGTCTCTTTCCTTGTTTCTCTTGAACTTTGCACGCCAAAATGCTCGATGCGTTTTCGGGAGTGTAAGTTTGCAATGTGGACATCCGTGCCAGTAACAGCCGTGAACAAACACAGCGACTTTTTTCTTAGGGAACACAATATCCGGTCGTCCGGCTACTTTATTCCAATGCAATCGATATCCGCGTATTCCTACTTTTCGGAAAACCTTGCGAACAAGTAACTCGGGCTTCGTGTTCTTTGCTCTTATCGCACTCATCGTGCGAGAGATTTTTTCACTTTTCGGAATCGGGGCCCGGCCGTCCCGTAAGTACCTTGTCTTCTGTTTGATTAATGCTGCATCAATCATTCGGCCATGGATCCCAAATATCACTGTAGCCTTGAGCTGCCATTGCGACAGATCGCTCTGTTATGTCTGTCGGACGTAACCACTTGAGTTCCTTATCCTCGAACTTTTTAGAAAATTGTTGAACGGTACTTAAATTGTCGTAGCCTCGTTCCTTCATTATTCGAATCTTATCCGGCAATGGTTTGGTATCTACAAGCCTATTAGTCTCCTGCGTTAGGATGAGTAAATTACCGATATTGTTGACCAAATCATCTTCCGGATATAAATTGCCCCACATTGCTCGAGGGGTAATGTGTTCAACTTCGAATACGCGGTTCAGGCTGTAATTAGCTGACGGATCAAATATGGTTACAGGTGCTGCTGACGCGAATGGAGAGGATTCAAATCTATCAAAGACGTATGCAAAGAGAGGCTTATCGCTTGCAGGACTCGTATATGAAAGTCCAGTAAAATTAAGTAGGAACTCTTCCTTATTAGCGACCTTTATCTCCTTGAGTCCTTTTGATATCTGCTTTATTACCTCTCTGAACTGTGCGCATGTCTCCGCTGTCGCCAACACATTTGTTTTACTTGCATATAGTGACTCGGCACGATTCGAGGGACGTGTACATATCTGATTATTGATAAAATGGAAACACTCCATCGTACCTAGAAGATTTAGAAAATCTTTCAACGCGGGTCTAAATCCGCTTTTGTCTTTCAATTTCGATAGCCCTTTTAGGCCAGCGAAAACAACGGGAAGGACAATGTAGACACCAAAAAGAGATATCGCACTCATGCTGCGACCAAACTTTTTAAAAGCAATCTCATCAATGAAGAGAAATTCGAATGACTTATCAGAATTTCGATCAATAAATGGTGCGGCTTGAAGTTTGTTGTCCAAGAACTTTCCAAAATATGAAGAGAAAGCGCTCAAATCGTGGATGAACTGGCTCGGTGTGTCCGATTCAACTTGACCACGCAGATGTCGATACAAAACCGTCCGACCCGTTTCTTGCCCGTGCTTAAGAGCTGCAAAATACTTCAACATTCGCAGTAGCATCCCATTAGAGTTAGAAACAATCTCCTCCCATTCGCCTTCTACAATTTCTTTCTCCTGCGCCTCTGCAAACAGTCTGTTCTTGAGCAACTCTCCTGCATTCAGCGGAGTTCCTCGCGCATTTGTTCGTTCAAAAAGCTCAAAAGCCTGTGTGATATCTTCAATTTCTATCACAAGAAAGTATGAATTCAACAATTTATTAAGTAAGGACGAGAGCTCTGCATCTGATAGTTCGTCTACCTGCTGCTTGAAATACTTATAAATAGACTTTATTCGTCTGGCGACTCGGCCATCTACTTCGTCTGGAAAAGTTTGTTCATCCCACTGCCTAGCAGTCACCATGTGACGAAAAGCATCTAGAATGTCTGGAGCGACCTCAAGTCTGAGCGTTTCCGCTCTTCCAGTAGCGATATCACGAAACATCAGAGTTTGATCAAGTGCAGCAGCCCTGTCTCGGTTCCTTCTTGACGAGTGATTCCTGCATGCGAGCAATAATAAACTTGCGGCGGTCATTCTCTGTTGTCCATCAACAATATTCTTGAGATTTTCCACCTCTACCCCCTCTCTATCCTTATGCAATATCATGGTCCCGAGAAAGAATCCTTCTCTCTCATCTGCTTCACAAAGGTCTCTCCAAAAATCTGAGACTTGGTTTGTACCCCAGGTAAAGGAGCGCTGGTATTTTGGGACTCGGTACCGAGCCATCCCGTTTAGCATGTCCCCTATTGACTTGCGACCAAAATCCATCAGCGCATCATCCCACAAATCCTTCTTTTTGGAAATTCGGGCAGAGTTAGCCTTCAGCTTCGGTGTTTGCCCGGTCCCCTTTGAAGGGAAGAACTCGAGAAAGCGGCTTAGTGCTGTATCGCCTTTCGCGGGCGGAAATGATGCCAGAGGAATGAGAGCGCCGCCAAGAAGATCAAGAAGCCAGGGATCGTGTTTCCGGGGAAAAAGAGCTGCACGATGTCCGCCGCGCTTATCCAGACTACGGAGATGTTCCCGCTGACCGTCGCAACGTTGTCGAGCAAGTTCTGGTCCTGTTCCTTCACTGAATCCAGATTTTGCTTCGCATATTTTATCTGCGCATCTACCGTATCAAGCTGATACTTGTATGAACTGTTTTCATTCGCAATACGAGTATTCAACGAGCTCTGCTCGGCCCGTAACACCTGCAGACGCGCACTAACTTGCATCCATTGTTCGGTACCCATTGGCGGCATGTTTTCGAGCGCGGTGATTTCCGTCTCGACATCGTCGAGTTCGGAGTTCAGGAATGCGAGCGTACTCTTGTGAGCCGCAACAAGCTTGGCCCGGTTGCTCTCCAGGTCTGCAAGAGAAGTCTCGACTTGTTTCTGCTGTCCTTCGATTCCCTGCTTCTGCGAGAGAAGGTTTTCAGAGTGAATATTTACGGTAAGAAATTTCGGACCGACAAGAGTTTCTATCTCGTCGCGAAATGCATCAAATTTCGACGCCGGGATGACAAAGCTTACCGAACCGTATTTGGGCGAGCTCGATATCTGATCCACCCGGCCGTCATAGCCGCGGACCGTTGTTTCCACGCGCTTGGTCAATTCCAACACGTCACGCGTCTTCATTTCTGCGCCGTAGTCCTTCTTTAGAAATTCCCGCGTGTCGGTAATGTCCGGCGTCCCGGGGTAATACGGCTTGGGATACGGATAGTAATCCGGTGCACGCATCACGGCGTTTTGGGCACTTGTGCCGCCTGATTGCATCATGTCAACTGATTCCATCATCGCAGGCGCATCGGGGACACCCGGAGCGCCGCCAACTTGAATGCCTTTCGGGATGACCGCTTCGGAACTTGAGACCGCGTAGTTCTGCATCATGACGCGCGGATACGCCGACATATAGATGTATGAGATGACCGCGAGCAGGGCGAGCGCAAGCGTCAGCCAGGGTATGTGCTTGTGCGGCGGAGTCTGGTTGCCTGAATCCATATCGATAATATGACTAGAATACCACGCCACAATGACTGTCCGACTGAGTGCTCTATTTACTCTCCATGAGACGGAGCTCCTGTAAATGCTTGAAAAATAGCGTCTGAAATCCTTTCTTGTTGATGAGTTGTTCAGGTGGGATACCGGAATCAACGCCGTATGCGCTCCTTAGCTGCATGGTACTCAAGCCGAAACTGCCGACGGATTTGCCGTTTTCCGATATAGCTATCTCAATTGCGCGACCAGGCGGCGACATCGTTATTGTGAAGCGCTTTGGGTCAAGTTTGTGATGCGTCAGTATGTCGTTTAGCAGTTCCTGGATATTCTTGTATTCGCTCACAACGGTATTCATGTCCTCTTTGAACTTTTTGACCTCCTCCGGATTTTCGCGACGTTCGGGAGAAGGCTTCATATGCCAATTCCCGCACCGCTTCCCTTCGCAATCGCGCGCGTCGGCGATTGTGGCAAACAGCAGCGGTGCTGCTGCCATCGCGCCAAGCGCTGCAGCCGCTTTCAGCACATTTCGGCGCGTCACGGCTCCTTGCATGTCATCTGGTCCGCTCATGCCGAGATTATAGCACCTAGAAAGCCGTGCAATTACACCGACTCGGCAGGGGAACTAGCGGATGTTCCCAATCGAATTCTTTGCAGTATCGTGCTTGGTCTTGAGGATGTTGGATATCGCGTTGTAGAGGCGCGCAGTGAGGGCGACATCAAGAACGCCATCGCGATCCAAATCGCCGATGACCGCTGCACCAACCGACGTTTCAAGCGACGACTGCGAGACATCGTCTGGAATGCCAAAGAGGAAGCGGAACCACGGGAATTTCACTTTTACGCCACCGCCAAGCTCGCCCTGCGCTTTTTCTGCCACTACTTCGATAGGAAGCGTCGTCTCGAAAAGCCCGAGGAATTTCGCCGGCACGCGGTAGCGCACCTCGACGCTGTCTTCGTCCGAGGAAAGTTCTTCGACGTTGTCATCTTTAATGAGGATTCCCTTCGCAAAGTTCTCCAAGTCCTGACCTGATTTTACCTGTGCGTGCGTTTTAACGCGTGCGAGGAATGCCTCCTTCTCGTCTTCGGTGAGACCATCAACATCGCCCGCAGCGACATGCACGCCGCCCTTCATGGGATCGGGAGAATCATCTTTATCTTTTTCCTGTCCGCTGTCATCGTCGTCTTCCCTGCCGCCTTTTTCCGCTGTCATTGCCGTTGCTGTCGCCGAGCGCATCTCATCGCCACGCCCTTCCTCGCCCTTTTTTTCTTCAGGGTCTGCTTTGTGAGCCGTCCCTGTCGCGGATGCGTTTGCCGAAGCCCCCGCGCTCATTTCAGCGCCCTTGCCCTTGCCATTGTCCGACGTCGTTGCCGACACCTGCGCACTAACTTCCAACGCTGTGGACGATTGCGCTTGCGCGATTCCCCCAATTGATAGCGTGAATAGTGCAATACTAACAATAAGTGCTGTTTTCATATCCATTCAGACTACGCCCAGTCTCAAAACGGAGCAAGACGTACCTGCTAGCAAGTCAATTCCACTACACCGACCCGACTAACGTCCCGAAGAAATCGAGGAATAGACGGAGGGCGGCGATAATGAACGTGACGATCAACTCTGCAAGTTGAAGTAGGAATGCGAGTATTGTTCGGAGTACTTCGGCGAGATCCATTTGCACAGAATACACCTTGGATGCCTCATGAAAAAGCGCGATACTAGAGGCACATGACAGAGCCGAACCCACATAAACAACAAACCACAGGCGGAGCGCTTATTCTCACCGGCATGAGGGACCGACGAATTGAGATGCAGACAGTGCAGGCAGACAATGAATGTACGTGGGAACCGGACCCGAGCAAAATGAATTCTCCCCTTCCCGTCAAAAAGGGCGAGCGAAGTCCGCTGGGAATCATCGTAAAGTTTGCAGAGACAATGCACGGCGAAACGCTGCCTGGTCTTCGCGTCGGCAAACGCGAACGTCACAGGAGAAGCGGCGATGTGGGCGAGGCATACATCACCGACAGCACGGGACGCATCTATCGCGACATCGATATCAAAGGACTTGTGCATCTTTCGCGCCGCACCGGCGACATACTCCCCTGGGAAGCACGGGCTGGAAGCGACGTTCAAGATGTTGATGGCCTGCTTGATAAAAAGTGGGCAGAGTACGACGCCAACATGGCAGAAAAGTTTGCTGAGCTGGGCATACGTACGCACCGATGTCTTGGCGTCCTGCAGCTGAAAGAAGTGGGAATACGACAGGAAGATGGAAGTATGAAGCTTGTGCCTGTTGACGAGATACCAAGGGGCGATACGCAAATCCGAAAGCATGGGATATTGCCTGAAAACTTCGAGCCGGCCCTGGAAATACGCGCCTATGGCATAAAGACGCGCGTGCAAGACATTGAAGGCAGGGAAGATATCGAGGATGCGATCGATTTTATCAATATGGAGAACGAGACCGTGACAAATGTCCGAGAGTACGCGCAATGGTTCGCTGAAGAACTGGGACAGGGTGTCGGGAAAATGCATCGCGCGGGAATTGCGCACAAGACTCTCTCGACCCACAACGTCACGTTGGATTGCAGTATTGTGGACCACGACACCGCACAAGAATTCGGACCGGGCGCAATTCCACCGGAAATACTTCTCTTCGACCACGAGAGTGCCCTGCACTCACTGGAAATATTTGCTGACAAGCTGCTCGTGTACTACCCGGAACTCGCGACGCAGATACCAAGATTCAAAGAAACTCTGAAAAAGCAATGCGTGCAGACGTATCAGGATGCGCTGAGCGGATTACTGTAGGTAGGCGATTACCGTTTTGGTTCAATCCAGGCCTGACTTCCCTACCTCGAGATCTTGAGTGACTGGCGGATTTTGTCGAAATCGCTGAGGAGTGCCGCGCGGTCGAATTCGTGGGCGGTGCCAGTCGCGTAGTTACCGATGTTTGACGAGTGCAGGAAATAACGCACTGCGGTGCAGGGCGAGCTTGAAGCGATTGCATACACCTTCTCCTCGTAGAAATTCCCCGCAGCAGCGCCGGACGATGTTGCAACCGAGTACGCTGTGCCGCCATCCGCAAATGAGAGCGCGACAACGTTGCCGGGTAGATAGATATCTCCTGTGCATTTTTTTGCCCGCGGAAGCCATTCGATTGAAACACCTGTATCGCTTACGGAGAGATTCGTGCCGGCAAACGCAGTTTCCGGGACAACGAACTTCACGCCGTGAATGAGCTTCGTCGGGCTGACCTGGTCGTACGCGTATGCTTCGTTCACCGTGTAGCCCTTGGGATAGGTTATTGAAATGCCGAGCGTCGAGGATGCATATGTATCGGTTGTTTGGACTGGCTTCACTTCTTCAGGAAGCGTAACTGGCGCGGCTTCTGGCTTTTTCAAGTATGTCTGCCAAAGAAATAAGCCTGCGATCGCTACAAGAACAACAACGACGCCAGCGATGAGAATTTTTGTCATAGTTGCCATAGGATACACCTTCCGGCGTTTGGCTCAAATGGCGCCGTTTGAGCCAAGGCTTGGCACCGCACGGGCACTCACATTTCTCTAACGCGGAATATCGCGAAGAGAAATTGGTCGCTCACGCTGGTTCGTAGGTCGTGCCTGCGCGGACACCCTTTTGCCGTAATGTGCCCTGTTTGACGAGCTCTGCAAGATAGCGGCTGGCTGTCGCGTCCGAGACTTTGAGGAGCATCTCCACATCATTATTGACGATGCTCCCCTTCCTTCTCGCAAGCTCGATGATTTTGTCGAGGCGGCCCTTTTTGCGGAATTGCAATTTTTCGAGCGCCTGCTGTGCGAGGTTTTTGATAGCGAGAGCAGGCCCGAGCATGAGCGGAAGTGAGGCGGATAGAGGAGTCTCGGGTGCGGGAGATGCAGATGCCGGCGGCGGCGGAGCCGGTTCCGCCGGCCCTGACTGGGCAGACTGTGTCTCTTGAATTACTTGTTCAGAACCCGGCGCAGGTGCGACCTCTGCAGAGATTTCGGGTGTCGCTTCCGGTTCTGCCTGTGGTGAGATATCCGGATCCATCATGGCGCATTGTACTGTAGAATTGCAATATGACGGACAGAGGAGGAATTAGAAACGTCGGCGTGTTTCCGTTCGACGACAAGATAAAGAACGACGTCGCAGAAATAACCGAAGGCGATGACGTCGAAGACATGCTCACAGGAATATGCTCGCTCATTTCAGACATAGGCGCCGAATTGGCCAACAAGATGGAACTAACGGGAAAAGATAGGGATTTTTTTGACGAGGTGCACGATGTGTCTGAAAACGAATTGCGAAAGATAATATACGACCGGTGGGACAAAGAAGTGTCACCTGACACGGTTCGGGCGCACCTAATATCGGTCGTCATCCCCCTCTTGATCGAGAATGGACTTGTCCCATTCAGGGAGCAAAATGCGGATAAAGAAAGGGAGGCTGTAGTGCCATATATTTCTAGTTTGCGGGACGCGGCAAATGCCGCAATCGGCACTATCGATGACCCTGGACTTGCGCTGAAAGCAGAAACAGCACTGCGGACAGCAAAACAAATGATCGACCAAACAATAAAGAGAAACTGAAACATCAGCGAAAATCCTTCGGTGGTGGCGCTATAAAGGTTCTTCGGAGCAAGCTCCGAGGTATTGAACCTGTGTTTGCTCCTCGACTCGGAAATACAAAAGTGCTCTTTTGCATTTCACTCGCAACGCTCGCAAATAAATTCCCGGTTTTCTACTGACGGCAGCATGAATGAAATACTGTGTGCATGAAGCGCCGGGCGCGTGAATCCTAAAAGTGGCTTCTTGTCGGAGTACAGATGGTCCGCGACTATAGGATACCCGATAGATGCAAGATGCACGCGTATCTGATGCGTGCGGCCGGTACGAGGCTGAACTTCGAGATACGAAATGAGCTCGCCGTTATCTTCGAGCTTTTTCAAAAGCGTCCAATCCGTTATGGCTGCTCGCTTGTGGCTTTCGTCGCATGGCCGTGCATACCATTTTTTAGGAGGCGTAGACGACCTCATGATTTCAGAAACAATCCGACCAGAACTCCCCTCCACATGACTGTAGACAAATGCGTGATATTTCTTTTCGACACGCCGCTCTTTAAATTCTGCGCGCAGGTATTTCCACATCGCCTGTGTTTTCGCCACAACCATCACACCCGATGTTGTTCTATCCAAACGATGCACAAGACCAGGGCACGCAATTTTTTCTCCTTGCGGCGACACCCATGGCTCGCCGACCTCTTGTAGCGCGGGGGAGCGCGCGATGAGCCAGTCGGCGAGCGACGGCTCTATCGTCCTTCCGTCCGAGTGCACGATGAGCCCGGCCGGTTTATTGATGACGAGAAAATCGTCGTTCTCAAAAATCACTGTCGGTTCATTTGTCATCGACCGCCGAGATTTTCTTAGCGGGTACTCCCGCTTCAGAAAATCCAAGTGTGGTCCCAGGGGGAGCCACCTTCTTTTCTTTTAGGAACGTGTTGAGAATGTCTTTCACCGCCCTCATCCGCTTATCTTCGATGACCGAGAGCGCGAGCGCATTCTTGTTCATCTTCTTCAATAACCTCAATTTTGCTTCCGCGTCCTTACCATCCACGAGGTCAACCTTCGTCAAAAACACATACTCCTCTTTTTTTGTGAGCGCAGGATTATAGGCCTGCAATTCCTGCCGCACTATTTTGTAATCGCGTACGACATCGTCTGATTCCGCAGACACTAAATGAAAGAGGACGCGCGTGCGTTCGATGTGGCGCAAGAATCTGTCTCCCAAGCCCCTGCCTTCCGACGAACCTTCGATAAGACCCGGCACGTCTGCAAGAATGAGCCCGTAGTATGCGCCGAGGTGCGGCTCGAGTGTCGTGAACGCGTAATTCCCTATCTTCGAGTGCGCGCCGGTCAGTTCGTTGAGAAGCGACGATTTGCCTGCGTTCGGAATACCGATAAGACCCACGTCGGCGATCATCTTGAGTTCAAGGCGGAATGTAAAACTCTCTCCGAGTTCGCCCGTCTCGGCTTCCATCGGCGTCGTATTCGTCGATGCGCGGAAGTGGAAATTTCCACGGCCGCGATAGCCGCCTTTTGCGACCATAACGTGCTCGCCCTCCTTCGTCAGTTCATGCGTCCAGCCTGTGTCGAGATTCGTGATGACCGTTCCCGTCGGAATTTTCAATATCAAATCCTCACCGCGCGTGCCGTCGCGCAGACGCGTTGTGCCTTGCTTGCCATCTTCGCCTTTGAAATCTTTGTTAAATCTGAATTGAAGAAGCGCGCTGATATCCGAAATGCCTTCAAGAATGACATCGCCGCCAGGGCCCCCGTTACCGCCTGTCGGACCCGTGTTTCCTTTAGTGCGATTGAAGCCGACGATGCCCGGACCGCCGTTGCCCCCAGAGAGTTTTATGGTGACATCATCAACAAGCATTGTGTCAGCCTATCACACGGCTTGCTTCGCAATATCTCGATAAATGCTAAGGAGAGCAAAAAGAAGGCTGAGCGACAAGGGTCCTAGGAAAATGCCAAGCGCACCGAAGAACGTGACGCCGCCGAGGACAGACAAGAGAACGAGAAGCGGATGCAGCTTCATGCCGCTCCCGATGAGACGCGGCCCGAGGAGGTTATCAATGAGCCCGACTGCAAGCGCGCCCCAGATCGAAAGTCCGATGCCACCAAACATATTGCCTGTGAGAAAAAGAAATAAAACTATCGGCAGAAAGACGAGCCCGGTTCCCACTGCAGGGATCAAGGCTGCAAGTGCGGTCACGGTTCCCCACAAGACAGGATTCGGTACGCCGAAAATGGAAAAACCGATGGCCGAGAGCACGCCCTGAATGAGCGCAATCATCAAGTTTCCTTTGATGACGGAATTTACTGCAAGTTCTAGTTTGTTAAATACCGACTCATCGTACGAATCGCGAAGCGGACTATATTCGATGAGCGCCTGCTTCAGCTTGAGACCATCACGGAGCAAATAGTAGAGCGTGACGAAGAAAATGAACAGACTTAAAAAGATAGACGCAACGCCAGAGAACGCCGAGCCTAGATGCTGAAGGAGCCAGGTCAGACCCATTTTGGCGTATGATGAAATATTTTCCGAGAGCCTGTCTGAAAAATCGTCTGCGCCAGGTATGTACACCCCCACAATATCTTCGAGGGCACGGATGGAATGCGCGATTTGCGCCTTTCCATCGCCCTCGACGAGCGAGGTGTACAAACTTGCGGCTTCATACCCTATCTGCGTCCCGACAAATCCAAGCGGCACGAGAATACACACGACGGTGAGTAGAACGGTGAGAAATGCGGCAGAAGATGGCCAACGCGGCATCTCGCTGTGGATGCGGCGATAGGCTGGCTGCAAAATAACGGCAAAAACCGCCGCGAGAACGAGCGCAGCGAGGAATGGCTGGAATATAAAGAAGGTAAGAACGAGCGCCCCGGCGAGAACAAGGAGGAGGAAGTACACACCCATCGTGTGGTCCGACATGGCAGCAGTATAACCCGCCAACCTGCTCTAAACACGATTTGACGCCCGCACATATACGTGTCGTACAAGCTTGCACACGCGTATTCGCCCAAGCGGCGGGTGTACAGTTGCCGTATGAACAAATTAATTGCCGGTATGATATTTATCAGTGTTCTCTCGGTCGCGCCGGTTGCTGGTGCTTCTTCGCGATGCGACACGCCGTCTCATTCAGGAGCTTCAGCAGACAGGCTGTACCAGACGCTCACGACTGTCGCAAAAATGCGACACGACACGGCGATGAGTGTGATACAGAATATGAAGTAGCGCCGATTATTTTCTTTTTAGTAAACGACCACCGGACTGGGGTCCGGTGGCTTTGTATTTGCCGGCTACGCCGGCAGGGCGGCCGCGGTTGTTAAGAGAGCAGCTTGTCAAACAGACTTGGTTGGTCTGTTTGATTGTGATGGTGTTGATGCTTGATGTACCGACGTATGAGGTGCTCGTCGATGCCGATCGTAGAGACAAAGTAACCCCTCGCCCACAGAGATTCTTTTTCGTACAGACCGTGTGCCCGTTTGATCTTCTTCTTGAGCCAAGCAGACGACTTCCCCTTCAGTATTTGCATGGTATATGAGATGGAGTCTCTCGGTGTCGTGAGGATGCAGAAGTGTACGTGATCGTCTTGAATGTTCAGTTCGATGACTTCCCAGTGTTTCCACTTGCAGATTGTCTCGAAGATTCTCCGCAACTCATCTTTCACCTTCTGTGCTGTCAGTACCTTTCCTCGGTACTTTGGTGTCCATACCAGATGGTATTTCAGGTCGTAAAAGCAGTGTGATAATGTGCGTATTGTACGTTTGTGTGATGACATGCGTATGGTTATTGCTAAAGCCGTCCTGCCGGACGGCTTTAGCATACGGCTTCGCCTTCAAACGTACACTCCGGCTAACGCCGGAGGTTTATAGGGCAAAAACAGCCCCGACAAAATGTCGGGGCTGTTTGTGTTCATTGCAAAGTGCTCTCACGATCTTAGAAGCGGTACCCCTCCTCGCCGTGCGATGACTTATCGAGGCCTTCGTGCTCGTCTGCGGACGTGACGCGCAGCGGCATCACGAAAGAAATGAGCTTCAGAAGAATGTATGTCACCACAAAAGCGTAGAGGCCCACCGCAAGAACGGCGATCAACTGAATTGCCAATTGCTCCGGATTCCCGAAGAGCGCACCATTATTCCCCGCTGCGTTGATCGCTTTTTCGGCAAAGAATCCGGTCAGGACCGCGCCTGCGAGACCTCCGACTCCGTGAGCTGCCCACACATCGAGCGTGTCATCTATTTTCATTTTCCTGCTCCGAATATAAACCGCGACATAGGTGATGACGCCGGCAATGATGCCGATAGATATGGACGCAATGGGACCGACGTAGCCGGACGCTGGCGTTATCGCGACAAGGCCGCAGACTGCACCGATTGCGGCAGCCATGGCCGAGGGCTTCTTTTTCTCTATCCACGAAAGCGCAACCCATGTGAGAGCGGCAGCCGCAGCCGCAGTGTTGGTGACAACGAATGCGCTTGCGGCGAGAGCGGACGACGCGAGTGCAGAACCCGCATTAAATCCGAACCAGCCGAACCACAGTAAGACCGCGCCAAGAATAACGAACGGCACGTTGTTGGCGCTCTCGCCGTTTGTCTGCTCCAGACGCTTTCCAACAAGAATTGCGGCCGCGAGCGCGGAAAAGCCAGCGCTCATGTGAACGACCGTGCCTCCCGCAAAATCCAGCGCGCCTATAGTGCGTATCCAACCGCCGACCCCCCACACCCAGTGCGCGATCGGGTCATACACGAGCGTCACCCATAACAAAGTAAACACGATGAGCGTACTGAATCGCATTCGGCCCACGAACGCCCCGATGATAAGAGCTGGCGTGATGATGGCAAACATCGCCTGGAAGATCATGAACACAAGATGCGGGATCGTTGCCGCATAGTCGACGTTCGGCGCAAACCCCACGTCGCGTAATCCCAAATAGTTCAGGCCTCCTATGAGGCCGCTCACGTCTGTTCCGAATGCCAGCGTGTAGCCGATGACCACCCACTGAACGCTGACCAGGGCAAGAATAACGACTGTTTGTTTGATGACCGAGACGACATTCTTGGACGACACCATGCCGCCGTAAAAGAAACCGAGCGCTGGCGTCATTATCATCACAAGCGCGCTTGATGCGAGCATCCACGCCGTGTCGCCGGTATCTATCGATGCTGGGTCGAACGCGCCCGCCGAAGCACCCGCGAACGACATGGCGATGTATCCGACTGCGCACCCGACGAGGAAGAGAAGAAAGGCGTTCTGCAGCAAACCCATTTTGTTTTTCAGTGCTAAAAGTTGTTCCATAGATATTGGTTGGTTACCTCGTGGTGATAAATTATTTCCGAATCCTTGATAATTGCGCCGAGAGCTTTCGGAGAACGGTCAGCGGCGTTTTGTTTGTAAGCGGCGAATTTGTCCTTGCTTTCCTCGCCGAGCGCCTCTGTCAGGAATTTACTCGCCTTGAAGAGGGAAATCGCGTCGTAGGCATTGTCGGGAAGAAAACGGATGCGGTCGCGTTTGTTTGCGTCCCTTTCGAGCTTTTTTCCTTCCAGCCCCACCTTCAACATCGTGAACAAGACGAGGTACGGGTTCGCATCCGGCGCGACGGACCTAAGCTCGATGCGTGCGGTTCTCTCGTTTCCTATCGGGATACGTATCATCGAACCGCGATCAATAGGCGAGACTTTGATCTGGTTCGGCGCCTCGAAGTGCGGGTCAAGCCGGCGATAGCTGTTCACCGAGGAGTTCAGGATGAGGCATATTTCCGGCGCGTGATTGAGGAGGCGCGCTATCATGTCCCACGCGATCTTGGAAAGACCGTCCTGGCCCTTCGGGTCGTAGAAGATGTTCCTTCCATTTTTTGCAAGCGAAAAGTTCGTGTGCATACCGGAGCCATTGATGCCGGTAAAGGGTTTGGGCAAGAACGAAGCAGTGAGTCCCATGTTGCGCGCCACTTGCCTACAGACGAGTTTGTAGAGCTGGATGTTGTCTGCCGCGCGCACGACTTCCGCGTAGGAGAAGTTCATTTCAAACTGTGAGGGTGCGACTTCGGGGTGGTCTTTCTCATTCTTAAAGCCCATTGCTCTTTGCGCTTCCGCAGCGTTGTCTATAAAAACACGCAGGGGGTCCATCGGCAGTGAGTGAAAGTAGCCTCCAGTCGATACCAATTTAAAGCCGCCGTGAATACGGTAATTTTGTTCGCTGTTTGTTTCATCTACGAGAAATCCTTCGATCTCGGGAGCAGCATATGCGGTGAGCCCATCCTTTTTCTTGAGGGAGGCTGTGTATGCTTTCAATCGGCCCCTGAAGTCAGAGAAGTAGGGTGTCCTATCTCTGTTCAAGACTGACGCAAAGAAGATGACTTTACCGGGTCCGAACACGTCTGAGGGAAAGTAGCGTATGCTTGACCAATCTACTTCAAGCCGCAAGTCGGACTCATGCTGGGGAGTAAATCCGCGGATCGACGAGCCGTCGAACGTCAGGTTCGAGAGAGAATCCAAGAGGAACTTTTTGTCATAGTCCAGCATGTGAAGCCTGCCTTCGATGTCGGAGAAACAAAGCGTTACTGCTTTGATGCCTTTTTCCCTTTTTAGCCATGCCGTATATTCTTTTTCCAATTCTTTATCTGTCGCTTTCTCCGCTCGCTCCTTTGCTTTCACATTCATCTGTTCAAGCTTCTGGTACGGGATCTCAAGAAAATCCTTGAGGGAGTTCTTAGTATTATTCATGCCGGAATTAGTATAATGTATTGATAATTTATAGTAGGAACTATAGAACAGAGCGTGAACTCGTCTAGATAGACAAAGCGGTGCATACGTGCTGCGACCAATTTCACTTCATCGGTACCCCGATGTTAGTGAAATGGAAGTACCCGTGTGGTGCGACCAATTTCACTTCATCGGTACCCCGATGTTAGTGAAATGGAAGTACCCGTGTGGTGAATCTGCCCCCCAAGATCTGTTTGTTATGAAATTCTGGTTGTTGCACCGCAATAAAGCTAAGGGTAGAGTTACATCCACTACTCGCTAACAAGACATATATGGCGATATTTAACATGAAGTGCGACTGCGGTGAGATCATGACCGTTGACGCAACAAATCGCGACGGCGCTATCGCGATGCTAAAAGGCATGATGTTCACAACCGGAATTCAAATGCACATGGAGAAAAAACATCCTGGTGAACCGCTTATTCCTGTGGCGGACTATCACCAGATGATAGAAGAAAGAACAGTCGCCGCGTGAGAAGGACTGAATGACAAAAAACCGCCCCCACGTGGGGCGATTTTTTTGAGGAACCTTTATTTCCCCAGTATCTTAAACATCTTTGTTCCGCACACCGGACATATGCCTTGCATCGCTCGGCGTTGATTGCCTCCTTTCCCGGCAAACGATACCTCCTTCGCATCCTTCATCTCCCTCTTTTGCTTGCACTTTACGCAATATGCTATTTCCGCCATACGCACGAATGGTCTTATGGATAACGTATCTTCATTGTACGCCCATTATTCGAGAGCACCATACTGTGCGTGAACAAACTGCGCGGTGGCACCCGCGAGAAATAACAACGCTCCGATATAGAGATACGCTTTTTTCATGCGTAGCATCTCTATCAGTTTACCCCATGAGATATGCAATCTGACCCCCGCTAAGCATCCAATGTTGGTAGCATAACGACGTCGTGTGAGCGATGGACTATGTCCTATCTCACGGGGTTTACCTCATTGTTGCGAGAACGCGGGCGCCTTCCAGTCCGCCATTGTCACCAAGCGCCGCCATGACGATGCGCGGCGTTGTCGGATAAATTGTTTGGATTCTCGCCAGAGACTCCATCACCCGCGGGATCGGAATCGGATTCTTGCCAATTATCATCGAACCTCCGAGAACGATCGTATCCGGCGACCAGTGCAGAATGGTGTTGAATAAGCCTTCTGCAAGCAAGTCGCCGAGTTTATTTCTCTCATCGAGCGAATCCAGGTCCTTCGGGTGGATGCCAAATTTTTTTGTCACCGCAGTACCTGATACGAGATCTTCTAATTTTCCTGCAGAAATTATCTGCTTTCCTGTTTCAAACCCGTATGTCGCTCTGTCTATTTTCCCATCTACGATGCGAACGCCGTTGACTCCAGTCGAAACTGTAACGTACGCAAGAATAGATGAACCCTTCCCTGCCCCGCTGTGTGCTTCCCCAAGACCGACAAGGGCAACGTCATTATAGAGAGTTGCCGGCGCTTTGAACCTGGCTGCAAGCTCATCTCTAAGCGGCTTTCCGCTCCAATCCATAAGATTTTTCTTCGTTGAATTGAAAATTGAGGAGCGGCTCTGATCAAGTGACCATCCGATACCGCCTGCAACAGCGGTCGCCGTATTTCCTCCAAGCAACTCTTTGCCGACGCTATCAATAGTATTAACGCCGTCTTCAAATTTCGGCGGCGTCGGCACAGACTTCATGTCGTCTACTTTGCTGCCATCGCGCGAGACACCTATGCGCAAGTTGGTACCGCCCAAATCGAATATCACAAAGGACATTCGTCTATTGTGCCACACAAATACTGTCGCTCTCCCCAACTACTCACACTCCCGCGGGTCACTCATCAAACAACTCTTTAGCGCGCTCCCAGAACTCTTGATGACCGTGTAATTTCATGTAGTACCACCACTCTGCCCCCCACAGATACTGCTCCTCATAGTGCGTCTTCTCTGCGTACTCTACAATATCGTTGAATTTATCAATATCCATGCGACTAAGTTGCGTTTCTATGGGTACATCCCGGACCGGCTCAACAAGCCACGGCTCTCCTGAGAGCTCAATGAGAAACACCTCTTTCTTTCCGAATAAAAGCCGCATCAGGTTTGTTTTCGCTCGATAGAGTGCAGGAGGCTGAACCGTCCTGAATTGACCAAGCTCCGGTGTCCAAAAATGCACATACACACTGGTTCCAAAGACATCGCCAAGCCGATATGGTCGAAACCATGTTCCGAGATTTCCACTATCCGTCACAAGAATGGGTCGCGACGAGTCTAGTGATCTTACGAGCGCTACTTCCTCCTTCAAAAAGTCTTCGTCCAGTTCTCCGCATATTTCAGTCGCAAACAAACTTAAATACGGTTCGTTCTCGACTTGCCAATGCGTTATTGCTTTTTCGCCCTTGTATCGCTCAACAACTGCCGTGATGTACTGACGCAGCTCCATCTTTTGCTCTTCCCAGGACATATTCCCTACCCACGAAGGTATATGGCATTCCGGCCACCTAGGAAGCCGGCGCCCGACTGCAAGTACTACTTCTGCGTCTCTCTTTGACGCTTCCCGTATTTGATAGTCCATGGCTGCAAAATCATATCGGTCACGCTGCGGTTCTGTCATTGGCCAGTGCGCTGCAAGCCTTAATTTGCGCACTCCCATATCATCAAGTATTGCTTTGTAGACTACTTTCCAATCCAGCTTCAGCTCATCGGCATGCAACTTAGTGAACGACATTCCGTAGATGATGCGCTCGGGCGCTGGTCGTATCGATAGCAGGGCTACTGCCGCCGCAAGGGCAGCGAGGAACAACAAAACCCATTTAAAAAAACGCATCATGCATTGATGTGACCGGCGTACAGCAGTGCAAGACCGAGAACGATGAGAACAACTCCGATCGCTGTGTGCAAAAATCCGACATGGATGTGCGAAGTATTTTTACTTGGCCCCGGCATCGACTTGGAAAGGAGGTACGTAAGTGCAAATAAAAATACGAACTGAAGCCCCGCGAGCGAGTTCACGACAGACACACTGCCAAGACTCACTGCAAACGCCGTCAACACGCTCGCACTCCCCGCGACTATCTTATTGCCAATAACAAGAAATTTTGCTCCGTGAGAAGAGTGCCGACCACCCGTGAATATCGCGAGCTGTATCGAAGGAATTAAAAGCAAGAAAAGCGCGACAACAACATTCATCATGCGGGTCCAGAACACGCCATCAATGAAGTTAGTTTCTATGAAAATAAGCTTGCTCAAAAAGACCGTCACGCCGAACATAGCGCCGGACGAGACAACAAAGAGAAGCGCGCGTCTCGTAAAGTGAAAATGCGATATGAGTGCGGTCCCTGAAATGAGGAGCGCTACCGGTAAAACAAGAAAACCAGTAACATCTCCATCTATCCAAATAGCCGCAAGGACAAGCGTCGAGATCGCTGAGACGGCGCCAACAACAGGCGCCACGTCGGACGCGAAAGCAATACTGAGCGCGGAGTAAAGAAAATAGATGGCTACAAGAAATGTTATCGCCGAGACGAGCGAGTACGCAAGAACCAGCAAGCTTGGCAATGATACAAACCCAAAAGGCGCAAGCACTATAACGAATCCTGAGAGCAAGGAAACATAAAAGGCATAAACAACGGGTTTCCCGATGTGCTCTTTGTGAAGCACAATGTGCTTGTCGACAAGCACGGATACAGCAAACAAAAACTGGGCAAATACAGCAAGCCCAAGCCAGGTTGACATTGACCTATTCTACCCCATGAGATAATGCGCGCGGACTTTTTCACAGTCGAATGTTGGCAATATGCGAGAAGCCTCCCCGCCAAGCGCAACGAATTTATCTCACGGAGTCTACCAAGCCATTCTGTTCGATGATTTGTTTATACACGTACGCCGACGGACGGACTCTCCTTTCGAGCGTATCGTAATCTATCTCCACAAGTCCGAACCGTTTCCCGAATCCGGACGCCCATTCATAGTTGTCGAGAAGCGACCAGTACATAAAACCGCGCACATCGGCGCCCTCCTGCATCGCGTCATACGTGCCGCGAACGAGCCCCTTGATGTATTCGGCACGAATTGTGTCTTTCGCGTCCGCGACACCCGCCTCGCTGACCCACAGCGGCAGTCCGTAGCGCTTGACCATAAGCAGCGCCTCGCGGATTCCCTCCGGATATACGTCCCAACCCATATCCGTCTTGTCATAGACGACGGTATCGCCGAATTTCTTGTGCAAGTAATAATTAACGCCAATCGAGTCACACTTTTTATAAACACGCTTTATAAAATAATGCGTGAAGTGCCAATTCATTAAGCGCGCCAGGAGTACATTCCATGGATTTCCATTCGAGTGGAATAGAAGGACTTGGTGTACGATGCCCACTTCTGCTCCGAACGCCGATTTCTTTATCGCATCATACGCCGCGTTGTGCGAGCGAATGAGCGTATTTATGACTGAAAAATACTTGAAGATATTCGCTATGCTCGTCTCTGGCCTCGGGTCTAATTCGCGACCTGAGGTTGCGATCGCTATGGTGTCAATTCCCGGCCACTTCTTAAATGGAAGCCATATCCCGCGCCGCCAACCGTTGGAAGCATAGGGGATGGGCTCGTTGATGGTCGCGAAATGACGGCAATCATTCCCCAATTTTCGCGCGACATATCCGCAGTACCGTGCGAATATTTCCGGAGCATCAGGGTGTTCAAATCCGCCCTTGTCGGCGAACCACTGCGGAAGTGTAAAGTGCCAAAGCGTGATGAACGGCTTCAAGCGGCGCTCGCGGAGTGCAGCAAGAACAGCCAGGTAGTGTTCAATTTCTTTCTCATCGAATTTCCCCTCCTCCGGCTCTAGACGCGCCCACTCGATAGAGATCCGATGACAGTTGTGCCCGAGTGATTTTGCAATATCGTAGTCGGCTTCATAGCGATTGTAGTGGTCGCACGCTCGCCCGCACTCTGGCACCCTCCCTTCTCGAGCAGCTTTCGCCCAGTCGCAATTCTCGATACCGCCTTCAACTTGGTACGAAGCAGTCGCTGCGCCCCATAAAAATCCTTCAGGAAATTTCTTTTCAGACATGTATTCTATTGTTCTACGATAGGAACACCTCCAAAATCTGTTTTCTGCACTTCTTTATATAACGGATTTTTCAAAAGTGCCGGCGCGCCGTTTCGTTCGACGACATAGTATGCAAATCCGCGCATGAGGCGAACCATTTCGTAATCAGCGTGGCCTGGCATCGAAATTGGGTCCTTGTCTCCTAAATCAACTGGGCTGTTGTCTGCGGTCACAAAATACGTGCTTCCAGTATTTGCAACAAGGTGCCCGTATCCGGACGGCATATAAACCGAGTCCCCCGTCTTCACTTTCACGGCTTTAAATTCTTCCACTCTATCGGGCTGCGGCTTCCCATCTATCTCCACCAACTTTTGGAGGAGCGCGACCCCTTCGCCGAGAAGTATCCAATAGGTCTCATCAAGCTCTCCTATATGATAGTGTCCATACGTCTTTATATATTCATCGCCGACTTTTCCCGACTCCCACACCGTTACGTTCCGCATGTCGCTCCCCCCGCGGATCATATAGTAGTGTTCAGAGGGTCCGGGCAGGTCGGGATGCAACAATACCTCTTTCATTTTTTCGTGGAGTCGCGTTGCCAAATGTTCTTTCGCCATAGTATCCTCCAGTATACCTGGCTTTGTTTCAAAAAAATCCATGCGCGCGTGGATATGAACCCCTGTGACTATCCCCCCTTGCAGCGACAGGCCTATAATGCCCCTATACAATGGAGGCCTGCAACCTGGCAGAAAAAAAAGAAATACAAGAGCTGCAAATGCGTCTTGCCCGCATCGAAGACGAAAAACTTCAAAAGATACTGCAATACTTGAAAATAGAATAGATAGATTGTTTTCCCGAGAGTATACCCACATAAATACCTTAAGTGTGCCGGTCGGCACACTTAAGGTATTTGATCGTGCTCGAAATTCTTCACCTAAGGAAAGGGAGCAGGGTGGAAAGTGCTCCGCGCAAAGATGAGACGCTTATGGTTTGCCTAACGGCGCTGCTTAGATTTTATTATCTCACGGGGTATACTGCTCGCTTCTTAATACGTATGCCTGATTTCTTTCGCAAGGATCTATTTCTAAATACTGCGCTGTTCGTCGTGACCATCGCGGGTTTGTATTTCGCCATACAGACCTACGGCAACGACTCGCTTCGCACGTGGATCGAGGGCGCTGGCGTCTTGGGCCCCGTCATACTCATTGCGGCAAAAGCTTCTACCATCATCTTTGCGCCGCTCTCTGGGGCGCTCCTCTATCCCCTTGGAGGCGCGCTCTTCGGATTTTGGAAGGCGCTCGTCTATCTCGTTATTGGGGACGCTATCGGCGGCACCGTCGCGTTCTATATCAGCAGACGACTTGGCCGGGCGTTCGTTGAACGCATGGTCGGTGATTCTGGTTTACTGGGACGGATTCTTTCAATGATGGGTACGGTAAAAGGATTCCTCATCACGCGCGTACTCCTCATAACCGCGCAAGACATTGTCGCGTATGCCGCAGGGCTCACCCGCCTTTCATTCCTTCCCTATATAGTCATCCACATAGGCGTCAGTCTCGTTCCAACCATTCTTCTCACCGCATCAGGCTCACTCCTTCTTGAGGACATGAGTTTTCTCAATGTCGGGCTAATTTTCTTTGCCATGAGCATCATAGGTGCCATCTCGATGTTCTTTTTTCTTCGGCTCGCCGATATGCAGCCGCCAAAACAAGAAGAAACTGCGCCTCCTGCTTAATTTGTTAATTTGGCTATACTGGAGAAATGAGAAAGCTGCCAATAATTTCCTCTGCTGTTGCGAAAAAGCTTGTAAGAAAATATGGCTCTCCTCTGTACGTGTATCGAGAAGATCTCGTCGCGCATGCCTATCGCTCATTACGGGATGCAATTCCCTATCCCAACACAACGATATTTTACGCGAGCAAAGCGAACGCGAACAAAGACATCTTAAAACTTCTAAGAAAAGAGGGCGCGAGCTGCGAAGCAGTGAGCATCGGCGAAGTACACGCGGCGCTTGCGGGCGGATTCCCGCCTCACCGCATCTCATACACATGCAGCAATATCCCTCGTGAAGAACTGCTCGCGGTAATGCGAACTGGCGTTCGAGTCCACCTCGACTCTATCAATCAAATTAAGTGGTGGGGCGAAGCAAAACCGGGCTCTCGTATCTCAATCCGCGTGAATCGTGGATTCGGCGCAGGGCATCATTCACACGTGATCACCGGCGGGGTGGGAAGCAAATTTGGCATTCATTTTTCTCAACTTGCAGAGGCAAAGAAGATCGCTGTTCATTACAAACTAACCATCGTCGGGCTTCATCAGCATATTGGCTCTAACATCCTGAACCCCAAAGCATTCATCAGAGCAATGAAATTACTCCTCCAATCGGCTCGAGAATTTTCTGACTTGGAATTCCTCGATTTCGGCGGAGGTTTCGGCATCCCCTATCATCCGAAGGAGAAACCGCTGGACCTCCGCGTACTCGGGAAAGACATGACATCTCTCTTTACAGATTTCTCAAGAAGCTACGGAAGGAAACTGGAATTCTCGGTCGAGCCTGGCCGTTATATTGTCGCGGCGGCAGGCGCACTACTTGCGGAAGTAGTGGATATTAAGAAAACACCGGCGCACACCTTCGTCGGCATAAATTCCGGTTTCAATCATCTCATCCGCACCGCAATGTACGATTCATACCATCACATTTTCAACCTCACAAATCCACGAGGAAAAGTCCAGCCTATCACCGTTGCGGGATACATCTGTGAATCAGGAGACGTGTTCTGCAAAGACCGTCCTATCCCCGCGCCTCGCCTTGGCGATCTTCTCCTTTTCGCCGACGCCGGCGCGTACGGGTACGCCATGAGTTCGAATTACAACCTGCGACCTAAACCAAAGGAGATAGTTATTTGATTTACCTCCACTCTTTGGCAAGATTCCACTTGAGACTGAGGCCCGCTCCTAAGACCAGCAACATGAATGCAAATCGTATTATCCAACCCACTATTGGAACGAAGCCGAGAACAAAATACGCGACTACTCCAAGCAGTATGGTCTGCCATGTAACCTGGTAGGCGCTTTTTGTCGCCCACGCATAGAGCAAGCTTCCTATCGCGATCGGCGCCATGATGTGAGCAAATATCAGAAGTATCCCGTACCCGAGAAGCGCCATGATGCCAAGAGGCATCCCTACCACAGTCGCGAGCAGAATGACGCCGGCAACTGGCCACACGATGAATGAGACAAGGCCTCTTCCGAGCTGCGACATTGGATCGCTTAGGGAATCCCTCACGATAGTCTCCGTATACTTCTTGAAAAGATAGAAGAACGCATATGCTCCCGCGAGAAGCATCAGAAGCTTCATGACGAGCCACGCCGATACGAATGCTGCGATACCCTTCTTAGCGGCTCTTCCTATGTCGGCCCTCAGTGTGTGAGTGGTCGTTCCTTTTACCTGTGCTCCTTCTTCTATTGTAGCTTCCTTGCCCGCACGGTACGTTAGATCGCCCGCAATGACCGCAGCGCTTCCAATCGTGACTTTATCGGCTTCGATGTCTACTTTTCCTTTGATCGGCGCGTTGATAAAAACGTCTCCTCCTGTAATGAGAACATCGCCCACAACCGGCGCATCTATTCGGACGGTGCCGCCCGCGGCAAGTACATCTCCGCCAATCCCCGGACCCGCGATAGTAAGCTGCCCACCGACAGCAACGACGTCGCTCGAGACAGCTCCATTGATGACCACATTGCCTCCCGCCGCTCGAACGTCGTCAGAAACTGCGCCGAGTATCGTTACGTTTCCTCCCGACACAAGCGCATCGCCTCGAACATCTCCGCTGACAAGAACAGAGCCGCCAGCCGCGATAAGATCTCCTGTGACGACGCCTGCATGCGTAACGTTCCCGCCCGCAATATACAGGTCGTCATTGATCGTCGTACCAGAAGGGATGGTGGGCTGCTCTCCTGTTCTAAACGTCGCAGCAAACACAGCGACCGGAATGAGCACCAGGGCGACAGCCCCGGCAGCTAAGAACTTCTTTTGCATGCGTTCAGTATACTACGCCCCCGGTGTCGGCGTTGTCTTCTCTTCCCAGTCAGCAGCAGCGCCTGTGTCGGTCGTATTGTTCGTTCGTCCTATTGAGCTTCCTTCAAAATCATCTGATGTCGGGTCTGGATGCACCGACGGAGCGAACGCTGTTTCATCTGTTCCCCAGCTCACGCTGTCGAGAACAGCGTCCTGGGCATCGTGTAGAACGATGCGGTCACCGCCATTCGCGAGCCCGTTTCCTCCGATGTCTCCATCTACTACCAGCGTTTGTGTGCCTTGCGGGATACTCCAGAACCCTGCTGTCGTATCGCTCGCAAGTACAACTAGAAAGCCATTAGCCGGAATGATCGTGCCTTGCGGAAATGCATCGCCTATTGTCCCGTTGTTATCTTTGAGAGCATATCCAGTGAGATCTATTTCTGCGTCAGTGCCGTTGAACAGTTCTACCCACTCGTCTGCAGTCTCTGCTCCCTGCGTCGCCGTGTCTACGTCATACAACACTTCTGTAATAAGAAGCTTTCCGACAGCCGCAGGTGGAACAACGGCGAGCGTTGCAGAACCTGCGACCGTGCCGCCAGGCCCCGAACAAGTAATGACATACGTTATTGATGTCGTAGCGGTGGGCTGAACGACCTCCGCGCCGTCAGCCACCTTCGCTCCGCTCCAACCATTCGATGCAACACAGGAATCAGCATTCGTTGAATCCCACGTCAGAGTAGATGTCGCATCTATGAGACTGCCTTCGTGTACTGTTAAAGGATCCGCAGAAAAGAGAACTGTTGGAAGTTCGGGTGCGATGTCGCCGTTCGTTATCGTGCATGTCTTATGTTCGCCGAGCGCTATCGTGCCGGCGCAATCCCCCACCGATGAAATTCCTTCGTAGCCTGACACAAGAACTTCAGCAACAACGTATGAACCGGGATTAACGTTGTATATAGTGCCGCTCTCGCTCCCCGGCTTTGAAACTCCTTGGACGAATATCGCGAAGTCTGCGGCCGTCGCCGTGCCAGGAGTGGCGTTATCGTTTATCACATGCTTGATGACTGTCATCGTCGCCTGCTGGTCGTCGTTGGTGATGGAGCATGTTTTATTTTCTCCGTTTGCAAGCGTTATTGTTCCATCCTCCGCGCAATCTCCGCCCCACACGCTCGCCGTATAGCCGGGAAGCGTAACTTCAGATGCAGTATGGGGGCCAGCCGAAACCGTTTGTGCTGAACTCCATGGAACATTAACGCCGTCTATCTTTGCCTGAAAATCTGCGGCGACGGCATTTCCTCCGCTATCGTTCGGGAGATCCTTTACAAGCGTAAGCGTCGGAGCGATCGGGGCAGCGGTCACCGTAACTGTTGCGCTTTTTGTAACCGTCCCGCCTGCACCGGTACATGAAAGCGTGTAGGCGGTCGTAACGGCAGGAGAAACACTTTGCGTGCCGTCCTCTGACTTGCCGCCACTCCACCCATCGGACGCAGTGCAAGAAGTTGCATTTGTAGAATCCCACGAAAGCAACGAGCTCTGCCCTGCTTCTATGCTAGGAGGTGAAGCTGAAAAATCGAGAATCGTGGCAGGAGGAGGCGCAGGATTGCATATTTCCGGATCAATTAGCAGGCGTGCTAAACGAATGCCGACACTGTGTTGCCTCTCACATAGACGAGACGTGATACTGTCGCCCATGACAACGGTCGGCGCGAAAACAGAAAACGTGAGGAGCGCGGCTAATACAAACACGAGCGAGACACTGCGAGCATGATGCATCATACAGAAAGTGATGCTAAGCGCGCCCATGAACCGCGCGGGAATAATACATACACAATACCAGGCGAAAAATCATGATGGCAGAAAATGATGTGCATAACTGAGGGGCGGCCGCCCGTCTCGGCCTTGGCGTCTCGCCTGCACATGACAATTCATCATCTATACCCCGTGAGATAAGAAAATAGGTCTTTTCAGACAAAATTATTCCCTTACTCACACCGATTAGGGCGGGAAGGTTTTGGTCTTATCTCATGGGGTAGACTGGTAGGCAATGAAGGATCATCCTCTTGTGCAGCAGCACGTGTGGGCACTGTCGACGGATGAGGCCTTACTGCTGCACCACGCAAAAAGTGAAGGATTGAGCGACGCTGAAGTAGCGATCCGTCTCTCGCGCTTCGGTGCGAATGCATTTCCAAGATCGGGGCGCCTGAATGCGCTTGCTATTTTGTGGCGTCAATTCGAGAGTCCTCTTATCTTCATGCTCTTGGTTGCGGCGGGGCTCACCGTTCTTCTGAAAGAATGGATAGACTCCTCTGTCATCTTGCTCGCCATTTTTGTGAACGCAGCTCTTGGCTTCTATCAAGAATATCAGGCAGAGAATACGCTAGAAAAATTAACAACATACATAAAGGAACGTGCACGCGTCATTCGACAGCGAGTCGAACAAGAAGTTGATTCAGAACAACTCGTCATAGGCGACATCATCCGGCTATCGTATGGCGCCCGCGTACCGGCCGACGCTCGCATTCTCACCGAGAATAATCTTTTCATCGATGAAGCCATCCTGACCGGGGAATCCCTGCCTGTTCAAAAAGAATCGCGTGTCGTTTCGGAGGCATCAAGCGTTTCGGAGAGGGTCAACATGGCATTCGCCGGCACCCTCGTTGTTGATGGACATGGAACCGCCGTCGTATCCGCTGTCGGCGGAGCAACCGAGATCGGACGAATCGCGTCCCTTGTCACTCACACGGGCCATGAGCCAACGCCTCTCCAAAAAGCACTGTGGAATATCGCATGGTTCATTTTTCTCGGCATTTCGGTACTCGTCGTGGGGATGTTCTTCATCGGACTTGCGAGAGGAATTCCCCTCATTGAAATGCTCCTCATCGCATCCGCTGTCGCTGTAGGCGCCGTTCCCGAAGCGCTTCCCATCGCGCTCACCGTCATTCTAGCGATAGGAGTCCAAAGGCTCGCAGAGAGAAAAGGCGTCATTCGCAATCTTGCCGCAGCAGAAACACTCGGTTCTGCAACTATCATCATGACAGATAAGACGGGTACTCTAACGCAAGCAAACATGCGGCTCGTCGGTATCGAGACCAAGCACGAACTCCTATCCAACTCCTCGCCGCAGGAAAGCCCCCATCTTTCTGACAGAGACACAAATCTCTCGCCTGAAAAGCGCGCCATACTCGAGGCCGCAATCCTCGGCATTGACGTCACCGTCGACGATTCAGAATCAAAAACACATCCAAAATTCTCCGGCAGGTCGCTCGACGTAACCATCGCGCATGCCGCCGTTCACCAAGGAATAGATGTCGCTGAACTCATGCAAGAAAAGCATCCCCCCCTACTCGCGTTCAACTCGACAAACAAATTTTCCATCGTGAAAAGCAAAGGAGAAGAGCACTATGTCATAGGCGCGCCGGAGATCCTGCTCGCGCACTCAGATATAACGAAAGATGAATTCCTGTCACTTGAAAAAAGAGTGCACGCTATCAGCTCCGAAGGCAAACGATTGCTCGGCATCGCCAAACTAAAAGGACCTCAAAATGCAAAAGAGCTCTCCGCAAAAGACGCACAAAAGCTCGACTTTCGGGGCATTCTTATGTTCAGGGATCCTATACGTCCTGAAGCAAAAAGCGCGCTCCAGCGCATAGAACACCTCGGAGCACGCGTGGTCATGGTTACGGGAGATCTGAAAGGAACCGCGGTTGCGATAGCGCACGAACTCGGATGGAATGTTCACGACGGCCATGCTATCTCCGGCGAGGAGATCCGAAAACTGACGGACACAGAGCTAACAACAATACTGCCGAACATAAAGATATTCGCGCGCGTTACGCCGGAAGATAAACTGCGCATCGGCATGCTCTATCGAAAGCAAGGTGAAGTAGTCGCAATGACGGGCGACGGCGTAAACGACGCACCTGCGCTAAAAGCAGTTGATATCGGCATCGCGCTCGGAAGCAGCACAGATGTCGCAAAAAGCGTCGCTGACATCGTGCTCCTCGATGACAACTTCAAAACTATTGTTGCAGCGATAGAAGAAGGCCGGCGCATTCTTGCGAACACTCGAAAGGCGTTCGTCTATTTGATGACAAGCTGTTTCGACGAGGTTGTCCTCATCGGCGGCGCTCTTCTCATTGGCTTGCCGCTCCCCCTTACCGCCTTGCAGATAATTTGGGTGAATTTCATAACTGGCAGTTTCCCCGCTCTTTCGTATGCGTTCGAATCCTTGTATAACGAGCAGCCTTCAAGAACGCGCGGGGCTGGTGCGATTTTCGACACAAAAGTGCGCATTCTCACCATAGGCATTGGTGCAGTGACAGCCCCTCTTCTCTTTGCGCTGTACTGGCTCTTGCTGTACGCTGGCATTCCTGTTGAAGAAGCGCGTTCTATTTTGTTTCTCTGCTTCGCTTCGTATGTACTCGCGGTCGCGTATTGCTTCCGCTCCCTGCGGCGTCCCTTGTTCACGTACCCCATATTCTCTAATCGCGAACTGAATTGGAGCGTCGTTATTGGTGTTGGTCTTCTTATCGCTACGGTGGCATTTGCACCTCTTCGGCATATTTTCCACATCGAAGTCGTGCCGCCTCTGTCACTCTTATGGATAGTTGTCGTGTGGGTCTTCCTTAATATGACCATCGTTGAGACAACCAAGTGGCTCTTCCGCTCGTTCGACGGCCACTAATGACATGCCAACGCGTACTATTGCGATCCTGTTGCTCTCGCTCGCAGCGATAGCCCTCCTTTGGTTCGGTCCACATGTGTACCGCAACGTGATAGGCGCAGTCCCGCTCGCAAAATCTCCGCCTGCACTTCCTGCGGATGATGGGGAACTTCCATTCAAAGTGCCCGAAGGGTTTGCCGTATCAGTGTATTCGGACGATACACCCGGCGCTCGCGTCTTGGCCCGCGACGTTAAAGGAACCCTCGTTGCGTCTCTTATGTCGGAAGGACGCATCGTGGCGCTGCCCGACAAAGATGGCGACAAAAAAGCCGACCGCATCGTAGACATCCTGACTGGTTTGAACGCTCCGCACGGGATCTTGTTCCGGTGCGACCCCATTAGAGAGCCTGTGGCCTCTAACGGGGCAGGCGAATTCGGCCTGCCTGCCGAAGCCTCGGCGCAGGCAGGAAACGACTGCAGAATGTATGTCGCGGAAGAAGATGTGCTCCAATCGTACGCCTACGACCCCGACACGTTTACAGCAACACTGCCGAAAACACTTGCATCTTTTCCCACGGGCGGAAGACATGTCACGCGAACTCTCTTAGCACACCCGGACGGCACACGTTTGCTCATTGCAGTTGGTTCCTCATGCAATGCATGCAATGAAACCGATGCGCGCAATGCAAAGATACTTGCACTCGATTTTCCAGGAAGCGCATTTGATGAACCGGCTGAATTCGCGCGCGGCCTCCGCAACACGGTCTTTATGGCCATTCACCCGGTGACCGGAGAGCTATGGGGCACTGACATGGGGCGCGACCTCCTCGGCGACGATGTTCCGCCGGACGAGGTGAACATCATCAAAGAGGGCGGAAATTACGGCTGGCCTATCTGCTATGGAAAAAATATCCACGACAACGTATTTGATAAAAACACCTATATACGTAATCCATGCATGGAGCCGTTTGAAACGCCGTCGTACATTGACCTACAGGCACATTCCGCTCCGCTAGGATTGGCGTTCATTCCTGAAGAAGGATGGCCCGAGGATTACTGGTTCGATCTCTTAGTCGCATACCACGGTTCATGGAATCGCTCTGTCCTGACGGGATACAAAATAGTACGAATTCCCTTCGACTCCGGAGGAAATCCGCTTGCTCCGGTTGATTTTATGACCGGCTTCATGAAAGACGGCGAGGTTATAGGCCGTCCCGTCGACATTCTCGTCGAACCCGGCGGCACGATGTTCGTCTCCGACGACCGCGCTGGCGCCATTTATAGAATATTCCGAACAGAATGAGTAAAGAACCCTGCACCACAGAGCGCAAGGTGTTAGGGATGCGCTCTTTAGGCGCAGGACCATGGGTTCTTTGCTGGAATAGGAGCGGCCCACCGGCCGCACTTATTTGAAAGTACATCAATCCATCCCCGCGCTCAAAGCGCGAGGCGTTCTTGATGCAAACCAGTAAGTAATTCCGCTGCTATTCTGTGATCTCCATACCTCCCCACTCGACAACGGTGAATCCTTTTCGTTCGAACGGCTCTATTTTTTGCGGTATGACTTCCGTGTAGCTATCCAGGGGTTTAATTGCCATGAACACGCGCAGTATTGAGTCAGGTTTTGGAGAAATGGAAAGGGAAGCGCTCGATGTATATTCTTCACCGACAAACTGAACAAAAGTATAGGGGTTGTCCTGCATTTTTGGGAGCCAGTACACGATCATCTCGTTGTATTCGCGAGGAAGGAGACCGAGCTCTGCCAACTTGGCTTGGAGAAATGCGCGAGTATCGCTTCCCTTCACGACAAATCCTCGCGCTTCATCTATGTGTATCGGATACTCTTTCCCTTCCCAGAAAAGATAGCTGTACTCTCTGCTGTCTGCGAGATTTGTGAGCGTGCCGCTCGGCTCTGCTATCACTCTCCACCCGCCAAGAGCCGTATCGTATTCTGGATAGGTATATGCGAGTTCGCCCCTGTATTTCAACTTCACTGTTACTTCCTGCGTGCTGGTTGGATACAGATATATGACAGGCTTCAGGGCGATGGGATACGGATTCGGATATCCGGTGGTAACTTGCACCCAATCGCCATTTTGACACTTATAGTACACGACATACCCGCCACAGGGCGCCATACACACAGCCATGGCCGAAGCAGGAACTGCAGACGACGAAAAATTATATCCTCCGGTTGGCATAAACGGAATGATCGATCCGTCAGGATACGTCACACCATTGCTCCAAGTACACGAAGCGGGTTTCGGCGGAGGCAGTTGATTCTTGCATGTAGCAAGCTGGCTCTTCACATCGCTTAATTCCGATTGCGTCGACGAGACTTGTTTTCCGAGTGCGGAAAGCTGCCCATTTGCGTACGCAAGCATGCCTTTGTTCATATCAAGTTCCGACCGGACGGCAGAGAGTTGTTTGTCAATGTCCCGGATAAGCTGTTTCTGGAGCCCGATGATCTGATTGAAAAGGGCAAACAAACTATTCTGAATATTTTCAGCGATCTGCGCGTGCGAGGCAGCAGGAACAATGAGTACGAGCGCGACAACGAAAGACACGAGCACACGGCTTGGTCTCATATGGTGAAGATTAACACAATGCCCTAGAACGACGGGCTCCCGTGTGTATATCTGCGACATCCTCTCTCACCAGTTAGCGCGGAATTCTTTACTGGTTCGCACTGAGAACGCCCTGGGCTCTTGGCGCAGGGATCGACGGGACGGCCTTTTTTACAACAAGTGAAATCTGATCCGAATGATATCGAGAAGCATCTGAGAAGTCCTGAATAATGTAAGTTTCGTTTGCGCGTCATTCTACCACGTAACGGGAACCTCGACTATCTTGAAGCCCTTTTCTCTCGACATACTTTGTGTACGAAAACTGATAATTTCCGCTCACACAAAGTGTACAGGAGGTGGGTAAACCTTATAATATTATGGCGACATATCGATAGACGTGATGAAAGAAGATCAGCTGCCCATTTCCTGCTGTTTTTTGACTTCAGAGCAATGACCGCTCAATAGAGGATCGTAAAATCGTGAAAGAGACGCGTCGGCAGCTGCCACGTCACTTCAAGTGCCGTCACCTTGGAAAGTATGGAGCCTCGTTTTAGACGCTCAATGTAGTCTCGAAGCACTGCATCTTCTCCCTCTGCTATCACTTCAACTGTTCCATCGGGCACATTTCGCACTGTCCCTACAATTCCCAACTTCCTCGCCTTCCGCTGGGCATAGTCTCGATACATCACCATCTGTACTCTGCCGTGTGCAACTGCTTTTAACGCCTTCACGCCTTTCATGATACAGCACGATATACTGGTAAGGTGAGCACGGTGCACATCTCGCTTCTCATTCTCGCAACCGCGCTGCCTCTCTTTGCATATGCTGACGTAGCGCCGTGCGCCCCAAATGCATTGTGGATCTCGCGCGAAACCGTAGTTGAGAACGAATCCGTAACGTTCTATACGATAGTGCACAACAATTCGGGAGAGCCGCAAACAAAAGCAGTCACATTCGAAATTGATGGCTCCATTATTGGTGACCAACATGTGCAGATGAACGCGGGTGAGCCGGCAATCGCATCGGTTACATGGAAAGCTGCTGCCGGCGTGCATTCCCTTTCCGCGCACGCATCATCTGCACATGCGTCCACATCGTGCGTATATGATCCTCTTTCATTTTCTGTCGCGGCGGCCCCGCCGCCGAGCGCAGCTGCGCACACTGCATCCAATGTCGCATCTGCACTCCAAGAGGGCGTACGTGCAGCAAAACCGACCGTGCTCAACATTTCGAGCAGAGCCTTCGTTCTCACAGAACACGTGCGGAGCGAGGCAATCGCCGCGGTAGAAAAAAAGCTTGCACAAAGCCCTGTCTCTAGCGAAGGCGAAGTGCTGAGTGCATCGGATCCTTCAGTTGCCGCAGTAAGCTCATCGGGTTCCCTGTTATCAAATATCTGGAACAAAATTCTCCGAGGCGCGCTCATGGTCCTGCGCATCCAGATACTTTTTTACGGACTGATGGCGCTCGTCTTATACATAATGCTTCGCCTTTTTATGACGTGGCTTCGAGAACGTCGGCGTTCTCGTTTTGCTCGCGGCTGAACTAAAAAATACCCCGCTGTGATACTATTTTTCAATGGCCTCTCTTAAAAAAACAATGTTCCGCGAATACGACATTCGCGGCCGTGAATCGGACGACGAGCTGAACGAGAACTCCATATACCACATCGCGAGAGGATTTGGAAAAATGCTTCGCGATGCGAATATCACGAACGCTGTTGTCGGAAACGATGCGCGCGAGACATCCGAAAGTTTCGCAGCACAGGCAAAAAAAGCCCTGGCGGAATCAGGCGTGGACATCATAGACATCGGCACGGTCACAACCCCGATGAGTTACTGGGCGCAATACCATTTCAAAGCGCGTGGCCTCTGCATGATAACGGCCAGTCATAATCCTGCCGGGTGGAACGGCCTCAAGCTAGGAATTAATTTCTCCGAGACCCTCGGCCCGGACGAAATCAAAACTCTCTATTCAATCATCGAAAAAGAGGACTATGTTCGACATACGATGTCGAACATTCGAAAGGACGACATAGCCAAGGAATATATGACCGACATCGTATGTCGAACATTAATCAAGAAAAAACTAAAAGTGCTGATAAATACGGGGAACGGCACCGCGGGAATGTTCGCGCCGGAATTATTCCGGAAAACCGGTTGCGAAATCGTAGAACATCTTACAAACGTCGATCCAAGCTATCCGAATTACACAGCGAATCCGGATGGCGAAGCGATGATGAACGACACCGTCGTGCAGGTCTTGAAAAACGCGTGCGACATCGGACTCGCGTTCGACGGTGATGGCGATAGGCTCGGTGTCGTAGACGAGAAAGGTAATATCGTTTGGCCAGATCGCTATCTTATGCTTCTTTCTCGATTGGTTTTGGCAAAGAAACCTGGATCCAAGATCGTATTCGATGTGAAAGTCTCCCAAGCGCTTCCAGAAGATATTGCCATGCACGGCGGCGTCCCTATTATGTGGAAAACGGGACATTCGTATATCAAAGCGAAGCTACAGGAAGTGGATGCCGCGCTCGGCGGAGAAATGAGCGGACACATTTTCTTCGGCGATGATTTCTATGGGTTTGACGATGCGTTCTTCGCCGCCCTCAAACTGCTTGAATATCTTTCATCACATACGAAAACGCTTTCGGAATTGGTCGCGACGACTCCCTATTACATCGCCACTCCGACTATCCAAGTCAAAACGACTGATGAGGAAAAATACAAGATTGTCGATGAGCTGGTAAAGATGTTCAAACATGATGGCTACAAGGTCGTTGATATAAACGGCGCACGTGTCTATGCACACGACGGCTGGGGACTTGTCCGCGCCTCTTCGAACACACCAACACTCGTGCTTCGCTTCGAGGCAAAGACCCATGATACACTCGAAAAAATAAAAGCGCTTTTCCGAGAAAAACTCGCGCACTTCAAGGGCGTCGGCGAGGAATGGGACACCTCCGGACATTAACTCCGCAACTATCCTCTAATTCGCGCGAATTAGAGAATGCCTCGCGCCACTGCCAGCCAAAATGACACGTATGTTACACTGTCGTGCTGTATGGAGACCCCAGCACTCGTTGTCAAAGACCTCAAGAAAGTCTACAAAACTGGAACAGAGGCCTTGAAAGGAGTTTCTCTCACTGTCCCCGCAGGTGATTTTTTCGCTCTCCTTGGTCCCAACGGCGCCGGAAAAACCACCATTATCGGTATCGTGACGGGTCTCGTGAACAAAACATCAGGCTCAGCGTCCGTCTTTGGTCACGACATTGATAAAGAAACAGAAGTCGCAAAAGCGCAGATAGGACTTGTTGGTCAAGAGCTGAACTTCAATCCATTCGAAAAACCGCTCGACATCGTAACGAACCAGGGTGGCTACTATGGGATTCCTCGCTCCATTGCGCGGCCGCGCGCCGAGCAGCTCCTCAAAGATCTTGGCCTTGGCGAAAAGATGCTCGGCCGCGCAATGGAATTATCTGGCGGCATGAAGCGCAGGCTCATGATCGCCCGCGCACTCGTACACAAACCGCGATTCCTCATTCTGGATGAACCAACAGCGGGAGTGGACGTGGAGCTGCGCCGCGGCATGTGGGAGTACCTCCGCAAACTCACAAGCGAAGGACTTACAATACTTCTCACCACCCACTACCTTGAAGAAGCCGAACAGCTGGCGAAGCATGTCGCTATCATCAACAAAGGCCAGATCGTCGCTTCTGGGACAAAAGAGGAGATTCTTGCGCTTCACGACGAAAAAGCACACCAAGGCGGCATCCGCGGCGGAAAATTAGAAGAAGTGTTCCTCCAACTCACCAGCGAAAAATAGTATGAAAAGTACCGGAGAAGCAATTGCGGTCGGCTCAAATAAGAAGGCATTTGAATATAAGGAAGGCGTTCTTCGGATTGAAGTTGGGGGTATAAAAGGTGCTTCTGGGGCAGAGGCAAAATCGTTTTACTATTTCATAAAGTTGCATCATCTTCTTTTCCCAGAGGTATTTCCGGACACGCATGGCGCGGGACTTGACGAAAGCGGCACGGTTAACGTTCTCGTCGATCGGGTCGCGCACGACGAAACGCATGCAAAATATCAGGAACTCATTAAGAGCGGGACCCCAAAGGATGATCCTGTATGGCGTGAGCTTGCTGGCGAATGGCAGCAAATAGAGTCGTCGCCAGAATACAAATCGATTATCACAAAAGTTAAAAAAGCAGGATTTCGGGGGGAATTTGAGGCACTCAATTCATCGCGCGATGCAGACGGAAAGCGGAAATTCTTCGATTTTGAACCTGCCTTTTGGGCGGGTGACAAGGACGATAAAGAATTAACAGTCAAGTTTGACCCCAAGCTTTTACGTCAGGCGATCCTTAAAATTGACGACAAAAAGAGGCGCGAATGGGCTATTTACTGCTACAACGCGATTTTAGGTTTACTTCCTGATGAACTTTTGGATAAAAATGAGAAATTAAAGGCATCATTCATCGCAATATGACTCCCTACCAAAAATGGATCGCGTTCTACACCATGATACGAAAGGACATTGTCCGCATGTTCCGCATTTGGGTCCAGACATTTCTTCCGAGCGTTATCACTTCCACTCTCTACTTTCTCGTGTTCGGAACCGTGCTTGGCTCCCGTATTGGTGACATGCAAGGTGTCGATTACATGACATTCGTCGTTCCCGGTCTCGTGATGCTCGCTATCGTCACAACATCATACGCGAATACGTCATTCATGTTCTTTACGTCAAAATTCTTCGCACGCTCGATCGATGAAATTCTCGTCTCCCCTACGCCGCCATGGCTTCTTATTGCTGGCTTTGTTGGCGGAGGCGTGATACGCGGCATCCTCGTCGGCGCACTAGTGCTTATGGTGTCACTCTTTTTCACTGGCCTCTCGCTCACCATTCATAGCGTCCTCGTCATCCTAGGATTCGCCCTCCTCACCGCACTCGTTTTCGCTCTCGCAGGACTCGTGAACGGCATCTATGCGAAAACGATCGATGGCATCAACATCGTCCCCACATTCTTCCTGACACCACTCGTCTACCTCGGTGGTATTTTCTACTCGGTCCATTCGCTTCCCGATTGGTGGCAGGCGATAACGTACGCAAATCCCCTTTTCTACCTCATCAACGGTTTCCGCTACGGATTCCTCGGCATTACTGACGTTTCCCTCTACATGTCAGTCTCGATACTTGTAGTGTTAGTGGCTATCCTCATTGCTGCCAATTGGTACTTCATCCGCACAGGGCTAGGTCTTAAGCAATAAAGGTTCCTCGGAGCTTGCTCCGAGGTATTGAACCTGTGTTTGCTCCTCGGCTCGGAAATGCAAAAGTGCTCTTTTGCGTTTCACTCGCAACGCTCGCAAATAAATCACACACATTGCGCCTGCATTGAGCCACGCCATGGCTCTTTCAGAGACCCAACGTAAGAGATGCGGACCTGTTTTCGTCTGTAATCTCATGAAGTCTTCATCTTTCCGCTCTATACTTCGCGAAGGCGGTTCTTTTTAGCTTAGCAGAAAACAATGCACGACCATGAAAATATTACTTGTTGAGGACGAACAAAAGTTAGCTGATGCGCTGGCCCGCGGCTTAAGTCTAAAGGGGTACACCGTGGACACGATCCATGACGGCAAGAAGGCATTGAACCGCATCTCCCTTCACCGAAGCGATTACGACCTTGTTATTCTAGACCTGATGCTTCCTTCGATGGACGGCGCAGAAATATGCAAAACCGTCAGGGAATGGGGCGTCACAGTGCCAATTCTTATTCTTACCGCTCGCAACGAAACAGATCGTAAAGTGGAACTCTTGCTTTCCGGCGCCGATGATTATCTCGTCAAGCCGTTTTCTTTCAAGGAACTAGCTGCACGAGTGCACGCTCTGCTTCGCCGCCCGACGGAAACAGTGCCCAAGATCATTTCCGTGAGCAACATCGAACTCAATCCGGTCGAACGGACAGTGAAAAGAGACGGGGAAGAGATACCGCTTACGCTAAAAGAATTTGGATTATTGGAGTATTTCATGCGGCACCCGAATCAGGTCGTGAATCGGGAAGATCTATTAACTAATCTATGGGATTTTAATTATGCCTCATTCAGTAATGTCGTTGACGTCCATGTTAAAAATCTTCGAAAAAAGCTTGGCAGTGGAGAGAGCGAAAACCCTCTGGAAACGGTCCGTGGGATTGGTTATCGGCTTCGCGGATAAATATAGATACGAGCCGTTCTTCCGCACAGAAGTGAACGTGCTGGCCCTGCAGTGCAGCTTTGGAATGCTCGTCCTCGCTATCGCAGCCATTTCGCTCTCATTCTTGTACCAAGACGTGGTCAACGTGCTTTCCCTCGGCATCGTGGAAAGCGCGACATCGAATATCGCACCAAGCACGATAGGTGCGAACATCGTGTCCGAACTCCAGTATTTGCAGACGCGTAATGTCATTATCGTCATCACCAGCGTTATCGGGATCACGATGCTATTTTCGTACGTCATCGCATACGTCACGCTGGGTCCCGTGCGAAATGCGCTAAATTCTCAAAAACAATTCATCGGCAATATCGCACACGAGCTTCGCACGCCACTCTCCACAATAAAGACAAACACTGAGGTGGCATTGTTCGACGCTGATATGAACCGAGAACTGCGGGATATCATGACAAGCAACGTCGAAGAGCTTGACCGCATCTCGGATATCATCAATAACCTGCTCACGCTTTCTAATTCCGTGCGGCCGGAACGTATTGAATTCGACAATGTAGACCTCGGCACCATTGTAGAGAATGTGACAAAAAAGATGCGTGGACTTGCAGAACGTAAGCACCTCGAAGTCACGACGCGCATGAGTGATTGGCGCATTGTATGGGGAAATTCAGCCGCTCTTGAACAGATAGTCACGAATATCTTGAAGAACGCAATAACGTACTCATCCCTAAAAGGTCGGGTCGGCATCACAGTGGAGGGCACGGGCCCTAATACGATAGAGCTCTCCATCCAGGATTCAGGGACCGGCATCGCCCGCTCAGATCTCTTCCGTATCTTCGAGCCGTTCTATCGAGCGGATCGCTCGCGCAATCGCGTTTCAGGAGGAAGCGGGCTCGGTCTTACCATTGTGAGCGAACTTGTAAAGCAGCACGGTGGAAAAATATCAGTGAGGAGCGCAGAAGGACGAGGTACTTCGGTGACAGTGCTCTTCCCTGCCGGCAATGAAGATAAGGACCAAAAAGGACGGAGCGACAGGGGCAGTGACGAAATAGCCGTCGATTATTCCCACAGGCCAAACAACCTCCTCTGATACAAGCGCTGATATTCAGCAAAAAATATCAACTAAGTCTTTCTTCATACATGGTTCATAACTTTTCTGTACAGTGTTCGGAGAGCTAGTTCCTTTATGAGCGCACAGACCCGCAGGGATCTATGTCTCTGCGGCACCTGTCGCCTCAAAATTAGCAGTTGACGATACTAGCCTATGACACAGGTGACGCCCGAGGTATCAGCCAACTCTGATGCGAAGTTGGTCGTGTAAGCCGGGGAGATCGTGCGGCCTGAGGGGGCACGGTCTCCCCGGCGTACATGAATGCGCCTCATTTATCAGGCTAAGCCCCTCGTTGATCATGATCCTGCTTATGAGCCGCTATATAGACAAAGACACTCTGTACTACGCCGGCATTCGCGTCGATGGTACGGCGGTCATAAAGAAAAAATACAAAGGCACATATTACACGATGGCACAAAAGCAGATATTCGCCGGTTCGTACGTGCAAGGAGAGAAAATAAACATGCTTCCCCATCAGACGTGGATAGGTCTGCGAGTCGAAAATGTGCGCAACGCCGACGGCTCTATTACGATCAATCTCTTCATGCAAAAGAGCGGCGAGACAACTTGGAAAAAGCTTCTGGAAGCAAAAGACGACGGTAGAGTGTTCGGCGGAACACCTCCTATTATTGAAGCGGGTCGTGCAGGCGTCCGCACCGATTTCATGGACGTGAGTTTCGAGTCATTCAGAATAGAGGCACTGTAATGTCTTGACACATCGCTTTACTCTAGTAAAGTGGTCGAATGGACTGGAAAAGCCTGGAAAGTAAACAATTGATAGCCGCCATTTTGGCGCTACGCTCCACTGAAGAAGTACGGTGCTTTTTGCGCGACCTTCTCACTAAAAGCGAGCTCAAGGAATTTGCCGGTCGTCTCAAAACTGCGGAAATGCTTAGTGAAAATATCCCCTATTCAGATATAAAGAAAGCAACGGGATTCAGCTCGACCACCATCGCCCGCGTCTCAAAATGGCTTCAAAAAGGGAAAGGTGGCTACAAGACCATTATTCCGCGCCTGCATCATGGCGCTCTTATCTCCCGTGGGAGAGGAGCGCGCTGATACAACAACCGTATCAACTCGATCCCCTCTTACGTGAGGGGTGACTTTTACGTAAGAGCGGATGTTCTTTATCTGGGGTTATCGCCTCATCCGTGCGAAACAGACGTACGGATGAGGCGATAAGACTGGTGTGTATCGGCGGAGCCGATTCTATACCAGCAAGTTCGCCCAGTTGCCTCTCGCAGTGCGAGAGGACGAACTTCAACCCTAACCGCCATGGAGGTGAAAATGGCACAGGGAGAGAAACCGGTACAACCGCCGCGAAGCCACTACGATAACCATCGTCTTGGTGAAGGGCCGGAACCGGCGAGGATCAAACCTCCACCCACCCCTAAAAAGGTGTGTACCTGCACTGGTCATGCGGCCGCCCGCGACTGTCCAGTTCACAACTGACAGTATTTCGTGACAACATGACCGACAGGTGGGGAACGTCAAGTTCCCCGCTTTCTCGGATACTGCACACCTGTGAAATGTCCGAAAAAGTTATTTTTGCCTTGCGATCTTCGATGCCAATCCAGTGTAATTGTGCGGTCTCAGTTGTTTCAACTTTTCCTTTACCGCATCAGAAATGTCCAGTTCCGCAATAAATTTAGCAAAATCTAAGAGGGTCACTTTCTTCCCTCTTGTCAGTTCTTTAAGTTTTTCGTATGGGACTTCAACTCCCTCTTTTCGAAGAACCGTCTGAATCGCTTCCGACAAAACTTCGGGATGCGCGTCGAGTGCCTGTTGGAGCGCATCTTTATTCACGCTTATTTTTCCTAGTCCCTTCAACAAGGATTTGTATGCCGCGAGCGAATGCGCAAATGCCGAACCAAAAACGCGCTCGACAGTCGAATCGGAAAGATCGCGCTGTAAACGGGAGATCGGGAGCTTATTCGAAAAGTGATTGAACAACGCGTTCGCCACTCCCAAATTCCCTTCCGCATTTTCAAAATCAATCGGATTTACTTTATGCGGCATGGCGGAAGAGCCTATCTCTCCCTCATTCGGCTTCTGCGTAACCCATCCATCGCTTATGTATCGCCACATATCCTCCGATAGATCGATAAGAATGACATTGATACGGCGCATCGCATCGAAAAGCTCAGCGTATGTATCGTGAGGTTCAATCTGAGTTGTCGCATCATTAAGCCCGAGCGGCACCGCTGAATCTTTATTAAAACTCTCTATGAATCTTTTGCTAAACTCATGCCAATCAACATCGGGCACGGCAACAGAGTGAGCATTCCAATTTCCTGTAGCACCGCCAAATTTTACGAGGATGGGGCTTATGCCGACACCCTTCAACTGCTTCTCCAGCCGCCTTTCAAAAACACGCATCTCCTTGCCGAAGGTTGTGGGCGACGCCGGCTGTCCGTGTGTTCGCGCAAGCATTGGCGTTGAAGCATATTCATTCGCGAGATCCTCAAGAACGCCTCTAACGTCGTCGAGCGTCATCAGTATGACGTCCTCGAGCGCTCCTCGGAGCATCAGACCGTACGCGACCGAATTAATATCTTCAGACGTAAGCGCAAAGTGAACCCACTCGCGCACATCTTTGAGGGAGGTCTCATCGAGTTTCAATTTGAGAAAATACTCTACAGCTTTAACGTCGTGATTTGTCGCGGGAATACCATTTCTTCCTTCTTTTTCTATTTTTTGCACAATTGCGGCATCCTCGAGAGAAAAATTCTCCGCCATCGAACGGAGCGTCTTCTTTTCTTCTTCTGTTAGCTTTCGCACGCCTACCTTCTTTTCCTCAGAAAGCGCGATCAGATACTCGCACTCAACTCGGAGTCTGTTTTTGTGGAGTGCAAACTCGCTGAGGTGTGTAGCCAAGTCTTCAACAAGCATGCGGTAACGACCATCGAGTGACGTTATCGCCTGCAATGTGTGAAGAGGCATATAAAAACGTGTGTGTTTCCTATCTAATGTAGCATTTTACCCCATGAGATAACAAAAAACGAGTGTTTGCATCGCCCAAACAATATTATCAATCTCGACACGACTAGCAATATTTAATCGCTTTATCTCACGGGGCTAACTGGAAAACTTCTCCACAGTGAAGGGGTGGTGCTTCGCCCTAAAGGATTTATCTCAGGGGTATACTGTCTGCATGGCGTTTATTGGACGCGCCCTTTTGTGTGTACTCGTTGCGGTGCTGTTCCCAGTTACAGCCTCCGCGCAAAGCAGCGACAATATCCGCTGTTCCATTCGAGTTTCGCCTGAACGTGTCGCGGCAGGACAGAACGTAACTCTGACGTGGTCCTCGTTCGGAGCAACCAGCGCGTCCCTTGAGGGCATCGGCAGTGTCCCTATTTCAGGCCGGAGAACAGTACAAGTCACCGCCTCAAAAAAATTCGCGCTTACCGTCAGAAAAGGTGCCGACCACCACATTTGCTTCACTGAGGTCACAGTGATGGCTCGTAGCCCATCCTGTTTTATATCTGCGTGGCCGCAGAACATCGAACAAGGTCATAGCGCCACAATCACGTGGGGTTCATCGAACGCATCGCAACTCTTCATCACGAATCTCGGGAGTGTTCCCCCAAGCGGCACTCGCGCCGTGAATCCGACGAGAACAATGAGCTACACGCTCACCGCGCAAGGTGTTGGGGTGCCATGTGTTCAGACCACACATGTAAACGTATCAGCAAAAACTTTCCCGTATGGCTATTTCCCTGCCGTTGCAAATACTCTGTTCTCGCCTTTTTATGGAAATTCTTCAAATAGCGCGCAGAACTCCTATTCTGAGGAGACCATATACTACGACGACAAATGGGATGAATATGACGATTTTCATGACAACGTGTACACAGAAGACATCATAGACACAGACGGGTGTTCCTGGTGGGACTATTGGTGTGGCTATGACACTGCTCACGAAGTCGAGCTGGAAGGAGACGTGCATGACCCATGCATGTGGGACTATTGGTGCGGTGATGACGATCAAGTGCCTGGTGATGACCCAAATCAACCCCCGTACGGATATATTGATCCAAATGAACCGACCGAGGAATGGAGGGTGCCGGAGCCATTAGCCCCCGACGACAGTTGGTGCGGAGAATACGGGCCTGATAGCGGCATGTGCGGTCAAATGCCGTGGAGCCAGGACCCAGCTTCTGTCCAACTTGAGCAAACAACGTATCCTCAAGATACATATGAGTACTGGGAAACATCTTCAGGTTACTATCAGGCCTATTACGAATCGGAATATGATATATAAATTCGGTATCGCTGCAGATTCTTCTCCAATCGTGCTTCCACCGGGACATCGCCAGGAATAAATTTCAGGCCCGTTATCTGCTCGTACATCTGAATATACCTGCGAGACATTTCCTGCACTAACTCATCAGGAGCTTCGGGCAAGACCGCATCCTTGTACGGATCGCAGTTATTTTTAAACCATAGTCTCAAGAATTCTTTGTCGAAATACTCCGGCTCTTTACCTTCCGCAAAACGCTGTTCATACGACTCTAAATACCAATAGCGGGACGAATCCGGGGTATGTATTTCGTCAATGAGAACTAATTCTCCCTTTTCGTCAGTTCCAAATTCATACTTTGTGTCAACGAGAATGAGCCCGCTCTTTGCAGCAAGCTCCCGCCCACGGGCAAAAAGCGCAAGTGCCTTCTCTTTTACTTTCTCAAAAAGTCCCGCGGTAATAAACCCCTCTGCGATCATCTCAGCAGGTGTGAGCGTCCTGTCGTGCGTCTCTTCCTTTGTTGTCGGGTCAAAAATAGGCTGCGGCAGTTTCTGGTTTTTCTTCATCCTATCCGGCAGCACGACGTCCCCAAAATCCCTCACGCCACGTGAGTATCGCGTCCATATCGCCGTATCAGTAACGCCCGTCAGGTATCCGCGAACAACACCTTCGACAGGCACCATCTTCATGTTCGTCGCGACTGTCACATTCGGGTCTGGAATGCTGATGACGTGGTTCGATATGATGTCTTTCGTTTTCTCGAACCACCACGCACTTATCTGATTCAATACCTGTCCCTTCCACGGTATGTGCGCGATGATGCGGTCAAAGGATGAATGCCTGTCCGTCGTTATTAAAATAAGTTTGTCTCCTTGGTCATAAATATCGCGCACCTTTCCGGCCTTTTTCTTTCCAAGCCATGTAAAATTTGTCTCTTTGAGCACGTCGGCCATATCAACTCCAATTGAGAGCACCTGTAAATTCGACATGCCCATTTCCCGCCTTTATCGTGCCTATCTCGTAGGCGCTGATTCCTGATCGTTTCAAATGTGCGATTGCGTCGGATACGAACTCCGGTCTTACTACTGCCGTAACGCCAACTCCCATATTGAATGTGCGAAGCATATCGCTCTCTTCGAGCGTGCCAAATTTCTTCAACGTCTTAAATATTGGAAGAATACGGATGTTGGGAAGCTCAATTTGAGCACTGAGCCCATCGGGAAGTATCCTGTTCAAATTCTCTTGAATCCCGCCGCCCGTAATGTGCGCCAATCCGACGAGTTCATCTCGCGGGAATAGACCCTTAAGAGCCGTGTAGTAGGCTCGATGAGGAGTAAGCACCGCATCGATGAAAGGCTTGCCGTTAACTTGTTCGTTCAAAATATCCGGCGAATCTTCCAGAATTTTTCGCACAAGCGAAATTCCATTGGTATGCACTCCGCTTGATGCGAGCGCTAATACTGTATCGCCCTCTTGTATTTTTGAGCCATCGATGATGCGTTCTTTCTCGACAACGCCAACAATGCTCGCCGTCAGAATGTATGTGCCTTCTGGGATCACCTTTGGCTGCCACGATGTCTCACCTCCCGTTAATGTACATTCATTGTTTTTCGCGGCTTCTGCGAACGCGTTCACCATGCGTAGAACGATGGGTTTCTCAACCTTGCCGCACACTATGCAATCTTGAATTGAGAGCGGCTTTGCGCCCATCACGATGCAATCGTTGACGAGATGATTAACCAGATCGTGACAGATAGATTCAACGCTGCCATGCTTGAATGCGAGCAGCTGTTTCGTGCCGGGTTCTTCAGTTTTCAGCACCAAAACTGGATGTTTGTATTCAGGAAACGACCCGTCGTAAAGACTCGCGAATGCGCCTATCTTATTGAGCACTCGTTTGTCGCTGGTCTCGAGCGCGGAAGCCATCTCCTCTTTTGTCTCATTCTCTGTGTCTCTGTTTACGCCCGCGCTTAAGTATGATGACCTTGGATCACTCATATGAGACCGGCATCTTCAAGATATTTTTTGAACCCCATCTCTTGAAGTTTCTCGTCCTTTGCGACAATATCCTTCGCCATTTTTTCTTTATACGCGATGACATTCTTTCGAATGGTCTCATCCCCCGCGCCGATTATCTGCGCCGCAAGGATACCTGCATTTTTTGCCCCATTTATGCCTACGGTGGCTACTGGAATTCCGGGAGGCATCTGAACGGTCGCGAACAGCGCGTCGAGGCCGGCCGCGCCCATTTTTGCACTCATAAGTGGAACACCGATGACCGGCAAAGCGGTGTGAGCCGCAACCACGCCGGCAAGGTGAGCGGCGCCTCCGGCGCCGCATATAAATACTTTGTACCCTGCCGCTTCGCTCTTTTGAACATATTCAACAACCGATTCTGGTGTTCGATGGGCCGAAAGCGTGTGCACTTCAGACGCAACACCCAGCTGTTCCAGCACCTCCGCCGCATCTTTCATGACCGGCAGATCCGAATCCGAACCCATGAGAATACCGACAAACATTTTAGTCATATTGTATTAGTTCTTGCGAATGCATCGCTCATATATTCCGCCTCATTTTTAGACAATACGTCTTCCTCTTCTTTTGTAAAGCGTTCCCCTCTAATACTTTTATCAAGTATTGCAAGTTCTTCATTGCTTAACGTTCTGCCCCGTTCATCTCCGATCTCAAATAGAGAACGAACAATGTACAGATATTTCGCTCGTTCATCATGTATTTTCTCCGACTCCGAGCGGATGAGATCACACATTTTTTCATGAGACATTGTTCTTGAGAACTTTAGATCCGAGAACCCGAAAGTGAGTCGTTGCGATAGACTGCGACGATCGGCGTTAGGTGTTTGTTTACCGTCCGTCATATGGATAGCATCATAACTTATCTAAAATATTTCACGGCATTCTTGAATATCTGAATCCCTGGACCATCTGCGGGCAATTTCTTACCAGCGCGAACATATTGCTCTTTTAGGTACGTCCAGTGCGGAAGTTGCGTAAATCTAACTCCTCGCTCTGGATGCGGCATGAGGCCGAGAACTCGCCCATCGCGCGCCGTTACTCCGGCTATATCCATGAGTGCACCATTTGGATTCGCCGGCAAATCAAAATGCTTCGATATTTCTCCTTTTGTATATCGAAGCGCAAGCGCGCCGTTTTTCTTCAAACTTTCAAGTGTTTTCTTGTCTGCAAAGTATTTCCCTTCCCCATGCGCGATCGGAACGGAGAGTCGTGAGATCCCTTTTAGCCATGGACTACTACTTTTGACCTCTAAATCAACCCACCGGCAGATATACCGCGCAGAATCATTCGCGATCAGAGCTCCTGGCAAAATACCTGCACTGGTTGCAACTTGAAACCCGTTGCAAATTGCTATCATCAACGTGTCGCGGGAAAGAAAGGCCTCAAGCTCTTTGCTCAAATGCTGTTTTACTCTGTTTCCGTACGCTTTCCCTGCACCCGTATCATCACCATATGCAAATCCGCCCGGAATCGACGCAATCTGATAATTCTTTAGAATTGACGGCTTCGCGATGAGGTCGTTGATGTGAACAATGTCAGCCTTTGCCCCCGCCATCTCAAAAGCAACTTTCGTCTCCTCCTCGCAATTGAGCCCATATCCTGAAAATACAAGTACGTTAGGTTTTTTCATATCATGGTTTTCTGCTGGAACGATCATCTTCCAGAATTTTGTCAAAAAACTTAAGTACCGAATCTTCGCCGGAAAAATCATCAATTAGTGCGTCCGGAGGTGGTCCTCTACGGTCCATGATGTGGTACGCTTTTACCTTCTCAAAGTTTGCGTGCTTTGTCCTCATATTCTCTAGCCATTTTGTAACCTTCTGGTCAATGAAAAGGCCTCCGTGCGCATTTCCCTCCTTTTGCAAGACCTGTTCTAGTTCCTCGCGGGCCTTGCGAATTGATTTTCCGATATCCTGAGGTGTGCGTTGATGGTCAGTCATATCACCAATTTTTGAACGGCTTCTGATATGCTGCCGAGAGCATTTTGAGCGGAATATTCAGCCGCTTCTCCGAAAGGTCTACTTCGAGCGAATTCCTTTTCATCACCTCGCCCACTAATGTCAAGGTTGAACCTTGACATGATTTCTCGAATTCCCGCTTCAGCTTTGAGTTTACGCTCACGAGAACACGCCCTTGGCTTTCCGAGAACAGTCTTGAGTCATCCGTTCCTGCAGTGCCAAGCAACTTCGTCAGGTCCGCGTTTATTCCCAACTTCCCTGCTATTGCAGTTTTCGCGAGCGCGACGGCAAGTCCTCCGCGCCCAACAGAGATTGCTGATGCGACAAGGCCTTTCTGTATCGCTTTTTCAAGAGCTTTATATGTTTTCATATTTTTCGTCGTGTCCACGCGCGGGACATTGCTTCCAATGTTCGACATCGTATGTCGGTCATCCCTATCGACTTCGTAGGTCGATGTACGTTCAGAGAGCATTGTGAAATATTCGGATGCACCGAGTTCGTCATTAGTATCGCCGATAAGATAGACAAGGTCGCCCGGCTGTTTTGCGTCGAGCGTGACGGCCTTACGGACGTCGGGAATCACGCCGATAGCGGAAATAAGAAGCGTCGGGAGCGCCGCGATGTGGATCTGCACGTCACTCTCCGTATATCCTCGAAAATCATTGAACATTGAATCCTTGCCTGATATATATGGCGTGCCGTAGGCAACCGCAATGTCGTAGCAAGCCTCGGCTGCACGTTTCAATTCGTATAAGCGCCCCGGCTCGTTCGAACTCGACCAGCAAAAGTTGTCGAGTATCGCCAAATGGTCGAGCGATGCGCCTGCAGCAACCGCATTTCGAATCGCCGCATCAATGGAAGCTGCTGCCATCGCATATGTATCAATGTTCGAATACCACGGTGCATATCCATGCGCGAGCACCACGCCGCGATTGGAGTGAGGCAACGGCTGGATTACTCCCGAATCCGCATTCACTCTCCCCCGTCCTTGCAATGGTTTTGTAACAGCCATCGCGAGAACTTCGTGGTCGTACTGTTGTGAGATAAACGAGATACTGCCAATAGACGGCCGAGCGAGCATTTCGACAAGCGTCTTTCCTAGATCTTTCGGCCGCTCCTCAGGAAGCGGCTCCGCGAATGTCCTCAAGACTGGCTGGCTTTTCTGCTCCTCGATGGGACGGCCGTCATGAAGGAATTTCATATCCATATCCATCACCTTCGTCCCCCTCCACCTCACAATTGCTTTACCTGATTTTGTGAACTCGCCTATTCGCCACGCGTCCACTCCGTGCCTATCAAATATTTTCTTCAGCGCATTCCATTTCGACTTCGGTACCGAGAGCGTCATGCGCTCTTGCGATTCTGATATCCATATCTGCCACGGAGAGAGTCCTGGGTATTTGAGTGGGACTTTTTCCAAGTCGACGACAAACCCACCGGAGTCTTTCGCCATCTCACCCACCGACGACGAGAGTCCGCCTGCGCCGTTATCGGTAATGCTGTTGAAAAGACCTGCATCCCGCGCTTCTCGTACGATAGCGTCGGAGAATTTCTTTTGCGTAATGGGGTCGCCTATCTGCACGGCCGTCGCAGGCGAACCCTTCGCCAAGGCCTCCGAGGAAAATGTGGCACCGTGTATGCCGTCGAGACCAACCTTCCCGCCTATCATCACTACGTAATCGCCAGCGCGCGCTTCTTTTTCGTGAAGCTTTCGCCCGTGAGATTTTCTTGGAATAAGTCCGACCGTTCCGCCATACACCAGAGGTTTTGAGCGAAAGCTTGGGTCAACAGCAACAAAACCAAGAGGAGTGGGAATACCACTCTGGTTTCCACCTGCATTGATGCCCTGAACGATCCCTTCAAGAATTCGTCGGTTGGAGAGAAGCGGTTGTGTTTTTTCTTTGTCGCGAAAATAAGGCGTCTCGTCAGTCGGATCAGCAACGCAAAATCCGTACACGTTTGCAATTGGTTTTGCACCTAATCCGAACCCAAGACAATCGCGATTCACACCAACGATATCCGTTATCGCGCCGCCGAATGGATCCAGAGCTGATGGCGAATTATGCGTCTCGACTTTGTGTGTGACGAGATATTTATCGTCGAAAGCGATCCCGCCAGAGTTATCGGTGAATACCGACACGCAGAAATCTTTCTTACCCTTGTCTTTCCGTATCTTTTGCGTTGCACCTTTGATATATCGCCGGTAAATTCCCTCCTCTATCTCATCCAGGGGGTCGGCGAAGATCGTGTGTTTGCAGTGTTCGGACCATGTCTGCGCGAGTGCCTCGAGTTCAACGTCAGTTGGATCCCTGCCAATCGTACGAAAATAATCGCGAATGATGTGCATCGCGCGAAGAGAGAGGGCGAGCGGTCCTTGTCTTGTGTTGTCCTTGTTCACAATTCCCTCCTTGCCTATTCTCATCAACTCATCGTCATCGACTTCTAAATTCACCTCATCCGTTTTTACTGTGCTGTGCAGTTCAACCTTGGGTACTATGATCGGTACACCTTTCTTAAACTCAGAATACGAAAGCACCGACGCGCGCTGGATAAGCGGGTTATAAAATTCCCGCGCCATTCTTGCGGCTTCATCAGTCGCTGTCGAACCCGTAAGAAACAAAAATCTCGAAGTATAGACGGCGGCGGCGTCTTTAAATTTGCGTCCTGTCGTATCCTCTATCATTTCCCTCACCGTGTGTCCGACATTATCAGTAACACCCGGCAAGAATCCTATCTCTACTGCTACAGAAAAAGTTTCGGGGGCTAATACGCCCTTTGTAGCATATTCTTCTATTATCGGATTTGCGAGACCCTTCGCGATTTTTTCAAGTTCCTTCGGCAAAAGTTTGGCATCAATGGTATAGGCCTCCGTTACAGCCACGCCCTTCAGTTTGACCTTGGGAAACCTATTTTTGAGAGTTCGCAGGTATCCATCGGCCCGAGCATCTTCTCTCTTCGCCCGTACCGTAACCCGCGTTATCATGCCAGAGAGTACACCATTTTCCCCTCGTTTTCAAGTTCTCTCGAGGTCGACCCACACGTATTTCAAGCCGTTCCACTCGTGCCTTTCCTCGTTGAGCTTGATCGTAAACTCATCCTCATACTCCGGAAAAAAAGAATCCGCCTCGCCCTCATCATCTATCAATGTCAAATAGAGCCTGGTTGTGTACGGAAGTGCTTGTTTGTATATCTGCGCGCCCCCGCCGATAATGATCTCTTCCGAACCAGGTGCACCTTTGGCCTTTTCTAGCGCTTCTTCAAGAGATTTTGCAACAATTACTTCGTCGTACGACCACTTCGCATCACGCGTCACCACGATATTTGTGCGTCCAGGCAGTGGTTTCCCGATAGCCCTGACGATGGATCCAAATGTTTTTCGCCCGAGAATTATTGGATGCCCCATCGAGAGCTTCTTGAACCGCTTCATATCATCAGGTATGCGCCACAACAATTCATTTCCTTTTCCAAGTTCTCTATTCTTTCCGATTGCCGCGATAGCGGAAACTATTCCTGTGCCCTTTTCAGGGCCAATCCTTTGATTCCGCAGCACCCGGCATATTCCACAAGGCTGACGCTGATTATGAATTGCACAACGTTCCGCCTTCTCCATGCATCTCAGTATACCCGCTTGTTGCAGTCGCACATTTGCACGTTATACCCCGTGAGATAAATGAGTTCTCTATTTGAAGATCTGAACAGGCGTCGCAACATTCCGCCACTCGAGATGGTAGAACGTGCCTATCTCATGGGGTATACTGCCCGCCATGCCTCCCGCACAAAGCGTGCAAGGTCCCTCAGCGACGTTCTTTGGGATGAGAAGGATGGACCTGCTCATCGCTGTCTACATTTTCTGCGTTGCCGCAGCCGAGTTAATGGGCGCGAAAACGTTTCCGCTTTTGGAGTGGCCGTTCCGACTTAACGCATCAGTTGCGATTTTCACGGTCCCGCTCATATTTTCCATCAACGACATCATCACGGAAGTATTCGGGCCCGCACGCGCCCGCAGCGTCGTTCGCTCCGGTCTTTTTGCCATAGTGCTCCTTCTCCTCTATGCGCTCTTAGTTACCGCGCTTCCGCCTTCCACACGATTCGCTTCATCAGAAGCCGCGTATGACACCATCTTCACGTTCTCTATCCGCATGTCCCTCGCCTCGCTTGCAGCGTTCGCCATTTCGCAATTCTTCGACGTCTATCTGTTCTCGCGTATACGGCAAGCGCTCGGAGCTTCAAAATTGTGGCTCCGCAACAATGTCTCGAATATTCTGGCGCAATTCGTCGACACGGTCGTATTCATTGTTCTCGCGTTCTATTCGTTCGGTACATCGTTCGGTGATAATGCCGCGTTTCTTTGGAGCATCATCCTTCCGTATTGGATGTTGAAAAACGTCATGTCCGCACTTGTAACACCGCTTGTGTACGCAGGCGTTCACTGGCTCAAGCGTGATCCTGCCTAAAAACCCATGAAAACTATCCTCGCTGTCGTCGCGTCCGCAGATGGAAGGATCACGGGTCCGCGCGGAGAACAGCCCCATGTCTGGGCATCCGCAGAGGACCAGAAATATTTTCGGAGTCTCATCCGAAAACTTGGCGTTGTTATCATTGGGCGCAATACATACCTTGCGCACCGCAGGCAATTGAAACTTGTATCAAAAATTCGCCGGCTCGTGATGACCAGTCAACCCTGGAAACTTAAAAAAGATGAGGTTAAGGGACAACTCGAATTCACTTCGCTCTCGCCTGTCCGCCTGATCGCTGCGCTCGAAAAAGCAGGATACCGACAGGCAGTGCTTGCAGGAGGTCCGCGGCTGAACGCGGCGTTCCTTAAGGCTAAGCTCGTCTCAGAGATCCACGTTACCGTTGAGCCGAAGGCATTTGGCGCAGGACTTCCAATACTCGACGGCACATTCAAACAAATACAGCTGCGATTCATCGGTTTCAAAAAGCTGAACAAAAGCGGGACCCTTCTTCTTCGGTATAAGGTCTCGAATTGATATACTCTGACAATGCATTCCATCGAAGTTGAGATAAAATCGCTTCTCGGGTCATCTGAGAGAGCAAACGAGGTGCGCGCAGCGATGAGGGCGGCAGACTCAAGCGTTAAACTGCGATCAAGAAATAAACAACTCAACCACTATTTCAAGAGTGGGACCTTAGCTAAGCTCAGCGAAGCTGCAGCACCCTTCCTATCAAAAGATGCGCAAACGCGGCTAAACGACCTAGCTGAGCACGCAAAGGAATTTTCTGTACGTACCCGCGATAAGGACGGAACTGTACTCTTGGTTGTAAAAGCATCAGTGGACGATACAACGAGCGCAAACGGTATTTCTCGCCAGGAGTTTGAGGAGAAGGTGCCGCTCACGCTGAATGAGCTCGATAAACTTGTCATATCGTCGGGTTTTGAATACGAAGCTAAGTGGTCACGAGAGCGCGAAGAGTATGTATGCAAGGGGACGAACGTTACGCTCGACAAAAATGCTGGATATGGATGGCTGGCCGAATTCGAACGTGTCGTCGACACCGGCACAGAGACAAAACAGGTCGAGGGAGAGATACGAAACCTCATGCAGGAACTACATGTCGACGAATTAAAACAAGACCGCCTCGCCCGCATGTTCGCCTATTACAATCAACATTGGCCGGAATACTACGGCACGGAAAAGATTTTTGTTATAGAATAGCCCATCCGACTATGTATCTCTCCGACACCGATATCGAGAAAGCCGTGAAAGCAGGCACGATCACTATCAAGCCATTTGACCGCAAAAGACTTCAGCCAGCAACCTACGACATCCGCCTTGGAAATGCTTTCCAGCTGAGTGACATCTACGCGACGGACTTCATCGACCCTCAAAAACGAATGTATGGAAAAACCCGCGAAGTTAAAGTGAAAGACGGTCATGAATTCATCCTCCGCCCCGGAATATCGGTGCTCGCAGCGTCGAAAGAGTTCTTTGGTTCGAATGATTACCTCATCCAACTCAGCGGTAAATCATCTCTTGCACGCATCGGTCTTATGGTTCACAACACCGCCGGCATCATAAATCCCGGTCACTTCCTCAACATCACCCTTGAGCTCACTAATCAAAACACGGTACCCATCATCTTGCGCCCCGGCATGGACATTGCACAGCTGACCTTTTCCGAACTCACCTCTCCGCCAGAACAAAGCTATAAGGAGGTTGGTCGTTTCGCCAAGGACAACTGGAAGCATTTTGCCCCCGCTAAACGTAAAAACAGGCGGAAGAAATTGTGATATCCTCCAAACATGAGCGTGCGCCATCCAGAATTTCAATACCTAGATCTTTGCCGGGATATACTAAAGAACGGCGCGGACAAAGAACTTTTCTTTAATAACGTCGTTCTGGAAGGATACACACAGAAGGGTGAAAAGCCGCCGTTCATCAGGTCCGTTTTTGGACGGCAAATTCGTTTCGATGTCAGCAAAGACTTTCCCCTCCTGACGACAAAAAAGACGTTCTGGCGCGGCATCGTCGTCGAACTACTGTGGTTCCTTTCAGGAAACTCGAACATCAAGCCGCTCCTCGACCAGAATATTCATATCTGGGATGAGTGGGCATGGAAGCACTATCAGATGTGGAATACGGAGAAACAGAAGTACGCGACCCAGCAGGAATTCATTGCGAAGCTTACAGAGACGCCCGCGAGCGACCCATTCGTCGTAAAATGGGCAGACCTTATTACAATTTACGGCCGCATGTGGCGCCGCTGGCCTGCAAAAGATGGGCGTGAGATAGATCAATTAAGTTGGGTTATTTCCGGGCTGAAGTCAAAGCCGGACCGCAAATCGTACGTCGTAAGCGCTTGGAATCCCGATTTCATTTACGAAATGGCCTCGGAAGGACAAAAATCGCATGTTCCGCCGTTCTGCCACACGATGTTCCAGTTCCAGGTCGCAAACGGCAAGCTCAATTTGGGCTTGTACCAGCGCTCCGCAGATCTTTTTCTTGGTGTCCCGTTCAATATCGCAAGCTACTCGTTGCTGCTTCTCTTAGTATCTCAAGTGACGAACATCCCGCCGGGAGAGTTTGTACATACATTCGGCGATGTACATATCTACTCGAACCACTTCGACCAAATGAAAGAACAAGTGGAGCGCGACCCATACCCTTTCCCAACGGTTCGCCTGAATCCCGGCGTGAAGGATATTGATACATTTACCCAAGCCGACATTACACTCGAGAACTACAGATCACATCCATCCCTCAAGGCTGATATCGCGACGATCGGAGGTTTTGAGGAACAGAAAAAAGAAAATATAATTCGCATATGATTTAGGTGCCTTACATAACTTTTAGCCGCCAACATTTTCTTATGAACAAGAAATTATATCCACACGTCAAAAAACAAGACCCGATCGTATACAAAGCGCTTATGGGCGAGGAAGAGCGACAAGCAGAAGGCCTCGAATTGATTCCCTCCGAAAACTACGTCTCTCAGGCAGTTCGCGAAGCAAACAGCTCGAACCTCACGAATAAATATTCAGAAGGCTACCCCGGCAGGCGCTATTATGGCGGTCAGAAATACACCGACATTGTCGAGGACATTGCACGGGACCGAGCCAAGAAACTCTTCAACTGCACATTCGTCAACGTCCAGCCGCATGCCGGGGCACCGGCAAACGTTGGTATGTATTTTGCGCTCCTCGAACCGGGAGACACTATCCTCGGCATGGACCTCTCGCATGGCGGTCACCTTACGCATGGACACCCCGTCACATATCTCACAAAGATATACAAATTCGTACGTTACAAAATGAAAAATGTCGATACGGGTGAGATAGACTACGACGAGATGCTGCACGTCGCAAAGCGCGAGAAGCCAAAAATAGTCCTTGCCGGCTACTCTGCATATCCGCGCGAACTCAACTACAAAAAATTTGTCGAGATCGCACGGGAAGTCGGCGCTCTCGCTGTTATGGACATCGCACACATCGCAGGACTTATCGCGGGCAAAGCGATGAGAAATCCGTTTGACGATGGCTTCGACATCATGACCACAACGACGCACAAGACGCTGCGGGGGCCTCGCGGCGGTATGATCCTCACACGTGAAGACGAAACAATCGCGAAGAAGATAGATAAATCCATCTTTCCCGGACTTCAGGGAGGACCCCTGATGAATACCATCGCTGCAAAGGCAGTTTGTTTCGGCGAAGCATTGAAACCTGCGTACCGCACGTATGCCAAACAAATCTTAAAAAACGCAAAGGCGATGGAAAAGGTGTTCAAGATAAGTAATATTCGAATGATAACGGGCGGTACGGACAGCCACCTCATTCTCGCCGACGTCTACGGTTCGCTTGGCATCCCCGGAAAAGAAGCAGAGACGCTTCTCGACGAAGTCGGCATCACGCTCAACAAGAATTCGATCGCAGACGACACGCGCGGCCCCATGGACCCGTCAGGTATCCGCTTTGGCACGCCCGCCATCACGACGCGCGGCTTCAAAGAAAAAGAGTGCGCAAAAGTGGCGGAACTCATGATAGAGACACTTGAAAACAAAAGTGATAAAAAAATCCACAGACGGGTACGCGAAGACATCCGAAAGATGTGCAAGAAATTCCCCATTCCTGACTCTTTCGTGTAGTATCAGCCCATGCTCCCTTATGATTTGGGCCAGCTGATACAGCTCATCGGCTATCCAGGCCTGTTCGCCATCATTTTCGCCGAATCCGGTCTTATCATAGGTTTCTTTCTTCCCGGTGCGAGCCTCCTCTTTACCGCGGGCTTTTTGGCGTCCCAGGGATTTCTTGATATCCGTATCATCGTGCCCTTGGTCGCCATCGCCGCAATACTTGGAGACAACGTTGGATACTGGTTCGGAGCAAAAGTCGGAGTTCGTTTTTTCGAGAAACCTAATTCACGTTTTTTTAAGCAAGAATACCTGGAGCGCACCAAACGTTTCTATGCGAAATATGGCACGCGTACAATTTTTTTCGCACGTTTTGTCCCCATTGTCCGCACGTTCGCACCCATTCTCGCAGGCGTTGCGAACATGGATTATCGCACATTCATGTTCTACAACATGCTTGGAGGCGCGCTCTGGGCCAGCGGTATATCGTACCTCGGCTACACGCTCGGAGAAGTACTACCGCAAACCGCCGATTATATCGAATTTGTCGTCCTCGCTATTATTTTCGTCACTACCCTTCCCCTAGCGCGAGAGTTTTGGAAACATCGATACAGCCATCTCAAATCTCCGCGGGCAGTGCTCTTTGACCTAGACGACACGCTCGCCGAGAGCTGGCAACCGCCAACGCCTGACATGGTGGACAAACTTTCTCGCCTTCTTGAACACGTTCCCGTCGCCATCCTTTCATCGGCGGGGTTCACCCGTATTGAAAAAGCGTTTCTCCCAGCCCTTGAGAAACATCCTCATGCGAAAAGGCTCTATGTATTCTCAAACGCCTCTGCGGAAGCACACATGCTCGAAGATGGCTCGTGGAAAAGCCAATACCATATGAAATTTACCGGAGAGGAGCGGACAAAAGTGGTAGCTGCCGTCAAGGAAGCGCTCGGTGAGGTAAAAATAATTGATGAAAACCCGAAATATCGACCCGAGATACTCGAGAGAGATTCGAAGATAGTATTCACGGCATGCGGACTCGAAGCGACCCAAGCAGAAAAAAGAGCATGGGACCCCGATATGACGAAACGCAAAAAACTGAAAGAGGCACTTCACAAACGATTGCCGGAATTTGAACTTGGCATCGGCGGAACAACGACCATCGATATCACTCCAAAAGGCATCAATAAAGCCTACGGCGCTCTCTGGCTAGCAAAAAATTTAGGTGTGCAGCCGAAAGAAATGCTTTTTATCGGAGACGCCATCTACCCGGGCGGCAACGATTATACCGTAATGGAAGCTGGCGTGGATACCCGACAAGTACAAAACCCTGCTGAGACGGAATTACTGATTGATAAACTCCTCGAAACCCTGGAGAAGAAAAAATAGAGACTCTCCATAAGATAGTCGCCGTTTTCGTTTGATCTGCGCTTACTCGGAAACGAGAACAAAGCTCTCGCTTCACTCGCTTCGTCGGGCTATAATTTTCCGATGATGCTTCGCGAGAAGGTCGCCGCTCTCATAAAAGGAGACGTCGCTGACGACATAAAAACTCTGCACGATTTCAGCCGCGATACCAGTATTTTTGAACGGAAGCCTTCGCTCGTCGTGTACCCCAAAAACGCCGACGATGTCGCTGCCGTGGTGAAATTTGTCGCGCAAGAGAAGAAGAAAGGCCAACATATCTCGGTAACTGGCCGCTGTGCGGGAACCGACATGTCTGGCGGACCTCTCACGGACTCGATAGTCGTTTCGTTCACTAAATACATGAACCGTATGTTTGACGTCGGTTCGGACTATGCCGTCGCAGAGCCCGGCATGTACTACCGTGATTTCGAGAAACAAACACTGGAAAAAACGGGCATGCTGCTCCCCTCGTACCCAGCCTCGCGCGAGTTATGCGCGCTCGGCGGCATTGTCTCCAATAACTCTGCAGGCGAACTCACTCTTCGCTATGGCAAAACGGACCGCTATGTTCGCGAGCTGGACGTTATTCTCTCCGACGGTTCAAAAGCAACCATCCGCCCGCTCTCCCGAAATGACCTCGAATCAAAAAAAGAGGAGCAGAATTTCGAGGGTGAAGTCTACCGCCGCATGCATGAGCTCATCCAAAATAATTGGCAGGAAATAAGAGCTGCAACGCCTCGCGTATCAAAAAACTCCGCTGGGTATGCGCTTTGGAATGTGTACGATCGGGAAAGCGACGTGTTCGACCTCACGAAACTCATCACTGGCTCGCAGGGAACGCTGGGACTCGTGACGCGTATGAAGCTGGGACTTGTGACGTTAAGACGGCATCGTTCTATGCTTGTCATATTTTTGTCTGACCTCGCGATACTGCCGGAAGTTGTTCGTCGTATCCTTGAAAACGATCCGGAATCATTCGAATCCTATGATGACCATACGTTCAAACTTGCGATAAGGTTGCTTCCGCAACTCTTAGCACAAATGGGACTCTCAAGAGCAATACGCCTCGGTTTCTCTTTCCTGCCGGAAGTAGGTCTCGTATTGCGCGGCGGCATACCAAAACTTGTATTGATGGCAGAATTTTCTGAAGATACGCAGGTAAAAGCGCTCCACAGAGCGCTCGCAGCCGAGAGAGCCCTCGAGGGACTCGCTGTTGAAGCGCGCATCGCCAGAAATAAAAAAGCCGCGGAGAAATACTGGGTCGTTAGACGAGAAGCATTCGCTATCCTGAGAAAAAAACTCCCCGGACTTACGGCTGCTGCGTTTATTGATGATTTCGTGGTGCCTCCGCAAACATACCCTGAATTTCTTCCGCAACTATTTGCCCTCCTTGATAAAGAGAAATTTATATACGCCGTCACGGGACACATCGGCAACGGTAATTTTCATATATTCCCGCTCGTGGATCTCTCAAAACCAGACGTACACGGAACGATCCTGGAACTCGCCCCAAAGGTGTATGAACTGGTGAAAAAATATCACGGCTCGACGACGGGTGAACATAACGACGGCATCATCCGTACGCCCTTTTTGAGTGAAATGTTCTCTCCAAAGATGCTCGAGCTCTTTTCGCAGACGAAACACATCTTCGATCCTCACAACGTTTTCAATCCCGGTAAGAAAGTCGTAGGCACCGTAGCAGATATTGAAAAATACATGGTGAAAACGAGTGTTTAACCTTTCGTATCACGACTTTTCGAAAGACTCAGCATACCTTAATGGTGCCGACCGGCTACAAGATGGTATGTTCATATTTCAGGAACATTGAGCAGACTGCCCACGATACGTGTATACTCCCACTAGTATGAACATCGTCGCATTTTCCGGCAGTCTTCGAAAAGCCTCGTACAACTCGGCACTTCTACGAGCAGCAAAAAAACTCGCTCCCGAAGGCGTGAACATTGAAATTGTTTCTATTGATGGACTCCCTGTCTTTGATCAAGACCTTGAAGCCTCGAATTTCCCTGTTTTGGCTGCTGAGCTTCGTGAAAAAATAAAGGCCGCAGATGGAGTTTTGCTTGCCGTACCAGAATTTAATCGCACACCATCGGGCCCTATAAAAAACTTCCTCGACTGGAGTTCGAGGCCGGAGAGCGACCCGCTGTCGTGGGATAAAAAACCCGTCGGCATACTCGGTGCTTCCTCTGGTCCTCGTGGAGCATCGTTTGCGCAATACGATGTACGCCGCGTCCTTGGCTATTTCGACGCAAAGGTCATGGGCCAGCCGGAATTCTATCTTGGGGCAGCAAAGGAGAAATTCGATGAGAACTTGGAACTTACAGACGAGAGAACAATCGCGTCGCTGAAGAAATTCCTGGCAACGTTCATGGAATTCGCATCGCAAAACCAATCGCACTAGTCCACAAAACAGGCCGTACCGAACCTAAACAAGGCTACAATAATCGTACTCAATGCATCATGAGAGGAACTTCTCCCAAAGAATCCGGCTTCAGTCTCATCGAACTTCTTGTCGTTGTGAGTATCATTGCGATCCTCGCATCTATCGCGTTTGTCGCATTGAGTTCTGCTCGCATCAAGAGTCGCGATTCACGCCGGATCCAGGACCTTCGCCAGATAGCGAATGCCGTAGCTCTCAGAGAAGATAACAGCCGCCCAATAGTGTTCACAGGCTGCACAGCGGCCGGCGACGCAGCCTATACATGTGCTGGAAGCGGACCCGACCTTAGCGCATACAAAGACCCCACGAGACCGACGGCAATCTGCACTTCATCGTCATCTGCCCCGTGCGAATACACAGTATTCACAGAAACGGGCAACGTATACCCCGCAACAAGCCACAACTGGAAAGTGTGTGCGTATCTGGAGGCCGGCCCCCCAATACGACAAGATCCCGGCATGATACGCATTCAAACGGGAGGCAGCCTCATGATCGGTTGCTGAAAATAAACGGTATTAAACCCCAGGGCAAAGCCCTGGACCTGCTGATGAGCTCGCTTCGCTCGCACACGTGCGCAGCTTGCTGCGCGGTATTAACCGTATTTTGGCTCCTCGGCTCGGAAATGAACATGAGTACACGTTCATTTCACTCGCAACGCTCGCCAATAATTTCGCAGAGATTATTTTGCCTGATAGGAAGACCGCACGAACAACATCAACACGATAAGAAACGCAAACAGCGAAAACGCCATCAGAGGGTACGTAATGTAGCCGAATTCGAACAGGATGCGCGTGGCGCAGGAGACACCTACAGACGGGCATGGAAGACCGCTACCGGGAAGCATTTGAAGTGCGTGGTGATAGAGAGCAACGCCCGCTCCAAAAATCGATAACGCAATAGAATGATCGGCAATTTGCATGTCACGTTTCCAAAGAGCAACTCCGAACAAAACAGCTTGCGGGTACAGAAAAATCCTCTGCCAATAACACCAATAGCATGGCTCAAATCCAAACGATTCGTAGTAAAGATTCGCCGCTGCTGTTGTCAGAATGAGAACGAGTCCCAATGCAATTCCCCACTTTCCCACATACGCACGTATTTCATACGCACCGGGAATAAGATTCGGTAAAAAATACACCGCCAACAAAACCGCACTGGCTATCTGAATGGCGAGCGTGCCAAGGGCGAGAAGTGAATTAAGATCTCCCACCGACATGTTATTCCGGCATTGAACAACCGGTCTTCTCCGCCAATACTTTCGGCTGCTGTTCGCCGGTCAATTTGCTTCCATCGGCAAATATCCAGGTCGGATATGACTTTATCTCTTTCTCAATACAGATAGGAGTTTGTGTTTTTTGGTCAGCGAGCGAACACTCGACGTACGGCAAAAGCTTAGCAGAATTGCCGAACATCTTTTTTTGTTCTTGGCAGTGAGGGCACCAGAACGCGCCGTAAAAAAGAGCGCCCTTGTCCTTTAAACACTGTGCGAGCGCGTCGTACTGGCCCGGCAGGGTTTTCATATACCACGATGCGCCGAGACCGCCGATGATGAGCAGCACAACGATAGCCCAGAACATTGTTGTTTTATTCATGGCAAAAATCCTATCACGAGCGGCGCCAGAATGCGAGCCGAGGGTGCTTGCAGCGGTCGCACTTGCAGCCGTGCGGCTCAATGAACTCTTTGAAATATTCTTCTCCGTAATCGATTGTCAGCTCCTCCCCCGCCTCGATCTCCCGGTTGGCAAAAATAAGCACTTTCCCATCTCGTACGTCTGCCTCGCAATTCGGGGCGCAGGAGTGATTCACGTATCGCGCAGTATTCGCCCTTGTTGAACCGTCGATGGTCCATGAGCTGTCTATCTCAAAAAGGTACTTAGTTTTGAGCTTGTCCGCCGTTTCCGTCGGTACGTGACGCCCTTTGTATTCGAGCACGAACTCTCCTGCAGGTATCGCGTTCGTGGCAAATAACCCATAGCCCAGGCCCGGCTTGGAGCGTCGAATAGCAAACCGCGTCTGCAGTATTTGCGCACGCATAGAGGGAGAGACTATACCCCATGAGATAAGACGTGTATAGCTTGTTGACGAATTAAATATTTTACTGTGTCCTAACATCTTGTGTAGCTCGAAAACAGTTATCTCACGGGGTATACCACCCCCTCGCTATTCACGTCGAGGAGGTCCGCACAGTCCTCCAAAATGGCATAATACCGGCATGCCTGAAGGAGTACTCTCCGGCCAGTTCGTCACAACGCTGATGTGGGTCATGTTTGTTGCAACCGCAGCGCTCTCAATCATCTTAGGCATCATCCTTTCCTACCACTGGGTGCGCTTTTCGATGAATGCCTTCGTAGCGACCTTTGCTGTGGTGATATACGCAGGAGGCTGTTTTCTTTTTCTTTCGACCATGTTCGCCGCGATAATCGCCCTCTCCTAGTTCATGATCCCGAACATCAAAATAGAGCCCGGAGAGAACATCGTCATTAAACTTCGCAAGCACTGGATGATCCTGCTTCGAGATACTGCCGGCACCCTCGTCCTCGGGCTTCTCCCGGTCATTGTTGTCCCGCTTATCCTCGCCACCATTCCTTCGATGTATCTGGATACCATCGGATACGGCTCGATAGCAAGTTTTGGGAGCGCGTTGTGGTTTCTCATCGTGTGGATGGCTCTGTTCGTCTTATGGACGGATTACTACCTCGACCTTTGGATAGTAACGAATAAGCGCATCGTGAACATCGACCAAGTCGGGCTCTTCAATCGGCAGATAGCGACGTGGGGGTTGGACAAGGTGCAAGAGATAACGGTAAAAACCGAGAACATTGTCCAACACTTCTTCGGCTACGGCTCCATCGAAATACAGACAGCGGGCCCCACCGACGAATACGCAAAAGCCGAGGGAATTCCGAATCCTGAGAAAGCGCGAAATGCGATATTGAGACAGCTCGGCCGCACCGAAGAACTCGAGATAACAAACAAGAAACAAGAAAGTCTCTTGCATGTCATCACGCACGAGGTAAAAAGCTATCTCACGAAAAACGAAGCAGCGCTCGCTACTATTTCAGAAGGAGACCTGGGCGCCGTACCGGCAAAAGTCAAGAATATGGCAGACTCTGCCCTATCGGAAACCCGCAGGGGAGTTGATACGGTCACTGACATTCTTGATGCATCGAATTTCAAAACAGGAACGATGCAGCTTGAAAAAAAATCGTTCGACGTGCGAAAGTCAGTCGAGGAGATAGCGAGCGAGATCCGCCCTTCTGCAGAAAAAAAAGGTTTGAAATTCGAAGTTGATATCGCGGGCGGTTCGTACGCATGCAGTGGCGACGAGGCAAAACTGCGCCGGCATGTATTTCGCAATCTCATCGATAACGCGATCCACTACACAGCACGCGGCACAATTCGCGTCCTATTGACTCACACCAGTTCGAATATCGTTTTTTCCGTCAGAGACACGGGAGTCGGTATCACGCCAGAAGACATGAAAATCCTTTTCACCGAGGGCGGCAAAGGCAAAAACTCATCATCAGTGAACCCTGAAAGTACGGGTTATGGTCTTTATGTGGCAAAATCGATAGTTGAAGCCCACGACGGAAAGATTGGCGCTACGTCGGAAGGGTATGGAAAGGGGGCCCAATTCTTCGTTGAACTTCCTGCTGCATAGGATAGAGTAGCCCGTATGGCCGACGACAAAAAGAAACTTTCAACGGAATCATATAAGGGGGTCAGGGATTTCTACCCCGAGGACATGTTCATCCAGCGCTACATTTTTGAGCATTGGGAGCGCATGTGCGAACTTTTCGGCTATGAAGAGTACAACGCCTCCGTTCTAGAGCCGGCGGAGCTCTACCGGAACAAAACATCGGAAGAAATTGTGAATGAGCAGACATACACATTCACCGACCGAGGCGATAGAGAAGTTACCTTGCGGCCCGAAATGACTCCCACGTTCGCACGCATGGTTGCAGCAAAAAAGCGCGAGCTTTCCCTCCCCGCAAGGTGGTATTCGGTCCCCAACGTCTTTCGATATGAACGTCCGCAAAAAGGACGCCTCCGAGAACACTGGCAGCTCAACGCAGACATCGTAGGAGCTGCGGGAATTGAAGCCGATGCGGAGGTCATTGCCCTTGCGCATGCCATCATGCGCTCATTCGGAACGGACGAACGCAACTTTGAGATACGCGTATCAGACCGGCGATTCCTCGACGCCGCGTTCAATGAGTGCGGTATCGAGAAAGACCTCCGTCCTGCGGCTACCCGCCTCTTGGATCGCCGCGACAAAATTGACGATTTCAAAGAACTGCTGCAAAAACTAGTGGGCAAAGAGCGCAGCGGGAAGCTGATAGACCACTTGGCTCGCACGACGTCTACGGCATATTTAGAGCAATTGATGGCTTCCCTCAAATCTCTCGGCGTGAACAATGCTGTCGTTGATACCTCAGTAACCCGCGGATTCGACTATTACACGGGCATGGTTTTCGAGGTCTTTGATACATCAGGCGAGAACAAACGCTCCATGTTCGGAGGCGGCCGCTACGACGATCTGCTTTCGCTTTTTGGAGGCGAATCGGTTCCTGCAGTTGGCTTTGCCATGGGAGACGTAACCGCACGCGACTTTCTTGAAACGCACAATCTTCTCCCAAAATATGCTCCGGCTACAGAGCTCATGCTCTGCGTCGTCGAACCATCTGCATTGGTACACGCCAACAAACTCGCTCAGGATCTCAGGCGAGAAGATGTCACGGTCGCAGTGAATTTCTCAGGCAAACGTATCGGCGACCAAGTGAGGCAGGCGGATAAAATGAAAGTTCCATTCGTTATCGCAGTTGGCGAAAAAGAACGCGACTCCGGTAAATACACGATTAAAAACCTTGCAAACGGTAGCGAAATGACGCTCCAAGCAGATAGAATTGCCGAACACCTCTTCAGTTCATTGGGATAACCTATGACTGATTTCGGCAACGAAGACAGCGCCCCCCAATCAGAACAAAAGCAAATGCAACAGGAGATCTCTCAAGCTCTAGGCGAGCAGAGACTTTCTCCCGCAGAAGTTCGCCAGTTAATACAAATTATTAAGAATCCTGAAAGGCAAACGGAGCAATCTTTTTTGAATGATCTGAAAACAAGACACGGTCTGACAGCTGATGAGATGAGAATTCTTCTGGAAGTAGCCCCGAATGCCATCAATACGCCAGCTAGAAGCTTAAAACAATCTGCTGCTATGGCCATGACGGAAGGTTCTCGACGAAAAAGGGAAGGCACCGAGAGACTTAATTCAGTAACGGAGAAAACGATACGCGCCGCAGTTTTTGCACTTGCGGGTGATAACATAGAACCAACATTGAGTGCGGTCTGCCAGCATATCGGTAATGAGCAAGAGGGTGGTGCGAAATTGGGCCACTCACTCTATCAGCGTCTTCGATTTTCATCCCGACTTCCGGAAACAATTCGTCAGCGAAATGCGTACGATACCGCATATGATGAGGTGAAGGCCGCAAAGCTTAAAGCCGCTCCTCCTCCCGATGTCCCGAATCCCCCCTCTCCGCCAGACGAGCCGGATTCAGAACCTCCCCTGAAATATCCCACTGCCGCTGGAGACGCAGACACTCCCGGAGAACCTGCTTGGGACGGTCTAGCCGTAGTTGAGCATCAGGAACCGAGGGAATTTGTGGCTGCAGTCGAACCCGAAGTTATTGTGCCAACTCCGCCGGCCGAAAAACCAGTTATAGCGATACCGGCTTCTGCACCGGAACCGGAAGCGGCTGAATCGGATAGACCCAAAGAATGGAGAGTGGAAAAAACTCCTCAAGACCTCATGAAAGCGCTCGCTGACGATATCGAGGAGATGCTTGAGCGCTTTCCAACAATAAGAAGTCGCGAATGGGCGCAACTAGGCGAAGCGCCGACTGCAATTAATGATTTGGAAAACCGTATTGTGCAGCAGGATAATGCGCTCCTAGATTTACAAGACGCCGCTACAAAAAGCTCGTGGGACGACAACACGGAGAGAGAATATAGAAAAATTAGAGCGAACGTTATCTCACTCAAGAAAGAGCTAGACGGAATAGCAGGCGGAATGAGCAGTTAAGCAAGTCTAGGTTAGTGAGAAGCTGCTGTCGTTTGGTATACTCGTTACCGATGCGAATCGTTACATTCGATATCGAAACCATCGGCGGATTCACCCGCGGCGTATGGAACATAAGCGATCTTGAGATGACGATCTGCTGCACGCATGATTCTGCGACCGATGAATACGATTCATTCCTAAAGGATGACCTGCCGCGCCTTTGGAAACTTCTCGAGCGCACCGATGTCCTCGTCGGCTTTAATTCAGACCATTTCGATATTCCCGTCTTGAACAAATACTACCCCGGCGACCTTACGAAGATGCGCTCGATTGACCTCCTCAGCGAGGTCTCGGCGTCGCTTGGCCGACGCGTAAAGCTTGATTCTATCGCAGCGGGCACGCTGGGCACGAAAAAAAGCGGAAGCGGGCTCGATGCCATGCGCTGGTGGCGCGAGGGCAACATCAAGAAACTTCGCGAATACTGCCTGAAAGATGTAGAAATAACGAAGAAGATCTTCGATTACGCCCTCAAAAACAACTCATTAAAATATAAAGAACTGGGCAGGGTCAAGGATGTGAAGCTCGACACCACAAAATGGCTTCTAGGGGAAGGGAGGGCCTTGACACAGACCCTCGGTTTCTAGTTTGCTGAGTTCCTCCCCGGTGTGCGTGGTATACTCCTCCAGTTACTCTTATAACCATTCCTATGGAAACAGTTCAGAAATTAGCAATTCCGATATCAATTGTCATCGCTGGTGCCCTCATCGCAGGCGCACTATTTTTTGTTAATAGCCGGCCCGCAGGCCCAGCCCAGCAAGGTCAGGGACAAGTTCTGACTGAAATACGAGAGGTCCAAGCAGATGACCATATTCTCGGGAACCCGGATGCAGAAGTAGTTATCGTCGAATTTTCCGACCCTGAATGCCCGTTCTGCAAGCAATTCCACGAAACGATGCATCAAATCGTGACCGAATACGGCTCAAGCGGCAAAGTCGCGTGGGTATATCGGCACTTCCCTATAGAACAGCTTCATCCTAAGGCTCAAAAGGAAGCGGAGGCGCTTGAATGCGCTGCGGAGCAGGGGGGAAATGAAATGTTCTGGAAATTCACCGACAAGGTGTACGAAACAACGACCTCCAACAACTCGCTGGACATAGGCATCCACAACTCTCCAAAAGACGCGCCTGTCGGGCCGGATGGACAGCCGTACTATACGCAAAAGCCGCCTCGCTCAAACACCGATGCGGGCCAACTTAGCGATATAGCCAAAGGACTCGGACTCGATGTGGCCGCCTTTGAAAACTGTCTTATCAGCGGAAAAAATGCCCCACGCATTAAGAAAGATTACGATGAAGTAGCGGCGGCAGGCGGCGCAGGTACACCTCACTCGATCCTCATCTCTGACGGCGAACAAACGCCAGTCGAAGGAGCGCAACCGTACAATGTCGTCAAAGGGCTCATTGATACCCTTCTCAATTAACCAGCAAGTCCAAGTTTATAGATGTCGAAGGAATTCTCGCCTTCGAACATGTCGGATGGATTTGGAAGATACAGCCGCTCTCTAGCTATTTCGGCAGTCGCATCGCGTATAAGACGGTGAAAGATGGCGAACTCTTCTTTGCACTTGGCATATTCGATGATGTAGCGTCGCATCTGGCTTTTACCATCCGCGTTCCTTCTTTTTCTGCACTCTTGCAAAATAAAACGCCGCACAGGCTTCCCGTGTGTATTCTGGACTGTGTAGTAGTTGAATATCGCTTGTATGATAAAGAGTGTTTTTTGTCCCCCAAGAGAACTGAACGAATCGACGAATTTATGGTCCACGATGTCGAGTGCTTTTTTATCGACGGCGGAACGAACCACAAGGTCAGAGATAGCGCGTATGGGAAGTTTGAGGCCATCTACCTTTATCGTTGATTTTTCCTCTATCGCAACAACATTATACTTCGGCGGCTTTTCAAGATAAAAACCGATCGCCTGCAGATATTCGCGCTCCATGCTGGCTCGTTTCTCCTTTTTTTCCCTTTTTGTCTTCGCTTTCCCAAAATTCACCTCAAAATCCGGCACATTCCTCAAATATTCCAGACCTAGATCTATTGCTCCCCCTTTCGCGATGCCGCCTGTCTGCGTGCGGTCACGCACAGGCAGACCATAAAAATGCTGCAACGCAACGTGCGCGGCGCGCCCGATAATACCTGCGGGGGACGAGGGTGTGTCATACACCTTCTCGACATAACGTTTATACCAGGCCAGCGGATTCCTAAGAAAACACATGAGAGACGAATAACTCCAGTGAGTTATGGGTAGTCCCGCTCGAATTGGCTCGACACCCTCTATCTGCGTCTCCTCTATCCCCTCATACAGGCGCTCATCCAGGTCTTCTCCCCAATACATGACAAAGAGTGTAACACTTTGAAGATTTGGTGTGCGCTATATGTTGCATCGTTAGAGGTCCGTCCCTGAATACGAAAGGTTCAAACTCTTATTACACAAAGGAAAGTCCGGGACAATGTTGCCAGGCGCAAGTTCGCCAAAAAGAGACCAGTTACAGAACGATGGGTCTGAAATTGCACAGCGGTCAATTCTTCCTTCCGCATCAAGCCTCACCCAGTCAATGATAGCGCCGCGCCATGATTCAACTGCGCCGAGCGCACTCCCCTGTTTGAAATTGGAATTCGTTTTCGCCTCGCCTTTCGGAAGAGTTCTCAATACTTCGCGGATAAGACGGAACGACTCCGTGAGTTCCCTGTCGCGGACCTTGAAGCGTGCCGCGACATCGCCGCCTTTTTCAGTCACCACGCTCACTCCTAACTCTTTGTACGCGGCATAGGGATGACCCGTTCGTATATCGAGAGTAACCCCTGACGCCCGCGCTGGCGTTCCCCGCGCCCCGTATGCTTTCGCGGCCTCAAGTGAAAGAATTCCCGTCGTTTCAAACCGCTCCATAAGCCCGTCGCTTCCATACGCAATTGCGAGAACTTTTTTCATGTCTCGCTCAATATCATCTATCACGGCACGGATCTTCTCAACATCACCCTCAGAAATATCATGCGCGCCGCCAAGCACAATAGCGCCTCGCAAGAATCGGTGCCCTACGAGCGATTGATACAAACGACGCATATCTTCGACCATGCGAAAGCCTTGTGCCGCCATGAATGTAAATCCTGTGCCGTTGCCTCCCATATTCCCCATATCAAAAACATGCGCCGTTGCTCGCTCCAATTCGCTCCACAGGACACGCAGATGTTTCGCACGCGCTGATATGGCGACTCCAGATGCAGCTTCAACAGCTTCCGCAAACGCGAGTGCATGCCCGGCGACCATGTCGCCAGAAATTCTTTCGATGAAGGGAAAAGCCTCCTCCGGTGTCTTTCCCTCAACCAATTTCTCGACGCCCTTATGCTTGAAGAACAGTTTTCCTTCGAGCGTCAGAATTCTCTCTCCGCGAACGTTGAAACGAAAGTGGCCCGGCTCAATTATTCCTGCGTGTATCGGCCCGACCGGAACTTCATAAATTCCCTTTCCAGTGACTGCGTGCATCGGGTACGGAACATTCGCATGCGGAAGCTTCGTATTCCACGCAAAATCTTTACGGAGCGGATGCGTGCCTTCAGGGATATTCTCGTGGTGTATGAGTCGTCGCCAGTCGGGGTGCCCCTCTGCAACTATGCCGAACTGGTCATGCATCAATCGCTCATACCAATGCGCTGCCATGATACTGCGAGTGAGCGACGGATACGTCGGATCATCGCGCGGCAGCTCCGCCTTCAATGTCAGAAAGCCGTCTTCTGCGGAAAATACTACATGTACCACAAATCCGTTCGCCTCTTCTGTTGCGTACATGAACATGAGAGGAGCGCCTGCCTCAACGCAAACTTCTGCATGCCGGTGCAGGTCATCACGAGGAACTAGTACGAAGTCTTTTCCCGCGATCCCGATCCTTTGTGTGAGTGATTGAATGGTCATATTTCTAAATAATTTCTGCAATGCGTTGGATGATCGCCTCTCCAGGAGCAATCCAGAGAGCAATACCAAGTCCGATAAGTAAAACGATATTCAACGTGATAGCGGTGTGCGATATGTTCCATCTCTCCCGCCCACCTCTGTCAGGACTCTCCCCAAACAACATCGGCATCAAGAGCCGCACAAATCCGGCAAATACGATAGTGAGGGCGAGAAAGACGGCGCCGGTGGCGTAGGGATGCGTGCCTATCGCAGCAGCCGCCATAAAGTATTCGCTCGCAAACAAGGGTGAAGGCGGAACGCCGAGAAGCGCCAAAAATGCAACGAGAAAGAGCCCTCCTGTGTAAGGCAATATGCGTGTAACCCCCGAGACATTCTCGAATTTAGTGCTGTGATATTTCAAGAGGATGTTTCCCGCCGCAAAGAAGAGCGCAGATTTCGCGAGAGCGTGACCCGCAATGTGAATTGTCGCGGCGACGGAACCAATCGCGCCGAGTCCTGCCGACAGCGTAATGAGCCCCATGTGTTCAATGCTCGAATATGCGAGCAACCTTTTGTAATCGCGCTGAACAAGTACGAACGCTGCAGGAAGCGCGATAGAGAGAACCCCGAATACGATGAGAAGCTGATCGGTCCAACCAGGCGCGGCAACGCCGTCAACAATATTTTTGAAACGAAGTATCGGCAATAACGCGGCGTTGAGAAGCACCCCCGAGAGCATGCCAGAAATTGGCGATGGCGCGCTTGAATGGGCGTCCGGGAGCCAGGCGTGCATCGGGACAAGACCAACCTTGGTGCCAAACCCTATCAGCAAGAGCACAAACGCTATCTTTACGACGCTTACGGGAAGCGCCGCTTCAAGAAGTGCCGACCCTGACCACGTCATGCCGATAACGCCTTCCGCCCCCGTCGTCGAAGCCGCATAGAACATGACAAGAATTCCCAAGAATCCGAACGCAATGCCCGATGAGCACAGAATGAGATATTTCCAGGCAGCCTCAAGAGATTCTTTTCGTTCGTAAAAACCGACCAAGAGTGTCGTCACCAGCGTCGTGCCCTCGAGCGCAACCCACACGATGCCTGTGTTATTCGAGACGACAGCAAGCATCATCGCGAGGACGAAAAGATGCAAGAGTACGAAGTATCGTTTGACCTTAGCCGCGGTTACCGTCCCGTGCGCCTCTTCTTCCTTCATGTACGTCATGCTTACGAGCGTCCCTGTCCACTGAACGAATCCGATCAAGAGAACAAAGAACCCGCCCAGAGCATCGATGTACCACAAACCCGCGCCGGTAACAGCGGCTGGAGCAAACAGCGCCGGAATCCCGACAAAGAGAGAAAGCAGGAAAATACTCGTACTTCCTATCATCGCGAGCGAACGCACCTGTTTCGTTGTGGCACAGAGATACGGCATCGCAGCAGCGACAAGAATAACCATGAGGAGCAGAGATACAGTCATATCAATCGATGAGTCGCTTAAAATGCTCGGTTGAAACAGAAGAGTGGACCTTTTGCGCGACTCGGAACAACAGAACCATCAGAACGGTGAGCGCAAGAAGGTTAAACAGAACTGCAAGCTCGACAAAGATGGGCATTCCGCCAGCAAGAGCGAGCCCGAATGCATAGATGCCGTTCTCCATCACGAGAAATCCGATTCCCTGCCCGAACATGTCTTTGCGCGTAATGAGAAGAATAAGCCCCGTCAGAATGAGAGCAAAAACGCACGCAACTATGATGAGCCCCGCGCTCGTAGCAAATGTCGCCTCTGCTCCGGCAAACGCGAGAAGGATGGCAACCAAACCTACTGATGTGGACGTCGTCGGACGCAAATACGAATCAAGCCTCTCTGACACGCCATTTTGCTTTGCGACGCGAATGAGAAACGCTGGTATGAGGACCACTTTCACAAGTGCAATAAAAAGGGCGACCGCGAGCAATTCTGGTTCATCATGAGAGATCGCAAGGATGACCGCATAGATGGCAAGAAGCGCGCTCTGGTAACGGAAAATACCGACAAGCGACGAAAGACGCATGCGGCTTACCATTATCAACGATAGAAGCAGCATGCCGCATGCAAATAATGTCGGGAGGTCGAATGTAAGCTGCGCACTCATACGGCAATTGAGACAAGCGAAATAGCAAGACCGCCGAGCGCAACGATGAGCGCAAGAGACATGTATTCCTGCATTCGATAGAAGCGCATTTTTACGATCGTTGATTCGATGAACGCAATGACGAATGCACCGACGCCGAGCTTAATGGCAAATGCAACGAGCGCGATGAGAGTGGCCCCAAGAGCAAATGGAGAAGTCAGAATACCCCACGGCGCTACGAGATTCATCACGAGCATCAGCATCGCAGTCAATTTTATCCACGACGCGTATTCGAGCATTGCGAGGTATGGGCCGGAATATTCTAAGACCATCGCCTCATGCACCATTGTGAGCTCAAGGTGCGTTGCAGGATTATCCACCGGATAGCGCGCATTTTCTGCGAGCAGCACAAAGACGAGGGCCACTAACGTAAGTGAGGCCGGAAGTATTATCTCCACCCATTTACTTGCGGCAAAAAATAGTGCGATGCCATCCAAACTCCACGAACCGGAGAGCGTTGCAAGAGAAGCGAGCGATACGTATACGGCAGGCTCTATCAATGAGGCTATCGTCATCTCGCGGCTGGAGCCCATGTTGCCGAACGTGCTTCCGGTATCCATGCCGCCAAAAACAAGGAACGCGGAGCCGAGCGCGGCGACGGCGCCGACAAGAAAAATGTTGCTCATGCTCGCGGCCAGAATTCCTACAGCAAAAGAAGGAATAAGCGCTGCTAGCGCGAGTGCGCTTCCAAAGACCACGAACGGAACGATGCGAAACACCCACGAACTGTGCCGCGTGATGGTCATTTCTTTTCGAAGCAACGAAAGGAGCGACCAGTATGGAAGCGTGATGCGTGCGCCGCGCCTGTTCTGAAAGCGCGCTTTTATTTTACGCACGATCCCCACCGTCGCGGGCGCTGCCGCGAGCACTAAGAAGAACTGCAAAATGAGTATCGTGACGGTCATACCCCGTGAGAAAAATAGATATGATCCTGAGCGAAGCACTGCATCTCGTTACAATTGGTGTGATTCATAAGAATTTAGATCGTTTCTCTCATGGGGTCATAGCGCAAAAATGAATGCTCCGACAAGAGCGATAACAACAAACAAAAGGTACATCTGGACGACGCCGCTTTGGAACTTGCGCGCGTATTCAGCAAAACGAAGCAATGCCTGCCCGACGGGGCGATAAAAGAGCCGCTCCCATGTTGAGGTAATGCTCCACTCGAGACGCCGGTTCGCTATCCACGGATTCTCTGAAGAGATAGGCGTAACGATCATTTCTTTTCGCGATACTAAGAACGCACGGAAGAAAAAGCGGAACGGTGCCGAGAATCCAGTTGCCGTATATTCCATTCGCGACGTGAGCGGCTGCCCGCAATCCCACGTATCCGTAATGCGAACCGGCACGCGAAGAAAACGCGCGAGAAGAAGCGCTATGATCGCAAGACCCGCGATAAGCGCCCACAGGATCCAAGCGTTCATGGAGGCGCCTTGTACGATAACGACATCTTGCATGATGCTCGCGCCATCCATAAAATGCGATGAAAAAAAAGGAAATGCAAGCACCCCGGCAACAATCGAAAGAATCGCGCACACCATTGGCGGCCACATAAGAGACATTGGCATCATCCCCACATGTTCCGCATGTTCATTTCGAGCTCTCCCTAAAAAGACGCTTGAGAACATTTTTACGAACGCAACGATAGCAAGGCCGCTCACCAATGCGACGGCTGCGAGGACGAGTCCCGCAACGACGGAAAGCGGCAAAGGCAGACCGACAAGCGCAAGTGCGAGAGATTGCAGATACATCCACTCGCCAAAGAATGTACCGAACGGAGGCAACGCTGCCGCTGCGAGCGCGAGAGCTAGAAAAACGCCGGAGAAGATGGGCCACTTTTGCGCTAAACCCCCCATGATATCCATGTCACGAGAATGCACTTCCGATACGATAACGCCCGCAGCCATGAAGAGCCCGCTCTTGAAGAGAAAGTGATTGATGATATGGAGCGCAACGAAAATGGCGATAGATGATGCGAGTACGGGTCCTGCCTCGTACGGCAACGTGCGCAATATCATTGCTGCGCCTACGCCAGAGAAAATAAGGCCCATGTTCTCGATGCTGCTCCATGCGAGTACTCGTTTCATGTCGCTCTCGACGACTGCGTGCAGAACGCCGAAGAAAGCCGACACGAGTCCTACCACAAGGACAACAACGCCCCATGATAGGGGAACCGATGGAAACAAGAACAGCGATTGAATGAACCCAAAAAGCGCGACTTTCAACATGACGCCGGATAGCAACGCCGAAGCGTGGCTCGGCGCTTGCGGATGCGCCATGGGCAGCCACTGATGGAGCGGGGCAAGACCCGCTTTTGAGCCGAAGCCGATGAATAAAAGCGAGAACGCGACGGAGAGCGTCGCCGGCGTCATGGTTTTTGCGGCGAGCGCTACTTCCGGCCACTCTGCAAAGGGATTGCCCGCAGAAAGAAGTAGAAATCCTGCGACAAGACTCGCGAACCCGATGTGCGCCATGATAAAAAACGAGAAGCCTGCATGCAGTGATTCTTCAGTGCCATCCGCTATAACGAGGAAATATGCGGCGACGGACATCAACTCCCACGCAACGAGAAAACCCGCAACAGAGGAGGCCATGACCGTTGCCTGCATGCCGAATATGAAAAAAGCAGACGCAACGGCAAGCCACGGGAGTGAATAGACGCTTTTGTATCTGCGCAGACCCTCAAGCGCATACAACGATGTGAGAAGAACACCGACGGATATAATTCCCAAAAAGAATACTGAAAGCGTCCCGACAACAAGACTAAAGAGTGCCGTATGAAAAACGACGGTGCTCGCTCCATCGCTCGCATAGAACAACGTTGCGCCAACGACACCGCTTAGGCCGCCGAGAGCAAAAACCAATTGCGTGAGCATGTGACCCGCTTTTGTACGCAGGAGAAGAAGCGCAGCAACTCCTGCTACAAGCGGCAAAATCAGCGAGGCAACAAAAAAAGACGCAACCATAAAAACTATTTTCTTGCGCCTTGCAACACATTTAGAAATCCTTTTAGCAGATCAAGCGGAGACGGTGGATCTCCGGGAATTTCGGCGTCAACCGGAATAACATCCTTCACCCCTCCCACAATTGCGTACGAATCTTTCCAGATTCCTCCGTCAATTGCGCCGTCTCCGACTGCGATGACAATGCGAGGCTTCGGCGTCATTTCATACGCAGTCTTGAGCGCGTGTTCCATATTGCGCGTTACTGGCCCGGATACGGTCAAAATGTCAGCGTGCCGGGGAGAGGCAACAAATGAAAGTCCGAATCGCTCCATGTCGTAGTAGGCGTTGCCAAGCGCCGTCATCTCGAATTCCTCTCCGTTTGTCGAGCCGGCATCCACGTGGCGGATACGGAGCATACGCCCTCCGTAGAGCGTATGAATGGCATTGCGGAGGTTCTCCCCGACCTCGTCAATTGGCTCCAGTATTGGAGCCGGTTCGGTCTTCTTGCCAGTCCGGATCATCTGCGTCAAAAGGCGTAACATACGAGTCTAAATGCGGACAACTCTACTCCTGTCCCTGTCTCAAGTCCAGGGAGAATTTGCCCGCTTCACAAATAAAGGTTCCTCGGAGCTTGCTCCGAGGTATTGAACCTGTGTTTGCTCCTCGGCTCGGGAATGCAAAAGTGCTCTTTTGCATTTTACTCGCAACGCTCGCAAATAAGCTAGACAAACGGTACAATGCGCCTTACATGGGAGAACAGCACGAAGGGCTTTCTTTACCCATAGAGGAAGAATGTTTTGCGATGCTTAAGTATGCATCTCATGCTCGATTCTTCAGTGGGAATATTCGCGCTGGTACTGTACTCCGTGTTTTAAAGCTCGATAAAGTTGGCAACACCGAAACAGCTTGGGTAGGCCCCAAGACCATGTCCGAAGAGGATATACGTGACTTCAAACCTGAACTCGTCAAGGCGAGAGATAAACGGTACCCGGACAATACATATTACAACGTTATGCGATCCAGACTTGTCCGAGTACTCGACTGATGAAAAGATGCATATTCAGAGGAAAACTCTGGAAATATCCGGGAGATGGGGGGTGGCATTTTGTGTATGTGCCCGATAAAGAGTCAAAAGCCTTGAAAGCAATGCCCCGTCCCAAAAAGGCAGGTTTTAATTCAATAAAGGTCCGCGCAAAGATAGGAAAAACAATGTGGAACACTTCCCTGTTCCCATCAAAGGAAGGTCCATACCTTTTGGCTATTAAAGCAGAGGTTCGGAAAAAAGAGGGCATTGATGATGGCGACCTCGTCAAGGTCGAGTGTAAAATCGTGTAAATATGAAAATTTCTGCATATCATATCGTTGGTTTTCTTCTCGCCATTGCCGCACTGCATTTCGGCGATAATGCACTCGGCATCTACGACACGCAGATTCAGAATGGCTTCGTGTGGTTCGATAACGTGCTCCACGCGCTCGTGGGCGCAACGCTCGCTCTCGGATTGCTTCGGTGGCTCGGTAAAAAGAACACTATGTTGTCGCAAACATTCACTGCTATAACGACTCTGCATTTTGTTCTTATTGCAGCAACAGCATGGGAACTATTCGAATATATCTTCTTTACTCTTTTCCCCAATTACGCGCTTTATCTGAAACTCTACTCTCCGTCCCTTGTCGAAGCCGCTTCCGATGTGTTCTCGAATGTCTTTGGTGCTGCCATATTACTGATTGGCTTCGCAATTTACAAAAAATCGCAAAGCGGTTGACTCCCCTTGGTCGAGCGGTAACATTGTATCCGTATGGAGTCTATCGAAACTCCGCAAAAGAAGTTAACGCCTGATGTGCGCGTATCCGTTTCGCTCAAGCTGAGAGAATGCTTGCAAGACTGGGTAGGAGTAGACATATCACGCTCCCAGTTAGCAATGCCCATCTGGAATGATCTTCTCGCGGCAGATACGACTGACGAAGACGACGATGCGGACAAGGCGCTCGATTCTGCGACCAGACAGATGATCCTCGATAACATAATGACGCCGGAGGAACTGAAAGCAGTCGTTGCCATGAGCCACGCGGAGCACGGACTCTAAATCCATTTGACTCCCCTTGCCCGAGGTATACTGAATCTGTGATAAGAAAATCTGCCGAAGATTGGGCTCACGTCATGAGCGATGAAGGTGGCGGATTGGCAAGTTTTACCGACACTGTGTACGCACGGTCAGAAAAGCTTAATGAAAACGATTGGAGGCACGCATTTGATGAACGAGACAGAGAGTCGCACAATTTCACAATAGCACAAGCTGTCCCGAGCTTCGGCCCTACGACGACGGAACAACTTTTCCCGCAATTGCGGGCCTTTCAGGAACAATTTCCACGTGCGCGCCTAAGTTACCTTCCCGTACTCGATTTAACCCTTAATGTAGCGCCGAACTTACAGCGGTTCGTGCTTGGTTCTTCCACTCTGTTAAAAAAGGTTCTGGGAGATGTTATGTCAGACCTTCCGTATGACCCCGACAAATACGCGAATACTTCTTTGGACATGCGTTCGCCACGGGGCGTAACGCTCGACAATGTCCAGACAATTCTCGACGTAGTATCGCTGGTGTCGCGCTCTGCGCATACGCCACAAGAATATATGGCACTCTTCGAGCGACTCTTACAAGTATGTCCAAATGATGAGGTGACAATCGGTGATGATAAGGTTTACAAAGTTAATCCTCATGGATACACCTACCTCGAACTATTTGCTCTAGCGCCATTCAGTTTTTGGGCCGATGTACGAACTCGACCACCTGAAACGTACCTCGGTCGCACAATTATTCGTCCGCACGACACCGAACGACCCATAGATCCGATGTTCATCTATTTTGTCACACGTGAAATCCCGCCGACAAAAAGCAACAGGCACTCCCGACATGGCGGGTGCCCAGCTCTATATCCAGAATACCGCCAACATGATCTAATAAACCGCGAGGGCAGACTCTTAATCCGCGCCCAGCAAGAATTCCTCAAGTTTGATACGGCACGAACTGAAACCCGCGAGAGTTGACTCCCCGTGCAGACAAAAAAGACGCAACTTGAGTGTTACTCGCCTCCTTTTAGATGCTCAGAGCGTAAAGAGGTCTCGCCTTCCGCATTTGGCAGAAGCTGGTCATTTTCGCGAGCAATTTCCACCGCCTCGTCGCTACTTACAAATCTATTATTTGTCGTGACAAATCCATACGCGACCTCATCTCCAGACGCATCTTTAAAGATATCCGGATAGGCCTTCATTAATTCAACTATCGCATTTGTGTGCGTGTGCCCCGTAAATCTCTCGCCGTTGTATTCCAAAGCAGCTTCTCGAATTCGTTCAGTTCGCCGCTGTGAATCGCTCGGTTTATTGTCTGGATTACCTTTTCCCTGTTCCATAGGCTTAACTATAGCAATTCAAAACTGGTCCGTTATATGCGCCTTGAGCGTTTATCGTGTGGTCTTTTATTGCTTGTTTCTGACCTCTCGAACCAGCGCCGAGAGCCGCGAATCCTCATGAATTTTCGAACAAAGAAAATCTTTGCCGCCGGCCACTTTCAGCTCTCCCATCAACGGGATTGTCGCTTGGGCTCTTGGGTCTTTACCGTCGGTAAACCAGACTTCAGGGATATTTGAGATACTGGCCCACATTTCATCGTCATTCGGATCAACCTTAACCAGTCGCTGCAACTCCCTTCGAATCGTCTCGAGTAGCTCTTCGTCTGTTTTCGTGTGCAGCATGCCGCTTATCTGATTGTGGCCATCTCCAACCGAAAGCACAGCGTTTCGCGAAGCCGTGTCACTCCCGGCACGCTCCAATGCAAGCCGAGTTGCGGCCCGATGTTTATACGAAATCAGAGAATTTCTAAGCCCCACGGTAAATCGGTGCTCATCCGGATTTAGTGCCTCTTGCGTATTACTGACCGCCTTCCACGCTTTCCCGCGCAGAGTCCTAAAATCATTATGCTTGCCGCTGGACGTATATGCCATCACATTACGCGCCACCCGCGGACCCATCAACCAGAACATCGCCACGCCTGCCGCATAACGAGCAGTTTTTGTCAACGACGATGAACTCATCGCGGCAATCGAGCTGCCTCCGCCTAAAAATATCTTCAAGAACATTCGCCGCTGTTCAAATGCGCGAGTTTCCGGACTCATATGCATGTCCGCGAAATAAAGAGACGTTCCATGACGATTCATATGTTCATGGATTTTTCTCTGCCCCCGATCCACCATGACAACCATCGACGAACGCGGGGCATCTGAATACAGAGGACTTATGCTCTCCGCAGAGAACGAGAGCACATCGTCACCAATTTGCTGCTCCGTGACCGGATCGTCGTGCTCCTCGAGAATCAACCTATTGGTTATGTTCGGAATGACTTTGTCCGGCGCCTCAATGACGTTACCGGGATCCTTTATGATCTCACCCGTTGGCCGCGACTGTTCAACCATGAGCTTAAGTGTAGCCTACAAGCTCGCTGTTGACTCCCCTTGGCGGGGGTATGCCCGTGAGATACGGCTAGACCGTTTATCTCGCGGGGTATAGCATGACATTTACGCATGAAGTTTCAGAAAACGCTTCTCGTCAATATCTCTGAATCCGCATTGGACTCTTTGTATTGGAAACAGCTCGATGAGCTTACTGAACGAAAAATCAGCCTCCCCAAAGACAGTTCTGACATCTTAAAAGAACTCTCTGATGCCGATTGTCTTCTCGTGAATTTTGGCATTTCAATAACAAAAGAAATGATGGACGCCGCGCCAAACTTGAAATACATCGGCGTACTTGCGACAGCATACGGAAAAGTTGACATCGCACATGCGAAAGAGAGAGGCATTCCTGTTTCCAATCTTGCCGGATATAGCACGGAATCTGTGGCAGAGTTTATAATCGCCGTTATTCTGGAACATATCCGCAATCTCGAAACAGGCAAACAACGAGGAAGAACCGGCAACTATTCTGAAGCAGGTCTAGCCGCACGAGAGATTAGAGGCTCGATTTTCGGCGTCATAGGTTTCGGAAGCATCGGAAGCAGAGTTGCAGAGCTAGCAAGCGGCTTTGGGGCAAAGGTCAAATATTGGTCACGGGAAAAGAAAGATACGGCCTTTGAGTATCAAGACATTGACACGCTCATCAACGAAGCCGACTTCCTATCTATCAACCTGGCGCAGACCCCAGAGACAGAAGGTTTCTTTGGCACAGAAAGGCTACAAAAACTTAAAAAGGAATCAGTTGTGGTTAATACAGCACCAATGGAACTCATTGATATTGATGCGCTGACGGAGAGGTTAAAACAGGATGATGTTACATTTATTCTTGATCATTCCGATGAAATGACAAAAGAAAACCTAGCAAAACTTTCCCCGTACGAAAACTGCATCATCTACCCGCCGATGGCATATATTTCGAAAGAGGCCAGAAAAAAGAAACAAGGAATGTTTGTCGGCAATATGATGAGTTTTTTGGAAGGGTCTCCCGCGAATGTGGTTAATTAGAGCGGTATTTATCGCAAGTTGACTCCCCTTGTTCGAAGTGTAGGATTGCTGCGCATATGACCGGTTGGGAAATCAAAGATAACCTATCACGTCAGATAAAGACTTTTTTCAGATATGACTTGTCGCGTACTGCTGGTTTCGAATTCATCTTTGCAGCATCAGCTGGGTTGCTCATTTATGCTAATTCTCAAGATTCCCTTGGAATCGATACGGGCATTTATATAGTTTTTCTGCTGATTTTTTGGGCATTGCTCGCGATGACCGGTTTTTTTGTGCCTCGCGTTCAACAAAGTTGGGTTGTGAGCATTACTGGTAATCGACAACCCGGTATTCCACTTCGAATTGGACCTACAGCAAGAGGTGGTTTCATTGCCGGAAGAAAAATTGTCCTCTCAGTACGAATTATCCCCTTACAGAACGACAGAAACTCCGAGCAAGAATTCAGAGAATATTATTCAAAGTTTAGCGTCGTCTTTTTTAATTCTATTGAAATTCCCATTGACGAAGGTTGCTTCCTTGGAGGTGAACCAGGAGCAGGGGACATAGAGCTGAGTCACCAAAAAATGCATGAAGAAAAGACCATAATGTTTAATTTTTCTGGAGAGTACATCCCGACATTCCTATTCGAGAGAATTGCCGACCCAACGCATTACGGTGGCCCCATGCCCGACAACCTACTTAAACAAAAACTTGTAGTATCTCCGGCAGAAAACTGGATTGCACTTCGTAATTACTCCATCACGTATGCCTTGACGTTGATTATTCTTCTTCTCTCTCTAGCGCAGCTAGAACTTATATAACTACTTTTATTTTTCTCTCTTTCCCATTAGGCCGAGAGGGATTGCCTTGTGAGGGTCTCTCGCAGCGCGACGGCGCGAGAGTGAGCGCTGCGCGAGCACGCGCAGACAGCGACCCGAAAAAGGCAATCCCTCGGCACGCCTAATATCTCTCCCGCCGGAGGCGCTAATAACTACGGAGTTGCTTGGCACGTTCGTGGAGACGAATGCGCTCTAATGCTTTTGCCTCAATTTGTCGAATACGCTCACGAGTAACGCCGAATTCCCTTCCGACTTCCTCGAGTGTGTAGCACACGCCGTCTTCAACAAGTCCATTGCGCATCTCAAGGATTTTTCTCTCCTTGGGTGAAAGTTCTTCCAAAATCGCTCCCATTTGTTCAGAAAGGATACGTCGCGAAGAGTCTTGGTCTGGCGTTGCGATTGTTTCGTCTGCGATAAAACTGCCAAGCGTGGAACGCTCGTCGTCGTCCTCACCAACTGGGCTCTCAAGAGAGACCGTGTCCTGCGAGATTTTCTGTATTGTATAGATCTTATCTACTTCTGTACCCATTTCTGCGGCGATTTCTTCCGGAAGCGGGTCGCGGCCGAGGTGCTGGGAGAGTTCGCGCACTTTTTGCTTGTACTTCGCGATAGTTTCCACCATGTGCACTGGAATACGGATAGTGCGGCTCTGGTCGGCGAGGGCTCGAGTGATAGCTTGGCGAATCCACCAAGTCGCATACGTCGAGAATTTGTATCCTTTTGTGTGATCGAATTTGTCCACGGCCTTAAAGAGACCGAGGTTTCCTTCTTGGATCAAGTCGAGAAGCGTCAGGTCCGGAGAGCGGTTCACGTACTTCTTTGCGATAGAAACGACAAGCCGGAGGTTCGAGCGAGCGAGAATGCTTCGCGCTTCATCGTCTTCCGCGATGATGCGTTTCGCCAGCTCTCTTTCCTGGAGAGCATTCAACAGCGGGTACTGGCCGATTTCGCGAAGGTACATCTGCACAGAATCGTACGAACTGTCCGAGCGGCGGTGCTGAAGTTTTTTCTTCTCCAACACATCTTCGCCCTGCCCCTCTTCGAGCATATTGCCGCTTTCCAAGACATCAATGCCGGCTGTGCCGAATCGCTCGTACATCTCTTCAAGAAGAACAACGTTGTCCTCTATTGTCGGAAATTCGCGTAGGATCTCGTCAAATGTAATGTAACCGCGTTCACGCCCAAGCACGATAAGCGCTTCGACTTTGTTGCCGTGCTTGCCCGCCACTTTCTTCATGTTTCTCAGATTGTGCGGAGGAGTCTTTATCCTCTTTGCCGGGAGTTTTGGAGGGGCCACTTTCTTATGTCTAGCCTTTTGCGCCTTTTTGCGCTTCGGCGGACTCTTCTTTTTTTTGCTATATTTTGCCATATTTTGTATGTATTTTGTATGAAAAATCGAGACGACAGCACAAACTCCGCCCTAAAGCGGAGCGAACTAGGCACTTTACACCGAGTCGAAGATGTTGGCAAATTTTTCTGTGAACGGTTTTCGGGGATATCGTGAGGATAAAATGTGCACAAGTCGCGCCTCATCAACTCCTCTTTCCTAGAGCTTTGCAATTTCTGACGTCAATATTCTGCAACGTTCTATAAAATCTTCCATCGCTTCCTCGTTGCCTGCTGCTTCCGCCTCCTTCAATGCTTCCGTCACTTCGCGAAGCTCATTGGAGAGCCGTTCTTTCAACAACACGTCCAGCAGTGTTTTTGCTTCGCGCTTCACGCTCAGACTTTTACCGAATCGCTCTCCCGCAAGAAAACGCAGAGATTCCTGTTCTTCCGTCGAGAGCGTCTGTAATTTCTTTAATTCTTCTTTTCCTATCGAATGTATCAACTCATTCTCGTATGCATCAACATCTAAAACAGGCTTTGGGAGAGATGCCTGCCACAACAAGAGAGCGAACGCATTTCGCGCTCTGTCGGAAATGTTCGCATTCTTTTTCGGCTGCGTTTCTATATTCGCCCCGCCTGGTGAAAACTCCGGTGAGACTGGCACTTTCGCAAGCGCTTCTGACACTGCCGACTCGGACACTCCGAGCCGCTGTGCTATCTCGCGTAGATATTGTTCGCGAGCGATTGGACTTTGCACATCAGAGAGAAACGGCAAGACTATCGTCTCAACCGCGCGTCTGAATTTATCCCGCATTGGCGCGTGTTTTTGCAGCACATCAAGCAGGAACGTGATGATATCTTTCGCTTCACGAATTGCGGTTTTCCACGCTTCGGCCCCTTCCTTGAGGATAAGGTCCGCAGGGTCGGTATCCGACGGAAGCGCAGCTACTTTCACGTTGAGACCCGCCGCGAGCGCCGCCCGCGCCGCCTTTCCCGCCGCCTTAATGCCTGCCTGGTCAGAATCGAGTGCAATAACGAGGTTCTCAGCCATGCGGTGAACAAGCGTTGCGTGCTGCGACGTGAATGCGGTGCCGGATACAGCCACCGTATTCCCCCATCCCGCTTGATGGCTTAAAAGCAGGTCCATCTGCCCTTCCACAAGCACAGCAAAATTGTGCTTTCGGATAGACTGCTTTGCTCGGTCGAATCCATAGAGAACCTTCGATTTCTGAAAGAGCGGCGTCTCTGGCGAATTCAAATACTTCGGCGCTTCCGGCGACGCTTTCTCGCCGAATGTCCGTCCGGAGAATCCAATGATGCGCCCCGCGCTGTCTGCGATAGGAAACACGATACGATTCCGGAATTTGTCGGTCAGATTTCCCTTCTCATTTTTCTTCGCAAGTCCCGCATCCAGGATCTCCCGCTCGGTAAATTTCTTCTGTTTTAAAAAGTCAGATGCGTCGCTCCACGCATCTCCCGCCCAGCCGAGCCTGAATGATCTTATGGTCTCATCATTGACGCCCCGCTTCTTCAGATACTCGCGAGCCGTATCATTCAACTGTGACTGGTAAAAAATAGTCGCCGCATCTAACACTTCAAATAATCTGTCTTTGTCATCTCTGTCTTCCTTCCTGCCCCCCCGATATTCTATTTTCACGCCAGCGCGTTCTGCGAGAATTCTCAGCGCGCCTTTGAAATCAACACCTTCGATAGCCTGAACAAATGAGAAAATGTCCCCGCCGACGCCGCATCCAAAACAATGGTACGTCCCCCGCTCCGGCGACACATGAAATGACGGCGTGCGCTCGGCATGAAAGGGGCATCGCGCGCGCATTGACGAACCTGCACGCTCAAGCTTCACATATCCAGAAACTACATCTTGTATTGAAAGCCTATCCTTGATCTGTTGTACCGTATCAGCCATGCCGTAATCATACGCGAAGATGATTACACATCCCAATCTATTCCTTTTTAATCTTTGCGCAGAATTCCCCGCCAGCTTGCTGCGGGGATGAATGCGCAAAGCGTGGAGGGGGTCGGGGAACCGCGCCCGGTTCCCCGTGGAGGAGAGCAGCGAGCCCTAGCGAGCGTTGAGAACCGACGGTTCTCAAAAATAAACTACCGCGCCAGCTTGCCGAGCGGTAGTTTATTTTCGTTATGCCTTCGCCTCCGGTACGCCCTCTTCCGGTATTTGCGATGCGAGTTTGTTCTGCAAGTCGGTTATCATCGCGTGTTTCTTGCTGCCTTTGAATCCGGTGCCTGCAGGGATGAGTCTGCCGATGATGACGTTCTCCTTAAGGCCGACAAGCCGGTCCACTGCACCTGAAACAGCGGCTTCTGCGAGCTTCCTCGGCGTGTTTTGGAATGAGATAGCCGAGAGGAAGGATGCACGGGTGAGAGATACTTCCGTAATACCAAGAAGGAGTTGCTTGCCCTTCGCCGGCTCCTTATCTGCCGCCTTCATCTCGCGGTTCATGCGATCGAATTCGAAGTCTGCGATTATGTCGCCTGCGGACACTCGCGTGTCGCCTGTCGAAATGACGGACATTCGAGAGAACATCTGCTTGACGATGATCTCCAAGTGCTTTCGCGCCGTGGAAACACCCTGCAATTCATAGATGCGCGTAATTTCGTTGATGATGTACTGCTGCGTAGTTTCCTTGCCTGCGAGCAAGAACAACTCTTCGATATCAGCTGAGCCGTCCGTGAGGAAGTCTCCCTTCTCGACTGCCGCGCCTTGTTTTACGAGGAGTGTTCGAGCAGGATGAATTCTGTATTCCGTTTCCTTCTTTGCAGCTTTTCCTGATTTCGAGGACACTTCTGAAGGAAGAATCGTTACAACATATTCAGAACCATCGCGGATGATGTCACCAACAACGCCGGCAACTCGCGCAATGGTCGCTGGAAGTTTCGGCATGCGGCTCTCAAAGACCTCTTCAACTCGTGGAAGTCCCATGGTGATGTCTCCGCCTGCCGTTGCGACACCTCCCGTGTGGAAGGTACGCATCGTGAGCTGAGTACCCGGTTCTCCGATAGCTTGAGCTGCGATAACACCGACTGCCTCGCCAAGGTCAACCATTTCTCCGGTTGTAAGGTCTGTTCCGTAGCATTTCTGACACACTCCTCGATAGACCTTGCATGTCATCGGAGAGCGGACATTGGCCTCTTTCGCATCGCCTGCTTCGATCGTTTGTGCGTCGTCAAGATTTAAAAGATGCCCGCGTTTTAATGTCGTCTTTCCTGCAGAGATCTCTTCAGCAAGGACGCGTCCTGTAAGCCTTTCTGCGAACGAGCCGCCGATATTCTCCTTGCCTGGTCGTCGAATAACCACGCCTTCCTTGGTGCCGCAGTCGTCTTCAAGAGTAACAACGTCATGAGCGACATCGAAGAGTCGGCGGGTCAGATACCCGGCTCGCGCAGTGTTGAGCGCGGTGTCGGCAAGACCTTTTCTGGCGCCGTGTGTTGAGATGAAGTATTCGATAGGTGTGAGCCCTTCTTTCAGAGACGAAGTGATAGGGAACTCGATGATCTCTCCTCTCGGGTTCGTAATGAGCCCTTTCATACCGACCATCTGGTGAAGCTGGACCGCGGAACCACGGGCACCGGAAGTTATCATGTTGTGCACCGGACCTTGCGGGTCAAGAGTTTCCAAGACGTGCTTTCGCAGGTCGGTTGATACCTTGCCCCATATCTCGATGGTCATTCGCTTTCGCTCATCATCGGTGAGGAGTCCGTTCTCATAGTTCTCGCGCTCCTTTGTGACCGCCGCAAGGCCGTCTTTGACGAGCTGCTCTTTTGCTTCAGGAATTGTCACATCGGAGATCGACCACGTGATACCTGCGTGGGTCGCGTAGCGGAAGCCGAATGCTTTTATTTTGTCGAGAATAGCGGGAATACCGTCGAGCGAGTAATGATTCACGAGGTTGTGAACGAGAGCCGACATTCGCTTGTTAGTTATCTCTTCGTTCATATACGGAAAATCGCTTGGAAGCACCGAGTTGAAGAGAAGCCGGCCGACGGTTGTCTCGAATACTTTTCTGCCGAACTGCGTATATTTCTTGCTGTCGGATGGAAGAACTTTGATAAGCGCGCGGAGGTCAATTGCCTTGAAGTCATATGCAGTAATTGCGGCGTTCGTAGAAGGGAATGCACTCCCCTCGCCCTTCGCCTTCGGTACTGCGCGCGTCATCCAGTAACATCCGAGAACGATGTCGAGAAGTTTTGACGCAACGACAACATCGCCAGAGCCCGGCTTCAAGACGTTCTTGTTCGCCGACATTATCTGCGCAGCTTCCATCTGCGCCTCTTCAGAAAGCGGCACGTGGACAGCCATCGCGTCTCCGTCGAAGTCTGCGTTGTACGCGGGACAGACGAGCGGATGGACCTGAATAGCATTGCCTTCGATAAGAACCGGCTTGAATGCTTGGATGGATTGTCGATGAAGCGTCGGTGCTCGGTTCAAGAGAACGTACTTGCCTTTGATAGCGTCTTCGAGGATTGGCCACACTTCTGGCGCTTCGTCTTCAATGAGACGGCCCGCGCCGCGGATGTTGTATGCGTGCTCGCGCGCGAGGAGTCCGGCAATAACAAACGGACGGAACAACTCGAGCACCATGTGTTTGGGGAGGCCGCATTCATCGAGCGCCAAGTCAGGGCCCACCACGATGACGGAACGGCCGGAGTAGTCTACGCGTTTACCGAGAAGGTTCTGACGGAGGTACCCATGCTTTCCCTTCAAGTAATCTGCGAGAGATTTGAGCGCGCGCCTTCGGCCGCCAAGAATACCAAGTACGCCTGCGCCTCGTCGCATGGAGTTGTCGAGGAGCGCGTCCACCGCTTCCTGCAGAATTCGCTTTTCGTTGCGGAGGATGACTTCCGGCGCGTGGATCGCCTGGAGTCTTTTCAAGCGGTTGTTTCTGTTGATGACGCGTCTGTAGAGGTCGTTGAGGTCAGATGACGCGTGGCGGCCGCCTTCGAGCGCGACCATGGGTCGGAGCGCCGGAGGCACTACAGGAAGCCTCGTCATGAACATCCACTCCGGCCGGACATTCGCCCGCTCCAATGCTTCCGCAAGCGCAAGGCGCTTGCGGAGCTTGTCTCGTTCTGCTGCCGGAGAGTTCTCATAGAGGCCTTTTAATTCTTTGATGAGTTTCGAGAGCTCTATCTTTTTTAAAATATTGTACAATGCTTCCGCGCCTATTTGAGCGCGGAACATCGCGCCGTACTTAACTGCATATAAGTGGTACGCAGCCTCGTCCAAGACAACGCCGTGCTGGATGGACTCGATCTCTTTCTTTGCCTTGAGAACGAGGTCCTTCAAACGGGTCTTCTCTTCCGCGTTCGCGGATGCCGTCTTTGCCTTGAACTCTTGTTCGAGGTCCTTGAGGAGCCGTGCGCGTTCTTGTTCTTCTACTTGCGTAACTATGTATCCGGCAAAATAGACAACTTTCTCGACATCGGCGGCAGAGAGACCGAGCATAAGCGCGATGCGCGAGGGAATACCGCGAAGGAACCAAATGTGTGCTATGGGTGTTGCAAGATCGATGTGGCCCATCCGTTCCCGGCGGACGATAGCACGAGTTATCTCGACGCCGCACTTTTCGCACACGATGCCGCGGAATCTGATGCCGCGATACTTGCCGCAGTAACATTCGTAGTCTTTTTCCGGACCGAATACCCTTTCGTCAAAGAGTCCGTTCTTTTCCGGACGCTGTGTTCGGTAGTTGATGGTCTCCGGTTTCGTTATCTCACCATATGACCAGTCGAGCATCCTATCCGGCGAAGCGAGCCGCATCGCAACGGAATCGAAGTTCTGCGGGATCATGTCTTTTTTCTTTTGCATAGTGTTTTATGTATCGTGAGTAAATTACCTGGCAACGCTGTCGCCATCTCTGAATTCGATATCGATGCCGAGGCCCCGCAAATGTCTGACCAAAACATTGAATGTAGCTGGCGTGTTCGTCTCCAATATTCGCTCTCCCGAGACGATAGCATCGAATGCCGCGCTTCTTCCCAGGATGTCGTCTGATTTGATGGTGAGAATTTCGCGGAGCGAGTGCGCAGCACCGTATCCGAGGAACGCCCACACTTCCATTTCTCCGACCCGCTGCCCTCCGTTCTGGGCTTTGCCGCCGAGCGGCTGCTGCGTTGTAAGCGAGTACGGACCGATGGAACGCATGTGTATCTTGTCTTCAACCATGTGGTGCAGCTTCAGCATATACATGACGCCGACGGAAACAGGCTGCGCAAATGCTTCGCCCGTGCGTCCATCAAAAAGAGTGAATTTTCCTGTTTCGTCGAAACCTGCCTTTTTGAGTTCCTCTCGGATTTCTTCTTCAGTTGCGCCTGCGAACGATGGCACGATGGCCTGGTAGCCAAGCGTGTTCGCTGCGAGTCCGAGGTGAAGTTCCAATATTTGTCCCAAGTTCATACGAGATGGAACACCGAGCGGAGTCAATATGATGTCCACTGGATTGCCATCCGTGTCGTACGGCATATCTTCCTCTGGAAGCACGCGCGAAATAACACCTTTGTTTCCGTGTCGTCCTGCGAGCTTGTCGCCGACTGATACTGTTCGAAGCTGAGCAACTTCTACGTGCACACGCTTGATGACGCCGCTCTCGAGCTGGTCGCCGGTCTCGCGGGAAAATACTTTCACGCCGACGACACGACCGCGTTTCCCGCCGTCCATGCGAAGCGATGTGTCTTTCACGTCCTTAGCTTTCTCGCCGAAGATCGCATGCAAGAGTCTTTCCTCCGGCGTGAGCTGGGTCTCGCCTTTCGGTGTCACTTTTCCTACCAAAATGTCGCCGGGGCGGACTTCTGCACCAATGCGAATGATGCCTTCCTCGTCCAAGTTACGGAGTTTGAATTCGCTTACGTTCGGAATGTCGTGCGTCGTAACCTCTGGACCGAGTTTCGTATCGCGAACAACGCAGATAAATTCCTCCATGTGGATCGAGGTAAAGCGCGCATCTTTTGCAAGTCTTTCTGAAATGACGATGGCGTCTTCGTAGTTCGCCCCGAACCATGGCAAGAATGCAACACGAACATTTTGGCCGATCGCGAGCTGGCCGCCGACAGAAGTCGAGGCATCAGCAAGAACAGCGCCGCGCTTCACTGGATCGCCGACGTGTACTGCCGGACGCTGGTGGAACGTCGTAAAACCGTTCGTTCGCGAGAAATTCACAAGCTCGTAATCTTTTGTTTTGCCGTCGGAATTTTTGACCTTGATAAGGCGAGCGTCCGCGTAGATAACCTCGCCTGCATCTTCTGCAAGAGTCAACCGTCCGGAATCTCGCGCAGCTTCTGCTTCGATGCCCGTTGCAACGACTGGAGCCTCGGGCACTACCAATGGCACAGCCTGCTTCTGCATGTTCGAGCCCATAAGCGCTCGGTTCGCATCGTCGTTCTCGACGAACGGAATGAGCGAGGTCGCAACTGAAAACGGCTGGTTTGTTGCAACTTCCATGAAATCAACATCGGTACGCTCAACAAGAAGCGGCTCGCCTCCCTTTCTAACCTCGACGTGCTTTTCAAGTATCTTCCCGTCTTCATCGCGCTTCGTTGCTGCGTGCGCGATAGCGTAACGCTCTTCTTCGATCGCGTTGATGTATACGATCTCCTTGGTGACCTTTCCTTTCTCAACTTTTGCATACGGCGTCTCGATGATGCCGAACTCGTTCGGTCTTGCGAAGAGCGACATGTGGAGAACGAGCCCGATGTTCTTGCCTTCAGGCGTGTGAATAGGACAGACGCGGCCATAATGCGACGCGTGAACGTCACGCACTTCAAGGCCTGCGCGCTCGGACGTGAGACCACCGCGACCAAGCGTCGAAAGCGTTCTAAGGTGTTCTATCTCATCAAGCGTGTTGTATTGCTGCATCAGCTGTGAGAGCTGGTCGGTCGTGAAGAATTCTCTAATGGATGCTTGGAACGGCCGCGGGTTCACAAATTGGACCGGAAGAACCGTTTCAGCGTCCACCATGGCCATGCGGTCCTGAATGTTTCGCTTCATTCGAGAAAGGCCGATGCGCATGCGCTGTTCAAGGAGCTCGCCAACAAAGCGCACTCGGCGGAAACCGAGATGGTCAATGTCGTCAGGCTGCGCGACGGGATTAACGTTCAACTCTGCGATGTTCGACACAATACGGACAATGTCGTCCTGCGTGAGCGCTGATTCTGCAAGATGCTTTTCAGTAACGGGAAGGTCGAATCTGCGGTTGAAATGAAAGCGGCCGACGCGAGAAAGGTCGTATCGCTCTGGAGAGAGAATGGATGCGACATGCTCCCGTGCAGAATCTGGAGTCGCGATATCACCGTCGCGAAGTCTGCGATATATCTCGACGCACGCTTCCTCAACGGTCTTGGCGGTGTCGTGTACAAGCGTGTTCGTTACCGCTTCTTTTGCAGACGGCGATCTGTCGAATCGTGCAAGCATCTCTTTGTCGGACGCAAGACCAAGAACTCGCAGAAGCGAGGTGACGGGAAATCGGCGCTTTCTATCTATTTTTACGTACATGCCGCCGTCAGCGTCTGATTCAATTTCTATCCATACACCGCGGGCAGGGATTATCTTCGCGGCAAAATAGTTCTTTCCTTTGTAGGGAACGCTTTCAAAAAAGACACCGTACGAACGCGCAAGCTGAGGAACGACGATACGTTCGACGCCGTTGATGATGAACGTGCCGTGCACGGTCATCCACGGAAAGTCAGCGAGAAATATTTCCTGCTCTCGTTCCTCCCCGGTCGTTTTGTTCTTCAACTTCGCAACCATCGAGAGCGGCGCCTCATACGTGCGCATCGTGCGCTTTGCATAGTGTTCGTCCCAACGAACCGCGCCGAAAGTGAACTTCGTCAGTTTAAGTTCGAACTTCTTTTGAGAGTGGTCGCTGATCGGCGAGAACTCCCTGAACACTTTCTCTGCTCCCCCTTCAACGAACTGGCGAAACGATTCGAGTTGTGACTCAACAAGATTCGGCAATTCAACGAGAGGTTTCTTGAAGCGCGAGAAATACTTTTGCGGCCTGACGTGCTTAGCTTTAGCCATGCGTATTCCTGTCCGCCAAAGGCGGACTAGTTAGCGGTTGTATAAAAGCGTTGCTTTTGTTGCCTGCGGCGTTCGGAAATGAAAGTCTCAACTTTCATTTCTCTCACTATCCTCGGCAATAAAAAGTACCTGACTACAGGCTTCTTTTTTGCTTATTCAAGAACCAACCGCAACGCATCCAGAGAATCAGCAAATGTCCGAGGAGTGTATCAGGGCCGATTTATATGTCAAGACCCTCTCGCCCCCGTCACTATTTTGATATGCTATGGGCATGGCCATGAGGATGACAGAGCAGGCAAACGAATCAGCGATGGAGCTAAAAGGGCTTTTCCGGAATCTCGGTCTTGCAACGTCGCTTCTACTCGCCGGCTCCGCGCAGGCACAAGAAGCCGCACGGCTCAAGGAGCTTGGGAAACCTCTCGCTTCATGCTCGACTATTCAAGCCGATGCATGCCGGAATGATATCAGCGCAAACTTTGCTGAATTCAAATTTCAGATAACACAAGGGCGCGAAAAGCACTCAAAGCACAAGACTGACGTCTCACTATTGAGTAATGCAACCAAAGCTACGGAACTCTGTAACGCGAGCGCAGAATGGGTGAACGATTCTATAAAAGATATCGCAATGGTATGGACGTATCTTTCCAAAAAACCTCCAGAAACTTGGCCGGTGCAGGCACGCGGATTATTTGATGAAGTGCGGGCATACGCAGATCCCACGAAAAAGACATATGCCGACGATAAAGCTCTGATGGCATATATGAGCACAATGATATCTGACGCACAGAGAGATCCTCGAAAATGCGGCAGACTCGCTATTTTCAAGACAACTGCGCGTCAATTTTCCGGCTCCATTGAAAAACTTCAAAGGAACTCCCTCTCAATACTTGAGGGTATCGCGGAGATGCTGCAAGAAGCGAGCAAGACAGACATCCAGGCTCGTGCGGCTTCACTCGCGTTCTTCCGCGCCATGAGCAATGTGACGACAATACAGAGCGAACGGAGGTTGAGACGTTAGCTCTTTTTTGTCTTCCACTCGTTTATCTTGGCGTGATGGCCAGAACGAAGCACTTCTGGAACCTTGTATTTCTTCTTTTTCCAAGCCAATGTTTCCGGTCTCGTATAGACCTCCGGACTCGAAACCCGCGAGCGTTCCAACGATCCTATTTTGCCGAGAACTCCTGGCACAAATCGCGCGACGGCATCAACCAGCGCTGCGGCTGGTAATTCCCCTCCGGTCAGAACATACGGGCCTACTGTTACTGGTTTTGCTTTGAGTATCTTTGGAACACGCGCGTCAACACCTTCGTAACGCCCGCTGATGAGCAAAATGTCTTTCTTCTTTGAAAGTTTCTTCGCCATTGCCTCATCGAATTGCTCTCCGTCCGTTGCGAAGAATATTTTTTCTACTCCCTTTCTTTTTCCTATTGCCTTTGCGGACGCTCGCAGCATCGCCGTCGGTTCGAGTACCATTCCGGGACCCCCTCCATATGGCCTCTGGTCTACGCGCTTATGCTTGCCAACTGCAAACTTTTTCGGATCATAGTAGGAAACTTTGACGAGTTTCTTTTCGCGTGCACGACCCAAAATAGAGCTACGAAGATACGGATCAATTGACTCTGGAAACAGGGTAATTATATGAAAGTGAACCATACATTCTTAAGCGAGGTCGAACGTGCTTCTGGAAGGGCTCTGCAGCGTGACGACGCGAAGCCCGAGCTTTTTTTCAGCAGAAAAAATGCGTACCTGAAAGAAGCACGCTCGCCGAGCGCCACTTTTACGCGTCGAGACCTGCGATAACATCATCAACAGATTTATCCTTGTTCTGTTCCCGCGGAGCGAACCCTCTGTCGGAGCCTTCCGGTTCTTCTATCTTCAAATTAACGCGCGCTTCGTTCTTCATGCCGACCACGCGAAGTATGGTGCGGATAGCCTTTGCCGTCGCGCCAGAGCGGCCGATTATTTTGCCCATGTCGTCCTTATGCACGGAAAGCGTAAGAAGCACGCCCATCTCATCGACTGTTCGTTTTATCTTAACGTCGTTCGGATTGTCGACGAGCGCTTTAACTACATATTCGAGGAATATCTGATCCTGTTCCATAATCAATCTATCTTTTCTGGTAAGCGCATGCGGAAAATCCCGCTTTTTGAAGAGTACAAGGAAGTCGAGCGGGAGTCAACGCTAGGCAACAATGGCTTCGCCATTTGCCGTTTCTGCCGCCGCGGCCACAGCCGAAGCCTCTGCAGCTTCACTCGAGGGAGCTGCCCCTTCTGCTGCAGCTACTTCCTCCTTCTTCGGAGGGTTTTTCTTCGGTAAAACGTTTATCTTTTTCCCAGAAATTATCCCCGCAGAGATGAGCAGGTTGTGGACCGTCGGGGATGCTTTTGCGCCCTTTGAGAGCCAGTATTTGATGCGGTCGGCATCCAAATTCTTTACTTTGCTTTTTGGGTCGTATGTACCAACTCGCTCCAAAAAATCCCCGGTTTTAGCAGGTTCTGTGTGCTCAACAACAATAAGCCTGAACGACGCGTCGTTCGTGCGGCCAGTTCTCTGGAATCGGATCTTTAACATGTCGCGGCACTCTACCAGGAAATAATTATGTGGTCAAACAAGCGTGAATTCACAAAAATCGCTTATAGCAACGAACCAAGAATTGTTCCTTGAGAAATCAATTCGCCTTTTATTTTTTCTAGTTCTGCTTGCTCTCCTGCGTCGAGCTTGAGCCAATCAAGTTCGGGAATCCTGCTCAGTTGCTCTCGGCAATAAAGAGCTTTGCCTCTCTCATCGGTGCCAAAATCCCGATTTAGTTTTTCCAAAAAAGTACCTCCTTGTACACCCTTAGGTACCAACTCCGACAGTATGCTTGGCATGTCTTGAATGCTCATGTCTTTCGGTCCCTTATCCCACGATCCCTTGTCTAACGCCGATTTTCGCTGATTCGGTAACTGATTTCCCAGACCACCCATTGGATTGCCCATAAGTAACTTTGTTAAAAGGTAATATTCCCCAAACTCAAGTATACAACGACTACTTGGCCACTTTCGCCGCCTCTTCCAATTTCACAGACAACACTTTCGATACCCCGCTCGAATCCATCGTCACTCCATACAATTCTCCTGCTGCGGCCATAGACGCACGGTTATGCGTAATGACGATGAGCTGGCTCTTATCAGCTAATTCCACGACCATGTCCGCGTACCGCTTGCTATTCGCTTCGTCGAGCGCGGCATCTGTCTCATCAAGAATAAGGAATGGAGGGGGGTTAACTTGCGACATCGAGAAAATGAGCGCGATTGACGTAAGGGCTCGCTCGCCGCCAGAGAGCACTTCCAAACCTCTGACTTTCTTACGGGGAAGCTGCACGTCAATCGAGAGTCCTGCATAGAGCTCCTCTTCTTCCGGAATATCCATCTCGTCCTCATCATCGCCATCCTCGCCCTTTTTCGCCTTTGTGCGGCGAGGCTCTTCAACTTCCAGCTTCGCCATCCCTCCTCCGAATAATTTCGAGAAGAAATTGCCGAGCGCTTTATTGATGTGCTTCAAGCCTTCGTTAAATTGCACGTCGATGGTCCTTTCGAGTTCTGCAATAATATTCTTCAACGAAGCGGCCGATTTTTCCAAGTCGATAAGTTCTCGCGCAAGAAATTCATCTCGCTCTTTTGTCTGAGTGAATTCCTTGACGACTGCTTCTCCCTCTCCTATCCCCGCTTCTTCTATCTTTATCTTTAAACGTTCGATCGAGCGGCGGCGCTTATCCTGTTCACTCCTATCTTCTGACAGTGCACCATCAGGTATTCCAGCGCTTTCCCATCCTCGAATATCAGCCCCGATGAGAGCCACGCCCTCCCGCACCTCTTCTTCAAAACGCTGGCGCAGAGTCTTCATCGAATCAAGACCCACGCGAGCTGTCGAGAGCTTTCCCTGCGCTTCTCGTATGGAACCCTCCATTTCTACTGTCTTTCTCTCTGCAACGAATCGTTCTTCGCGCGCTTCAGACATCTTTTTTCTAACCTCCTCCGCATGTGCACGCAATTTCTCCTCTTCGCTCTCTTTCTTTTTCAACTCCTCAGAAAGAACCGAGACATGTTCCTTCGCTTCATTTTTTGATGCTGGCGCAGCTCCCGAGAGGCCTTCAACGAACGAATGTATTCTCTCTTTAATACGCGAGAGGAGGGAACGCATTTCTTCTACCTCGCTCACACTCGCGACAGAATCAATGGAATCACTTATTTCCCGTGCGAATTGCCGAACGTTTGCTGCGGGTATTGCGTGTTCAGTCGCGCTTCGCGCGGCCTCCGCCGCGCCTTCCGCGCGTCCAAGTTCTCTCGCCAGCGCTTCTCTTTGCTTTCGTGTGTCAGTCAGTATCTTTTCCGTCTCACGGAGCATCTGCTCAAGCTTCGCGCCCTCGCCAGCGTTCCCACTCGTATCGAAGCTCCGCGCGGACTTAATTTCTGCTTCCAGAGAACGCACCGTTGTTTCAAGCACCTTTGCTTCCTCAAAGAGTTGCGTGTGTTCTGCGGTAAGCCACGCATGCTCGCGCGCAAGATAATCCACAAGAATCACTTTCAAATCCTCTTTTATTTCACGTGCTTTTTCTATTTTTTCCACCTGGGTTTGCAAGAATTTCAGATGCGGCGCTATCTCTCTCCGAAGCGACTTTGTCTTCTCGATATTCGCGCCCGTTTCCTCAAGCTTTCTCTCGCTCTCTGCTTTTTTGTGCTGATAGAGCTTGAGCCCAAGCGAATCTTCCACCATCTCCCGCCTTTCTTTTGGCGAGGCGTTGAGTATGCGATCCGCCTCTCCTTGAGAGATTATTTGGTAACCTGACCCGCCGATATTCGCACCCGCAAGCAGCCGGACGACATCCTTAAGCCGGACGATGCTCCCGTTCAATAGATATTCATTCTGCCCGTCGCGATAGACAACCCGCTCGACAGAAACCTCTGGAAAATCAATATCGAGAAGGCGCTTTGAATTGTCAAACACTACTTTCGCCCCTGCGCGGTTCATGCGCGGCAGCGCAGGAGAACCTCCCCAAATCAGGTCCTCGCCCCGCTTTGAGCGCAGCGATTTCATCGATTGTTCCCCCAGAACGAATCGAAATGCCTCTGCAACATTCGATTTTCCGGAACCATTGGGACCTACGATGGCGGAAATTGCGGCGTTGAATTCAAACGTGGTTTTCTTGCCAAACGACTTAAATCCCGTCAATTCGATTGACTTCAGGTAATACATTGACGTTCATTTTACACCAAAACGCTTACCAACCCTTGGTTTTCAGCGCGTTCTCGGCGGCTGCCTGCTCCGCTTCTTGTTTTGAACGACCTTCACCTGTTGCAACTCTGTCAGAGGCCAAATATACGCCTGTCACGAACATTTTGTCATGATCCGGTCCAGACTGACTTACGACTTCATATCGCGGAGTAACACCCGCGACATCCTGTGCGATCTCTTGGAACTTGCTCTTTGCATCTTGCCACAAACGTTTCTCAACAACCTCATCGGTTTTGTGAAATAGCTGCGAAGCAATGAATTCTTTGGCGACATCGTAACCTCGATCGAGATGGAGAGCCCCGATAAGAGCTTCGAACGCATTCGCGAGAATTATCTGACGTGCTCGTCCCGTGTCTTTTGCCTCTCCTCGAGAAAGAAGAAGGAATTCATTCATGCCGAGTTTTGTGGCGGCGTCCGATATGCTTTGCGTATTCACCAAGGCAGCACGGAACGCTGTCAACTCCCCCTCAGGCTTATCGGGATATTTCGCAAAAAGAAATTCTGTGACGACGAGTTCAAGCACTGCATCTCCTAAGAATTCAAGACGCTCATTGTGTTCTTTTCCGACAGCTCTGTTCTCGTTCAAAAAAGAACGGTGCGTAAAAGCAGTCTCAAGAAACGCGGGATTCTTGAAGGTGTAGCCTATTTTCTTTTCAAAAGGAGAGAAATCCATGGTGTTATTTTCTCTGCGCAAGCAAATTGATGGCCGGTATGATTATTTTCAACGTGTCATCGTAAAAGTTGAGACTTCCCACCTGTGAGAGCGGGAACCATTGTGCATCGTCGAGACCTCCCGAGGTACCGAGACGTAGCTCTGTGAAAGCGGTCTCGGCAAGAAAATAGGTGACACGCTTGCGCTTTTTCCCACCCTTAACCTCTGGATCATTCGCGATGTATTCATTCACGCCGAGCTCTTCTTTTATCTCCACATCAACACCAAGTTCCTCTCGTATTTCGCGTATAGCGCCTTGTTCCACATTCTCTCCCTCTTCTATTTTTCCCTTCGAGATGGTCCAATGGCCGAAAATATCGTGAACGAACGCAAGATACGTATCGCCCTCATGCTTCGCGTAGACAACTGCCCCGGCAAGCTGCTGCATGGGCATTTTTTTTGGGTCGGCTTCTTTCTTTCTGTGTCCTCCTTCCTCTTTGCCAGGTTCGCCAAGTTCGACATACACTGCGCCGAGAACGCCGTTCACAAAACGGCCCGATGAAGCACTGCCAAATGTCTTTGCAAGCTCTATCGCTTCGTTTATTGCAACTTTTGCCGGAACTTGCGCCCTGTCCGAATACAAAAGCTCCGTAAGTCCAAGGCGAAGTATATTTCTATCTATAGCAGCTATTTTCTCAAGCGGCCACTCTGGCGCCGCGCTCACTATGACCTCGTCGACTTCTTTCTGCTTTGCGAGCGCAGTTCGAAGGAGTTGGAGCATGAACGGAATGTCGTTTTCTCGGGCACCAAATTCCTTTCCATAGTCCGCAAGGCGCGCTTCTATATCCGCTTCCGTCATTGCACTGCCAGATTGGTCCTTTTCAAAAAGTACCTGGAGAACAACTGAGCGGGCAAGATGTCGGTTAGCCATAGAGAACCATCTAGCCTCGTATCCTTGGGCGGAAGAAAGAGCGGTTCATACAAAAGAGCAACAATACCGGAACAAAATGAATATTACGTGGTTACTTCTTGCTTAGTTTCTTTATTAGTAGTGTCCTTCTCCTGGCCCGCTGCGCGCAATTCTTTCTGTCGTTTCTTGTCGCGCCTGGACTGTCTCTTTGCGCGAGCCACGACATCAATGATGACCTTGCCGTTATATTTGCCGCACGACGGGCATGCCCGGTGGCTAAGCCGCTCTGCGCCGCAATCGCATGTGACGGGACGAGCAGCAGCAAGCGCATGATGACTTCGGCGCTTACCTGTCTTGGAGCGGTTTACCCGCATTCGTACAACCATGGAGGGCAATATAGCTCGGGAAGCGCTAAAATTCAAGCCGTATTACATTCTCGCAATCGGATGGTTTTCTCGATCAGTCTGGGACTGAAGAAAAATTTGTGCAGAACGTTACCCTGTGAAATGACGAAAGCCCGTCAGATCGTATCTTCTTTAGGTGCTCCTGAGTGCCATATCCTTTATGCCTCTCGAATCCGTACGCTCGGTATCGTTCCGACATTTCTTCCATATGCCTATCCCGCGTGACTTTCGCAACAATGGACGCACATGATATGGCAGGTATCGTCTCGTCGCCTCGAATAAATGATTCCTGCTCCCAGATCCGAGGCACGCGAAGCCCGGAATCAAGCAACACTGCAACGCGCCCCGGCTCAACACCGAGTTTTGACATCGCAACTGCAGCAGCTTCGTGCGCTGCATTCACAATGCCTATTGCGTCTATGATCTCTGCGCTGACAAAAGCTGCTGCATGTTTCAAGCGGCCATGAGCGGCAATATATTCATACAAAACGTCTCGTTGTTGTGCGGAAAGTTGTTTTGAATCACGCAGCTTCGGCTTTCCTTTCTTCGTAACAAGAGCAAATGCCTCTCGCCAGTCGAAATCGAGCGGATACAGCACTGCTCCCACGCATACGGGACCCGCGAGTGCACCGCGCCCAGCTTCATCGATCCCTACGACATACCGAATTCCCACGCTCTGATTATAGCGTGCGATATACCCCATGAGATAAAACTCGGCAGGTTTATGCATATCTAGGCTGAATACATGGCGAATAATTCACGAATAAACGAAATTTAATTTTATCTCACGGGGTATACTGCTCCTATGTCTACGCGTGCAGAGACAGCAGATTTCGTACACCTCCATACCCATAGTCACTACTCGCTCTTGGAGGCCCTTCCGAAGATCCCAGAGCTTGTAGGGGCAGCCAAAGCGGATGGCCAAGAAGCACTCGCGCTCACCGACAACGGCAACTTATATGCAGCTATCGACTTCTATAAAGAATGCAAGGAACAGGGAATCAAGCCCATTATTGGCGTGGATTTTTTTGTCGCTCCGAGAACGAGACATGACAAAGAACATCGCGTGGATGACAGACATTCACGGCTTGTTCTTCTCGCGAAGGACCCCGCCGGCTACAAAAGCCTTATTCAGCTGGTCTCGCTCGCCCATCTTGAGGGCTTTTACTATCGTCCGCGGATAGATCACGAACTGCTCCAAACCTACAAAGGGGGGCTCATCGCGATACTCCCCGCGTACTCGGGCGAGCACGCCCGCGCAATGAAAGACGGGGCTAAAGACAAGGCGAAGCAAACGTGCGCTTGGTATCGCGGGATATTCGGTTCAGATTGCTTTGCCGAGATAACCAGGCACCCGGAAATAGAGGGGCATGACGCGGCGATGAAATCCATTCTCGAGCTCGTCCGTGTGGCTGGTATCGCGCCAGTTGCTGCCCATGAGTGCTACTACCTCAAGAAAGACGACGCCTTAGCACGCGAACTCGTGAACAACATCCGCACTGGCCGTACGCTGAACCGCGAGTTCGAAGAGAACGCACATGATTTCTCGTTCATCACCAAAGCACGCGCACAAAAACTATTCGCTGATATCCCTGAGGCGCTGGAAAATTCCAAAAAGATCGCTGATGCATGCAATGTTGAACTCGAGCTCGGCCGATGGGTATTTCCCGATTTTCCCATCCCCCCTCATTCATCGCACGACACGGAGCTTCGCGCCCTCGCATATGCGGGTTTCACCGAACGAGGGATCGCGCAAACCTCTGCACTTGTCGAACGAGTTGACTATGAGCTTTCCGTCATAGCCAGCAAGGGATACTCGCCGTATTTCCTCGTTGTTGCAGATCTCCTCCGTCACGCGCGCGACGTCGGTATATATACGAACACGAGGGGGTCGGCAGCGGGCTCATTGGTCTCCTTCCTGTGCGGCATAACAACGGTAAATCCTATCGAGTATCAACTCCCCTTCGAGAGATTTTTGAATCCGGAACGGCCTTCTGCTCCCGATATTGATATGGACCTCGCGGATAACAGACGCGATGAACTCATCGACTACGTGCGCAACAAATACGGAGAGGACCACGTCGCACAGATAGGAACATTCGGCACAATGCTCGCCCGCGCTGCAGTGCGGGATGTTGCGCGAGCGCTTGGCCATTCGTACGGAACGGGGGACAGGATCGCAAAGATGATACCCTTCGGGAAGCAGGGCTTCCCCGTTACCATCGACAGTTCGCTAGGGAGCATCCCCGAACTAAAAGAGGCATACAAAAAAGACGCGGATGCACGCGAGATCATCGATCTTGCAAAGAGAGTCGAGGGCAACGCGCGGCACGTTGGCGTCCATGCGGCGGGCGTTGTTATTGCGCCCGGTAAAGTCACTGATTTCGTCCCAGTCCAGCTTGACCCAAAAGGAGGCAAAACCATCACTCAGTACGACATGTATGCCGTCGAAGACGCAGGCCTCTTAAAATTCGACTTTCTCGGGCTCACAAACCTATCTGTCCTTGCCGACTCGGTACAGCGCGTCAAGGAGCGTTTCGGCACACTCCTCAACCTCGATAGAATTCCCCTCGATGACCCTGCAACCTATTCAATGCTCTCGCGTGGTGAAACACTCGGCGTATTCCAACTCGCCGGCGGTGGTATGACAAACTATTTAATGGAGCTAAAACCCTCGACCATACACGACATAAACGCGATGGTCGCCCTCTACCGCCCCGGTCCGATGGCCTTCATTCCCGCGTACATTGAACGAAAGCACAATCCAACGCTCGTCAAATATCTCGACCCACGAATGGAGCCAATTCTCAAAAACGGTTACGGCGTTATCGTCTACCAGGACGATGTACTCGAGATCGCCATAAAACTTGCGGGCTACACGTGGCTCGAGGCCGACAAATTACGAAAGGCGATGGGGAAGAAGATTCCCAAAGAAATGGCGGCGCAAAAAGAAACCCTTACAAAGGGAGCTATAAAAAATGGCATGTCCCCGACTGCCGCACAAAAATTGTGGGAACAGATCGAGACGTTTGCGGCGTATGGATTCGGACGAGCACACGCCGCTTCGTACGGAAATCTTGCGTACAAGACAGCCTACATGAAAGCAAACTACCCGGTCGATTACATGGCAGCAGTACTCACTGCGGACGCTGGGGATGTTGAAAAGATAGCCGAAGTTGTTGTCGAATGTTCCCGCATGGGGCTCGCGGTACAGCCGCCGTCGGTAAATGAAAGTCGAGGTACATTTACCGTAACGGACCATTCGACCATACGTTTTGGCCTCTACTCCATAAAAAACTTCGGCACGGGTGTCTCTGATTCCATTATTTCAGAACGCGAGAAAAATGGCCGCTATGTCTCCATCGGCGATTTTCTCATTCGCATAACCGACAGGAATTTGAATAAGAAATCACTTGAATCGCTCATCATGTCGGGAGCACTGGACGAGTTCGGCGAGAGGAATACGCTCCTTGGAAATATTGACATGCTTCTTTTGTATCATCGAGAAAGCCTGAGCGCGCCCGTTGACCAGGGCTCGCTCTTCGGCGCGGAGTCGGCGACGATTTCGCGGGAACTTCCTCTCGTTTCAAAGGAGGCGGCAAGCATTGAAGAAAAATTGGCATGGGAAAAGGAACTCCTCGGTTTTTATGTGTCCGGCCACCCCTTGGATAAACACAAGGAGAAGCTTGCGAGGCAAAAGATGAACCTTAAAGAAGCGCGGGAAAAGATGCCCCACGGCGTCGAAACGGTCATCGCGGGATTCTTCGAGACTGTGCAGTCCATCCTCACAAAGAACGGCGAAAAGATGGTGTTCGCAAAACTTGCCGATTTTTCCGGCGGCGTTGAGATAGTGGCATTTCCGCGCACGCTCCAAGAAAACAGCTCGCTCTTTACCCCCGGCTCCTGCGTCATGCTGAAAGGCAAATTCTCAAACCGCAACGGCGAGACGAGTTTCGTGGTTGACCGCGCCAAAGCGTTATAATGGCGACATGCAGGAGATAGAGAGACGCGGAAGCAACGACTGGGAAGGATTCCGGGACGAAAGAGCACAGCGACTCGCACAACAAATGATAAAAGCGAGAGACTCCTATGGCGGAGATTACCCAGGCGGCGAAACACTCCTTGTCCTTACTGAAAAAGCAAAAAAGATGTTGCTCGACGAGAACACGCATGGCACCGATAGAGATTTGGCAAGAAAGGTTGTGGAAACAGGCATTGAAGAATTGTTGAAATGGAAAGGAAATGAGGACATAGCGGGGGATAATATACTTCACGCTTTTGACACATACATGGCTCGACCACTTATGTCAGAAGCTGTCTTTTCTAAACTCAAGGAAAAGACAATCGCGACGCTTACAAAAGCGCAAAACGATTTACAAAAGCTGCAGCGTGGTGAGCTTGTCACACCGGACGTCTTCAAAGACATCAATTTGCAGACACAATACATTACACGTATTGACGCGCTCATGCGGGTTTTAGAAATGTAGTAGTGACCGACATCTAGTGACCGACATCGTAAGTCGAACATTGTAAGTCGAATCATTGGGAGCAGTAACCCCGAGTGGATAACCCTCTATGACCGACATCGTATGTCGGTCATACTTGCAGCATGGAGCTGTATCACGTACTTAATCGAGGGGTTGAGAAAAAGAATATCTTTTTGGATACACTCGATTATGCCAGATTCGTTCATGACATGTACGAATTTAACGATACGAAACCAGCAGAAAATACAAGGCGACGCAAAGAAACGGCAGACTTCGTAGGTCCGTCATCGAGAAAGCGAATTGTTGATATTCACGGCTGGTGCCTGATGAAGAATCACTATCACCTTCTGCTTACAGAACAGATCGAGAAAGGATTATCGCTTTTTGTTCGAAAACTTAATGTAGGCTACGCGAAATACTTCAATCAACGCTATAAACGGAACGGTTACTTGTTTCAGGGAAGAACTAAGAAAATTCGAATTACATCTGATGCGCATTACCTTCACATTCTGCACTATGTCCATCTCAATCCACTGGATTATCTGCAAACTGCTCGAGACTGGCGAAACCGCAACATAGGTAGCACGACAGCCGCACTGAAACATTTGGATACATACCGCTGGAGTAGTTACTTGGATTATTCCGGGGAAAAGAATTTTCCATCTGTTCTGACGACAGATTTTTTTCAGGAAAAACCTGGCGCTATCAAGAACGACACTGCTCGATACTTGAAAGATATAGAGATTGCAGAGGTTCGCCCTTTCACGTTGGAATGACCGACATACGATGTCGGTCATGTTGACCGCAAAGATAAGCCGCGTTACGATGGTGGAGTTAGAGATTGTCTCGGCTACCAACCGGGAATGCGCGAGAGCGCGAGCGAAAGCCTAATCTGACCGTTGAAGAAGTGTCCGCCAAACGGCGGAAAGCTAGGTGGAACCGCGGTCCGAGATCGCCCTAGCGAGTGTACGAGATAAAAATCGTACGTTCGCTTGGGCATTTTTAGTTACATACATTTTATATATGGCAGACAACGAGATGAGCGAGAGAGATCACAAAAAGCTTGGACGCGAGCTGGACCTTTTCACATTTTCGGACACGGTAGGGAAAGGACTTCCCCTCTTCACCGAAAAGGGAGCGGCAATCTACCGCGAACTCGAGAGATTCGTCATTGATGAGGAAATAAAGCGCGGCTATATGCACGTGAAAACCCCTGATATCGCAAAACTAGACCTCTACAAAAAGTCTGGGCACTACCCTCACTACAAAGACTCAATGTACCCCCCAATAGTCACTGACGACGACGAATTCATGCTCCGCCCGATGACCTGCCCGCACCACTTTGAACTCTATCTCTCGAAACCTCGAAGTTATCGAGAACTCCCGATGCGCATTGCCGAACTTGCGCAATTGTACCGTTACGAACAATCCGGCGAGTTGATGGGACTGCAGAGAGTTCGCACGTTCTGCTTGGCTGACGCTCACATCGTATGCGCCAGCGAAGAACAGGCTGCAGAAGAAGTGAGTCAGGCCCTCAATCTCATCGAATACATTGCGGGCGTCTTCGGGCTTTCGTACGGAAAAGACTATCGCTATCGTCTTTCTTTGGGCGACGTTTCGAATACAGTAAAGTACTACAAGAACGACGCTGCGTGGGAAAAAAGCGAGAAACTCCTGCGCGAGGTATTGGAAAAAAGAGATGGAAAATACATCGAAGCCAAGGACGAGGCCGCATTCTATGGGCCAAAGATAGACGTGCAGATGAAGAACGCCAACGGCAAAGAAGATACCGCGTTCACTGTTCAATATGACTTCTGCATGCCCGACAGATTTGACCTGACCTACGTCGCCTCAGACGGTTCGAAGAAGCGCGCATTCGTCGTGCATCGCTCATCCATCGGCGCCATCGAGCGCATCATGGCATTCCTCATAGAGAAATATGCTGGAGCGTTCCCTCTCTGGCTCTCTCCAATCCAGGTTAGAGTCCTTCCGGTTTCAGAAAAACAAGCTGCATACGGAAAAGAAATAGTCTCGATGTTGAAGAATGAAAGGATCCGCGCCGAAATGGACGATTCCGCAGAAACTCTGGGCAAACGCATTCGTGCCGGAAAAGTCGAGAAAATTCCCTACCTTGTCGTCGTTGGCGACGAAGAAGTGAATTCACAGACAATCACCGTGGAGAGCCGCGATAAAGGAAAACTCCCCGCACAAAAGTGCGAGGAGTTCCTATCACGCATCAGGGAAGAAATTCGCTCGCGTGGAAGCGTTTAGCCGCGCAAGAAAACGAGCTTTCGAAGGGTTTCGTTTCGTGTTGCGATCGCTCCTGCGCCTACTGCGCCAAGAAGAATGATTGAGAGCCACAACATCGCTGTACCCATAGGTCCGAAGCCGACGCCAGTGTATGGCATCTGTTTGAGCGCTACATACGATACCGCTGGCACTGCAGGATACGTGTATCCGTAATTGTACGGCTGAACGTAGGGCTGCGAATGGTAGAAGCTGTTGTAGACAGACGCGTACGGATGAACCGCAGTTACCTGACAATTTCCTTCGCCCCATGAGCCGTTCACGCGCATCGTGTAGGTTTGGTTTCCTCGCGGATATACGATGCGTGAACCGCTGATTCCCACAGACCCAACGTCTGGAGAAATGTATGCTGAATTCGCATACGACGTGGTCCAACTCAAGGTTGCAGGTTCGTCGTAGATCGAATTGTAATTCTGCGACGTACGTGGAGTACCATACGTGAGTGTCATCGAGCACGTAGGCTTGTTGTAATTGTAATTACCGTAATTGTAGTAATTATCGTTGTACGAGCCCTGATAGTAATTATTGTCGTAATAATAATCGGAGCCGCTCGCAGATGCGAAAGGAGTAACGGCAAACACTGCGCAAAAAAGCGCGACGGCCATCATCGCCTCTATCGAGCGATTCCGTACTCTCAAGACTAGTTTTTCTTTATTCATACGTGTTCGCTGGTTTCCCTCCAAGCGAGTAATACTTTTAATAATAGCACCATAGGGGTGGCACATATTTGAACATCTCCGAGCACAGTACAACGATTCTAGAAAAATGCAAGTGCTGACGAGGTTAGCCCCTTTTTGCTCAGAAAAGCAGGCAAAGGCCGGTTCCAGGGCCTCTATTCCTCCTCCCTCTGCCCAGGCAACACGAGACGCTTTCTAGGCTTAGTTTTTGCCCCGAAACTCGGAAGTTTAAATGAAGGGATCTGCGGAATAAGCGAGCCTATGGCGAACGCCATGCCGGGCCCTTTAAGATGCATCACTGCGACCGCACCTGCGAACGCTGCGCTCACCAAGGAGAACCAAGCGAATGTATCCCCTACTGGTCCGAGTCCAAATCCAGTGTATGGGATCTGTGTGAGAGCAACATACGGTGCGTTGTGAACTACTGGCGGAGAAGCGTGATGCGGCGTGAAATACGCGCTGCACGTGTCCGAACCTCCTGAGCCATATACGGTCAGCGTGTATGTTCGTGGTCCGTTTGGATACACTGTTCGAGATCCACTCGTTGGGACTGAGCCTACGTCTGTCAGATCCGCAGACGTCGCGTAGGATGAGCCCCAGCGAAGCGACGCTGACTGATTTCCATAATTCTGGTCGTAATAGTAATCGTAGTTGTAGTTATCGTACCAATAGTTGTCTGAATCAATTTCTATCCAACACGTCGGTTCGTCACGGTCATAGTAGCTCTGATAGTAGGACTGCGAGTGGTAGCTACCCTGGTTGTAATAGTTGCCCTGATTGTAATAGCTTCCCTGATCATAATATCCAGGCTGGGTGTAGTAGCTTGATTGCGAGTAGCATCCGTCTCCTCCATCTCCACCTGAAGAATCCCCACTGCTGTCATCGTCGCAGTACGACCCCTGTGAGTAGTAGTGACCTTGCGAGTAGTACGAAGGTTCGGCGTAATAGCTCGATTCGGAATAGTAGTCTCCTTGTGAGTAGTAGTGACTTTCAGAATAATAGTCGCCTTGTGAGTAATATCCGGCCTCGGAATAGTAGTCTCCTTGTGAGTAGTAGTGCGGCTGTGAATAGTATTGTGCCTGTCCGTAGTAAGAAGCCTGTTCGTAGCCGCCCCCGTCGCAACAGCCGCCTGTACTGTCACCTGTAGAATCTCCGGTTGAATCACCTGAACTGTCGCCGCTGGAATCGCCACAACATCCTGAATCACCCCCGGAATCACCGCAACACCCACCGCTATCCCCACCGCTATCCCCACCAGAATCACCTGCGCTGTCTCCTCCTGAATCCCCACCACTGTCGCCGCTTGAATCGCCGGAACCGTCTCCCGAGCCGTCTCCACTGCCGTCACCCGAACCATCACCGCTTCCATCTCCTGAGCCGTCTCCACTCGCTCCCGCTATTTGTGTAGAATTAAATGCAAAGACTCCATCATGATACGAAACTGCAAGCGGCAATGTTACCGATACAAGAAAAACAGCTGCGAGCAATATCACGCTCGCACCCGCTGCAAGGCACACATTCTGCATAACTTTCATGTCCAGGCAATTATTTATTATAGTGTAATTGCGCTGGTTTCCCTTATGTGGCTTTATGCACCCTAACGCAATTATTGTCAAGCAAGTGTACGGGTCCAGTACATTTGGCACTCTCGTGCCGGTAATGCAGCAATGATACATTGAAGCGGAGATCGCAGCGAGAGCGACTCATGCGGACGTTCTGC